>NZ_BAAAYB010000032.1:0-48660 GCF_039535905.1 Kitasatospora albolonga | reverse complement strand
GACGAGCCGGTGGCCGCGCCGCCCCGGGTGCGCCCCGAGCGCTGCCGACCGGCCCGGCCGGGCGCGGAGTACGGGCTGCGGGTGGCGGCCTGCGTGGCTGTCTCGACCACGCTCGCGCTGCTGCTCGGGGCCGCCTACTGGTACTGGCTGCCCGTCACCGCCGCGTTCCTGGTGAAGCCGGACATCGGGCCGCTGTTCTCGCGGGTGGTCAGCCGCTGCGCCGGGACGGCCGTCGGGGTGCTGTTCGCCGCCGTGCTGCTGCCGCACGGCGCGGAGGTGGCCGCCGCGACCCTGGGCGGGGCGCTGGTCCCGCTGGCGGCCCGTCACTTCGCCGCCCAGACGGCGGTGGTGACCGTCACCGTGCTCGCCTTCGTCTCGCTCGCCGGGGACACCAGCGCGGCCGGCACCCGGCTGGCGGACACGGTGCTGGCCTGCCTCGCCGTCCTGCTGGTCGGCCACCTGCCCCGGCTCAGCTCCACCCGGACCCGGGTCGTCACCGGTACGCCGTCGCGCTGCGGCACGCCCCAGTGCTACCTGGACCACGTGCTCGCCCCCGAGCGGTCCGTCCGCGCGGAGCGGGATGCCCTGCGCCGCACCGCCTACCGGGCACTGGCCGAGGCGCGGGCCGCCGCCGAGACCGCCGCCGCCGAGCTGCGGGCGGACCGCGACTGGCTGCCGGTCGGTGCCGGGGCGGAGCGGATCGTCGACGCGACCACCGCCTGCGCCGTCCGGCTCGACCACGGCCGCCCGTACCCGCCGGAGCCGGACGCTCGGCGGAGCGTCGCCGAACTGGAGCTCCTGGCAAGGGAGTTGGACGCCGGGAAGGTGACGCCCGGCCCTGCGGAGGGCGCCGTCCCCGCCGACTGCCGCACGCTGGCCGAGATCCACGGCGAGCTCCGCCGGATCCGGACGCTGACCTCGGCTCGGTAAACTGCCCCGAACCCTCGCGCAGGTGGTCAGTGGCGACCGCCCCATGTCACCCCACCCCTGGAGTTGGTCCCGTCATGCCGCTGGCGCTCGTCGCCCCTCGCCCTCACCGCCTTCGCGATCGGCACCACCGAGTTCGCCGCGATGGGCCTGCTCCCGCAGGTCGCCGACGACCTCGGAGTCCCGGTTGCCGCAGGCCGGCTGGCTGATCTCGATGTACGCGATCGGGGTGGTCATCGGGGCCCCGCTGCTCACCGCGCTCTGCGCGAAGCTGCCCCGCAAGGCCGTGCTGATCGGCCTGTCCGCGCTGTTCACGGTCGGGAACCTGCTCTGCGCGCTGGCCCCGAACTTTGCCCTACTGGCCGCCGCCCGGCTGATCACCGGGCTGCCGCACGGCGCCTTCTTCGGGGCCGGTGCGGTGGCCGCCGCCGAGCTGGCGCCGCCGCACCTGCGGGCCCGGGCGGTCTCGGTGATGTTCTCCGGGCTGACCGTGGCCACCATCCTCGGCGTGCCGGCCGCCACCCTGCTGGGCCAGCACCTCGGGTGGCGCTCGGCGATGCTCGTGGTGGTCGGCGCCGGCGCGGTCGGCACGCTCGCCCTGGCCCGGCTGCTGCCCCGAACTGCCCAGCCGCCCCGGTGCCGGCCTGCGCAGTGAGCTGGCCACCTTCCGCAGCGGCCAGCTCTGGCTGGCCCTCGGCACGGGTGGTGACCGGCTGCGCCGGGCTGTTCGCCTGTTACACCTACATCACCCCGGTGCTCACCGAGGTGGCCGGCTTCTCCGGACAGGGCGTCACGGTGGTGCTCGCCCTGTTCGGCGTCGGGATGACGCTCGGGAACCTGATCGGCGGCTACGCGGCGGACCGCGCGCTGCGGCCCTCGATCAGCGCCGCCTTCCTGCTGATGGCGCTGGCGCTGGCCCTGTTCGCGGTGACCGCGGGCACCCCGTGGGCGGCGGCGCTCACCGTGGTGCTGATCGGCCTGTTCGGCTTCGCCACCGTGCCGACGGTGCAGACCCTGGTGATGCAGAAGGCACGGACCGCGCCGACCCTGGCCTCGGCCACCGTGCAGGGCGCCTTCAACCTCGCCAACGCGCAGGGCGCCTACCTCGGCAGCCTGGCCCTGTCGGCCGGGCTCGGCTGGACCTCGCCCACCCTGGTCGGCTCCGGGCTGGCCCTCACCGGCTGCCTGGTGGCCACCGCGGCCTGGGCGCTCGACCGCCCCTCCCGGCGGTCCGCCCCCGTCGAGCCCGCAGCGAGCCCGGCCGTGGAGCCGGTCGGCTGACCCTCCGTCAGGGCGCCCGGTCGAGCGCGGCGGCGACCAGGTCCATGACCGCCTTCCAGTGCGCCCGCTGCCGCTCGCGCTCCGCCGCGTCGGCCATCCGGTCCTGGTGGAAGCGGAGCACCGTCCGGGAGCCGTCGCCCGTCGGGACCATGGCGACCTGGACGGTGCCGGAGCCGTGGGTGACGCGGATGCGTTCGCGCGGCCGGTAGCCGCGGACCTCGCCCGTGACGCCCTGGCCGGTCCGGTAGGGAGCACCCCGTTCGGGGGTGAGCTCGGTGCCGGGGCCGAGCCAGAGGGCCAGGCCCTCCGCGCTGCTGACGAATTCCCAGACCAGGGCGACGGGGTGCGGCAGGGTCCGGGAGACGCCGATCTGCCAACCCGCGTCCTTGGTGAGTCCGATGGGCACGGCGGTCATCCTTCCTCGGAGTGGCGGGCCCGCAGGGCGCGGACCTTGTGGCGGTTGCCGCAGTGCTCCATGGAGCACCAGCGGCGGTTCCCGGGGCGGGAGGTGTCGACGTACACCAGCTGGCAGTCGCCGGCCGAGCAGGTGCGGACCCGGTGGGCGAAGGGGCCGGTCAGCAGGTCGACCGCGTCGCGGGCGAGGGTGGCGACCAGCTGGGCGCCGGTGGCCCCGGGTGCCCACCCCCGGCCGCCGTCGGCCGTCACGGCCGGTGCCAGCGCGGGCCGGGCGGCGGCGGCGTTGAGGACGGCCAGCTCGTCGGCCGGGAGCGGTGCGCCGTCGAGGTGGGCGCGCACCAGCCCGAACAGCGCGTCGCGCAGCGCCCGGAGCTCGGCCACGTCCCGCTCGGCGACCTCCAACTCGGGTGTGGGGTCCAGGCGTGAGCGCCCGGCGAAGTCGGCCACGTCGGCCGGAGCGTGCAGCACCTCGAAGACGCGGTAGGGGCCGGGGCCTCCGGTGGTCATCAGCTCAAGGCAGAGCGCCCCGGGGTCGAAACGGTAGGTGGAGCCGCTGCGCGAGCGCAGCGTCAGGCCTCTGGTTGCGGACGGATCCATGTAACCAATATAACTGGTTACATGGCTTTGAACTGGAAACTCGTCATCGACTGCGCAGACCCCTCGGCCCTGGCGGACTTCTGGGCCGCCGCCCTGGAGTACGAGGTGGAGGACCCGAGCCCGCTGATCGACCAGCTGCTCGCCGCAGACCACCTGCCCGAGGCGGCCGTCACCGAGCACCGCGGCCGCAAGGTCTTCCGCGGCTACGGCGCCGTCCGCCACCCCGAGGACCCCTACGACCCGGCGAGCGGGGTCGGCAAGGGCCGCCGCCTGCTCTTCCAGCAGGTCCCCGAGCCCAAGACCGTCAAGAACCGCCTGCACATCGACCTGCACGCCGGGCCGGAGGGCCTGGCCGGGCTGGTCGCGCGGTTGGAGGGGCTCGGCGCGGTCAAGGTCCAGGAGGTGGACAAGGGCCCGGCCGGGCACTGGTGGGTGATGCGCGATCCCGAGGGCAACGAGTTCTGCGCGGCCTGACCGGCGGACCGGTGCGCCCACAACCCTTTCGCCTGACGGAACGTCTACAGTGTTGGCGGTCAGGGCGGCTTGAGGGGTGGGCGTGGCGGAGCGACCGGAGTCCGACGAGGTGGCACAGCGGGCGGCGGCCGGGGTGAACCGGGTGGACGGCGGCCGGGTGGACGGTCACCTCATCCAGGCCCAGGTGATCGAGCACCTGACGGTCAGCGGCCCGCAGCGGCCGGTGCCCGGCCAACTCCCGCTCACCAAGGGCAGGTTCTTCGACCGTCAGGCCGAACAGGCCGGTTGCACCGCGGAGCTCGGCCGCCCCCGCACCGGGCGCCCGGCGGTGCTGGTGCTCAGCGGCGTCGGCGGCGTGGGAAAGAGCGAGCTCGGGGCCCACTGGGGCCACCGGATGCGCGAGCGCTTCCCCGACGGCCAGCTCTACGCCGACCTCGGCCGGCTGCGCCAGGACGGCGCGGTGGACTTCGCCGCTGTGCTCGGCGGCTGGCTGGAGTCGCTCGGCGTGGACGCCGGCTGGCTGCCGCCCACCCTGGCGGAGCGTCAGGCGCTGTTCCGCTCCCGGACCACCGGCAGCCGGGTGCTGGTGCTGCTGGACGACGTCCAGGACGAGGCCGAACTCGCCCTGCTGCTCCCGGCCGGGGAGCAGAGCGCGGCCGTGGTCACCAGTCAGGCCCGGCTGCCGGAGGCCGAGCAGAACGGCGCCCTCGCCGTCCCGCTCGGCATGCTCCCGCCGGGAGACGCCCGCCGCATGCTGGCCGAGCTGATCGGCCCCGAGCGGGCGGCCGCCGAAGAGGCGGCGGTGGCCGAACTCGCCGAGCTGTGCGGCGGGTTGCCGATCGCGCTGCGGGCGGCCGGCGGGCAGCTGCGCCGGATGCGGCGGGCCCGGGTGGCCGACCTGGTCGACCGGCTGAGAGCGGCCGAGGCGGCGGCGCGGACCGACGGTGGGGCGGGTACGGGTGGCGGGGTGATCGGAGGCACGGGCGTGGAGGCACTCTGGGACGCGAGCTACCAGGCCCTGCCCGAGGACGCCGCCCTGCTCTACCGCTCGCTCGCCGACCACCCGGGCGGCGGGTTCGCCTCCGGGGCGGCCGCGGCCGCCGCCGACCTGGACGCCTGGGCCGCCGAGGCCGGGCTCGCCGAGCTGGTGGACGCCGGGCTGCTCGAGGAGGACGCCGCCACCGGGCGGTTCGGCTACCACCGCCTGCTGCGCGAGCACGCCGCCCGCCGGGCCCGGGCCGCCGACCCGAGCGGCATCGGCCGCTCGGCGATCTGGCAGCGCACCGTCCACTGGTACGCCCGCCAGGCCGAACGCGCCGACCGGGCGATCGGCGAACGGCTGCGCTACCTCGCACCGCTGCCCCAAGGCCCCGGGCCCGACGTGGAGTTCGCCGACGACACGGCCGCCCTCCGGTGGTTCCGCGCCCAGCGGCACAACCTGCTGGCCTGCCTCCACACGGCCGCGGCCCTGGGCGACGACCCGATGGTCTGCCGGCTGGCCGAACCGCTCTGGAAGCTGGTCGAGGACCAGCGGCCGTACGACTACTGGATCGAGGCCTACACCCTCGCCGTCGCCTCCGCCGAACGCGAGGAGGAGCTGCTGCTCCTGGCCCGCTACCGGGCCCAACTCGCCCGGGCCCACTGGGAGCTGCGCGACTTCGACGCCGCCCACGCCCAGTTGCGCCCCGCCCTGGCCGCCACCCGGCTGGCCGGGGACCGGCGGGCCACCGCGATGGTGCTGGAGTTCTCCGGCAAGGCCTGGTTGGCCCAGGGGCGGCTGAACGAGGCCCAGGCCGCCTTCGAGGAGTCGCTCCAGATCAACGAGAACCTCCGTCAGGTCCGCGGCACCCGGCTCCAACTCCACCACCTCGGGCAGGTGTTGGACCGGCGCGGGCAGTGGGACGCGGCTGCGGAGGTGCTGCTGCGCGCGTACCGGCTCGGGGACGGCACCGACCGCCGCACCACCGCCCGGATCGCCACCAGCCTCGGCGGGGTGCAGCTGCGGCTGGGGCGGCTCCAGCAGGCCACCGAACTGCTGGAGCAGGCCCTGCACGTCTTCACCGAACGGGACACCCCGGTCGACCGGGCGCCCGTGCTGGAACTGCTCGCCGAGACCGCACTGGCGGCCGGGGACCGGGCGGCCGCCCACCGGCACCTGGACGCCGCCTGGCGGATCCACCAGGCCACGGGCAGCCCCCGGGCCGCCGAACTCGGTGCCAAGGTCGAGGAGTTGGAGGCTTCCTCGGAGCCGGAGTGCTCCGAGGGCTGAACCCCTGACCCCGCCAGGCGCGCCGAGCCACGGGTTCAGCGGAAGGCGGCGGCGTGGCGCCCGGCCCAGTCGGCGAAGGAGTGCGGGGCGCGGCCGAGCACCGTCTCCACGTCGGGGCTCAACCGCACCTCCTCGACGTTCGGCTCGCCGAGGATGTCGAGGGTGCCCTCCGCCACCACCTCCGGGAGGAAGCGGGTGAGGTGCCCGCGGGCCTCGTCCCGGCTCAGCTCCACGAACCGGACCGGCTCGCCGACCGCCGCGGCCAGCGCCTCGGCCTGCTCGCGGGGCGAAACCCGCGCGGGGCCGGTCAGTTGGTAGGTCCGTCCGGCGTGGGCGCCCGCCCGGTCGCGGAGCGCCGCGGCCGCCACGGCGGCGATGTCCGCCGGGTCCACCAGCGGCAGGCCCACCTCGCCGAAGGGCGCCGCCACCGTCCGGTGGGCCTTCACCGACTCCAGCCAGAGGTAGGCGTTGGAGGCGAATCCGCCGGGGCGCAGAACGGTCCACTCCAGGCCCGAACCGCGCAACGCCGCCTCGAAGGCCCGCAGGCCGTCGTGCGAAGCCAGCCCGGGACGGGTACCCGCCGCCTGCGAGGACTGGAGCACCACCCGCCGCACCCCCGCCGCCTTCGCCACCCCGAGCACCGCCTCCGGATCGAGCTCCGCGCCCGATCCCGCGATCAGCAGGTACAGCGCCTCCGCCCCCGCCAACACCGGCTCCAGGGAAGCCGGTTCGGCCAGATCGGCCACCCGGTGCAGCACCCCCACCGGGAGCCCCTCCGCCGCGTTCCGGGACACCGCCGTCACCCGCTCCCCGGCCTCGGCCAGGACCTGCACCAGCGGTCGGCCGACGTTCCCGGTGGCTCCGGTCACCACGATCATCTTCTGCTCCACTCTCGTCACTGCCCGGCGCTTCCGGGGGCGATGAGCTCAGCCTTCCGGTCAAAGTGGCCACCTTCTGGCCAGTTTGACGAGCCGCCGGAAAACCGGTCGGAGTGGGGCGCGCGGAGCCAGCAGAATGGCGGTCCATGAGAGCCGATCGACTGGTCGCCACCCTGCTGCTGCTCCAGCGGCGGGGCCGCGTCACCGTGGCCGAGGTGGCCGCCGAGCTGGAGACCTCCGAGCGCACCGCCCGGCGCGACCTGGAGGCGCTGGCCGCCTCCGGCGTGCCGCTGTACTCCCAGCGTGGCCGGGGCGGCGGTTGGACCCTGGTCGGCGGGGCCCGCACCACCCTCAACGGCCTGACCACGGACGAGATCCGCTCGCTCTTCCTCACGGCCGGGCCCGCCGCCTCCTCGCCCGAGGCCCGCACCCTGCTGCGCAAGCTGGTCCAGGCCCTGCCCGCGCCCCAGCGGGCCGGGGCCGAGGCGGCCGCCCGCGGCGGTGTGGCCGACCCGACCGACTGGTCCCGGGCGCCCGTCACCGCCGCCGAACCGCACCTGGAGGTGCTCCAACGGGCCGTGGTGGAGGGCGAACAGGTCCGGCTCGGCTACGCCACCCCAGGGCGGCCCGAGCGGGAGCGCACCGTCCACCCGCTCGGCCTGGCCACCAAGGCGGGCGTCGGCTACCTCGTCGCGGCCACCGAGGCGGGCCTGCGCTCCTACCGCCTCAGCCGCGTCACCGGGGCCACTCCGACCGGCCTGCCCGTCGACCGTCCGGAGGGCTTCGATCTGGCCGCCGTCTGGCGGGAGTTGGCCGCGGGGATGGAGGAGCGCCTGCATGCCGCCACCGTGCTGGTGCGGGTCGAGCCCGGCACCGAGGCCCTGCTGCACCGCCTGAGCTCCGGCCGGGTCCGGCCGCTGCGCGAACTCCCGGACGGGCGGCGGGAGCTGGAGGTCGACGGCCCGGCGCCCGAGGTCATCGCGGCCCGGCTCGCCGGGCTCGGGGCGCGGATCGAGATCCTGGAACCGCCGGAGGCCAGGGCCGAACTGGCCCGGATCGGGGCGGAGCTGACCGCCCGATACGGTGAGGGCGCATGAGGACGAGTGGTGGGGGAGTGCAGTGGTCGAGGTGGACCGGCGCGGGGCGTTCGGCGTGAACTCCGTGGGCCTGGCGGGGGCGGCGTTCCCGCTGGCCTTCAGCGTCCGGGAGGACGAGGGGATCCGGACGGTCTCGGCCGCCGCCGCGCAGGGCAGCGAGCTGCTGGACCTGCTGCTGCGGTCCGCGCGGGAGGAGGTGGTGGTGGCCGGCCTGGCGACCAACAGTTTCCTGGACGAGGACTACCGGTTCTGGAGCCCCGGGGAGATCGCGGCGGACCAGGGCGCAGCCTGCCGGGTCCACCCGATCGGTGACCGGGCCGGTGGGTCGATCGACCTGAGCGAGGAGCTGCTGGTGCTGGAACGGGACGTCATGCCCCGCTTCCTGGACGGCAGTTGGTCACCCTACGAGCTGACCCTGGTGGACGTGGAGCCGGGGCAGACGGCGGAGCAGCTGGACGAGCTCGCGCTGGCGATCGGCACGGCCCGGGCCGGTGAGCCGGTGCTCACGCGCCTACCGGGCTCGCGGTTCTACTTCTCCGGGCACGACGACTGCTATGTGCACCTGGAGACCAGGGACGCGGAGCTCCCGGTCCGGCTGTTCGCCCGGCTGCTGGCGCTGATGGCCGGCTCGGCCCTGCACGGCGTGCGGGGGACGCCGCCCGGCGCCGACGGACAGACCCTGGCGGTTCCGGAGCCCGACGGGGCGCTGGTGGAGCGGCTGATCGCCCGGAGCCCGCACTGGATCGGCGTCGTGGCGGAGGCCTCCGAGGCCGGGGTGGGCATCGCGCTGGGCGTGCTGGAGCGGCCCTGGCGGCTGGGGGAGTGGCCGGAGCGGACCGACCGCACGGCCGTGCTCGACCTGGGCACGGGGACCTGGCGGATGGCCGACGGGGAGTCAGCAGGCCGAGGGTGACGCCGGTTCGACGGTGGCGGTGTGGCGGTGGCCGCCGATCTCGATGCGGACGGCGCCGGGCACGGGCTCGCCCAGGGACAGCAGGTGCTGCAGGGCGGAGGCGGCGAGCAGCGGGTCGGCGTCGGCGGTCAGGGTGGTGGTGAGCAGCTCGCCGGTGCGTAGCCGCAGCAGGCAGCGGTGCCGGTCCAGGACGACGGCCGCGATCCGGCAGGCGGGGTGGCGGGCGAGGGTGCGGTCGAGCCAGTCGGTGCCGAGGGTGGGCTCGTGGGTGGAGAGGACGGCCGCACTCTGGGCCAGACGCCCGGCCTCGGGCGAGAGCTCGGCCAGCCGGTGGCGGTGGGCCGCCTCGTCGTGGGGGTGGAGGTCCGACAGCCGGGAGGGGCGGCGCTCCAACCGGACCAGGGCGGGCTTGCCCTCCGTCGCGGGCTCCACCAGGGCGGTGTGGACGGTGAGTTGGCGGACCGGCGCGGTGTCGAGCCGGGGGAGCGGGACCGGCTCCGCGGTCGGGGCGGTGGCGGGCGGGGTGAGGCCGAGGTGGCGGTGGACCAGCTCGGCGAGCAGTGTGAGCGAGGAGCCCTCGGCGGCGAACGCGCCCGGCGGCAGCAGGGCCGGGGCGAGGTCGCCGGAGAGCTGCGGGAGGAGTGGCGCGGTGAGGTCCAACCGGGGTGCGGTGGCCATGAGTTCGGCCATCGGTGAGTCCGGGTCGAGCTCGTCGTGGCCGGTGCCGTCCGTGCCGTCCGTGCCGCCCGTGCCCTCCGTGCCGTCGGTGGCGAACAGGACCGGCAGCCCGGCTGCCGCCGCGTAGAGCGCCACCGAACCGTGGTCCCCGATCAGCACCCCGGCGGCCGCCAGCGCCGCTCGCCACCCCTCCTGCGGCGGCACGCAGATCAGCCCGGCGGCGCGGGCGCTCGTCTGCCGCAGGCGGAGGGCGAAGGCGCCGTGCTCGGCCCACTCGTTCGGGTGCAGCACCAGGGCGACCCGGTACTCGTCCACCGGCAGCTCGGCCAGCAGGCGGGTGAGCAGCTCGGGGTGACGGTGGCTCAGCGAGGCGCGGCCCCAGGTGGAGGAGACCACGACCAGCTGCTGTCCCGCCCGCAGCCCGAAGGCGCGGCGGTACTCCTCCCGCCACTCCAGACTGGCCCGGAGACGGTCGTGGCAGGGGTCCCCGACCACGGTGGCCCGTTCGGCGGCGGGTGGGCAGGCCCGGGTCAGCCTGGTCAGCTGGGCGGGGTGGGCGAGGCCGATGGCGGCCGGGACCACCTCGCCGTCGTGGAGCAGCTGTTCGGGGGAGAGGCCGGAGGGCGCGGCGGCGTCGGCGCCGCCCAGGCGCTTGTTGAAGCCGGCGCCGTGCGGGACGAGGAGGAGCGGGGAGCGGAGACGGTACAGCTCGCCGTTGGCGCTGGCGCCGATCGCCAGGCCGTAGCGGCGGTCGACGGCGTCCCGCCAGGGGGTGACCCGGATGTGGTGACGCTCCAGCAGCTCGGGGAGGCCGTCGTCGTAGGCGGAGCCGGGTGCGATCGTCCAGTGGAGGCGGACGCGGTGGTCGTCGGCGAAGAGCGGGACGACGTCGAGCAGGCGGTTCAGGGTCGTCGCGGTGCGGATGACCAGGAGCACGCTCGGCCCGTCGGCCGACTCCGCCACCGCATCCCCCGTACCCCGTGCTTCACCCCGTGCCGCGCCCCCGTTCACGCCGCCACCCGCGAGGGCCGTGCGCGGACCGCCGACCGCGAGACGCGACGGCTCCCGGCTCCCGGCTCCCGGCTCCCGGCTCCCGGCTCCCGGCTCCCGGCTCCCGGCTCCCGGCTCCCGGCATGATACCGCTCCGATCGTCAAAACCGCAGGTCAAGGGCGTTGTGGGCGCCGACCGGCCGGCGGGGCCGGTCGGCAGGGCGTGACCCCGAGACGATACCCCGTGGTCAGCTCCCGTTCCGGCTCCACTGGTGGACGACCTCCGGATAGCGCCCCGACGGCGCATCGAGCAGACCGCCGCCCGGCCGCAGGAGCAGGAAGCGCTCGAAGAAGGCCGCGACGTACGCGCGGACCACCTCGGTGCCCCGCCGCGCCGCGACGGTGCCGAGGAAGGCGCCGTGGGTCGCGGGGTCCCAGACCTGGTCCAGCCGCCCCGGCCCGGCCAGGTGCGGGATGTCGGTGGCGGTCAGGTGCCCGGCTCCGGTGATCCGCAGTTGGCGGCCCCAGGCGTGGTGGTGTTCCCGGAAGAGGCGCCAGGTGTCGTGGTCCTCCAGGGAGTTGAGGAGGAGGAAGGGCCGGTCGAGTCCGGTCCGGGGGACGGTCGAGCCGAAGAGTCCGCCGTCCAGGTCGAGTCCGGCCGCGAAGCGGCGGTCCTGCCGCATCGCCTCGGCGGCGGCCGCCCCGCCCAGGGAGTGGCCGAGCACGCCGACCGGCCGCCCGGCCGTCCCGGGCAGCAGCCGGGCCAGCCGCTCCGCGACGAAGCGCAGGTCGGCCGCCCGGGCCGCGACCTCCTTGCGGTCCTGGGCGTCCCAGTCCTCCGGTTCGGCGGGCAGGTTGCCCGCCACCAGCCGGCCGTCCGGGAACTCCACCGCCGCCGCGTCGTAGGTGTGGTCCACGGCGGCCACGACGAAGCCGCGCGAGGCCAGTTCCTCGGCCAGTGCGGTGGCCCCGGCCCGGATGCCGGTCCGCCCGGGGCTGAAGAGCACCAGCGGGCCGCCGCCCGGCACCCCGGCCGGCACCCCGGCCGGCGCTCCGGTGACGGCGTGGCCGCGCAGTCGGCCGACTAGACCGGCGGGCAGTCCGAGCCCGGCCTCGACCGCCGCCGCCACCCGGGGTGAGGTGTACGCGGCCGCCGGGCCGCCGTCCACCGACCGTGCCGGGTACCAGAGTTGGACCATCAGCTCGCGCGGCGCGGGCACCGGCGCGAACGGGTCCTGACGCTGACGGTCGATCAGATGGACCGAGCGGGTGGCGACTTGCCGGTGGCCGGTCGGTGCGGGCAGCCGCACGCTGCTCGGGGCGGCCGCGTGCGCGGTGGGGGCGGCGAGCAGCGCGGCCGCGCCGCCTCCCGCGATGGTCAGGACGGTGCGACGGGCTATCACGACTGCCTCCGTGGGGGTGGGAGTTCAGCGAACGGCACGGCGCGCACGAGGAATTGGTCTGTACCTCTGCGCCGATGCCCGCACTGTAGCGAACCGCCGCCGCACGTGCCGAGGGCCCGGGCGGTGGTGGCACCGCGCCGGGCCCTCCGGAGGCTGGGGCTCTGGGGTCAGTCCAGGTAGTCGCGCAGGACCTGCGAGCGCGACGGGTGGCGCAGCTTGGACATGGTCTTGGACTCGATCTGGCGGATGCGCTCGCGCGTCACGCCGTAGACCTTGCCGATCTCGTCCAGGGTCTTCGGCTGGCCGTCGGTGAGGCCGAAGCGCATCGAGACCACACCCGCCTCGCGCTCCGCCAGGGTGTCGAGCACCGAGTGCAGCTGCTCCTGGAGGAGGGTGAAGGAGACCGCGTCGGCGGGGACGACCGCCTCGGAGTCCTCGATCAGGTCACCGAACTCGCTGTCGCCCTCGTCGCCGAGGGGGGTGTGCAGGGAGATCGGCTCACGGCCGTACTTCTGGACCTCGACCACCTTCTCCGGGGTCATGTCCAGTTCCCGGCCGAGCTCCTCCGGGGTGGGTTCGCGGCCCAGGTCCTGGAGCATCTGGCGCTGGACGCGGGCCAGCTTGTTGATGACCTCGACCATGTGCACCGGGATGCGGATGGTACGGGCCTGGTCGGCCATCGCGCGGGTGATGGCCTGACGGATCCACCAGGTCGCGTAGGTCGAGAACTTGAAGCCCTTGGTGTAGTCGAACTTCTCCACGGCGCGGATCAGACCGACGTTCCCCTCCTGGATCAGGTCCAGGAAGAGCATGCCGCGGCCGGTGTAGCGCTTGGCCAGTGAGACCACCAGGCGGAGGTTGGCCTCCAGCAGGTGGTTCTTGGCCCGGCGGCCGTCCTCCGCCAGCAGCTCCATCTCGCGGCGCAGCTGCGGGCTCATCGAGTCGTCGGTGTCGACCCGCTCCTCGGCGAACAGGCCGGCCTCGATGCGCTTGGCGAGCTCGACCTCCTGCTCGGCGTTGAGCAGCGGGACCTTGCCGATCTGCTTCAGGTAGTCCTTCACCGGGTCGGCCGTGGCGCCGGCCGTGGCGACCTGCTGGGCAGGGGCGTCGTCCTCGTCCCCGTCGGAGAGCACGAAGACCTCGGCCTCCCGGTCCTCCTCGGGTTCGGCCGCCTGGGCCCCGTTCTCCTCCCACTCGCCGTCGTCGGACGACGGTGCGGCCACCGGCACCTTGGCGGTGGCCCGCTTGACGGGACGCTTCTTCTCGGCGACGGAAACCCTGCTGGGCGAGCTGAGCGACACGAGGAGCCTCTCACAAGGGGAGTGGGACAGCGCGGGTACGGACTCGTCCCGCGCGACAACACCTCCCCTTTCATCGCGGCAGGAGTCGATCCGTTACGGATCTAATTACGTGACGTGGACCACGGTATTGCGCCCAATGGCCGAAAGCCGCTACGCCCGACCGGGGGGATATGGGGTGGTTCGTCCAGGATCGTGGCGGACGGTCGGCCGTCCGTGTCGGTGGAGGGGGGGCACCCGGCCGTCCTGGTCGGTGAACTCTCCGGGCAGTGTCGCACCCCCCTTTCGGAACGTGATCGTCCGGATTCGTGGGGGAAGTGTGTTGCCGCGGTGGGGGCATGTCGTAATCTCAGGTGCTCGCGTATCGATCTCGGGGGGATTCTCGTCATGCGTCGTGCCGTGTCCGCAGCCGCGTTGGTGGCCGCGCTGGCCTTGGTCGCCGGTTGTGGGGAGGAGCCGCACCCGGCCGGTGGCGACCACGTGGAGCCCGGCTCCGGGAAGTCGTCCGCCGCCGCCCAGGCCTCCGGCGGTGCGGCCTCGCCGACGGGCACCGGGGCGGGGGCCGCCGCGCCGGGGACGACGTTCACGGTGGCGTTCGCGGGGGACGTGCACTTCGAGGGGCGGACCGAGGCGCGGCTGAACCTGAAGGCGCCGGAGCAGGCGCTCGGGCCGATATCCAAGAAGCTGGCCGACGCCGACCTCTCGGTGCTGAACCTGGAGACCGCGATCACCGAACGCGGTGCTCCCGAAGTGAAGACCTACACCTTCCGCACCCCGGCCCGCTCGCTCAAGGTGCTCCAGGACTCGGGCGTGGACGTGGTCTCGCTCGCCAACAACCACGCCGTGGACTTCGGCCAGCCGGGGCTGACCGACACGCTGGCGGCCAAGGCCTCCTCGCCGATCCCGGTGGTCGGCATCGGCAAGGACGCCGCCGAGGCGTTCACCCCGTACGTGGCGGACGTCAAGGGCGTGAAGGTCGCCGTGGTGGCGGCCAGCCAGGTCGACGAGGAGACCAACCGGAAGTGGCGGGCCGGGGCCGGCAAGGCCGGCATCGCCTCCGCGCTGGACGAGGCCGCGTTGCTGAAGGCGGTGACGCAGGCCAAGGCGCAGGCCCCGGTGGTGCTGGTGTACCTGCACTGGGGCGAGGAGGGGAAGGCCTGCCCGACGGCCGGGCAGACCTCCATCGCGAAGAAGCTGTCCGCCGCCGGTGCCACCGCCGTGGTCGGCACGCACGCCCACACCATGCTGGGCGCGGGCATGCTCGGCTCCACCTACGTGGCCTACGGCTTCGGCAACTTCCTCTGGTACGGCACCTCCAGCTACGCCAACTCCAACGAGACCGGCGTGACCACCCTGACCCTCACGGCCGAGGGGAAGGTCACCGGCGAGGAGTTCACCCCGGCCCAGATCAGCGGGCAGGGGGTGCCCGTCCCGGAGACCGGGGCGCAGGCGGCCGCGTCGCTCAAGCGCCGCGACGGGCTGCGCGGCTGCACGGGCCTGGCCCCGGTCCCCAAGTAGGGTGCGGCGTCAGCGGCCGCCGTTGACCACGGCGCTGGAGACGCCGCCCGCCGGGACGTTCCAGCGGGTGAGGATCTTGTCGTACTCGCCGTCGCGGATCAGCTGGTCGAGCACCTTGGCCAGGACGTCGCGCAGCGCGGTGGAGTCCTTGGCCACGGTGATCCCGTACGGGCTGGTCAGGAACTGACCGCCGGTCACCTGGAAGCGGCCCTTGCCCTGGCCGTCCCGGGTGTTGTACTCGGCCACGGGGTAGTCGTTGAGGTCGGCGACCGCCCGGCCGGCGGCCACCTCCGCCAGGGCCTGCTGGTCGTTGTCCATCCGTCGGATGGTCAGCGGCTTGCCGGTCTTGGCGCAGGCGGCGGTCTGCCGCTGGGCGATCTCGTCCTGCACGGTGCCGCGCTGGAGGGCGACGGTCTGGCCGCACAGGTCGTCCAGCGAGCCGATCCGGGCCGGATTGCCCTGCCGGACCAGGATCGAGGTGCCGGTGACGAAGTAGTCGACGAAGTCGACGCCCGAGTCGACGGTGCGGCCCTGGTCGTCCAGTCCGAGCTGGCGCTGACGGGTGTCCAGCACCGCCGACATGGCCAGGTCCACCCGGCGCTCGCGGACGGCCGGCAGCACCTGCTCGAACGGCAGGTCGGTGAACTCCGCCCGCAGCCCGAGCCGGGAGGCGAGGGCCCGGGCCAGGTCCACGTCCAGGCCGGCCGGGGAGCCGTCCTGCTCCTTGAAGTCGACGGGCGGGTAGTTGAGGTCGGAGGCGATCCGCAGGACACCCGCATCCCTTATGGCGCGCGGGAGTTGGGCGCGGAGCTTGGTGGTGGACCCCGGTTCGTCGGTGGTGGCGCTGGCGCACGCGGCCAGCGTCAGGCAGCCCAGGACCGCGAGGGCGCGGCCGGGCACGGTGGAGACGTGCATGGCGAGGGTGCTTCCTGAGGGAGGGAAGTGTGAGGGGAGCCGCCGCCGTCGGGCTGCCGGGGTTGTGCAGCCTGCCAGGGCGCGGGCCTCGCCGTGCCCCTGATACCGCCGCTGTGTGAGCGGCCGGCCGGTCGGCGCAAGGGCCCGCCGTACGGGGCGGGACCGCCATCCTCGCACCCCGGGCCGTGCGGAGTGCCACCACCCCCTCGGTCCGCCGTCCGCCCGGCGGGCCTACCGGGCGTCGAGGTAGACCCAGGCGCCTTCTTCGCGGACGAAGCGGCTGTGCTCGCGCATCGAGCCCTCCTCGCCGCCGTCGCGGTAGTGCGCGCGGAAGGTGACGGTGCCCTCGGTGTGGAAGGCCCCGCCCTCGGTGGTGGCCAGCACCTCCAGGCGCTCCCAGACCAGGCCCGGGTCGAAGTCCAGCGAGCCCGGGCGGGTGGCGGCGGCCCAGCTGCGCAGCAGGTAGGGCTCGTCGTGCACGGCGAAGGCGCTGTAGCGCGAACGCATCAGCTGCTCGGCGGTGGCGGCGGCCTTCTCGCCACGGTGCAGCGGCCCGCAGCAGGCGCCGTACGCGGCCTCCCGCCCGCACGGGCAGGGGGCGGTGTCGGGCAGCGCGGTGGAGGTCAGCGCGGTGGCGGCGGGGCGTGGTGCGGGTGCGGGCTTGCGGCGTCGGGACATCGCACCATTGTCGCCCACGCCGCAGCGGCGCCAGGCGGGGCGGCGGCCACGCGGGTCAGAGACCGCGCAGGCGCTCCAGGTCTCGGCGGTCGCGCTTGGTCGGGCGGCCGGTGCCGCGGTCGCGGATGCCGAGCGCGGCGGCCTCCTCGCGGGGCGGGGGCGGCGGGCTGTCGTCCCGGTAGCAGCCGACGGCGATCTCGGCGCCGACCCGCTTGCGGATCAGCTTGCGGACCGTCACCACCCGCTCCCGGCCGTCGTGGAAGAGCCGGACGACGTCGCCCTCGCGGACCACCTGGGCGGGCTTGGCGCGCTCGTCGTTGACCTTGACGTGCCCGGCTCGGCAGGCCGCACCGGCCATGGAGCGGGTCTTGGTCAGCCGCACCGACCAGATCCAGCTGTCGACCCGTACGCTCTGCTCTTCCTCCGCCATGGCACCGACCCTACCCCCGGCGGGGTGGGGTCGAGCCGGATTTTCCGGGCGGTGCGCGCGGGCCCGGGGGAGAGTGCT
Source organism: Kitasatospora albolonga (assembly GCF_039535905.1). Taxonomy (GTDB): domain Bacteria; phylum Actinomycetota; class Actinomycetes; order Streptomycetales; family Streptomycetaceae; genus Kitasatospora; species Kitasatospora albolonga. Next base: position 31,819 of record NZ_BAAAYB010000032.1, on the reverse strand, counting down.
GGCGTTGACGTCGGGGGCAAGGTCTACGGTCGGGGCATGCGGATCGGAGAACTCGCGGCACGGGCCCACACCACCACGCGCACCCTGCGGTACTACGAGTCGCGCGGTCTGCTGCCCGCGCGGCGCAGCGTCAACGGCTACCGCACGTACGACGAGGAGGACCTGCGGCTGCTGCGGCAGATCCGGATGCTCCAGGACTTCGGCTTCGAGCTGGAGGACACCCGCCCGTTCGTGGAGTGCCTGCGGGCCGGGCATCCGGCCGGGGACTCCTGCCCGGCCTCCCTCCAGGTCTACCGGGCCAAGCTGGCCGAGCTGGACGAGTGCATCGACCGGCTGCGCCAGGTCCGCGACCAGGTGGGAGCCCAACTCCTGCGCGCGGAGGAGGACATGGCGCGGCTTGCCGGGGAGGCGGCCGACGCCGAGCCCTCCTGCGAGCTCCTTCCGCACGGTCATTCCTGACAGAACACCGACCCGCCCGAGGAGGGCCTTTCCGATGAGTGCTCAGCTGACCTCCGTCACCGACGAGACCTTCGCCGCCGAGGTGCTCGCGGCCGACCTGCCGGTCCTGGTCAAGTTCACCGCCGACTGGTGCCCGCCCTGCCGGATGGTCGCCCCGGTGCTGGCGGAGATCGCCGCCGAACGGGCCGGCACCCTGCGGGTGGTCCAGCTCGACGTGGACAGCAACCCCGAGACCCAGGCCGCCTACAGCGTGCTCTCGATGCCCACCATGATGGTCTTCCGCAACGGCGAGCCGGTGAAGTCGGTGGTCGGGGCCCGGGCCAAGGCGCGGCTGCTGCGCGAGCTGGACGACGTGCTCTGAGACCCGGCCCGGGCTGACCCGGGCTGGCCCGGACTGGCCCGGCCCGGGCCGACCACTCGTCAGAACACGATCTGGTCCAGCTCGGAGAGCTCCGTCCAGCGGTGCTGCGGCGGGGCGCCCTCGGGCACCGGGCCCGGGCGGAGCCGGTCGGCCGCGGGCAGGGGTCCGAGGTCCAGGCCGGTGAGGGCGGCGATGTCCGAGACCGGGGTCTGGAAGGTCCGGAAGGCGCCCAGCGGCGGAACCGCTCCCGCCGCCTCGGCGGCGGCCAACGCCGGACCGGCCGTGGCGAGGTCCGGGCTCTGGTCCAACAGGTAGGCGGTGGAGGCCAGTTCGCCGTCCTCGGTGAGGAAGGCGGTGACCTTCCAGAAGCTCAGCGGGATGCGCACGCCCCGGTAGGGCGGATCGCCCGCCCGCAGCACCGGGCCGCTCAGCACCACCAGCTTGCGCTCGGAGTCGGCGGCGTGGTCCAGCAGGTAGCTCTCCAGGCCGAGCCAGAGCAGCTTGCCCCGGTTGAACTCCTCCGACTGCGGCGCGGCGTTGGTCAGGTAGAAGGTGTCGTCGTTGGCCTGGAGGGCCTCGGCCTCCCCGCCCCAGACCGGATCCAGCCGACGGACCAGGTGGCCCCGGTCGAGCGTGTTGTGCTCGTACACCGGGGCACCGGTCTGCTGGTCGGAGGGGATCCGGGGGTCGAAGCGCCAGCGGTCGTCCTCCCGCGTCAGGTCGCGCAGCCGGTGGCCGTCGATCGCCACGGCGGTCGCGGCCGCCAGCCGCCGGTCCGGGCGGAAGACCACCGAGAAGTGGGTGTAGCGCAGCACCACGGTGCCGATGCCGGGGTCGACCGGCAGCGGCAGCGGCACCTCGGGGCCCAGGAAGCGCGGGCGGTAGCCCCGGCGGCCCGCCAGCTCGCCCGGGGTGGGGGCGGGGGCCGGCTCGGGGTTCCGGTGGCGGAGCGGGTCGGGGGAGCTGGAGGTCATGGCGGCCCCCTACCGCCGCCCGGGCCCGGTCACACCTGCTGCCACCCGTTCGGCGGAGGGGTCGTCCCGCGTTCGCCCGTCCGATGAGCGGGCGTCAGTTCCCGTTGCCCGTGCGCTGGTTGCGGGTACGTCCGTCGCCGGTCCGAAGGTCGGAGGGCGCGGCCGTCACCGGTCCGCCCGTCGGCGGAGGAGGCGGCCGAAGTCCGTGCCGGTGCCCGAGGGCGAGGGGAGGGCGCGGGCGGCGGCGTCGTCCAGCAGGGCGGCGACGGTCTCCTGGGCGCAGCCGCGGTTGCTGCCGATGCCGCCGACGGGGCCGCGCTTGGCCCAGCCGACCACGTAGGTGCCCGGGAGGGCCCGGCCGGTGGCCGGGTCGGTGACGCGGCCCAGCCGGTTGGGGAGGGTGCCGGTGCTGTCCTCGTGCGGCAGGCCCGGGACAGGGGTGCCGCGGTGGCCGATGGAGCGGATCACCAGGCCGGCGGGGACGGTCGCGCCCGGCCCGTCGGTGCCGGTGGTCCGGACCTCGATCCCCTCCACCCGCTGCCCGCCGGTGACCGCGGTCGGGGTGGTGTGGAAGCGCAGGGTGATCCGGCGGGCGCCGGCGGGTGGCGCGGGGGCGTCGGCCGGGACGGTCGGCAGACCGGCGAGCAGGGCGCCCTTCTCCCCGGGCAGGGCGGCGGCGATCGCGGCCAGGGTGTCCGGGTCCTCGGCCACCACCACTTCCACGCCCGGGAGTTGGCGCAGCGCCAGGAACTCGGGAGCGGTCCAGGCGGCGTCCTGCGGGCCGCGGCGGGCCAGCAGGACCACCTCGCGCAGCCGGCTGCCGCGCAGGGCGGTCAGCGCGTGGGCGGCGATCTCGGTGCCGGCCAGCCCGTCCGGGTCCTGGAGCAGGACGCGGGTGATGTCGAGGGCGACGTTGCCGTTGCCGACGACGACGGCGCGCTCCGCGGTGAGCGGGACGGCCTCGGCCGGCACGTCCGGGTCGCCGTTGTACCAGCCGACCACGGTGGTGGCCGGCAGGCTGCCGGGCAGGTCCTCGCCCGGCAGGCCGAGGCGGCGGTCGCCGTCGGCGCCGGTCGCGTACACCACCGCGTGGTGGTGGGCGGCGAGTTCGGCGTGCGAGAGGTGCCGGCCGATCTCGGTGGAGAGGTGCAGGCGCAGCCGGGGGTGGCGGTAGACCTGGGCGAAGTGGCCCGCGATCCGGCGGGTGGTGGTGTGGTCGGGCGCCACGCCGAGCCGGAGCAGGCCGCCGCTGACGCTGCGTCGGTCCAGCACGGTGAGCTGGGCGTCGGTGGAGCGCAGCAGCTCCTGGGCGGTGTACGAGGCGGCCGGGCCGGTGCCGACGATGGCGATCCGCAGCGGCTCGGCCCGGGCCGGCAGGCTGCGCGGGAAGGAGGGGGCGCCCCAGGCGTGGTCGGTGGGGTTCTCCTCGTAGTAACGGCGGTTCAGTTCGACGAACACCGTACCGGGGCCGGTGAGTTCGTCGGTCGGCTTGATGGCCTCGACCGGGCAGGCGTCGGCGCAGGCGCCGCAGTCGATGCAGGCCTTGGGGTCGATGTAGAGCAGGTCGGTGCGCCCGAAGTCGGGCTCGTCGGGGGTGGGGTGGATGCAGTTGACGGGGCAGACCGAGACGCAGGTGGCGTCGTTGCAGCAGGAGCGGGTGATCGCGTAGGCCATGGCCGGGTGGGGTCCTCGGTGCTGGGAGCGGTGGGGGCTGCGGCTGGGTGGCGGGCGGACGCCGGTGCTCAGAGCATGTCGACGCGGCGGTAGAGGGCGACGGCCCGGTCGGTGAGCAGGCCGTTGTCGGCGAGGAAGGCCATCAGGTGGGCGGAGCTGGTGCGCATCATGGCCTTGCGGTGCTGGTTCCCGCGCGCCTCCGCGACGGCGCGGACCGGGTCCAGCCCGGCGGCGGCGTAGACGCCCTTGTTGACCATGCTGGAGACGATCACGAAGGCGGCGGTGGCGATCCCGCCCGCTGCCAGCCGGCGGCGCAACGGGCCTGCGCCGTACAGCCGTTCGCGGATCTCCTGGCGGGCGAACTTCATGTGGCGGGACTCCTCCACCACGTGGATCCGGGAGGTGCCGCGGACGATGTCGAGGACGTTCTCGCCGCGCATCCAGTCGCGCTGCATCACGTCCAGCACCTCCTCGGCGACCAGGATGCCGCCGTAGGCCATCTCGCCCCGGGCGGTGGCCTTGAACAGGCGCCCGGCTTCGGCCAGCACGCGCTTGGGCTTGTACTGGGGGGCGCCCATCTTCTCGCAGGCGCGGGCGAACATGATGGAGTGCCGGCACTCGTCGGCGATCTCGGTGAGGGCGAAGCGGAACTCGGCGTTGCCCGGGTTCTTGAGGTACTGGTCGCGCAGCACCATCTGCTGGAGGATCATCTCGAACCAGATGCCGGTGCTCATGATCGAGCAGACCTCGTGCCGGGTGAGGGCGACCCGCTGACGCTCGGTCATCTCGTCCCAGAGCCGGGTGCCGTAGAGGGTGCTCCACTCCGGGTTCAGCCCGTAGTGCTCCTCCGGCAAGGGCGCGTCCCAGTCGATCTCGACGGACGGGTCGTAGGACAGCCGGGCCGAGGAGTCCAGCAGTCGCCGGTACACCTCCTCGCCGTCGGCGGGCTCCGGGTGGATCCGCTCCGCCTGCTCCGTCGTCCCTGCCGCACCGGTCCGGGCCATGGCTGCCTCCGTCGTACGCCTCGCGGGCCCCGAGCCCGCTATTAGACGGAGAGTACAATAAGCGGGTCGCGACGAGAACCCCTCCGGCAGTGCGAAGCCGTGGCGAAGTCGGGGCGAAGCCCGAGTGGAGCCAACTCGGCTTTCCCAGAGGGTGGTTGGACGTGCGTTCGACGCGGTGCCGGATCAGGCCTGCGGGCCGGCGGGGGGCTTGGGCGGGGTGCGGTAGCCCGGGTGGACGCCGGGGGTGAGGCCCTGCTGGTCGGCGACCAGGGTGAGCAGGTCGGAGAGCAGGGCCCGCTGGTCGGGCGTCAGGGCGGCGAGCAGGTCGGCCTCGTGGACGGTGGCCACCTCGCGCACGGCGTGCAGCGACTGCAGCCCCACCGGCGACAGGTGCAGCTCGTGGTGGCGGCGGTCCTCGGTGCTGCGCCGGCGCTCGACCAGACCCTTCTTCTCGAGACCGTCGATCAGTGCGACCACCCGGCTGGGGACGACGCCCAGTTGCTCGGCGAGGGCTCGCTGGCTGAGGCCCGGGCGGGTCGCGATCATCCGCAGCAGGCCCACGTCGGGCGGGTTGAGGCCCAGCTCGGCCGTCCGTTCGGCGAAGCGGGTGGCGGCGTGGCCGCCGACCTGGGCGAGCAGGAAGGCGGGATTGGTCGGGGCCGGGGGCGGTTGCCGGTGGGTGCTCACGGGGTTATCGTACTGCCAGGAAAACGATTCTCTGCTGTGAACGATTCACCTGGGGGAACTGATGTCCGTTCAGTCCGAGACCCGCCCCGGCCCCGAGCCGGTCGACGGGTCGGCCGGGAGGGCCCGGGAGGCGCAGGGCGGCCCGCCGCCCGGGATCCTGGCTGTGGTCGTCACCGCGCTCTTCGTCGCCGGGCTGGTGCTCGGCACCCTGCTGGCGGGCGGTGAAACCTTCCCCTCCCCGTTCGGGGACGCGGAGGGGACGGTGGCCTACTTCCGGGAGCACGGCCGGGCGGTCCAGGTGATGGGCGCCCTCCAGGTCGCCGCCGCCGTTCCGCTGGCCGTCTACGCCGCCACCGTCTCCGCCCGCCTCCACCGCCTCGGCGTCCGCGCTCCCGGTGCGACCATCGCCCTGGCCGGCGGCGTCCTCGCCTCGGCCTTCCTCACCCTCTCCGGCCTGATGCTCTGGGTGCTCGCCCGCCCCGAACTCGGCGAGGCGCCCGCCCTGATCAGGGCGCTGCACCAGACGGCCTTCGCTGCCGGCGGCCCGGCCCACGTGGCGCCGCTCGGCCTGCTGGTGGCCGGGTTGGCCGTTCCCGGCCTGCTGGCGGGGCTGCTGCCCCGATGGCTCGCGGTGGCCGGGCTGGCGGTCGCGGGCCTGGCCGAGATCTCGGTGCTGGTGCTGCTCGCCGACGGCCTGGCCCCGGTGCTGCCGCTGGCCCGCTTCACGGCGCTGGCCTGGCTGGTGGCGGTGGGCTTCCTACTGCCCGTGCGGCGGGGCCGGTCGGGAGGGGTTCGGTGACGCCCATGAGCGCCAAGGGAGTTGACGTCACGGTGTCGGCCGAGCGGCTGGTGCGGTACCAGCAGCCCGAGCGGGCGCTGCCGTACCTCGGCCGTCCCGGCGCCTCCGTGTTGGCGGCGCTGTTCGGTCTGGAGCTCGCGGACTACGAGGCTCTGCTGGCCCGGTTCGAGCGGCAGGCCAGGGACACCGCAGAGGAGTTGGCGTCCGACCCGGCCTTCGCGGCAAGGGTTGCGGCGCTGCCGTTCCGGCCCGGGCAGCGGGTGCTGGTGCTCGGCGAGAGCACCACCGCCGACCGGCTGTCCTGGTGCGAGATCCTCCGTCATCTCCTGGCCGGGGGCGTGGAGTTGACCAATATCGCGGTCTCCGGCTGCACCAGCACGGAGGCGCTCGGCCGGGCGCCGTGGCTGGCGGCCCGCGCACCGGACGCGGTGCTCTGCATGCTGGGCGCCAACGACCTGCGGCGCGGCGGGCCCGACGGGGTCCGGCTGGTGAGCGAGGAGGAGACCGGGCGCAACCTGCGCGAACTGCGCAACTCCCTTCCGCGGGTGCCCTGGTGGTGGATCACCCCGAGCGCGGTGGACGAGGAGCGGATCGCCGCCCACCCTGCGTTCCGCGCGGCCGGGATCGCGTGGCGGAGCGAGGACGTGGCTGCCCTGGCCGCGCAGCTGGCCGGGTGCCCCGAGCCGGTGATCGACGTCCGGTCCGTGACCGAGGGCCGGCAGGCGGAGGACGGCCTCCACCTCACCCCGGACGGACAGCGGGCGGTCGCGGTCGCCGTGGTCGAGGCCCTGGCCGGTGCGGGGGCCGTCGGTGCGGAGGCGGAGCGGTGAGGCTGCTGATCGTCGGTGCCACCGGCGGGACGGGTGCCCGGGTGCTGGACCAGGCCCTGACGGCCGGTCACCAGGTCACGGTGCTGGCCCGCGACCCCTCCCGGCTGGCCCCCGACGTCACCGGGGCGGCCCGGGTGGTGGCGGGTGACGTGCTGGCCCCGGCGGGCTGGCGCGGGGCGGCGGCCGGGCAGGACGCGGTGGTCTCCTGTCTGGGCGCCACCGACGGCCGGGGCCCGACCCGGGTGTACTCGCGGGGCACCGCCCACCTGGTCGCGGCCGCGCGGGAGCACGGCGTGGGCCGTCTGCTCTGCCTCTCCTCGGCGGGGCTCGACCCGGAGCCGGACGTCCCGTGGTTCCAACGGCTCGTCATCCGGGCCGTGGTGCGGCCGCGTTACCGCAACGCCTACGCCGACATGGCCGCGATGGAGAGCGCGCTGGCGGCCGACGGCGCCGCGCCGGACTGGACCGTCGTCCGCGCCCCGATGCTCACCGACGGCCCGCTGACCGGCCGCTACCGGACGGCCGTCGGCACCCGCCTGGCCCGCCCGGGCCGGATCTCCCGGGCCGACCTCGCCCACTACCTGCTGGCGTCCCTGACGGACCGGGCGGCCCACCGGGCGGTGGTCGAGATCGGCTACTGACGCTCCGGCAGGTCCGGGGCGGGGAGTCCGGGGAGGTTCAGGAGTGGCCGGTGAGGGTGACGATCGGGGAGTCCCAGTCCGGCCCGTGGTCGACGACGGCGGAGAGCACCACGTCGGTGTGCCTGGTCCAGGAGTCCACCCGCTCCTGGACCTCCTGCTTGCAGGCCTTCTTCACGGTGTCGCCGCCGAGGTAGGTGCCGAGGTGCATGTTGACCACCTTCAGCTCCACGCACCCCTTGGTGGCCTCGACATAGCCGCGCAGCCGGAATCCGCCGCTCTCCTTGGTCACGGTGAGCCGGGCGATCCCGCCGACCGAGCCGTCCCCGGCGTGGGCGTCCAGCGCGACGCTCTGCTGCGGCAGCAGGCCCCGGGGACCGGCCGCCGAGGCGGCGGCGGGCAGCGCGGCGACGAGCACCGCGGTGACGAGAAGGACGGTCCTGCGCACGGGGTTCTCCCTGGCCGATCGGACGACGACGGTCCGTGCCCAACGCCGCCCGCCCCCACCGGTCACGGCAGTTGGGCCACCCGGGGGACGCCCCGGCAGCGCCGAGCGGTCCATGCCGGGGGTGTCCCGGGAGGTTGCCGAGGCGACCCATGATCTTACCAGTTGGAGAAGTGGTCAACAGGAAGTGGCGTAGACCACTGAGGCTCTCAGTGCCCTTGCGGCGCACGGCGCAGGGATGCGGACGGCGGGATTTCGTTCTCGAACGTCTGTGCCCGGACGGGCCGAACTGGTAAGTTCCGTGCAGGTCGGCGGCACGAGAGGAGGGGCGCGATGGCGGAGGCGGTGGGTTCGGCGTACAAGCGCACCCGGGTCCGGGATTACCTGCGGGATCTGGTGGAGGCCGGTGCGCCGGGCGATCCGATCCCGTCCGAACGCGTGCTCTGCGAGCGGCTCGGAGTCTCCCGGCCGACCCTGCGGGCGGCGGTGGACGGGTTGGTGAGCACCGGGCTGATCGTCCGCGAGCACGGCCGGGGCATGTTCGTGGCCCGTGCGAAGATCACCCAGGAGCTGGCCGCCCCGGCCGAGCAGGGGTTCACCCTGCCCCGGGCGTCGGGCAGTTGGGCCGGCCGGGTGCTGGAGTTCTCCGAGGTCCAGGCAGGTGCCCGGGTCGGCCGCAAGCTCCAGCTGCCGCCGATGGCCGGGATCGTCTACATCGCCCGGCTCCGGCTGGTGGACGGCGAGCCGATGGCCATCGAGCACCTGCACGTCCCGGCCGCGCTGGTCCCCGGGCTGGCCCCGGCGGACATGGAGAGCGGCGACTTCTACGAACTGCTGCGCGGGCGCCACGGGGTGAGGGTGCACCACGCGGTGCAGTCGATCGAGCCGACCGTGGTGAACGAGAAGGAGGCGGGCCTGCTCGGCGTGCCGGTCTTCTCCCCGGCCCTGCAGTTCGAGCGCCTCACCACCGACCGCGAGGGCCGCCCGGTCGAGTACGTCCACTCCGTCTACCGGGGTGACCGCTACCGGATCCTCTCCCACATCGCCCTGGCCGAGGAGGACGCCGCCGCGGCCACCGCCGGCGCCGGGCACCACCCCGGCATCCCGCCGGGTGACCTGGCCACCGCCCCCGTGGGCCAGACGCTCACCACGGGGGACGTGCAGCCGCTGATGTGAGGCGCCGTCACGGAGCCCTCCCGGTACGGCCGGCCGGGAAGGCTTTGCGGCCGGGCCGTGCCGGGCCGGGGCGCTCAGTAGGTGACGGTGATCCGGCGGGCCGGGCCGTCCACCCGGACGGCGCCGCCGACCGGGATGACCAGTTGCGGGTCGGTGTGTCCGAGGTCGACGTCGAACACCACCATGGTGTCGGGCGCGTACTCGGCCATCGCGCGCAGCACGGCCTCGCGCTGCTCCCGCCGGTAGACGGCCTTGGCGGCGGCGTCCAGCGGCTGTTCGAAGGACCAGGCGCGGGCCCGGCCCCAGAGCAGGGCGGGGAAGCGGTGCAGCAGCCCGCGCTCGCCCATGCTCCGCAGGATGTAGTAGATCTCCTGCGCGCGCGGCATGTCCTCGGAGGTCTCCAGGAAGAGCACCTCGCCCTCGTGCTCCTCCAGGGTCCCGATCTCCTTGTCGGCCATCATCAGCCAGGAGAGGATCTCGACGTTGCCGCCCCAGGCGCGGCCCTCGACCACCCGGTCGGCGTTGTGCCAGGACCAGCCGTCGGCGGGCTCCATCAGCGGCTCGCCGTCGAAGGTGGCCGGGTCGTCCCAGCGGCCCACCACGTCGCCGTACTCCGCGGCGGCGGTGAGCTCGTACGGGCCGGAGCCGAGCAGCGCGGCGCGCAGCGAGGCGGCTGTGAGCGGGTGCAGGGCGCCGGGGCGGCCGAGCTCGACCATCACGCAGGCGCCGTGGTAGGCCACCATGCCCGCGTTGCGCAGGAAGAGCAGCAGGTTGGTGTTGTCGCTGTAGCCGAAGAAGGGCTTGGGGTTGGCGCGCAGCAGGTCGCGGTCGAGGTGGCGCAGCACGGTCAGCTGGTCGTCGCCGCCGATGCTGGCGATCACGGCCTTGATCGAGGGGTCGGCGAAGGCGGCGTGGAGGTCGGCGGCGCGCTCCTCGGCGGTGGCGTCGGTCGCGCGGGTGGTCGGGTACTCGACCGGCTCCAGGCCGAACTCCTCGCGCAGACGGCGCAGTCCGAGCTCGTACGGGAGCGGGAGCAGCCCGGGCAGGCCGGCGGCGGGGGAGAGGATGGCGACCCGGTCTCCGGGGAGCGGCTTGGCGGGGTGGCTGATGTCCGTCATCCGATGATCCTAGGAAATCGGGTACCGGGGGAGGCAAGCGCATTTCGGATGACCGCGAACGAGCCCGAGCAGAAGGCCAGTTGACGGCCCGTCGAACCGGCCGAGCTGACGCGGACTCTTGACGGCCACTTTTCTCAAGCGTTAAATCTCGTCGCGAAGTAAGTGGCCGCACCTCCCACCCCCCACCCTTGGGAGCTCCCCCATGTCCGAGCCGCTCACCCGGCGCTCCGTGCTGCTCGCCGCCACCACCGGAGCCGCCGCCCTGGCCCTGCCCGCCCTCACGCCCGTCCCCGCCGGCGCCGCCGAGCCCGGCGCCGAACCCGGTTGGGACGCCGACCGGGCGGCCGCCGCCTACGCGGCCCGACCCGCCGCCGCGACCAGCTCCGGCAGCGAGGCCCCGCACCTGGCCGCCGGTCAGGCCTTCGACGCCAACCCGACGTCCCGCTTCTCGAGCGAGTTCGCCGACGGCGCCTGGCTGGCCGTCGACCTCGGCGGCATCATCCGGATCACCCGGGTGGTGCTGGTCTGGGAGGCCGCCTTCGGCCTGGAGTACGCCGTCGAGGTCTCCCAGGACGGCACGGTCTGGCAGTCGGTCTACACCGAGAACGCCGGCACCGGCGGCACCGTCACCCTCCACACCCACCCGCAGCCCGCGCTCGGCCGGTACGTCCGGATGCGCGGCATCCGGCGGGCCACCCCGTACGGCTACTCGCTGTTCTCCTTCCAGGTCTTCGGCGGCCCGCCCGCCCCGGCCTCCGCCACCACCGCCAACCTGGCGCTGCGTCACCCCGCCTACGGCGACCGGTACCAGGACGCGGGGCACAGCCCGCTGCACGCCTTCGACGGTGGGGTGCCGGACGGCCTGACCGGCGACACCACCCGCTGGTCCAGCGACTGGAGCGACAGCCGCTGGGTCGGCGTCGACCTCGGCGCCACCGCCCGGCTGACCGGCTTCGACCTGTACTGGGAGGCCGCCTACGCGGTGGACTACCGGATCCAGGTCTCCGACGACAACCGCACCTGGCGCACCGTGCACCAGCCCACGGCGGCCGAAGTCGCCGCCCGGGACGCCGACATCGGAACGCCCGGCAGCTCGGCCGGGATCCACGACCGGATCACCCTGCCCGCTGCCGTCACCGGCCGGTACGTGCGGATGCTCGGCGTGAAGCGCCGCCGGTTCTACAGCCCGGCCCCGTACACGGCCCAGTTCGGCTACTCGCTCTACGAGTTCCAGGTCTGGGGCACCGGTGGCTCGGCCGCGGCCGAGTCTCCGGTCCAGCCCGGTGAGCGGACCGGCACCTACCGCACCGTGCTGTTCGACGACTTCGAGGGCACCGCGCTGGACCGCGGCCGCTGGCGGGTGGTGGTGACCGGCTCGACCATGGGTTCGGTCAACGGCGAGTCGCAGGCCTACGTGGACGATCCGGGCGTCCTGCGGGTGAGCGGCAGTCAACTCCTCATCACCCCGCGGTACGTGCCGAACGGCCACACCGCCCCCGGTGGCGGCAGCTACCGCTTCACCTCGGGCCGGATCGACACCAGCAGCTCGTTCACGTTCACCTACGGCCGGGTCAGCGCCCGGATGAAGCTCCCGGCCGGGGACGGACTCTGGCCCGCCTTCTGGCTGCTGGGTGCCGATGTGGACGACCCGGCGGTCTCCTGGCCCGGCTGCGGGGAGACCGACATCATGGAGAACATCGGCTACCCGTCCTGGATCAGCGGCGCCCTGCACGGCCCCGGCTACTCGGCGGACGGCAACATCGGTGCGCTGTACCGCTTCCCGGCCGGGCAGGACGTCACCGGCTGGCACGTCTACGCGGTCGAGTGGACCCCGACGGCGATGCGCTTCTCGGTGGACGGCGTTCGCTACCTGGAGGTCACCCGGCAGAAGACCCAGGCCACCCGGGGCGCCTGGGTCTTCGACCACCCCCAGTACGTGATCCTCAACTTCGCGCTCGGCGGCGCCTATCCGGCGGGCTGGAACAAGGTGACCACCCCGTTCTGGGGCCTGCCGCAGTCCAGTGTGGACCAGGTGGCGGCGGGCGGTGCGGTGCTCGCGGTGGACTGGGTGCGGGTGGAGCAGCTGGTCTGAACCGACGGTGGTGCCCGGCCCCTGCGGCCGGGCACCACCGTGCGGTCAGGGCTCCCGGCGACCCGTCAGACCGGAGGGGGCGGCCGGGAGTCCGAGCGCCGCCAGGTCCTGCCGGGCGGCGGCGGTGAGCGGGACGCCCCAGGCCAGGTAGAAGGCGGTCAGGTCCTGACCGGCCACCCGGCTGGTGGTCAGTGCGAGCCCGGCCCAGCGGTCGGTGCCCGTCGGCGGGTCGACCCGCACCGCGTGCTGGACGGCCGGCCAGAAGCCCTCGCCGTACTCCAGCGTCAACTGCTGCAGCATCACCAGCTGTTCGAAGGCGCCGAAGTCCGACCCGTAGGAGACGCCGGACCGTCCGAGCTTCGGCAGTGCGGTGTCGTAGGCCTTCTCGGCGACCAGCCGGGAGGGCCGGCCGAGCGCCTTGGCCACCGCGAGGGAGTGCAGGTTGACCGAGACCTCCGTCAACTCGCCCGGTTTGACCGCCCGTTGCTGCCGGTGGTGGCCCTGCTCGTGCCAGACGCCCCAGCCCGCCGAGGCGCCGTCGGCGATCCAGGAGACGGATTCGTCCTGGAAGCCCGTGTAGTCGTTGGTGGCGAAGGCGGCCCCGGCCCGCCGCTCCACCTCCACGTAGTGGAAGGGGAACACCCCGGGCGAGTCCGGCCCCGGCGCGGTGCTCGCGTCGGCGGCCCCGGGCGGGGTGAGCCCGGCGGAGGCGTCCTCGATCGCCCGGGCGCACTCCAGGTGCCGCAGCACCGGCTCCGGCGAGGCGGCCGCGTACCGTGCTGCACCCTCCCGGGTGAGCGTCACCACCGTCCGACCGGCCACCAACTCGGCGTAGCGGGTGGGTCGTTCGGCCAGCAGGGTGCGCCACTCGGCGGCCGTGGTGCGGCCCAGAACGAAGACCGGGGCGGCCTGGCCGCCGTCCAGGGTGACGGTGACCCGGTCGGTGGCCGCACCGTCGAAGGCGAGGTACACCATGCCGCCGCGGTGGTCGCGGACCGGGGTGGAGCCGCTGGTGGCGACCGGGTAGCGGCGGGCGGAGACCAGCCGGGAGCCGACCGGCGGGCCGACCAGCACCCGCAGGCTCCCGGTGGCCGGGGCCCCGGTGACGGAGACGGTGAGCGTCCCGCCGGGCGGCAGGTGGAGACCGGTCGGCCGGATGTCGGAGGGCAGTTGGTCCAGCCCTTGGCGCTGCCGCTCCTGCTCGGCCGAGGGCAGGCCGGTGAGGGTGACGGCGTAGGGCCGGCCCGGTACCGGCGGGACGAAGGGCGGCAGGCCGTCCGGCCCGGTCGGGCTCGGACAGGCCGGGGCGGTGAGCACGGCCTCGGGGCTCGGGGCGGACTCGGCGCCGTCGGCGGAGACCGCGGTCACGGTGTAGCGGTGCAGGCCGCCCGGCCCCAGGCCGTCGTCCCGGAAGCTGCGCCCGGTGGTCACGCCGATCCGGCCGCCGTCGCGGCGGACGGCGTAGCCGGCCGGGGCGGGGCCGCTCGGGGCCGGCCAGGAGAGGGTGGCCGAGGTCGGTGAGGCGGCCTTGGCGGTGGGGGCGCCCGGAGCGGCCTGCACCCTGGCCGGGCCCGGCAGGTCGGTGGCGGGGACCGCGGCCCAGGACTGGTTGGCGCCGCCGTTCGCCCCGTACAGCCCGGCGGTGCCGGAGGAGCGGAAGTGGTCGAGCGCGAGCGTCGGGTCGGCGGCCCAGCGCAGCACGCCGGTGGCCGGGTCGTACTGCCAGCGGGCCCGGTCGGAGCCGTTGCCGACGGGGCGTCCGACCACGCTCCGGTCGGCGGTGACGTCCAGCACGGGGTACGGCGCGGTGGTGGACTGCACCTGGCCGTCAGGGGTGACCGTCCAGCGCTGGTTCGCCGGGGTGGGCGCCCCGTTGAGGGAGGCGCAGGGCTCGACGGTCAGGGTGCGGACCGGGGTCGGCACCGGATCGAGCGTCAGGCAGCGGTTCTCGGTCCGCAGTTCGGTGGCGGTGCCGGTGGGCGGGGTGGTGGCCGTGACGGAGGGGGAGAAGGACCACTGCTGGTTCTCGCCGCCGTGCGGGGCGTAGAGCGAGGCCCGGTCCGCGCCGGTGTTGAAGTCCAGCACGTACCGCGAGCCGTCCTGCCAGCCGAGGCGGCCGGTGGCGGCGTCGTAGGACCACGGCCCGGTCGAGGCACCGCCGGAGCCGGTCGCCGGGACGGCGGCCGTCAGCGCGCCGGAGGCGGGGGAGCTCCCGGCGGGCAGGCCGAGCGCGAGGGCGCCGGGCAGGGCGCTGAGCAGCAGGCCCTGGCCGTCCAGCCGCCACTGCTGCCCGGCCGGGGTGGGCTCCCCGTACTGCGAGGCGCAGGAGCGCAGCCGTACCTCCCGGGAGTCCTCCACGGTCAGGCACTGGCCGTAGGCGCGCAGCTCGGACCAGGCACCGGCGGCCCGGTGCGGCGGTGCGGTCGGCGGAGCGGCGGCGAGCAGCGGCAGGAGGGCCAGGCAGGAGGCGACGGGACGTCTCAGACGGCGGGGGAGGTGCACGGTTCCACCTTTACAAAAAGGGACAAAAGGGGACATGGTTGCGACCAGGATCACCGCACCCGTGGCTGAGGCACCGTCACCACAGCCCCCTGACCTGTGGAATCACCCCGTCGGAGGGGCCGGAAGTCGTCTACTGTGTCCGCCATGGCGACTGATGAGCTCCGCGCGGACGGGCCGGTGACGGCGTGGAACACGAGCTGCGGGCGGTGCGAGCAGGCCGACGGGCTGAGCCCGTTCACGGAACGGCGCACCTCGGTCACCGGGACCAGGGGCGTGCTGCGCTTCCTCGGTGCGGCGGTGCTGACGGTCACGGCCGTCGAGCTGCTGCTGCTCGGGAGCCCGACGGCCGCCACGGTCCTGCTCGCCCTCGCCGCCACGGCCGCGGCGGGCTGCGCGGTGGCGGTGCGCCGGGCCCGGGGGGAGACCGTCACCGTCCTGCACTGCCCGCACTGCCTGACCCGCACCGAGGTCTGAGGCGCCCCCGGGGAGTCCGGGAACGGCGGCGCGGGCCGCTCCCCCCGGAGAGGGGGAACGGCCCGCGCGGTGGAGAGCCGGTCAGCCCGTGAGGTCCGGGCGCTGGGTGACCCGGACCGCGTTGAGCAGGGTCTTGCCGTTGGCGGCGACGAAGCGCACGTCCAGACGGCCGTCGGTGACGGTGGCCGTGAAGGTCTGGGTGAGGGCCGTCCTGGTGCCGGACCTGAGGGCGATGTCCAGGTTGGGGATGACCTCCTTGTCCTCGATCAGCACGTCGAAGACCCGGGAGTTGGGCGACTTGCGGTCCAGCTCGGCGAAGTCCAGCTCGACGGTGTAGACGCCGTTCGGCACCTTGTCGAAGGCGTAGCCGTACATGCCCTCGCGGGCGGTCTGGAAGCGCTTGGGGTCGGCGGTGCCGGCGATGGCCTCCCGGGTGTCCTTGACGCTGGAGCGGCCCTGGTAGCCGTAGGAGCCGGCGGCGTACTCGCGGTCCTTGGTCCAGGTGTCGCCGAGCGAGTCGGTGAGGGTGCCCGAGGCCCCGGCGTCCAGGGCCACCTGGTAGGCCGGGACGACCAGGGTGACGGGCACCGTCAGCTGCGGGGCCCGGCCGCTCGCCGAGCGGACCAGCAGCTGGGCGGTGAGGACCGTGCCGGGCGTGACGCCGGCCGCGTCCAGCGCCAGGGTGACGGTCTGCTGCCCCCCGGTGGGCAGTTGACCGGCGGCCGGGGTGACCTTGAGCCAGGCCGCGTCCACCGCCTCGGTGACGGTGAACGCCGTCGCCGCACCGGAGTTGGCGAGCTGGAGTGTCCGGCTGCGGTTCTGCCCGGCCGGGACGACGGCGGTCAGGCGCGGCACGGACGCGGTGACCCGGCCGGTGGCCAGTGCGGTGGCGGGCTGCTGCACGGTGCCCGCGGTGACGGTGAACGGCGTACCGGAGGTCACGTAGTCGGGCGCCGCCACCTCCAGGGAGTAGTCCCCGGCGGCGGGCTGGACCAGGTAGCCGCCGTCGGTGCCGCTGACGGCGGTGCCGGCCGTGGCCCCGGCGGCGGTGAGCAGCTTGACGGTGGCTCCGGCCAGCGGCTTGCCGTCGTTGGCGTCGGTCACCGTGCCGCGCAGCAGTCCGGTCCGGACCGGGCGGAAGGTGAGCGCCAGACCGTCCGTCACCGATGCGGTGTTGAAGGAGTACTGGAAGCCGTCGGTGCCGGTGGCGTTCTCCAGGCCGACGGTGGCGCCGTTGCCGTTGGTGGGCGCGGCGCCGACGTCCTTGTACCGGTAGGTGAAGCTGCCGTCCTCCCCGATCGCCACCGAGAAGGAGAGCCGGGTGGTCTTGGCCGCGTAGAAGGCGGCGTTGCGCCACTCCACCACGAAGGTGCGGTTCGGCGCGGTGCCGGTGGTCGCGGTGTAGACCCCCGACTGGGCGTCCAGCCAGAGGTCGTCCCAGAACGGGTAGAGCGCCGCGTTGGGCAGCGAGGCCGAGGGAAGCGCGGTGTTGGCGTACACCGTGGAGGAGGCCGGGAAGGAGACGTGGCCGTCGGTGGAGAGGTACGCCGAGGTGTACACCGAGCCGTACAGGGCGACGGGGAACGGGAGTTGGACCTGCTCGGCGGCAGTGTCGCCGGTCAGCGCCAGCTTGGCGGTGCCGGGCGTCCAGCCGCCGGTGGCGGCCGAGCAGGTGTAGCCGAAGGTGTCGCTGCGCACCGGGAGTTCGATGTCCAGCGCGGTGTCGGCGGCCAGCGCCACGTGCCGCCTGGCCTGGTCGGCGCAACGGTACGGGGAGCTCGCGGTGAGGTCGTACTCGCCCAACGGGAGGGCGAGTTGGTAGCGGCCGGCGGCGTCCGTGGTGGCGCTGACCGGGGTGCCGGCGGCGGTGACCACCGAACCGGCCGCCGGGGCGCCGCCGCTGCGGACGGTGCCGGAGACGGTGGCGCTCGGTGCCTGCAGCACGGCGAAGTCCCGGCTCACGGTCTGGTCGGCGACCACCGTCACCTCGGCGGTGGCGGCCAGGTAGCCGTACTTGGAGACGGTCAGGGTGTAGGCACCCTCGGCGAGGTTCGCCAGCGCGTACCCGCCGTCGGCACCCGTGGTGGCGGTGCGGTCGCCGCTCGCGCCGTGCACCAGCACGGTGGCCCCGGCCAGGGCCGAACCACCGGACGTGACAAGGCCGTTGACCGCGCCGACCGGCCCGTGCGGGGCGGCCGAGACGGCCGCGAAGGCGTCCAGCTTCCCCTCGCCGAAGACGTTGTTGCGGGCCGCGGTGCCGCCGCAGGCGGTGGCGTCGGTGTCGACGGCGGTGCGGTTGAGCAGCGCCTCGGTCTCGGCCACGTTGCCGCGCAGGGCGGGGGAGCGGGACCAGATCAGGGCCACCGTGGCGGCGGTGTGCGGCGAGGCCATCGAGGTGCCGCTGAAGGAGGCGTAGCCGCCGCCGGGCACGCTGGAGCGGACGTTCTCACCGGGGGCCGCCAGGTCCGGCTTCAGCTGGCCGTTCTCGCCCGGGCCGCGGGAGGAGAAGCTGGAGATGGCGCCGGCGCTGTTGAAGGAGCCGGAGGAGTAGCCGGTGGTGTAACCGCCCGGGTAGCCGTTGGAGTTGCAGCCCGGCCCGCTGTTGCCGTTGGAGAAGGCGGGGAAGATGCCCGCGTCGATCCAGGCCTGCACGGTCTGCCGGTACCAGGTGTCGTAGAGGGTGCCGCCCCAGGAGTTGTTCACCACGTCGGGTGCCAGGTCCGGGCGGGGGTTCTGCCCGGCCAGGTCGGTCGGGGCGATCACCCACTGGCCGGCCGCCAGCAGCGAGGCGTCCGAGCAGGAGTTGGACTCGCAGCCCTTGGCCGCCACCCACCTGGCGCCGGGCGCGACGCCGACCCGGTCCGCGCCGTTGGAGCCGACCATGGTGCCCATGGTGTGGGTGCCGTGGTCGTTGTTGTCGCAGGGCGCGGCGGTGGAGCAGATCCCCGCCGGGTCGTACCAGTTGTAGTTGTGGTCGTAGCCGCCGCTCGCGGTCCGTCCGCGGTAGGCGCCGTTCACCGCCGGGTGGGTGTAGTCCACCCCCGAGTCGATGTTGGCCACCACGACGCCCTCGCCCCGGTCGCCCAGCTCGTCCCAGACCCGAGGTGCCCCGATCCGGTCCACGTTCCACTCGACCGCGTCGGCGGCCTTGGGTTCGGCCGTGCCGGGCAGCGCCTCGTCCAGCTTCACGGTCACGGCCGCCCGGACCTTGGCCACCTCCGGCTGACCGGCGATCAGCTCCAGCAGCTTGCGGTCGCCGGTGACCCGGATGGTGTTGACGATCCAGTACGAGCGGTACTCGGCCTGGGCGTTGTCCAGCAGGCCGCGCAGGTGCTTCTGGCTGGTGTCGGCGTGCTCGGTCTTGGAGCGGTAGAGCGCCTGGGTCTTGGCGGCCTTGGTGGTGGCGCGCTGCGCCTCCACCGTGCTGGCCTGGGAGTTGAGCTCGACCCAGTACACCGCCTTGTCCTCGTCGGCGAGTTGCTCCAGCACCTTGGGCTCGACCTTGGCCGCGACGGCGTCGGGTGCGCTGCCGGTCGGGGCGGCCTGGGCGGGAGCGGCCAGTGCGGCGGCCGGGATGGCGACGGCGGCTATCAGCGCGGTCAGCGCTGACCTCCATCGCCCGGTCGGATGTGCCACGGATTCTCCTTCACGCGGTGGCGGCGTACAGGGGACGCCGCACGGACGGGTGAGATCGGTGGTGCGGTCGGCATCCCTGCCCGGCGGCCGGTGGCGGGGAAACGGATTTCACATGGCCGTGACATGACATGGCAGACAAGTGACGGACTGTGTCCTGAATCTGACGTTCGGTCAGCGGGCCGTCGGCCACACGGGTGGGCGATCCGGAGTTGCACGGCGCCGGCGACGTGCACAGAGTCGGATCATGACCGCCCCCGCGCATCCCCAGGCCGAGCGTCCGTCGCCCGAGTACCGGGGCCCCGCCGTCGTGCTGGCCGAGGGCCGGGAGATCCCGGTCCGGGCCGAACTCACCGGCAACCTCCCGCAGCTCGGCCTGCCCAGCTGGACCGGCGAACTGCGGATGGCCGGGGCGGAAGGGGTCGGCGAGGCGGTGCGCACCGGCCGCCTGCGCCTCCCCGGCGGCTGGGAGGGCGGCTTCGCGGTGATCCGGCGGATCTTCGGAGTCTCCGCCGTCTGGGTGCGCGGCAACGACCCGGAGGTCTCCCCGGCGGACTGGCCGGGGCTGCCCGGCTGACCCGCCGTCGGGTGAGGGTCCACCCGTCGGGTGGAGGTTCGCCGAGGTGACTCCGTGCGCGACGTCGGCGGGTCGGCGGCCCGGCCGTGTACGCACGGGTATCGTGATGCCGCGTGACGGCAACGGGCTGGAAGGGCGTCGGGCTGCTGCTCTGCGGGCTGGCGATGGTCACCGGATGCTCCGGCGGTGGTTCAGGCGGCGGTTCGGGCGGTGGCTCGGGCGCAACGGCGACCACGACCGCACCGCCCGGGGTGCAGGCGAACTCGGGCCTACCGCAAGGGACTTCGGAGGCCCTGCCCGGTGAGCCGGACTCCGCCCCCGCAGTCGAGGGCTCCGGGAGGAGCTCGCCGCAGGAGCGCACCTCCCCCGGAGGCAAGCAGGGCGGGTTCGACCGGGCCGGCATGGTGTCGTCCCGGATCGACGGGATCTGGCCCAACGCCCGGGTGTCGGTGGAGAACAGGACGGACCAGGCCCTCACCGTGGTCGTCAGCCAGGTGGGCGACTGCCACGGCAGGGCGGCGGTCCCGGTCGACGACGCCGCGGAGCCCCGGACGATCGCGGCCCGGGGCGACATCGCCGTCGCCTTCGCGTTCCAGGGCCCGAGCCCCGGCGGCTTCCCCCTCACCACCTGCGGCACCGTCACCGTGGAGGGCTCACCGGTCCCGGTCAAGGGGGCGGTGACCAGCCCGTCCTTCGAACAGCGGGCCCCCTCGCAGCCCGGGCCGAAGAGCGCCGAGTCCGGCGGGGCGGTCACCTCCTCCGGCAGGCTCACGCCTTCTGCGAGCACCTCCTGAACGGACCCGCGGCGGAGGAGGAACGGCCCGGTGCCGGGGACGGCGAACGGCCCGGTGCGGGGGACGGCGAACGGGCCGGTGCCGGGGAGCGGACCTCTGCCGGGGAGGCGGCCGGAGCGGCGGACGACGGCCCGCGGCTGTGGAGCAGCTGGATCAGCCGGCTCGCCGGCTGGATCGCGCCGACCACCTTCGTCACCGCCCTGCTGCTCTACTTCGGGTACGCCTACACCGATGCGCTCTACGCCCACTTCGGGGTGGACGCCGCGACCCTGGGCTTCTCCGTCCAGGACTTCCTGCTGCGCAGCTCCGCCGCGCTCTACCTCCCGGCCGGGGTGCTGCTCTGCGCCGCCCTCGCGGGCGTGCTCGTCCACTACCTGGTCGCCGCCGCCGCCGATGCCGACCCCGGTGCGGGCGCCTCGGTCTGGGCCCGGCGCGTCCGCCGCGGGTGCCGCGGCCTGACGGTGGTGGCCGTCCTCTGCCTGCTGCTCGGGCTGTCCGCCGGGTTCGGGGGGATCGACGCGGGCGCGCTGGGCACCCCGCTGCTGATCGGGGGCGGCCTGGTACTGGTCCTCTACGCTCGGGTGCTGTCGGTGCGCAGCACCGGTGCGCCCTACCCGGTCGCCCGGGAGAAGGCGGCCCTGGCCGTCCTCGCGGCGCTGATCGCCCTCTGCTCCTTCTGGGCCGTGGGTGCCTTCGCCCAGGAGAAGGGACGCCGGGAGGCGCAGCGGATGGCGGGCAACCTCGCGCTGCGCCCGGCGGTGGTCCTCGACACCACCGAGCGGCTCTACCTCCAGTGGCCGGGCGTGGAGGAGCGCCAACTGCCCGGCGCCGGTGCCGAGCAGCGCTTCAAGTACCGCTACCGGGGCCTGCGGTTGCTGACCGACTCCGACCACCGGCTGTTCCTCGTCTCGCAGGACTGGACCTGGCGCGACGGCAACGTGCTGGTCGTCCCGGTCGACGACAGGGTCCGCGTGGCGTTCCACCCGGGCTGACACCCCCGGATGGCAGGATCGGGCCCATGAGGATCCATCTGACCAGCGTCTTCGTGGACGACCAGGCCGCCGCCCAGACCTTCTACACGGAGGTCCTCGGCTTCCGCACCAAGGCCGACGTCCCCCTCGGCGAGGACCGCTGGCTCACCGTCGTCTCCGCCGAGGACCCCGACGGCCCCGAACTCCTCCTCGAACCCTCCGGCCACCGCGCCGTCAAGCCCTACAAGCAGGCCCTGGTCGAGGACGGCATCCCCGCCGCCTCCTTCCTGGTGGCCGACCTGGCGGCCGAGCACCGGCGCCTGCTCGACCTCGGAGTCCGCTTCACCCAGCCCCCGACCCCGATGGGCCCGGTCTCCACCGCCGTCCTCGACGACACCTGCGGCAACCTGATCCAGCTGATCCAGCACCACTGACCGGCCCGGCGGGCGGTAGCGTGGCCGCGTTGACCGTCCGTCAGGGGTGGTTCAGGTGTGGTTCAGGGGCGGAGAGGTGCGTGCGTGATGGGTGAAGCCGACGAGCGGGTCGGACCGCCGCTGCTGGGCGACGAGCGCGGGACGCTGCGGGGATTCCTGGAGTACCAGCGGGCGACCCTGGCCATGAAGTGCGCGGGGCTCACGGACGAGGAGCTCCGGAGCAAGTCCTCGCCGCCCTCGACCCTGTCGCTGCTCGCCCTGGTGCGGCACATGGCTGAGGTCGAACGGGCTTGGTTCCGGCGGGTTTTCGAGGACAACGAGGTGCCACTGGTCTGGTCGGAGGAGATCGACTTCC
The DNA here is from genome assembly GCF_039535905.1 of Kitasatospora albolonga. Classification (GTDB taxonomy): domain Bacteria; phylum Actinomycetota; class Actinomycetes; order Streptomycetales; family Streptomycetaceae; genus Kitasatospora; species Kitasatospora albolonga. The sequence goes on along the minus strand of NZ_BAAAYB010000032.1, from coordinate 9,822 downwards.
AGGCCGCCTACGACGCCTCCCGCTCCACCCGGGCCGAGGCCTTCGCGGCCTGGGAGGCCGAGGTGGAGACCTCCCGCCGGATCGAACGGGAGGCCGCCTCGCTCGACCTGGTGGGGCGTCAGCCCCGGTGGGAGGAGGACGTGTCGCTGCGGATGGTGATGGTGCACGTCCTGGTGGAGTACGCGCGGCACAACGGGCACGCCGACTTCCTCCGCGAGTCCGTCGACGGCAGGGTCGGGGCCTGACCGCGGGTCAGCCCCGGGGCCGCCACTCCTCGCGGAGCATGCCGAACAGCACCTCGTCGTGGCGGACCCCGCCGACCATCACGGCGGAGCGGCGGCGGCCCTCCTCCTGGAAGCCCAGCTTGGAGAAGGCCCGCACCGCCCGCTCGTTCCCGCTCCAGGTGTCCAACTGGACGCGGACCAGCGGGAACTGGCCGAACAGGTGGTCCACCAGGAGGCCGAGCGCGTCGGAGCCGTGGCCCGTTCCCCAGAAATCGCGCTCGCCGATGGTGATGCCGACGGTCACGGAGCCGGCCCAGGGGTCGAGGTCGCGGTAGTCGACCATGCCGATCACCTGGCGGTCCGTCAGCGTCTCGACGGTGAGGACCGCGGACTCGTTCGGGATCAGCCGCAGCATCCTCTCGAAGCCGAGCCCGACCGCCTCCCGGGTGGCCGGCCCGAAGGTCGGGTCCCCGGCGCAGGCCCAGTGCACCACCTCCGGGTCGTTGCGCCAGCGCAGGTGGTGCTCCGCGTCCTCCTCGCGCAGGGCGCGGAGGGCGACGAGACGGCCTTCGATCATGCGGGTGTCCCCTTCGGGGTGGGTGAGGGTCGACCGCACACCGTACCCGCCGGTGATCACGCGAGCGAAGGGTTTTCCTCCCCGGAGCGCCGCGCCAGCAGGAACGCCTGCGGGGCCGTCTCCCCGCGCTCCACGTCCTGCGCGCGTCGTACCTCCGCCCGCACGGTGAACCCGGCCGCCTGCAGCAGCCCGGTGAACTGCTCCGGCCGCCGGCGGCGGAAGTCCAGCGCGACCGGATGCCCGAACGGCTCGGCCACGTGCAGCGGCTCGTCGCCGGTCTGGAAGCCGAGCAGCAGCAGGCCGCCAGGTGTCAGCAGCCTCCTGAACTCGGCCAGTGCGTCCGGCAGCCGCTCGTCCGACAGGTGGATCAGGGAGTACCACGCCAGCACTCCGGCGAGACTCCCGTCCGCCCGGTCGACGGCCGTCAGGGTGCCCTCCTCGAAGCGCACCCCCGGCTGCGTCCGCCGCGCCAGCGCGACCATCCGCGGCGACAGGTCGACCCCGAAGACGTCCACCCCGAGGCCCGCCAGATACCCCGTCACCTCCCCGGGCCCACACCCCAGATCAGCCACCTCCCCGCCGCCGACGCCCTCGGCGAACGCCGCGAGCAGGGCCCGGTCCAGTGGTTGCCCGCCGAGCACGTCCCGGAAGTGCTCGGCGTAGTCCTCGGCGATCGCGTCGTAGAAGGTGCGGGTGGGCGCGAGGAAGTCGTCGTCGGTCATACGGCGAACCTAGCGGTCGGCGGGGCGCGGCGGGTCTTCGCACAGTCCCGTCGGGCAGGCGCTCAGGGGCCGACGGAGAGGAGCAGCTGCGGGAGCACCCGGCCGGGGATCGACTCGGACGGGACGGTGCCGGTGCGGACGGCGCCCATCGCGCGGTAGAAGGGCTCGGCGTTCGGGTCCGCGTCGATGGTGAGGCCGGTGAAGCCCAACTCCCGGGCAGTGGTCACCAGATGGTCGAGGAGCAGCCGGCCGATGCCCTGGCCGATCGCCTCCGGGGCGACGAACAGCATGCCCAGGTCGCCGGTGAGCGGTTCCCCTTCGAGCGTCGCGAAGCCCAGCACCCGGTCGCGGTCGTCGACGGCCACGGTCGCCCGTCGGGGGGCGATCTCGGCCGGAGCGAGGGTGAGTTCGTCCCGGCAGGCCGCCATGAATGCGGCGTCGTAGCCCCAGTACGCCTTCGAGCGAAGGGCCAACCCGCTGAGGAGCCCCGCTTCGTCGGCCCGCGCCGCCCTGATCCGCATCGCCGTCACACAGCGACCAACGGCGGTGGCACCGGTGGCGTTCCCGACGGGGCGGAGTCGACGGTGGCGGGAAGTTCGCCCGGCAGGTATCCGAAGCCGGCGCGGCCCGGCACGGCGCGGGCGAGGTCCTCGACCAGTGGGGCCGGCGGCGCGGCGAAGATCATCGCGTAGTCCCGCTCACCCAGCTCCGGCCGGACCGGCCACGCCAGGCGCTCCCGCTCGAGGTCGTACTGCGCGTCCACCCCCTCCCGATTGCCCCGCGCGTCCAGCCGCGACCAACGGCCGTTGAGGTGCACGGCGTTGAGCGCGTGCAGCACGAACCCGCCCTCGTCGTCCTCCAGCCGCTGGTAGCACAGGCCCGTCGGCACGCCCTGGGCCCGCAGCAGCGCGGCCAGCAGGTGGGCCTTGCCGTGGCAGACCGCGTTCCCCGCCGCCAGCACCTCCGACGCCCGGAACGCCCCGCTCCACACCCCCGCGTCGGCGGAGTGCGACACCTCGTCACGGACGAAGCGGAACGCCGCCTCGGGCCCGTCCAACCCGGCGGCCAGCGCGGCCAGCTCCGGGCGCTGATGGTCGATCACGTCGTCCGCCACCAGGTAGGCGGCCAGGTCCTCGGTCTCCGCTTGCAGCATCATGCCGCCCACTCTGTCGTCGTCGGCGTCCGCCGCACGCAGGATTCCAGTCTGCGGACAGACCCCGGGACGCGGGTGTCGCCGGGCCGCACAACGGCACGTCCGCGCGGAACCCGCGGTCGGGGTGGATGAGGGACACGTTCAGCTCGCGCGCCACCACGCCACGGACGTGCGCGTCGGTCTCGGAGCGCCACATCCGCTCCAAGGCGTCGGTACGCCGCTGCGCTCCCGAGTCGATCACGGAGACCAGCTCGGCCGCTCCGCTCCGCACGCGTGGTTCCGGGTGCTCCAACAGGGCGTAGTGGACGGGGCGTTCACGCAGGAGGAGGGCTTGGATCCGCTCCAGTTCGCCGTCGTCACGTGGGCCGCGTGCCGCGCGGCCGGCCGTGCCGACGACGCGGGGGCCGGAACCACCGGGGCGGGCCGGGCGTTGAGGGGCGGTCGGGTGATCGTGGGTGGAGGAACGGGTGCGGCTGGAGTCGGTGCGGGTGCGGTACGGGCGCCGGGGCGGGTTCGTGCTGGACGGGGTGACGCTGGAGCTGCCGGGCGGGGTGGTGACGGCGGTGGTCGGTGGGAACGGGTCGGGGAAGTCGACGCTGCTGAGGGTGGCGGCGGGGTTGGTGCGGGCGGACGGCGGGGTGGTGCGCGGGCGGCCCGGAAGGGTGGGGTACGTGCCGGAGCGGCTGCCGGCCGGGCTGCGGCTGTCGGCGCGTTCGTACCTGCGGCACATGGGGCGGATCCAGGGGCTCGGGACCGCCGCCGCGGCCCGGCGCGGCGACGAGCTGCTGGAGCGGTTCGCGCTCGCCGGGGACCCGGAGGCGCCGGTGGCCACCCTGTCGAAGGGGAACGCGCAGAAGGTGGCGCTGGCCCAGGCGCTGCTGGCGGAGCCGGAGTTGCTGGTGCTGGACGAGCCGTGGTCGGGGCTGGACAGCGAGGCGCACCGGGCACTGGGGGAGTGCCTGGCCGAGCGGCGGGAGGCCGGGGCGGTGGTGCTGCTGACGGAGCACCAGCAGGGGACGGTGGCCGCCACCGCCGACGCCGTGCACCACCTGCGGGGCGGGCGGCTGGCGGGGGAGGAGACGCCGGCCGTGGTGGCGGTGCGGCTCGCGCGGCCGGCCGAGGAGCGGCTGGGCTCACTGGCCGGTGTGCGGGCCCACGACGGCGACCGCCTGGAGGTCGACCCCGAGCACGCGGACGCGGTGCTCGCCGAGCTGCTGCGGCGCGGGCACTCGATCCACGAGGTCAGCCGGAGCGGAGGGCGGCCCGCATGACCGCCGTCGCCCGCTACGCGCTCGCCGACTTCCTCCGCTCGCAGCGCTACCTGCCCCAACTGGTGCTCTACCTCGGCCTGCTGGCGGTGCTGCACGCCGTGCCCGGGCCGGTCCTCCAGGGGTACGGGGCCTCGGCCGGTGCGCTGCTGCCCGTCACGGTCTGGCTGGCGCTGGCGCTGCACAACACCGAGGATCCGCTCCAGGCCGCCGTCACCGCCGTCAACGCGGGCGGCCGCACCCGCGCCCTGCTCGGCCGTACCGCCGCCGCCGTGCTCGGTGGCCTGGCCCTGGCCGCCGTCGCACTGGTCTGGCCGATGGCGGCGAGCGGGACGCTGCACACCGCGACGGAGCTGACGGACGGTCTGCTCGCCCACACCACCGCCGTCCTGACCGGCACCGCCCTCGGCGGCCTCTGCGCCCGCCCGGTGATCCGCCGCCCCGGCCACGCCTTCGCGACCGCAGCGGTGCTCAGCCTCACCGCCCTGGTCAGCCGTACCGCGAGCCCGGTGAACAGCACCGTCCGTCTCCTGAGCGCCGCCCCGCCCGCCCCGGCCACCGCAACCCTGCTGGCCCTGACCGCCTGGGCCGCCGCCCTGCTGGCCGTACTCACCGCCGCCACCAGCCGGCTTGCCGCTCGCCGCCCACTGACTCGAACCGATCGGCAATGGGGCGCGCGGTGGTGCGCCCGGGGGCGCGGGGCTCTGCTGATCTGCGGCTCCGCCGCGGGGCGCGCGAGGGAACGGCAACACGGGCAACCGGCTCGGATGCCCCGATCCAGCGCTGGTCCGCCTTCCGTACTCGCGCCCACACGGCGGAGCCGCAGATCAGCAGAGCCTCGCGCCCCTGCGGCGCACTCCCCGGTCGCCGGCCGGTCTCATGGCCGGGTGGCGCGCTCCAGGTCGAGCAGGACGGAGTGGTAGGGCCGGCCGGTGGCGTGCTCCATGCCGACCTCGCACATCCGGTTGGCCGAGACGTGGGTGGAGAACTGGCGGGCCGTCACCTCGGCGGCCTCGCGGGCGGTGGCGGACTCGGTCAGTTCGCGGTGCAGCATGCCCCGGTCGCCCGCGAAGGCGCAGCAGCCGGCGTCGTCGGGGACGACCACCTCGTCCGCGCAGGCCTCGGCCACCGCCCGGAGCTCGGCCTCGTCGCCGAGGTGCCGCATCGAGCAGGTGGGGTGGAGCACGGCGGAGTCCACGGTGCGCAGCACGGTCAGCGAGGGGAGCAGCTCGGCGGCCCACACGATCGAGTCCACCACCGTGAGTTCGGCGTGGAGTTCGCGGTTGAGGTCGGTGAGGTAGGGGACCACCTCGTGGGCGATGCCGAGGGTGCAGGAGGAGGCGTCCACGATCAGCGGCCGCTTGCCGCCGCCGGTCCAGCCCCAGGCGGCCTCGACGATCCGGTTGGCCATCAGGACGTTGCCCTCCTCGTAGCCCTTGGAGTGCCAGATGGTGGCGCAGCAGGTGCCGGCCACGTCGTCCGGGATCCAGACCGGACGCCCGGCCCGCTCGGAGACGGCGACCATGGCCTCGGGCAGGGTGGGGCCCTTGTGGCCGGCCGGCTCGCCGAAGATGCGGTTGACGCAGGCAGGGTAGTAGACGGCTGCGGCGCCGACCCGGGAGGTCGGCGGCATCCGGCGGGTGGCGGCGCCGGGGATCTCGGGCAGCCACTCGGGCACCAGATCGGGCCGGACGGCCTTGCGGGCGGCCTCGGTGACGGTGGCCAGCAGCCGGTCGGAGATCCGTTCCGCGGCGCCGACCGCGAGCCGGGCGGAGGCCTCGACCTGCTTGTAGCGGGCGGCCAGCAGGGCGGCGGTGCGCTCCTCGCGCGGGGTGTGGCGCCGGTGCCGGAAGTCCTTCATCATGGCGCCGGTGTCGATGCCGACGGGGCAGGCCAGCTTGCAGGTGGAGTCGCCGGCGCAGGTGTCCACGGCGTCGTAGCCGTAGGCGTCGAGCAGCTCCACGGCGACCGGGGAGGAGTCCGGTTGGCGCATCAACTCCCTGCGCAGAACGATCCGTTGGCGGGGTGTGGTGGTGAGGTCGGCGCTCGGGCAGGTGGGCTCGCAGAAGCCGCACTCGATGCAGGGGTCGGCCACCGGCTCGATCCGGGGGATGGTCTTGAGGCCGCGCAGGTGGCCCAGCGGGTCGCGGTCCAGCACCACCCTGGGCGCCAGGATGCCCTGCGGGTCGAGGAGTTGCTTGGTGCGCCACATCAACTCGGTGGCCTGCGGCCCCCATTCGAGCTCCAGGAACGGCGCGATGTTGCGCCCGGTGGCGTGCTCGGCCTTCAGTGAGCCGTCGAAGCGCTCCACGGTGAGCTCGCAGAACGCGGCCATGAAGGCGGCGTAGCGGTCCAGGTCGCCCTGGTCGGCCGGGTCGAAGGAGAGCAGGAAGTGCAGGTTGCCGTGGGCCGCGTGGCCGGCCACGGCGGCGTCGAAGCCGTGCTCGGCCTGGAGCTCCAGCAGGGCCTCGCAGGCCTCGGCCAGCCGGGACGGCGGCACCGCGAAGTCCTCGGTGAGCAGGGTGGTGCCGGGCGGCCGGGCCGAGCCGATCGCGGTGACGAAGGCCTTGCGTGCCTTCCAGTACCCGGCCACGGTGGCGGCGTCCCGGGTGAACGTGTTGGTCACCGAGGCGGCGGGGGTGGCCAGTTGGAGCTTGCCGAGCAGCTCGGCGGCCCGGGCCTCGGCGGTGGCCAGCGAGGCCTCGTCGGGGGCGCGGAACTCCACCAGCAGGGCGGCGGTCTCCTTCGGCAGGCCTGCCCAGTCGGCGGGGACCCCTGGCACGGCAGTGGAGGCGCGCAGCGTGTTGCCGTCCATCAGCTCGACCGCCAGCGCGCCGGCCTCGGCGAACAGCGGGACGGCCGCCGCGGCGTCCCGCAGCGAGGGGAAGAAGAGCAGCGCGGCGGAGGCGAGGCGGTGCAGCGGCAGGGTGTCGAAGACCGTCTCGGCGACGAAGCCGAAGGTGCCCTCGGAGCCGACCATCAGGCCGCGCAGGATCCGCACCGGGGTGTCGCCGTCGAGGAAGGCGTCCAGCCGGTAGCCGTTGGTGTTCTTGATCTCGTACTTGGCGCGGATCCGCGCCACCAGCGCCGGGTCGGCCTCGATCTCCGCCTTGAGGGCCAACAGGCCCGCGCAGAGCGCCGGTTCGCGCTCCGCCAGCCGCCTGTCGGCCTCCGGGTCGGCGGTGTCGACCACGGTGCCGGACGGCAGCACGACGGTGAGCGACGCCAGGGTGCGGTAGGAGTTGCGGGTGGTGCCGGCGGTCATGCCGGAGGCGTTGTTGGCCACCACGCCGCCGATGGTGGCGGCGATGGCACTGGCCGGGTCGGGGCCGAGCACCCGGCCGTGCCGGGCCAGCGCGGCGTTGGCGCGGGCCACCGTGGTGCCGGGACGGATCCGGGCCCGTTCGCCCTCGACGGTGATCCCGGCCCAGTGCCGGCGCACGTCCACCAGCACGTCCTCGCCCTGTGCCTGCCCGTTGAGGCTGGTGCCGCCCGCCCGGAGCACCACCTGACGGCCCTTCCGGTGGGCGTAGGCGAAGACGGCCGAGACGTCCGCGACCGTCTCGGCGATCACCACCACCTGCGGCACGAAGCGGTACGGGCTGGCGTCCGAGGCGTACCGGACCAGGTCGGAGACCTTGCTCAGCACCTTGCCGGGCCCGAGCAGCGCGACCAGGTCCTCCCGGAGTCCGGCCGGGGTGCCCTCCGCCCGCGCGTCGGCCACCCGGTCACCCGCCGGGGTGGTCGGTGCGGCGGGCCTCAGCGCCCGCGGGTCCGGCTCCAGCAGCGGCATGACGCGACACCCTCTCCTCGTCCCGAACGGCTCCGTCCATCTCTACACGAGGGCGGGCCGGGCACCAACGCGCCCGGCCGACCGCCCCGTTCGAGGTGTGGCGCGCGCACGGTGGTGCCAAGCTCGGTTCTGTCCCACCGAGCCGCGACAGAAACGGGCAGCACCATGCCTACGATGATCTTCGTCAATCTCCCCGTGCGTGACCTCGACCGCTCGCTCGCCTTCTTCAAGGCGATGGGGTACTCGCACAACCCGCAGTTCACCGACGAGACGGCCGCCTGTCTGGTCATCAGCGACAGCATCTTCGTGATGCTGCTGACCGAGACGAAGTTCAAGGAGTTCACGAAGAAGCAACTGGCGGACACGAACACCACCACCGAGGTGATCCTCGCCCTCAGCGCGGAGAGCCGGGAGCAGGTGGACGAGGTGGTGACCAAGGCCATCGCGGCCGGGGCCGGTCCGGCCAACGACCCGATGGACCTCGGCTTCATGTACAGCCGCAGCTTCCATGACCTGGACGGCCACCAGTGGGAGTACGTCTGGATGGACGAGAACGCGGAGCCCCCGCACGAAGGCTGACCCGACGGACGAGGGCTGACCCGACGGACCGTCAGGGGGCGAGCACGACCTTGCCCAGGTTGGCCCGGGCCTCGATCAGCGCGTGCGCCCGGGCCGCCTGGGCCAGCGGCAGGCGCGCGTGCACGGCGGCCCGCAGCCGGCCGGCCAGCGCCAGCTCCCAGAGCTGCTCGCCGTGCTCGCGGTACAGCTCCGGCCGGGTGCGCACGAAGCGGGACATCGAGAGGCCGGTGACGGTCTTGCCGCCGGCCAGCAGGTCGTAGGCGGGCAGGGAGCCGCCGCCGGAGGAGAAGTAGACCATCCGGCCGCCGGGCACCACCGCGTCCAGCGCCCGGGGGAGCAGCTCGCCGCCGACCCCGTCCAGCACCACGTCGGCCGGATCGCCCCACTTCTCGTCGGCGTACGACACCACCTCGTCGGCGCCCAGGCCGCGGACGAAGTCGGCCTTGGCCTCCGAGCTCACCGCGGCCACCACCCGGCGCACCCCGCGCAGCTTGGCCAGCTGCACCAGCAGGTGCCCGACGCCGCCGGCCGCGGCGGTCACCAGGACCGACTCCTCGGGCAGCGGTGCGGCGGTGGCCAGCACGGCCAGCGCCACCTGGCCGTTGCGGCGCAGCGCCAGCGCCTGCTCGGTCTCCAGCTTCGGCGGGATCCGCTCCGTCATGGCGACCGGGACGACGGCCAGTTCGGCGTACGCCTCGCCGAAGGCGAGCGAGACCACCCGCTCGCCGATCGCGAAGCCCTCGACCCCGGGGCCGCCCGCGACCACCCGGCCGGCCACCTCGCCGCCGATCACCCCGGCGCCCTCCGGCAGCGGTCCGCCGCGCCGGCGCCGCGCACCTTGCGGACGCCGGGGAGGCTGACGCCGATCACCTCGGTGCGCACCAGCAGCTCGCCGGGGCCGGGCTCGGGCACCTCGCCGCGCTCGACCCTGAGCACCTCCGGGGCCCCGTACGCGTGGAAGCGGACCCGTCGCATCAGGACCTCCCGGGTGCTGTTCGTTGGTGTACCCAACGGATTCGTCGGCGACCCCACGGTATACCCAGATCATGGGGAGGTCCAACGATCATCGGGCTAGGCTTGTCACGTGAACCAACCACCGCAGGCCCCCGACGCGATCCGGACCCTCCCGAGCTGGCTGCTCGGCCGGGCGTCGGCCCGGGGCCACCGGCTGGTCGGCGAAGCGCTGGCCCTGGCGGGCCTGCGGATGCCGCAGTACGCGGTGCTGGCCGCCGTCGCCGAACTGGCGCCCGTCTCCCAGGCCGAGCTCAGCCGCAGCACCGGGATCGACCCGAAGGACATGGTCGCCCTGGTCGGCGAGCTCCAGGAGGACGGACTGGTCGAGCGGGCACCCGACACCCGGGACCGGCGCAAGAACGTCATCACCCTCGCCCCGGCCGGGGTCCGGCGGCTGCGCCGCGGCGACCAGCTCTGCCGCGAGGCCAACGACGAACTCACCGTCGCCCTCAGCTCGTCCGAGCGGGAGCAGCTGGCGGAGCTGCTGGCCCG
>NZ_BAAAYB010000031.1:0-23375 GCF_039535905.1 Kitasatospora albolonga | reverse complement strand
ACCTCACCGGCTTGGCCGCCACCGACGAGGCCGTGCTGCTCGACCTGGGCCCCTGGAGCGCCGCCGAGGGCCTGGCCGCACTGGCCGCCCGGATCGGCGCGGACCGGGCGGCGGCCGAACCCGCCCACGCCGCCGGACTGGTGGAGCTGTGCGGGCGGCTACCGCTCGCCGTGGCCGTCCTGGCGGCCCGCCTCAGCGCCGAACCCGCCCTCCGCCTGCGGACCGTGGGCGGACGAGCTGGCCCGGACCCGCACCCTGCTCGACGAGTTCACCACCGACGACCCGCACACCGACGTCCGGGCCGTCTTCTCCTGGTCGTACCGTGCCCTCGACGCCCGAGACCGCCCGGTTCTTCCGCCACCTGGCCGTGCTCCCCGGCCCGTCGTTCTCCACCGAGGCGGCGGCCTCGGCCGCCGCCGAACCGCCGTCCCGGGCCCGGAAGTTGCTCCGCTCCCTGGTCGCGAAGAGCCTGCTCGGGCGGGACGCGCGGCCGGACAGTTCGCACTGCACGACCTGGTGCGCGCGCGCACGCCGCCGAGCTGCTGGACCGCGAGGGGGGACGACCGGTACGCCGCCGAGCTGCGCCTGCTGGACTACCTGCGGCACAACGCGCGCTCCGCCGTCCGTGCCTGGGAGACCCGCACCATCCACGAGTTGGACCACGCGCCCGCTCCCGGCGTCGCCCTGCTGCCCTTCGACGACCCTGAGGGGGCGCTCGCCTGGTTCCGGCAGGAGGAGCGCACCATCCTGGCCGCGTTGCGCCAGGGCGAGGACCCCCGGCTGCTGCACTTCCGGACGGGCCTGGCGCAGGACTGCGTGCCCTACTTCTCCGCGCTGGGCCAGTGGGCCGACCAGATCGAGCTGCAGCGACTGGCCCTGGACGCCGGCCTCCTGCTGGACGACCCCGCAGCGATCAGCCAGGCCGCCGCGGCACTGGGCCGGGCCCTCGCCGAGGCGGGGGCGGGGCGAGGAGGCCGACGAGGCGGTCGGCCACGTGGAGCGTCGGCTGGACCACCTGACCCCGCACGAACGGGCCGACGCCCTGCGCAGCCTGGGCTGGGTCCGGGGCCGGCAGCAACGGCTCCCGGAGGCCCTCGACCACGCCCGGGCCGCGCTGGCGATCTACCGGACCCTGGACGACCCCAACCCCGTCGCCCGCGAACTCAACGCCGTGGGCTGGTACTCGACCCTCCTCGGCCGGCACCGCGAGGCCATCGCCAGCTGCCGCGAGGCGCTGCCGCTGCTCCAGCGGACCGGCAACACCTTCAGCGAGGCCGCGACCTGGGACAGCATCGGCTACGCCCTCCACCGCCTGGGTGAACTCCCGGAGGCCGTCCGGCACTTCGAGGTCTCCCTGCGGCTGTACGGGGAGGTCCTCAACCACTACAACCAGGCCGAGGTCCTGGACCACCTGGCCCAGGCCCACCAGGAACTCGGCGACACCGCCGCCGCCCGCGCCGCCTGGCTCCGCGCGGCCGAGCTCCTCACCGCGCTCGGCAACCAGCGCGCCGAGACGATGCGCGCCCGTGCCGACCGGATTGCGGGTCAGCCGACCGGGGCATGACACGTTCCGTGACCGGAACATGATCGTGCGTGCCCGTTATCGCGCCATCCTTCCACCGTGAGCCAGATCACCGCAGGTCACAGGCCCAGGCCCGGCGCCGGAAGATCTCCACCCCGCCCACTACACAGAGTGAAGATTCCTTCTCTTCTGATGATCATTCAGTGAAGGGAGTGAAGATCTTACGGTCCATCCCAAGGGATGGTCCGCGCCCGGCTGGCTCGATCCGGCCATCGCCAACCGACCCCCGCCGATCGGCAGTTCCCTAGGTCATCACGACTTGAAAGCATCGAAACAGCGAGGGTGATCTTGAGATTCCTTCGCATTAACGTTTCTGCACTGCTTGATGAACGGCGCCCCAACACCACAGGTGCGCCCAAGGGGGTACTTCTGATGTCCGAAACCACCCACACCTCGGATCTGACCCGCCGTCGGATGCTGCAGGGCTCGGCCGTCGCGCTGACCGCCGCTGCCGGCGCCTTCGGCCTCGGCCTGGTCGGCCCGACCGGCGACTCCGCGACCGCCGCCGACCCGGGCGCGTCCGACACCTTCGACGAGGTCTTCCACGGCCGCCGCATCCAGGGCCGTCCGGTCGCCCACACCGCCGGCCACCACCACGGCACCACCGGCGGCGAGGGCGGCGGCACCGGCTACGAGGTGCGCATCGACGGCGAGGAGCTGCACATGATGCGCAACGCCGACGGCAGCTGGATCAGCGTGGTCAACCACTACCAGACCTTCCCGACGCCCCGCGCGCTCGCCCGCGCCGCCGTCAACGACCTCCAGGGCGCCACGCTCGTCCCGGTCGCCGTCGCCTGATCCGCACACCTCCGCCACCACCATCACCACCACTCGTACAAGGGGGGACTCATGGCAGTCCGCAAGAACCAGGCGACCCTGACGGCCCAGGAGAAGCGCGCCTTCGTCAACGCCGTGCTCGCGCTCAAGCGCAACGGCGGCTACGACTCCTTCGTCAGCACCCACAACCAGTTCATCGTCAGCGACACCGACAACGGCGAGCGGGTCGGCCACCGTTCGCCGTCCTTCCTGCCCTGGCACCGCCGCTTCCTGCTCCAGTTCGAGCAGGCCCTCCAGGCGATCGACCCGAGCGTCACCCTCCCCTACTGGGACTGGACCGCCGACCGCACCACCTCCGCCACCATCTGGGGCGCCGACTTCATGGGCGGCAACGGCCGCAGCAGCGACGGCCAGGTCACCACCGGCCCGTTCGCCTACTCCACCGGCAACTGGACCCTCACCGTCCGCCCCGACAGCCGCAACTACCTCCGCCGCTCCCTCGCCACCTCGGTCGCCCAAACTCCCCACCCGCACCGAGGCCGACGGCGTCCTCGCCATCGCCGAGTACGACGCCGCCCCCTGGAACAGCACCTCGGCCGGCTTCCGCAACAACCTCGAAGGCTGGCGCGGCGTCAACCTCCACAACCGCGTGCACGTCTGGGTCGGCGGCATGATGAGCACCGGCATGTCCCCCAACGACCCGGTCTTCTGGCTCCACCACTGCTTCATCGACAAGCTCTGGTCCGAGTGGCAGAAGCGCCACCCCTCCTCCCCCTACCTCCCCGCCGCCGGCACCACCAACGTCGTCGACCTCAACGACACCATGAAGCCCTGGAACAACGTCACCCCGGCCGACATGCTCGACCACACCGCCCTCTACACCTACGACACCGGCTTCTGATCCCACCCCGCGTCACCTGCTTCGCGGCCCCGCAACGGGGGTCCCGGCCTCCGGTCCGGCATGACTGCTCCCCCTGTGGTTCGCATGAATCAGGGGGCGACGTCGCCGGGCCGGAGGCATCGGTGGAGCGCCGACAGAGGCAGGACCACCATCCTGCCGGTTCGACGGCGGTGCACATAGGTGCGACCGTCGGGGTTCCCCGGCGATGAGGCACGAACCCGCCGGGCAGCCCCCTCGTCGGTGCGAGGGGGCTGCCCGGATCCTCGCCAGGCTTCGTACGGCTCATCCGCCGACGTCCTTGCCGCAGGTTCAGGTACCGAGCAGGAAGTCGTAGTAGTCAGCGGTTCCCGTGAGGACGGCCTGGAAGTAGAGGGGGTCGCCGTTGCTGTCGAGCGGCACCTCATGGCCGGCGGTCCGGGTGAAGCCGAGCGAGAGGCTGGGGATCACCCAGTGGTTGGGTTCGATCTGACGGACGGCCAGACCCAGGTCCCCGAGCTGCTGGAGGAGCTGCAGGGCGGGGGTGGTGAACACATCGATGCCGCGGAATCGGACAGTGATCGCCTCGGGGCCGGAGCGCGGGATCCAGATCTCGGCCGCGCGGAGGGTCTTGCCCTCCTGGAAGTCGAAGAGGATCTCGAACTGCGGGTGCACAGCGAGGACCTGCATCGGGTTGAAGACCGATGCCGAGCCTTCGTTGGTGACGTCGACCCTGCCCAGCGTGGCGGCAGCTGACTTGAGCTCCTCGAGCGACAGGCCGAGAGGGAAGCCGGTGATGCCGTGCGGGGGATCGAGTTCGATGTCCATGGCGGTCATTTTAGGAGGCACGTCCTGATCTTCCAGTTGTTGGCCGCCAGATAGTCCTGGAAGCCCTTGTTGTGGGGCAGGTGGTCGACCATCTCCTTGATCGCGGCGTCGTACTTGGTGCCGTGGATCTTGCGGATCTTGCCGATGTCCATCTTCATCGCCACGTCGAACTTGCCTTGGGCGATGAGGAGCCGCTGCTTGGTGCGCCAGGCGATGGAGGCGGCTCCCGAGCCGGTGCTGATGAACTTGCGGTGGTCGTCGTAGTCCATGCGGATGGCCGGGCCCGCGCCGTATCCGAGCTTGCTGCTGCCGACGCCCAGGTAGGCGTCGCGGGCCGGGACGTGGTTGCGCTCGTAGGCGTTGTTGTCGCTGCCGTCGGTCCAGTTGCTCGGCCTGAGGCTGTAGTGGGACCCGCCCCAGCCCACGGGCTGGCGCTTTGCGGCCAGGCCGAGGGGATCGCTCCAGAAGAGCGGGTTGGGCACGTAGCCGTGCGGGTTGGGGCCGCCGTCGAGACCGATCGGGTCGCTGCTGAGATAGCAGGCGGTGCTGGGGTCGTAGTAGCGGAAGTAGTTGTACTCAAGGCCCGACTCCCGGTCGTGGTACTGCCCGGGGCGGCCCAGCAGGCACGTGGGTGCGCTGTCGTCATCCTGGTGGTGGCGCCGGCCCCAGAGGTCGCTGTCACCGGTCCATGCGATGTGGCCGTCGCTGGTGACCAGTTCGCTCGGTGTGTCGGCCAGGTCGGTGACGATGGCGTAGAACCGCTCCTCGAGGACGGCTCCTTGGAGGTCCCAGTGGCGTTCGGTCTGGGACACCGGCGTCCAACTGCCCGGTGCCCAGTCCCAGGTGATGCTGCGTCGGCTGCCGTCCGGCAATGCCGTGTACTGCTCGACGAGGTGGGTTCCGTCCCACACGAAGTGGACGGCCTCGACGGCCTGCCCTTGCTCGTCCAGGCGCCACTTGACGGACCGCCGGCCCAAGGCGTCGTAGGCATAGGCCCAGGTCCCCCGCCGGGGGCTGTCGACTCGGATCAGCTGGTCCTCGGCGTTCCAGGTGTAGCGCCACTCGCGTCGCTGCCCTGACAGGGTGCGCGAGATCCGGCGGGTGCGTCGACCCCGTTCGTCGTACTCGTAGGTGCTGCGGCCCGCGGCCCGCAGGAGGGAGCCGTGGTAGGTGCGCTCGCCGGCGGTGGTGCTGTCCTGGTGCCGGCTGTCATCGGCGCGCGTGATGTTGCCGAGGGTGTCGTAGGCGTACGTCTCCCGCCAGGTTTCCGCTCGTACCTGGGTGACACGTCCGGCCGGGGTCAGTTCGAAGGCGCGGCTGCCGCGGGTGCGGTCGGTGAGCGTCGTCGGGGTGCCGTCAGGGCGGTAGGCATAGGTGCGTTCCTGCAGGCTGACGGGGCCGGCGCTGCCTGCCGGGGTGGTGGCCCAGATGGCTTGGGCGCTGAGCCGGTCGGCGGTGTCCCAGGTCTGGGTCAGGGCCGCGTGAGCACCGAGGTAGCGGGTGGTCTCGCGGCCCGCGGCGTCGTGAACGAACGTCAGGGTGCCCAGGGGCTGGTGGAGGGAGTCCGGCTGGCTGTTGGCGTTGTAGGTCCAGGTGGAGACGATGCCGCTGGGGGTGGTACGGCTCGTGCGACGGCCGAGCACGTCGTAGGCCCAGGTGGTGGTGTGCCCCGCGGTGGTCTCGGTGAGGACCCGGCCGGCGGCATCGTGGGTGTACTCGATGCTTCCCCAGGTGTCCTGAAGGGCTGTCAGACGCCCGCGCTCGTCGTAGGCGAGGGTGGTCGTGGTGCCGTCGTGGTGACGGCGCTGGGTGATCCGGCCCTGCAGGTCGTAGGAGAAGGTGGTGTTCTGCCCTGCCGGGTCGGTGATCTCCAGCAGTTGGTCGGCGCCGTCCAGACGGTACCCGAAGGCCCGACCGTTGAAGTCGGTCTCCCCGACGAGGTGGCCGGCCGGGTCGTAGCGGTAGCTCCAGCTGGCACCGTTCATGGAGACGGACATGAGCTGCAGTTCGGTGTCGTACTCGAACCGGTGGACCTCGCCATCCGCGAGGGTGCGGCCCGTGAGCTTGCCGAACGGCCCGGTCTCGAACGTGGTGATCGCGCCGTCGAGCTCGTGCCGGGTGAGATTGCCTTCCGGGTCGTACTCCCACCTCTCCTGTGTTCCGTCCGGGTGCAGTCGTGCGGTGACGCGCCCTTCCGTGGTGAACGTCAGAGCGGTCGTGGCGCCCAGTGCGTCGGTGAACGCCACCACCCGGCCGAACGCGTCGTACCCGGCCCGGGTGGTGTTGCCCATCGGGTCGGTGGTCACGGTGACCAGCCCGGCCGCGTTGTTCTCGAACCTCCGGACCTGCCCGAGCGCATCCGTGATCTGGACGAGGCGGCCCTGCTCGTCGTACTGACGGCTCGTCATCGCCCCGGCGGCGTCCGTGCTCTCCACCAGGTTGCCGCGCGGGTCGTAGGAGAACGAGGCCACTACCGCCCCGCCCTGAGTCACCGACGCCAACTGCCGCAGTGGCGTGTAGGCAAGGTCGATGACGGATCCGCCCGGCTCGGTGATCCGTACCGGACTCCCGTGCTCGTCCAGGGCAAGGCGGGTGACCCGCCCGATCTCGTCGACGCGCCCGATGACCCGCCCGGCCTCGTCGTAGTGCGTCACCGCCGCGTTCCCCAACGGGTCCACCACACGAACCACCCGAAGGCGATCGTCGTAGTGGTACTCCGTCGGGTGCCCCAGGCTGTCCACCGCTACGGTCACCCGCTGCGCGGTGTCGTAGCGGAACTCGGCGGACAGGACACTGTTGTGGCCCCTGCCGGCGACGACGCGGCCGCCGGTGTCGTACTCGTACTCGTAGCTCTGCCCGTTGCGGTCGATCCAGGCGGTCATCCGGCCGTCGTCGTCGTACTCGTAGCTGTACGGGAGACCGGACGAGTTGACCACCCCCGCCAGCTGCCCGTGCGGGTAGTACAGGTACTCCACGACCGGGAGGTGACCGCCCGCCTCGTCCAGGAGCCGGAGCCCACTCACCCGCGGACCGTCCTCGGTGACCGTGGTGTCCACCGCCACCCGGTAGCCGCCGCTGTGCCGCACCTCCAGCGGAAGACCGTCCTGCCCGCGTATGTACGAGATCAGGTGACCGTTACGGTCGTGCACCGAGGTGACGGGCCGTATCTCGCCGATCCGGTACCGGCCGCCACCGCCCTCAGCAGCCGGCACAGCGAAGGTCAGGGTCGTACCACTGTCCGGATCTTCGATCGTCAAGGCGCCGCTGCCCTGCTCCCACACCAGCGGCCACTGCGCACCGCCGGAGGGAAGGACGGGCTGCCCTGAGGCCTCTGGTAGCGGATAGTGCAGGATCTGGGCGTCGTCACCGGCGTAGTGGACGCCGTCCGCGTCGATCTCGATCCGCTGGTCCAGCGTGGAGGACCAGCCCTGGCCGAACAGGCGACCTCCGACGTAGTCCGACGCGTATCCGCGCCGCAGCACAACCGGCAGCAGGCCGGGCAGGACCAGGTCGGTCTCGGAGGTGATCATCTGGCCGGTGACCACGTCCACCGGGTCACCGGCCGTGCTGCAGCCCTTGTTGCCGTCGACCGCCTGGCCGTTGCGACCCCCACGCCCCAGCGGACGCTCGCCCTTGCGCCGGCCGCTGCCACCGGGCCTCGACCCGCCGCCGGACCCGGAACCGCCCGGGGCCTTCGGCCCGGCGTCATGACCCTTGCCCTTCGTGAGCGAGTCGGCGATCCGCCGGTCGTTCTCCTTGTGGTTGCGGCTGGTCATCTCCAGACCCCGCCCGACGTCCTTCAGGTGCTTCTGCAGCGCCTTCTGGCCCTGCTCCATCGCGTCCATCAGCTTGGAGATACCCTGCTCGGCCGCGGCCGCGAGACCGCCCTTGCCCCTCGTACGGCCGAACGCCGACCGGGCACGGCTGTGGTGGCGCCGGCTGGTTTCCCCCAGTTCGTCGGAGTAGCGGTCGAACCGCTTACTGAGGTTGTCCATCGAGTCGGGGTCGAACTTGAAACCGTCGCTCATGCCGCGCTCCCCGTGGCGTGCGGGCCGGATTCCGCCGCGTCCTCGAGCAGGTTGATGACCAGGTCGCCGGCCATGCTGCCGATGGCTTCGATGACCGGGCCGGTCGCCATGGCCATCAGCTCGCTGATGATCTGCTGCTCGGCTTCCTTCAGCAGCCGCTTCACGATCAGCCTGGTCACCTGGGTGGCGCCGAGTGCGCCAACTTCCGACAGGCCGAAGGTGAACGGGGCTGCTGCCTGGGCGGCGATGACCTCTGCGGCCATGATGCACAGCTGGGCGATCGCGGCGATCTTCGCACCCTCGATCACGAGGGCCGTGCCGTCCAGGGCGACGGCCGCGATGCGGCCGCCCTCGGCCAGCTGGTGGAGATGCGTACCGGAGAGTTTGCCCCAGTGCGCTTCGAACGCCTGGACCGCGAGGCCCGCGTTCGCTCCCACCATGTCCTGGACCGCGGAGTGTGCGTCGGTGACACCGCTGTCGATCTCCTCCGCGAAGGAGCGCAGCGCGTCCGCCATCTCGCGGTAGTCGTCCTCGTCGACGTTCGGCCAGTTCACCCCGATCAGATCGAGCACCCACGCCAGCTCGTCCGGCAGCACTACACCCATACCCGCCCACCCCCATGGCAGCGACAACCTAGGCACCCTACGTGATAGCCCGTACACCGTCAGGAGGACCGGCTCGGACCGCGCGGCATCGGGCCGCACTGTGAGCACGGGGAGAGAGGGATCTGCCGCGCCGTCGGGCGCTCCGTGGGCATGTCGGCCGTTCGGACGGCGTCCCAGGATGCATGGCGGTGGCAGGCCCCTCCACTGCCATACCGTCATCATCCC
Organism: Kitasatospora albolonga; assembly: GCF_039535905.1. GTDB lineage: Bacteria > Actinomycetota > Actinomycetes > Streptomycetales > Streptomycetaceae > Kitasatospora > Kitasatospora albolonga. The sequence goes on along the minus strand of NZ_BAAAYB010000031.1, from coordinate 14,453 downwards.
TGTGGCCGGGTGAGCTTGACCCGCTCTGACGGACACCTCTGATCAGGGGCCTCGGGCCCCGGCCACTGATCAGCCGCTCCAGCGGCCGACCGCCGCCTCGACCTCGGCCGCGCTCGGGGGCTGCGCACGCGCCCCGTACCAGTGCGGCACGGCCCGGCCGAGCTTGGCCGCCAACTCCTCGACCAGCCGCCCGCGTTCACCCCCGTCCGGCGAGCCCGCGATGAGGCGGCCCCACCGCACGGTGTCCAGCACCGCCGACTTCACCGCCTCCAGGTCCAGGTAGAACCGGAGGCCCGCACGCCAGTCCACCGCGCACTCCGGCGGGGCCACCCCTCCTCCACGCGCCGCCGCTCCTCCAGGCAGTAGCCCATCTTGTGCAGGTGGTCCGCGAGGTCGAAGACCGGGTCACGGAGGCTACCCACCGGAGGGGTGCGGGAACGGCGGAATCGGGCGTGTCACCACCCGTCCGTGCGCCCCGGTACGACCTGCCGGTGAGGCGGGTCAGCTGACGGAGCGTTCGAGGAGGTCGAGGGCGGCGGGGAGGGAGCGGGGGCTCGTGGTGCCTTCGGGGTGGTCGCCGCGGTGCCAGCCGGGGCCGGCGGCGAGGACGCGGGCGTGGGTGCGGGCGCCACGGGGGCCCCAGGTGGTGGTGAGGACGCGGCGGACGAGGTGGGCGTCGGCGGTGGTCGGGTGCTGGGACCAGAGCATGACGGCGCCCGGGCCGGTCCGTTCGAGGGCGTCCAGGAGGGCGCGGGGCGGGACGGCGGCGCCGAGGATGCGGAACGGGATCCGACGGGCCGTCAGGCCTGCGGCGACCGCCTCCAGGGGGAGGGTGTGCTGTTCGTCGGGCATGGCGGCGAGCAGGACGGGCGGGACGGGGCGGGAGGCGCCGGGGCGGACGGCCTCGGCGCGCAGGACGGTGGAGACGTGCCAGGAGAGCAGGTGCTCCACCTCCACGTACTGTTCACCCGAACGGGCCCACTTGCGGCCGGCCGCCCGGAGGGCGGGCATCATCACGTCGCCCCAGGCCTCCACCACCCCCAGGTCGTCCACGGTCTCGCGCAGGAGGGCCGCGACCTCGGCCGAGTCGAGCCGTACGGCGGCCCGGACCAGCCCTCGGCACTCCGGCCGGACCGCGCCCACGCGCGGGGCGCGGTCGTCGACCGGCGGAGGCGGGTCGCTGCGGACGGGGCTCATCGGCGTGCCGGGGCCCGTCGGGGTGGTGCGCTCGGCCAGGACCGTCCGGGCCGCCTCGGCGGGCGGGACGCCCCGGGCGGTGAGGGCGCACATCGCCGCCAGGGTCTCGATGTCCGCCGGGCTCCAGCGGCGGTGGTGGCCGGCGGCGCGTTCGGCCGGGCCGAGTCCGTAACGGCGCTCCCAGGAACGGACGGTGGTCGGGGAGACCCCGAGCTGCCGCGCCACCGCGCCGGTGGGCAGACCTGCCTCGGCGCCGTCCGGCGGCCCGGCTGTCGCATGCTCCGGCGCACCGGCCTGACGATCCCTCATGACACGCCACCATTCCACGTCCGGAGGAGGGGAGGAGGACGGCTCGCAGGCCGACGCGGCCGACGACGGTCGAAGGCCGCGCGGGCGTCGGCGAGGGCCGTCAGGGGCCGACGATCGGCCGGAGCCGGCGCAGGCCGTCCCGCATGCGGGTCTTCACGGTGCCCAGCGGCACCCCGAGCAGGGCGGCGATCTCGCGCTGCGAGTAGCCGCCGTAGTAGGCGAGGACCAGCGATTCGCGCTGCGGGGCGGTCAGTTCGGCCAGTGCGGACCGGACGCGGTCCGCGTCCAGCAGGTGCTCGACCTGGTCGGTCTCGGGGCCGTGCAGCGGCTGGTCCTGGCGGCTGAAGCGGAGCTCGCGGTCGGAGGAGGCCCGGACGGAGCGGACCCGGTCCACCGCCCGGTGGTGGGCGATGGTCAGGGCCCAGGTCAGCACCGTCCCGCGTTCGGGGCGGTAGGCGGGGGCGGTCCGCCAGACCTCCAGCAGCACTTCCTGGGTGACCTCCTCCGCGTGGGCGGCGCTGCGCAGCAGTCGCAGCGCGAGTCCGTACACCGGTCCGGCGAGGGAGCGGTAGAGCGCGGCGAAGGCGGTCTCGTCGCCTCGGGCCACCGCCGCGACGAGGGCCGTCTGGCCCTCGGGGAGGGAGGACGGCTGCCGCTCGGCGATCACTGTTCCGGTCACACCGCCACAGTGCGCCGAATCGATGCGACGGGGCCAAGCGCAGCGTTGGTGCAGCGTTTTGTGCCCACTGGGCGCGCGCTCAGACGCCGCGCGGGGTGCGGGCCAGGCCGACGACGGAGAGCGCGGCCCAGCCGACCGAGACCGTGAGGGCCATGGTGCGGTGGCGGCGTTCCGGGAGGGTGGTGGTCAGGGTGAGGGCGTCGGAGAGGTCGGAGGCGATCCGCAGGGCGGTCGCGGTCCGCAGGCTGCGGTCGTCCGGCGCGAGGGCCATGGCCAGGCCGCAGGCCGCGTCGCGCAGGGCCAGCGGCCGCAGACAGGTGGCCACGTCCCGGGGCACCGTGCCGCCGGGGGCCAGGCCCGACGGGGCGGCCAGGAGCAGCGGCCGCGCGGCCACCGCCACGCCGTAGGCCGCGGTCGCGGCTCCGACCACCCTGAGCAGTCGACGGTCCATCGCGGTGACCTCCGTGGTCGGTGGGGCGGCCCGCGGCACTGGCGCGCGCGGGTGGCGTACCCATCCTTCGGGACCGGTGCCCCGAACGGATGGTCCGACACGGGGCGGGCTGCGGCCGCCGACTCCGCAAACGCTGCGCGAGCGCTGCGAGTGCCTCTCCGCCGCCCCCCGGAGGACCGTCTCCGGTGGAGGGCCGGAACGTCTCCGGGCCCCGTGAGGAGGGATCGGGCCATGAAACTCCAGGACGAACTGCCGGTCGACCACCGACTCAACCAGGTCTACCGGATCGGCGCCGGACTGTGCGGCGCGGTGCTGTTGGTGTTCGGCTGCCTCGGGCTGGCCGACGGCCTGTCGTTCTTCAGCACGGACGGCGAGGACGTCGCGGGGCTGTCCTCCAACGGGCTGCTCAGCGTCGTCTCCCTGGTGGTCGCCGCCGTGCTGATCACCGGTGCGGTCATCGGCGGCAACACCGCCTCCACCGTCAACATCGTGGTCGGCACGCTGTTCGTCGTCAGCGGCTTCGTGAACCTCGCGCTGCTGGAGCGCTCCGCCAACCTGCTGGCGTTCCGGATGCCCAACGTGATCTTCAGCTTCGTGATGGGCCTGCTCATCGCGACCTTCGGCATGTACGGCCGGGTCAGCGCGGGCCTGCCCCGGAACAACCCGTACTGGCGCCACCGCCACCCGACCGCGACCGCGACCACCTCGACCGCGACCGTGGTCCGATCCTGAACTCCACTACGGACAGCAGTGGTTGATGCCCCGTCGGGACGATCGGCGGGGCATCGGTCGTGCAGCGGGCCGGGGCCGTGGTCAACGCAGCCGCAGGCCCGCCAGGCGGCGGAAGGCGGCCAGCACCGCGACGCCCGCGCACACGGCGGGCACGGCCGCCCACGGGGTCCGCAGGACGGCGAGGACCGTGCAGGCCTCGGCGAGCAGGGAGAGCAGCAGGACGGCGAGGACGAGCGGGAGCGGCCGGCGGGCGAGGCGCCGCAGCAGGCCCGGCGGGCGGCGCAGGAGGCGGTCGAGGGAGGGGTCGGTGAGGCGCAGGGACTCCTCGATGCCGTGGAGGAGGCGGAGTTCCGCTGCGGTGAGGTGAACTGCCATGGCCCATCTGCTCCTTGGACGGATCGGATGTAGTACGGCCTTCGGGAGTGTCCCCCTTCACCGTCCTGCGGAAGCGCCCGGCGGAGCAGTCGCAGCGTTCGCGCAACGGATCGTCACGGTGTCGGGGCGAAGGCCAGGGCGGTGTTGTGGCCGCCGAAGCCGGCCGAGGTGGAGAGGGCGAGGCGGACGGACTGGGGACGGGGCGCGGTGTGGACCAGGTCGATCGGCGCGGTGTCGGGGTCGGGGGTGGTGAACCCTGCGGTGGGGGGCACGAGTTGGTGGGCGACGGTGAGGACGGTGAGGGCCGCCTCGATGGCGCCGGCGGCGCCCATGGTGTGGCCGATGGTGCCCTTGGCGGAGGTGACGGAAGGTGGGCGGCGGGCGAACAGGGCGGCGATCATCCGGGCCTCGGTGGCGTCGTTGAGCGGGGTGCCGGTGCCGTGGGCATTGAGGTGGTCGACGTCCTCCGGGGTGGCCCCGGCCTCCGCCAGGGCCAGCCGGACGGCCGAGGCGAGGCCGCGCGCCTCGGGGTGCGGGGCCGTGGCGTGGTGGGCGTCGGCGGCGCTCCCGGCGCCGACCAGCAGGGCCTTCGGTCGGACTCCCCGCGCGGCGGCGTCGGTCTGACGTTCCAGCACCAGGAAGCCGGCGCCCTCGCCGATCACGAATCCGTCCCGGTCGGCGTCGAACGGCCGTGCGGCAGAGGTGGGTTCGGGGTTGTGGGAGAGCGCCCGCATCCGGGCGAAACCGCTCACGCAGACCGGGGTGACCATGGCGTCGGCGCCGCCCGCGACGGCGATGTCGCAGGCGTCGGAACGCAGCAGCAGGGCGGCCGTCTGGACGGCGGTGGCGCCCGAGGCGCAGGCGGTGGCGGTGTGCAGGACGGGGCCGGTGACGGCGAGGTCGATGGCCAGTTCGCCGGCGGCCATGTTGGGGAGGAAGGCGGGGAGGGTGAGGGGCGAGACCGCGCCCGGGCCCTGGGTGCGCAGGCGGTCGGCGGCCTGCTCGTAGCTGCCGATGCCCCCGGCGGCGGAGCCGAGGACGATCGCGACGCGGGCGCCGTCCCAGTCGGCCGGGTCCAGGCCGGCGTCGGTGACGGCCTGCCGGGCGGCGGCCAGGGCGAAGTGGGTGGCCCGGTCCAGCCGCCAGGGCTGCCGACGGCCCGTCAGGGCCAGGTAGTCGCCGGCTACCCGACAGGAGAGGCCGACGGGCAGCCCCGCCAGCAGCGGGTCGGGGGCGGCGGCGGGACGGCCCTCGAGGACGCCCCGCCAGGTCTGCTCGGCCCCGACCCCGGACGGCGTGACCAGCCCGATCCCGGTGACGGCCAGTGGTGCCCGGACTCGCGCACCCGGAGCCCGGACCGTGGCGGAAACCGGAGCCGAACCCGGGACCCGACCGTGAGCCGCAGGCACGCTCGCGGTCGGGGATGGGGTCCGGAACGGGGACGAGGCCGGGGCCGGGGACGAGGCCCGGCCCGGGGGCTGAGTCGGAGCGGAAGCCACCCGCGGAGCCGGGCTCGGGCCCTTCCGGAGCGTGCTCACGCCGAGGGCCCGGCCAGGCGGGTGGACTGGGCGAGCAGGGCGCTGACCCGGCCGACCAGGTCGGCCACGGTGACGTCGGCGGCGGAGTCGGCGTCGTCGTCCAGGGTGACGCCCCAGTGCTCCTGCAGGCTGACGACCAGCTCGACCCGGGCCAGCGAGTCGAGGTCGAGGTCCTGGAGGGCGGCGGCGTCGGCGACGGCGTCGGCGGGCGCGTCGAACTTCTCGGTGAGCAGGGTGACCAGGTGGGCGCGGACGGGGTTGGCGGCGGTGTTCACGGTGTACTGACCTCCTGGGGAGCGCGGGGCGGTGCGAGGCGATCGGACGGGGCAGGGTCGGGCGGTTCGACGGCGCGGACCGGGGCGTCCGGCCAGCGCAGGGTGACGGAGGCCCAGGTCAGGCCGCCGCCGAAGGCGGTGAGCAGGGTCGGTGCGCCGGGCGCGCAGCGACCTCGGGCGAGGGCGTCGGCGAGGGCCAGCGGGATGGAGGCACCGGCGGTGTTGCCGAGTTCGCCGATGTTGCCGAAGCGGTGCGCCGGGGCGATGCCGACCCGGTCGGCGACGGCGTCCAGGATCCGCTGGTTGGCCTGGTGGCCGATGAACGCCCGGACGTCGGAGGCCCGCCACCCCGTGGCGGTCAGTGCGGCCGCGGACGAGGAGGCCATCCGGCGGACGGCGTGGGCGTAGACCTGACGGCCGCTCATCCGGAAGTGCCGCTGCTCGCGCGGGAGTCGGTCGGCGGCGGGCAACCGGGTGCCGCCGGCCTCGACCGTGATCAGGCCGCTCCCGCCGCCGTCACTGCCCCAGTCGCTCGCCAGCACGGCGCCGGGCTCGTCCGGGGTCCCGGGGCGGAGCAGGACGGCGGCGGCGCCGTCGCCGAAGAGGGGTGCGGTGTCGCGGTCGAAGGGGTCGACGATCGCCGAGTACTTCTCGGCCGCCACCACCAGAGGGGTACGGCAACCACCACTGCTGACGAGGGCGTTGGCGACGGTGAGGGCGTAGAGGAAGCCGGAGCAGACGGCGGCGAGGTCGAAGGCGGGAACGGGGCCGAGGCCGAGCCGGTGGGCGACCTCGGGCGCGGTGGCGGGGCAGGGGCGGTCGGGGGTGGTGGTGGCGAGCAGCAGCAGGTCGGGGCCGGGGGCGGTGCTCGGGACGGGGCCCGCTCCGAGGGTGGCGCGGCCCGAGGCCGTGCCGACGGGAGCGCGGTCCGCCGCCGCGTCGAGGGCGGCACGGGCGGCGGCCGTGGCGAGGTCGCCGGTGCTGGTGCCCGGTCCGGCCAGTCGCCGGCGGTGGATGCCCGTCCGGCTGGTGATCCACGCGTCGGTGCTGTCCAACCCGCCCCGGGCGATGACCTGACCGTTGGTCACCACCCGGGGTGGCAGTGCGGTGCCGACCGCGGCGATCACCGCGGTGCGGCGGTCGTACGGGGAGGCGGTCATACGGCAGCGGGGACGAACGGGGAGGGCGGCTTGGGGAAGCCGGCCAGGCCGCCGTCGGGGACGGAGAGGCCGCCGTCCAGCACCACCGCCTGGCCGCTCAGGAAGGAGGCGGCGGGTGAGGCGAGGAAGAGCGCGGCGCCGGCCACCTCCTCCGGGTCGGCCCAGCGCCCGGCCGGAACGTGCGCCAACAGCCAGGCGGAGAGCGCCGGATCGGCCTGCACGGCCGCGGTCATGTCGGTGCGCACCCAGCCGGGGCAGAGCGCGTTCACCCGGATGCCGCTGCGGGCCCAGCCGACCGCGAGGCTGCGGGCGAGCGACACCTGGGCGGCCTTGGTGGCCGCGTAGGCCTCCATCAGCGGGGTGCCGACCACCCCGGCCACGGAGGACATCAGCACCAGACTGGCCCCGTCCGAACGGGCCAGGTGGGGGTGGGCGTGGCGGCAGATCGCGGCGGTGGCGTTCAGGTTGACCGCGACCACCTGGTCCCAGGCGGGTTGCGGCAGGTACTGGAGCGGGGCCATGACGGGGCTGCCGTCCGGCTGGACGGGCAGCGTCCCGGCGTTGTGGACCAGCACGTCCAGCCCGCCCAGCGCCTCGGCGGCCTGGTCGACCAACGCCGCCTGCGCGGTGTCGGCGAGGTCGCCGGGCACCAGCACGGGCGTGCGGCCGTACGCGGCGACCAGGTCGGCGGTCTCCTTGAGGGCGGCCTCGGTACGGGCGGAGAGCGCGAGCTGCGCACCGGCCTGGGCGAAGGCCACGGCGACGGCGCGGCCGATGCCGCGGGAGGCGCCGGTCACCAGGGCGCGGCGGCCGTCGAGGCGGAAGCGGTCGAGGATGGTCACGGGGACACCTCCGGGGTTGAGGTCCGGTCAGACCTGAACGGTGCTGCGCGGAAGAGGAGTTCGCTGCGTGGTGCGGGCTTCGGTGCGGGCTTCGGTGCGGGTGGCCGTGTGGGTGTGGTGGCTGGGTGCGCCGGTCCAGGTGAGGTGGGCGGTGCCCCAGGTGAGGCCGGCGCCGAAGACGCAGAGCAGCACCCGGGCGCCGTCCGCCAGCCGGCCGAGGGCGGCCGCGTCGGCGAGGGCGTAGGGGGCGGAGGCCGCGCCGATGTTTCCGGTCAGGTCGCCGGTGATGTGCAGCCGGTCGGCGGGGATGCCGATCCGGTCGGCGACGGTGCGCAGCAGCAGCGGGTTGGGCTGGTGGGTGATGACGGCGTCGATGTCCTTGAGGTCCACGTCGTGCTCGGCCAGGGCCCGTTCGACGATCAACGGGAAGATCTCCGCGATGAATCCGCCGACCGCCCGGCCGTCCATGTGGATGTGGTGGCGGCCCTCGGCGAGGCTCCGCGCGCTGGCCGGGATGCGGCTGCCGCCGCCGGGGATCAGCACGTGGTGGGCGCCCCGGCCGTCCGAGCCGAGCCGGAAGCCCCGGAAGCCGCCGTGCGGCACCGGGCCGAGGATGCCGGCGGCCGCACCGTCGGCGAACAGCACGGCGGTGCCCCGGTGGGCGGGGTCCACGAACTTGGAGTACGCCTCGACGCCGACCACCGCCGCGTACCGGGCACCGGGGGTGGTGGCGAGCCAGGCGTGGGCGACCTTCGCGGCGAACAGCCAGCCGGAGCAGGCCGCGCTGACGTCCAGTGCCACCGCGTTGACCGCACCGGTCAGGGCCTGGACCCGGCAGGCGGTGGCCGGTCCGAGCTCGTCGGGAGTGGAGGTGGCCAGGAGCAACAGGTCCAGCTGCCCGGGGTCGAGGCCGGCGGCCCGGCAGGCGGCCTCGACGGCCGCGGCCGCCAGGTCGGAGGCGGCCTGGTCGGGGCGGGCGGAGCGGCGTTCGAGCACGCCGGTCCGTTCGGTGATCCAGTCGGCCGGGACTCCGGCCTCGCGGGCGACGTCGTGGTTGGTGCGGACGGCGGACGGCAGGTGGGTGCCCATGCCGAGGATGCCGATGTGCGGGGCGTGGTTCACGGTGTCCTTCCGGTGCTGGTGCGCGGGGCCGGGCCGCCGCGCGGGGACGGCGACCTCCCTGGACGCGAAGGCTCATGGGATGCGCCGCTCACGGATGCGCGGCGCACGGGGTACGCGACTCACGGGGTACGCGGCTCGCGGGTCCTGCCGATCCGGGCGGTGAGACGGCTGACGGGGGCTGGGGGCATGACGCTCGATCACCGCGGCGGCGTACTCCGGGGCGTCGAGGGCGGCGCCGCCGGGTGCCGGGTCGAGGGCCGCGACGACCTCGGGGAGCTGCGGCAGAAGCCGGTCGCAGACCGTGTCCATGGCGGCCGGGAGGGCGCGGACGGTGGCGGGGGCGAGGACGCCGTGGGCCAGCAGCGGACCGGCCAGGCGGTGGGCCCGGCGCAGTCCGTCGAGGGTGGCGAGCTCAGCGGCACCCGGAACGTCGCCGCCGCCCTCGCCGGCTGACGCGGCGCGTCGGCCGCGAGGCGGGCGGCGTGGACCTCGCCCAGCAGCAGGACGTCGGCCAGCAGGGGGTTTCCAGAGGTCGAGCCCCTCGTGGGAGGCGCCGCGTCGCTCGGCCAGGGACCGGGCGAGTTCGGCGGCGAGGCGTCCTGCAGGGCGGCGAGCACGGCGGGCCACCAGCCGGGCCCGGTCGGCGCGGGCAGGTCCTCCCCCAACTCCGTGGGGAGCGCGGTCCCCTCGGCGAGGGCGCGTCCGGCGTCCATCAGCGTCAGGGTGTTGTCCCCGCCGGCGTTCTCGAAGGCCCGGGCCAGTCCGAGGTACTCGGAGAGCCGGTTCTCGCCGAAGAACCCCGAGAGGCCGCAGCGGTGCCGGAGCTCGTCGACGGTCTCGGCGACCGCCCGGGTGGCGTGCACCTTGCGCAGGCGAGGGCCCGGTCGACGGCGGCCCAGGGAGAGAAGGTCATCACGGCACCCGGCCCGGGGGCGGTCGGCGTCGAGTCCCGCAGGGCCGCCCACTCCGCCAACGCGGCCCGGGCCGAGCCGCGCAGGGTGTGGGCGGTGGCGAGCGCTCCGATCACGGCGTGCTGCTGCGTGCGGTACTCCAGCACCGGGCGGCCCGGGGCCAGCCGGCCGTGCTGGCGCCGGGCGGAGCTGAACCGCCAGGCCGTCGCGGCGGAGCGGGCGGGCGAGGGCCGCCATCGCGGAGGGCAGGGTGGCCCAGAGGACCTGACCACAGCTCAGGGTCCGTTGCAGGCGGGCGTCCTGGCCGCCGATCGGGTCGTCGACCACGCCGCGCCCGTCGATCGTCGCACCGTCGGCCAGCCAGCGGTCACGGGGCACCTCGGCGCCGTCGAAGCGGACGAAGCCGTACGGCAGCGGCAGCGCGTCCAGCGTGACCGGGCCGGAGATGCTCACCCCCCGGCGCGGGCCGCCCGTCGGCCCCCGTGATGTCCGTCAGGAAGGAGAACACCCCGCCGTCCTGGCCTCGGCCCGGTGACGATCCGGGCGCAGACCACCGCCTGCTGGGGCAGGCCGGGGGCCGCCACGGAGGAGAACTTGGCTGCGGCCTCGTCCGGGGTGTGCAGCAGGAAGACCCGGCGCCCGGCGTCGTAGCGGGCCTCGGTGCGGATGCGCAGGTGGCTGGAGGCCTCACCGATCTCGGTGACCATGAACGAGCCCTTGGTCCGCGCGTGGGCCAGCTCACCGCCGAGGTCGGCCTCCGCTCCGCCCAACGCGGCGAGCGAGCCGACGCAGAGGATGTAGTGGGAGAGGAAGGTCTGGTAGAGCGCGGGGTCGGCGAGCGCCGTCAACTCGCTGACAGTGACGAGGAGTTCGGGGTCGGCCAGGGACCTCGGGCGCGGGCGGGAGGTGGGCCGCGAGCCGGGCCAGGCGGCGGTGGGCGCCGGTGTCGGTGACGGCGGAGGGCGGGCGGCGCAGCAGGGTGCCGTCCAGGAGACGGGCCAGCGGGGCCGCGCTGCTCGGGCGGGAGCAGGGGTGCGAGGCGGGCGTGGAGCACGCTGGGGGCCGTGGTGGTCATGGCTTCCTCCCGACGGAGCTGGACGGAGGGCGGTGGGGGCGGGCGACGTGAGCCGCGCGGGCCGGCGCGCGGCGTGCGTCCAGGGCTCCGCGAAGCCGCGGGCCGTGGCCGCCGCCGCAGTCCCCTTCCGTGCCCGACGGAGCACCCGACGCGGCATCCGACGCACTGTCAGAGCGCTGGAGGGCGCGGGCCAGGGTCCCTCCGCGAGCGGCGCGAGCGCCCGTACCCCCGGTCGTGACCGCGCGCACCGCGCTCGCCAGTGCTGCCCGGTCCCCCATCTCCACCGCGAGCGCGGCGCCGTTCAGGCCCGAGGGCAGCACGGTGGGCAGCGAGAAGGCCTTGACCAGGCAGTGGGCCAGCGCCTTGGGCAGGTCGGTGGCGCGCGTCGTGGAGGCGTCCGGCCACGCCGAGAAGACCGGGCGGCGGGGCGGCTCCCAGCGCAAGCTGCCGCGCGTACCACTCGAACGCGGGCGGCCTCCTCGGCCAGGCCGGATGGTGCTCATGAACGGCAGCCGCAGCCGCTGGTAGGGCACGCCCATCGCGGCGGCACGCCGCTCCGCCGCCTCCAGATCGGGGAGCGGGCCCGAGACCACCGTCTCCCCGGCGTGGTTGACGCAGGCCAGTACGGTCCGGGCCGCGTCCGGGCCGGCCTGGCCGAGCAGGCGTCTGGTCTCGAAGGGGCCGGAGGCGAGCAGGGTCATGCCTCCGCCGTGCGAGGTGAGCAACTGCCGCGAGGCGACAGGCGAGTCGGGCACCGTCCGCCACCGAGCAACTGCCGACGGCGGTCAGCGCGGGGATCTCCCCGAAGCTGACGGAGACGAACCGGCCGGCGATCAGCCCGTCCTCCTCCAGGGCCCGGTGCACGGCCAGGCAGACGCCCGAACTGGGCGAGTTGGAGCGTGCCGGGCATCTCCGAGGCCAGCTCCCGGGCGCTCGGCGGGGTGGCCGCCGCGAGCCTGGGGCCGACCGGCGCGACACCGAGTTCGGCGACGGCCCGGTCCGCCTCCTCGAACACCTCGGCCAGGGCGCGCCGCAGGGAGGGCGCGGCGGGCAGGGTCCGGAGCAGCGGCCCGAGGCCGAAGTCGCCCTGGCCGGGGAAGAGGTGGACGGTGGCCGCCCGGGCGGCCACGGGCCGTGGTGCCTTGCTCATCGCGGAGTTCCCTCCCATCCGGGGCGCGCACCTCGGCACACCCGGTCACCTCGATGGTGCGACCTGCCGGGCGCCCCGTGCGGCTTCCCCGGTCACTGGGGCGTCAAGAGTTCCGCCCCGTCAATTCCCGCCCGTTTTGCCCACCTTGCCCACCCGATGCCCTAACCTCTTCGTAGGCGTGCGGAGTCGTGCGGCGCCCAGGCCATCGTGCCGCGTGACCGCTGCCGCGCGCCCGCGCACAACCGCGGCCCTCCCAGCGGACGGCCGCGGCAGCTCCGCGACCCGTCGAGGAGGTGCAGGCGGGTGGCAGTCCACCGCGTCCCCGAACGTCCGTCTCCCGAGAACTCCTGCTCGAATCCCGCTGGACCGGTGCCCAGTTGGCCGCGCGGTCCAACCGATCGGCGCCGAGTCCCGCCTACGGGGCGTCGCCTACCAGCGCGCCTCGTCCACCAGTGCTTGACCGGCACCCAACCCCGCCCCCGCGCCCGGTCGCCCACTTGGTCTAGGCGCCGCGCTCACCGACGCCTATACCGCCTCGGCCGTCCCGGTCGGCCCGGCCAGGCCGGCTTCGAGGGAAGCCGCGCCGACAGCGGCGCGAACGGGCGCACCTTCCCGCCAACCCCCGTTCCCTGCTCACAACCAACGCTGGCCACCGCCCGCCTCAGCCCCGACCGGGGCGGCAGCGTGCCTCCGCCTACCAGCCGGCCGCCGGGGCCCGCTGCGCTGTTCCGCCGAAGCCGGGACGGCCGGAGCGGGCGCCGCGCCCTCCCCGCTAGCCCGCCGCTCCACCTGGCCCGTGTTTCCCAGACGAACAAGCCACCCCCGCGGACCCCCCGTCCTCACCCTCCTCCTGCCCGTCTTCTCCGTCCGCCGACCTGACTCCGCGGTGGCGGCCCACGTCCCGCACCGGCACTTCGCCGCCTTCCTCTCCTCCGCGTCCCGCATGGCTCCGCCGCCGCGTCCTCGCCCGTGGCGGCACACGGAGTGTGTGGCGGCCGGCCTCGCGGCTAAGCTACCTCTGCGCGTTCATCGCACTTCGACGACGAACTCAACGGCCTGCCCTGCACTTCTACCCGCTTCGGCTGGAGCTGGCCCCGCCAGTGCGGCGACCTGACGGCCCAGGCCATGACCCTCCGGGCGATGGCCCGCCCAGGCCTACGAACTCCACCACCCGCGGGAGAAGCTCGACCTGGCCCGGGCGGCCCGCCGGCATCCGCCTCCCCGCCTCCGCGATCCGCGTGCGGGCCTCCGTCCTCGGCCAGCTCGGCCCCTCGCCGAGGCCGCCACCGGCAGAGCCGCGCCGCCGCCCGCCGGCACATCCACGAGGCCTTCGACCTGCTCCCCCACATCGAGGGCCCGGCCCTCCGGTCGGCGACTACCACGCCACCGGCGGCCTGGGACCACCACCACGCCCTGGTGCAGGCCGATCGGGCGATCTCGGCGGAGCCATCAAGTCCCTGGAGACCTCCCGCCGCGCGCCGCCCCCGCACCGAGAACCCGCTCGCACGCCCTGGTCCTCGCCAAGCTGGCGGCGTCAGCTCACCGCCGGCCGCCTCGACGCCGCCTGCTCCACCTGGCACCAGTTCCTGGACGTCTACCCCCACCTCTCCTCCCGCCGCGCCCCACTCCGCCGCCGCCCGCCTGCCACCGCGGCCTGCTCCCCCACCGCCCGCCGCCACCCCGCCGACCACCTCCTCCAGCGCGCCACCGCCCTCCGGCTCCCCTCGTGACGGCGACCCCCGTCCGGTGTCGTCCGGGCCGGTGCGATCTGGCCCGATGTCGAACGAACTGGTGCGGATGCGGGAGTCGGCCGCCGCCTGGCAGAGCTGCGTACGAGCGGGCCGTCGGCGCGGACGGGTACGAGTACGACCGCAACGCGGCGCGGCGGCGCAGGGCTCTGGGCCCTGCAGTAAGCGACCGGCGGCCGGGAGACCCTGGAGTTGGTCCGCTGGCTCGCCGGGCAGGAGGCGGAGTGCCCGACGGGAGGCACCGTTCCAGGGACTGACCGAGGAGACCACGCTGGCCGGACTGCTGCTCGCCGTACCGGGGGTCGAGGACGTCTGGCAGCAGTGGGAGATCAAGCGGGCCAACTTCGACAACCTGGTGCGGCTACGACGTCCAAGGCGGTCCTGCGCGGCGGGCGTGGAGGCCACTCCTCGCCCACCGTCCCGCGCGGGCGAACACCCGGAGCGGGAGGCCCTGCTGGAGCGGCTGCTCGGCGAGGACGGGAAGCCGTGTGTCTCCGAGCATGAGTGACCGACTGGTTCCCGCTTCATACGCAGGCGCTTCCCCGGTCGACCCCGGCGGAGGGGACCCCGATCACCCTGGTCGAGCGCGCCCGGATGAGCGGCGAGACCGAGCGCGCCCGGAGTTGCTTGGACGCCACTGGCCACCGGGGCGCAGGAGCGGGACACCGGACACACCTTCGCGAACTCCGCTACCACCTGGCCGAGTTGGGTGACATGCGAGGCGGCCTTCGGGTACGGGCGCGAGTCCCCCTGTCGTTCGCCGAGGCCGCCCGCGACCGGGCCTTCGGCTGGCAGGACCTGGCCGGGCTGGAGCGCCGGGCCGGGGCAGCACCCGGCGGCCTGGGAGGCGCTGACCGAGTCGCCGGGCCCTGACGGACGTCTCCGATGT
>NZ_BAAAYB010000030.1:0-61696 GCF_039535905.1 Kitasatospora albolonga | reverse complement strand
TCCGCGACCTGGGCGCCCAGGTCGAGCTGAAGAACGAGGAGCCGGCCGACGAGGAGCTGGTCGCCGTCCTGATCCGGACGGCACGCGAAACGACCGTGGCCGGTCTCCCCGAGGGGAGACCGGCCACGGTCGTAGGGGCTACCAGGGGCGTCACTTGCCCTTGGCGGCCTCCTTCAGCTTCGAACCGGCGCTGACCTTGGCGCTGTAGCCGGCCGGGATCTGGATCGGGTCGCCGGTCTGCGGGTTACGAGCGGTGCGGGCGGCACGGTGGGTGCGCTCGAAGGTCAGGAAGCCGGGGATGGTGACCTTCTCGTCACCCTTGGCGACGACCTCGCCGACGACACTCGGCGAAGGCGGCAGAACGGCGTCGGCGTCCTTGCGGGTCACCTCGGCGCGCTCCGACAGAGCGGCCACCAGCTCACTGCGGTTCATGTGTACTCCTGTGGTCTGTTCGCGTTGCGGTGTGCGGGGCCCGTCGGTCGTCCCGCGGCCGCCATCACTGGCGACGGCAGGGCCGCTGGTCCGCACACTGTGCTCGTTCAGGCGAGGGTTGGTCAGGGGTCGGGCTTGCACCCCGAAGCGCCTCAAACCGCACTGCCTGGGTACGAATCCTGCCCCGACCGGCACTGAGAAAGCCAATCGGTCCCCGCCGCGTTGACCCGAACAGCGCCCGCCGGACGGAGTTGTGACGCTCCGTCCGCTCCGGTGGACCGGGGGGCGGGCGCGGGGCCGGGAACACACGCCGAGGGCCCAGGGGGACGTTCCGTACTTGTCGGACACGCCTGCCCCGTGCAGGGCTACCGTACGCCCTGCCACCGACAAGCCAAACACGCCCCTTCCCCTTGTGTCGCAAGGGTTCGGGCGAGCGGGCTCGGGTAGGGTGGCCGGCCGACCGCCGGACCCTCCGCGCGGGAGGTCCGGACCGGGCCCGCCACCCCGCCGAGCTGCGGCTGGATCAGAGCTGAACGGCCGGGAACGACGTGGTGTCCAGGGTGCCGACGATGCCCGGGGTGGGCGGGGCCGGGGCCGGCTCGGTCTCGCCGCGGGCGGCCAGCGCGGCCTCCCGGACGGCGGCCGCGACGGTCCTTGGCCACGTCGGGGTGGAAGACGCTGGGGATGATGTAGTTCGGGTTCAGCTGGTCGTCGGCCACGGTGGTGGCCAGCGCCCGGGCGGCGGCCAGCATCATCTCGGTGTTGACGGTGCGGCTCTGGGCGTCAGCAGGCCGCGGAAGACGCCGGGGAAGACCAGCACGTTGTTGATCTGGTTCGGGAAGTCGCTGCGGCCGGTCGCCACCACGGCGGCGGTCTGGCGGGCCACCGCCGGGTCCACCTCCGGGTCCGGGTTGGCCAGCGCGAAGACGATCGCGTCTCGGCCATGGTGGCCAGGTCGTCGGCCGTCCAGCACGTTCGGGCGGAGACGCCGATGAAGACGTCGGCGCCCGGCCACCGCCTCCTTGAGGCTGCCGGTGCGGCCCGAGCGGTTGGTGTGCTCGGCGATCCAGCGCAGGCTGTCGTTCAGGTCGTCGCGGCCCTCGTGGACCACGCCGCGCACGTCCGCCACGTGGCGTGCCGCACGCCGGCCGCCAGCAGCAGCTTGAGGATCGCGGTGCCGGCCGCGCCCGCGCCGGACATCACACGCGGATCTCGTCGATGGCTTGCCGACCACCTTGAGCGCGTTGGTGAGCGCGGCCAGCACCACGATCGCGGTGCCGTGCTGGTCGTCGTGGAAGACCGGGGATGTCCAGGGCCTCGCGCAGCCGGGCCTCGATCTCGAAGCAGCGCGGCGCGGAGATGTCCTCCAGGTTGATGCCGGCGAAGCCGGGGGCGATCGCCTTGACGATGGCGACGATCTCGTCGGCGTCCTGGGTGTCCAGGCAGATCGGCCAGGCGTCGATGCCGGCGAAGCGCTTGAACAGCGCGGCCTTGCCCTCCATCACCGGCAGGGCGGCCTCGGGCCGATGTTGCCCAGGCCCAGCACGGCCGAGCCGTCGGTGACCACGGCGACGCTGTTGCGCTTGATGGTCAGGCGGCGGGCGTCCTCGGGGTTCTCCGCGATCGCCATGCAGACCCGGCCACGCGGGGGTGTAGATCATCGAGAGGTCCGTCGCGGTTGCGGATCGGCAGCTTCGAGACATCTCGATCTTGCCGCCGAGTGTGCATCAGGAAGGTGCGGTCCGAGACCTTGCCGATCGCCACGCCCGTCGATCGCGCGGAGCTTCTCGACGATCTCCTCGCCGTGGGCGACCGAGGCGGCGGCCACGGTGACGTCGATCCGCAGCGCCTCGAGGCCGGAGGCGGTGAGTCCAGGCCGTGACCGAGCCGCCGGAGGACTCGACGGCGGTGTGATCGAGTCTCAACCGCGTTGACCGGTGGCGGCACTCCACCGGACCGTGATCGGTTCGAGACACTGGGCACTGTCGCCATCGACGTCCTTCTTCTGAATCAACACTTTGTTGTAATGCCTGCGCAGTCGGCATGCTAGACTCGATCGTCGCACTCACGCAGTGGTTCGATAGAAATACCGTTCATTGAGTGTGTGCGGAGTCGACAGGCTTCTTGCACCTCGGCGACGATAGCGTTTATACATGGACAAGGCACCGGCTCGATCCAAGCGGGCCCACAACCTCGTCCCTAGAGGACGCACTTGCCGCGAGGCGAGCATGCGGGTCGGTGTCACAGCTGTCGAGAGGCTCACAAGTCCGGTGAGGTGGGCCTTCCGCTGTCCGCTCTGCGTCAGCTGGCTGGTCCGTCAGCGCAGCAGCGCAGGCACCCCGTCCGAGGCGTCCGGCAGGTCGTCCGGGCGGAGAGCGACGGTGAGCACGGTCTGGGTGGCCCGGGTCAGAGCCACGTACAGCACCCGCAGCGCGCCTCGACTCGCCCGCGATGCGACCGGTCGCCACCTCAAACGTGGCGTCGTACTCACAGGCCCTTGGCCTCCAGCGAGCCCAGCGCGACCGTCCCGCTCGCCCAGCCGGCCACCCAGTCCGGCGTCCTCGGCGCGGTCCATCGACCACAGCACCGCGACGGTGCCGTCCACCCCGTGCCAGCAGCCGCTCTTCAGCTCGGCCCGGGCCGCGCCGCGACCGCGGCCGGCTGCGGTGCCGAGCCGACCGCCGTCTGAAGCGGGGCTCCAGGCCGGTGGAGCGGACGGCGGTCGGCGAAGGGGGGTGCCGGAGCGGCCAGCTCCAGCACCTTGGCCGCCACCTCCGCGATCTCCGAGGGGTTGCGGTAGTTGACGGTCAGGGGTGTGCCGACGGCGCGGCTTGCGGCCAGCACCTCGTCCATCGCGGCCTGCGCCTCCTGCGGGAACGGCCAGGAGGACTGCGCCGGGTCGCCGACGATGGTCCAGTCGCCATCCGGGCCCGGCGGCCGACCATCCGCCACTGCATCGGCGTCAGGTCCTGCGCCTCGTCCACGATCACGTGGGCGTACTCGGTGCGCTCCACCGGGACGCGCTCCCGCTGGCGGGACATCCGGTCGCGTAGGTGGTCACCTCGTCCAGGCCGGTCAGCATGTCGACCGCGTCCACCTCACGGACCTGCGGACCGCCGCCTCGCCGAGCAGCAACTGCAGCTCGTCCACCAGCGCCACGTCGTGCGCCGACAGCTCGCCCTCCCCGCGGGACGTCAGGTGCCGCCAGGAGTCGGCCAGCAGCCGTTGGCCGCCTCCGGAAGGAGTGACGCGTCCCCGCGTCGGGCGCAATCAGCCGGTCCGCTCGGTGTCGCCGCGGACTGCTTGAGGTGCGCCAGCACCCGACGGCCGGCGGCCTCACACGCGCGCCAGGGCACACACAGGACCTCCAGGAAGTCCAGCTCGACGCATCGACACGCCTCGTCCGCAGAGAGCGTACTCGTCGACGGCCTCCTTCTCGCAATCCTGTCGGCGCTGCTCGCGCGCGTTAGTGGTCGGCGGGGCGCGGCAGAGTGCCGGGTGCGACCTACCATGACCAGAGCGCGTCCAGCCAGCAGCAGCCGGCTGGGCCGCGGGCGGAGAGCAGGCTTGAGCGGGGTGCCGCCGCTGCCGATCACGTTGCCGCGCACCGCCTTCAGGCGGCGTCGTCCAGCGCAGCGCCTCGCCGCGGCGAAGACCTCAGCTCCGGTCGGGCACCCAGCTCCAGGGCGGCCTTAGGCCGCCCGGCGCAGCAGCGTCACCATCCGGGCCGAGCCCTTCACGTGGGCGGTCTCCGTGGTGTCGTACCGGCCCGCCTCGATGCCGTCGACCAGGCTGCCGACCGCGCGGATCGCACCTGGCCCTCCTCGCCAGCGACGGGCAGCAACGCCCTCGGTGTACGAGACCAGCAGCGCGGTCGGGCTGACCACCAGGATGCCGCCCGCGTACCGGCGGCGGTCCTGGTAGAGCAGGAAGGCGGCGCGGTGCAGCGCGACGGCGGTCTGCCGGTGCCCGGGCCGCCGGTGACCAGGGTGGCACCGGGCGCGGGGGCCCGGATCACCTCGTCCTGCTCCTTCTGGATCGAGGAGACGATGTCGCGCATGGTGGTGGCTGCGGGCCCGGCCCAGCGTCGCCATCAGCGCGCCGTCGCCGACCACCGCCAGCTCCTGACCGCCCAGGGTCGGCGTCAGGTCCGGACGGAGCAGGTCGTCCTCGACGCCGATCACCCGGCGGCCCTTGGACCGGATCACCCGGCGCCGGAATCACCCGGCCCGGCTCGACCGGGGTCGAGCGGTAGAACGGCGCGGCGGCCGGGGCCCGCCAGTCGATCACCAGCGGACCGAACTCGGCGTCCAGCACGCCGAGCCCGGCCGATGTGCAGGGTCTCGGCCACGGCCGGGTCGGCCGGGTCGAGCGGGGTCTGCGACGGGATCCCGTGCTCCTCCGGGGCGTCGGCCTGCTTGGAGGTCGATCCGGCCGAACAGGAAGTCCTCGAACTCGGTGTTCAGCCGGTGCAGGTGCGCCCCGGCGCGGTACACCTGGGGCGTCCCGCTCCGCGAGCGCGCCGGGCGTGCCCACGTGGACGCGCTTGGCGGCGTCCTCGAGGATGTACTCGGCCTCGGCGAGCTTCTCCTCCAACCGGCGGTAGACGGTGTCGAGGTGGCGCTGCTCCTCGGCGATCTCGCGGTCTCGGACGGTGTCTGAGTCTGTGCTGCTGTGCATGGCCTCGTTCAGTGGCGGCTGTGAACCTGCGGGAAAAAAGAGACGGACGGAAGATCCTACGCCCAGGACCCCGCCCAGCGGCAGACACCCGCACACATCACCTGCACCGCACCACCACTCGTAGTGGTCACCCCGGGGGCGCGAGGAACTGCGCGCGGGGGAACGGCAGCACCTGCAACTGGCTCGACTGCCCCGACCTCATCACCGGTCCGCCTTCCGTACTCGCGCAGTTCCCCGCGCCCCTGGGGCCTTCGGCCCGGGCGGCCCGTCAGACGGCGCCGTACTTCTCCCCCGGCTCCGCCGTCGGGTCGACCGCCAGGCGGTAGCCGCGCTTGACCACGGTGGCGACCAGGTTCGGCGTGCCGAGGGCCGCGCGCAGGCGGGCCATCGCGGTCTCCACGGCGTGCTCGTCGTTGCCGGCTGCCGGGCAGGGCGCGAGCAGCTCGGCGCGGGCCACCACCCAGCCGGGGCAGGCGGGCCAGGGCGCGCAGCAGGGCCATCCCGGCGGGCGGGACGGGCCGCAGCTCGCCGTCCACCAGGGCGGCCTGGCCGCGCAGCTCCAGCTGGTGCCCGGCCACCGAGAGCCGCCGCCGCGCTCGGGGAGCCGGGCGGTGAGCAGCTGCACCATCGCGCCCAGCCGCATCCGTTCGGGCCAGACGGTGGCGATGTCCAGTTTCCTCCAGCGGGGCGGCCGTCACGGGCCCCGACGCAGACGGCAGGACGTCGCGGCGCAGCGCGTGCAGCAGCTGGTCGGTCAGGCCGCGCTCCGCTGCCCGGTCGTAGCAGGGCTGAGCACCGCCGGGGCGGAGGTGAAGGTGATCGCGTCCAGCGCGCCGGTGCAGCAGGCGTCCAGCAGCCGGTCCAGCGGGGCGATGGTCGGCGGGCGGCAGCCAGCGGTAGACCGGCACCTCGACCACCTCGGCGCCCGCCGCGGTGAGCGAGTCGACGAAGTCCGCGCTGCGGGGCGCCGTGCAGCTGGACGGCGATCCGCTTGCCCTCGACGCCGTCCTCCAGCAGCTTCTCCAGCACCTCCACCGAGGACTCCGACCTCGCCGACCCACTCCTCCCGCAGCCCGGCGGCCCGGATGGCGCCCTTGGCCTTGGGGCCGCGGGCCAGCACGGAGGCCTTGCCGAGCCGTTCGATCAGCTCGTCGCCGAGGGCCCCAGCCCTCGGCGGCCTCGATCCAGCCCCGGAAGCCGATCCCGGTGGTGGCCACCGCGACGTCCGGCCGGCCCGGCCACCAGCGCCCGGGTGGCGGCGAGGAGTTCGGTGTCGTCGGGCAGCGGCACGATCCGCAGTGCGGCGGCCCGCTGCACGGCGGCGCCCCGGCGTTGGAAGCAGCGTGGCCAGCTCCTCGGAGCGGCGGGCGGCGGTGATGCGACGGTGAATCCGGCCAGCGGAGGCACCGGCTCGGCGGCGTGAGGGGCCGTCAGTTCGTCCATGGCTGTGGGTCCTTCGGTGGTGCGCACCCCGGCTGCGGCGGGCCGGGAGGGGTGGGTGGACGGGCATCCTCCCCCGGGGCGGTGTCGCTGCGGGGTCGGCCGGATTTCCGGGGTGTTTCACGGGCCGGACCGGCCGTCCAGGGGATGGACGGCCGGTCCGGCCCCGGGGTCAGGCCGCGACCCGCTCCTTCACCGGGGCGGTCACCGCGCTGCCGGTGGGGCGGCGCAGGTAGACGGCCCAGGTGAGGGCGGCGCAGACGGCGTACGCCGCCAGGAAGGAGGCGAAGGCGGGGGTCCCGGTCTTGGCGACCAGGAAGGACTGCCGGAAGGCCAGGTTGATGAAGAGGCCGCCGAGCGCGCCGACCGCGCCCGATCACCACGACGGCCGCGCCGGACATCCGGCGGGACCAGGCGGCGGCCATGCTCGGCGGTGGCGCCGAGCTCGGCGATCCGGTTCTGCGCCTTGGCCTCGGAAGATCACCGGGATCATCTTGTAGGGTGGAGCCGTTGCCCAGCCCGGCCAGCACGAAGAGCGTGGTGAACCCGGCCAGGAAGACCGGCAGCGAGCGCTCCGAGGAGGCGTACAGCACCACCAGGGTGGCGGCGGCCATCCCGGCGAAGTTCCACAGGGTGATCCGGGCGCCGCCCCAGCGGTCGGCCAGCCAGCCGCCGACCGGGCGGAATCAGCGAGCCGAGCAGCGGGCCGACGAAGGTGAGCTGGGCGGCTGCAGCGGGGGTGCGGCCGAACTGGGTCTGCAGCACCAGGCCGAAGGCGAAGCTGAAGCCGATGAAGGAGCCGAAGTGTGCCGATGTAGAGCACCGACATCAGCCAGGTGTGACGCTCCCTCAGCACCTCGGCCAGCGCGCCGGTGTCGTTTCTTCATCGGCGCCAGGTTGTCCATGAAGAGCGCGGCGAGGGTGGCCGCGATCACGATCAGCGGCAGGTAGATGCCGAGCACCAGCCGGGGTGAGGTGGCCCCGGCCCAGGTGATCACCGCGAGCGCGACCAGCTGGATCACCGGCACCCCGATGTTGCCGCCGCCGGCGTTCAGCCCGAGCGCCCAGCCCTTGCGGTGCTGCGGGAAGAAGGCGTTGATGTTTGGTCATCGAGGAGGCGAAGTTCCCCCCGCCGAGCCCGGTGAGCGCGGCGACCACCATGAAGGTGGTGTAGGAGGTCCCCGGCTCCATCACGTACGCGGCGGCCAGTGCGGGCAGCAGCAGGAGCAGCGCCGAGACCACCGTCCAGTTCCGCCCGCCGAAGCGGGCCACCGCCACGGTGTAGGGGATCCGGACGAAGGCGCCGACCAGGGTGGGCATCGCGACCAGGAAGAACTTACCGGCCGGGTCGATCCCGTACTTGGGCCCCATGAAGAGGACCATCACCGACCAGAGGCTCCAGATCGAGAAGCCGATGTGCTCCGAGAGCACCGAGAAGACCAGGTTGCGGTTGGCGGTCCGGCGCCCGGTCCGCTCCCAGAACGCCCGGTCCTCCGGATCCCACTCCTGGATCCAGCCCCGTCGCACCGCCGTGTCTCCACTCATCGCAACTCCCCTTGTGCAAGTTCGGCGCCCTGACCTGGACGACCCTAACGGGCCGGGATTTCCGGGGAGTTGTGGGTTGTGAACCCGCCGGTACGGTCCTCTCACCGGGCCGCCCGGCGCGGTGTGAGACCGCCGAAACGCAAGAAGGCCGCCTCCTCGCGGAGTGCGGCCTTCGAGCGACATGGGTCTGTGGAGATGCCGGGAATCGAACCCGGGTCCAGTGGAGTGGATTCAGGACTTCTCCGAGCGCAGTCCGCTGTGAGTTTCTCGGCCCTGGCAGTCACGCGGACAAGCCGCCAACAGGCCCAGCCACTGTTTTATTTTTCCGCCGACCCCCGTGGCCGGGGTGGCGGATGAGTTCCCTAGATTATGCCAGGATCCGGGTCGGGAACTCCCCGGGCTGACACCCATTCACTCTTGCTTAGGCAGCGAGAGCGAACTGCTGGGAATCGCGCTTAGAGTTGGCGATTATTTTTTTGCGACAGATGGTTAACGAGATCATTGCCGCGTTCCTCGGCTCGCTTCTCCTGTTTCGACGTCCCCTGTCGAAACCGATCATCCCCATGTTGAATTGACAAACAGCTCCGGCGGGCGGGCCCTCCGGTGATGTTGCTCGGGCCATAGTACGCGCAGGCACCGGCCAGGGCCAAGCGATTAACCCCGCTGGCGCTTCCGTGCCGCCGCGACGGCCCCGGTCGGACTCGCGGCGGTCCTGCTTCTCGCGCAGGGTCTGCCGCTTGTCGTACAGCTTCTTGCCGACCGCGAGCGCCAGCTCCAGCTTCACCCGGCCGTCCTTGAAGTACAGGGAGAGCGGCACCAGGGTGTGGCCGGTCTCCTTGACCTTCGACTCGATCTTGCGGATCTCGAGCTTGTGCAGCAGCAGCTTGCGCTTGCGCCGCGAGGCGTGGTTCGTCCAGGTCCCCTGGGTGTACTCGGGGATGAACACGTTGTCGACCCACGCTTCGTGGCCCTGCACGTAGGCGTAACCGTCCACCAGGTTGGCCCGCCCCTCGCGGAGCGACTTCACCTCCGTGCCGGTCAGCACCATGCCGCATTCGTACGTGTCGAGGATGGTGTACTCGTGTCGCGCCTTCTTGTTCTGCGCGATCAGCTTCTTTTCCCGTTTCCTTAGCCATAGCACCGGCCATTCTCGCACCTCGCCCGCCCGGTGGTCAGCCCATTTGGCCGCGGCCCAGCCCGGAGAGCACGGTGTCGGCGAGCCGGGTCACCGCCTCCGGGTCGCCGCCCGGCGGCTGGGGGACGTCCGGGGTGAGGCCGGTGCCGTCCGGCGAGCGGCCGGCCGGGGTGGCGTAGCGGCCGACGGTGAGTTCCAGGACGGCGCCGTCGGCGAGGCGGCTGGGCTGCTGGACGGTGCCCTTGCCGAAGGTGCGGGAGCCGACCAGGACGGCGCGGCTGCGGTCCTGGAGCGCCCCGGCGAGCAGTTCGGCGGCGCTCATGGTGCCGCCGTCCACCAGCACCACCAGGGGCACGGTGGTGTCTCCGCCGCGCGCTGCGGTCAGCTCGCGCCGCTCGCCGCGCTCCTGGTACGAGGCCACCGGGCCGCCGTCCAGGAAGAGCGAGGCGGTCCCCACGGCCTGGTCCACCAGCCCGCCGGAGTTGCCCCGCAGGTCCAGCAGGACACCCCGGGCGCCCCGGACGGCCTGCGCCACCTCGGCGGCCACACCGGCCGTGAAGCCGCGCACCGCGACCTTCACCACCCCGGGCCGCAGCTGCTCCACCGTCACGTCCCGGGCGGCCAGCTCGGCCCGGCGCAGCGTCAGCTCACGGGCCGGCCCGCCCGGTCGGCGGACCGTCAGCTCCACCGCCGTGCCGACCTCGCCGCGCAGCCCGGCCACCACCTCGGTGACCGGGAGCCGGTCGGCCGGGGTGCCGTCGATGCCGAGCAGCACGTCCCCGGCCGCGATCCCGGCCTGCCGGGCGGGCCCGTCGGGGTGCACCCGGTCCACCGTGGTGGCCCCGTCCGCCGCCCGCCGCACCGAGAGCCCGACGCCGCGGTAGCGCCCCTTGGTCAGGTCGGTGTACTCCTCGGGCGTGTAGTACGCGGCCCACGGGTCGCCCCCCCTCGGCGACCAGCCGCTCGGCCTGCTGCCGGGACAGCGACGCCCCGGCCAGGTCACGCCCGGCCAGGGCATCGGAGGAGGAGGTGGGCGGGCGCCCGTCGGCCGGAGCCCCGCTCCAGGCCCCGGTGACCGCCCCGGTGAACAGCACGGCGCCGAACGCCAGGGAGAGCACAGCTCCCTGGCGCACTCCCGCACGCAGAGTCACCGGCATGGCAAGGGAGTCTAGGCGCACTGCCTGAGGGGGCGTCAGACCTTCAGGTACTTCCGGAGGGTGATGAACGCCGCGATGCCGGCCATCCCCATGCCGACCACGACCAGCAGCGGGATGACGGTGAGCACCGAGGAGAGCCCGATGAAGTGGATGAACTGCACCCGCTGGGCCAGGAACTCCTGCACGAAGAAGTGCCCGCCGAGCAGCAGCCCGGAGGCCAGCACCGCACCGAGCAGCGCGGCGAAGGCCGCCTCCGCGATGAACGGCATCTGCACGTAGAAGTTCGAGGCACCGACCAGGCGCATGATCCCGGTCTCGCGCCGTCGGCTGAACGCGGACACCCGGACGGTGTTCACGATCAGCAGCAGGGCGACGAAGAGCATCAGCACCATGATCACGAACGCGGCGGTCTGCAGACCGTTCAGCAGGCCGAACAGGTTCTCCAGGATCTTCCGCTGGTCCTCGACCGACTTGACGCCCGGCTTCCCGGCGAAGGCGCTCTGCACCACGTCGTACTTGGTCGGGTCGTTCAGCTTGACCCGCCAGGACTGCGGCATCGCCTCCGCACCCACCGCGGCGAGCAGCGGGTTGTCCGGGTTGGTCTCCTTCCAGCGCTTGTACGCGTCCTGCGAGCTCTCGAAGGTGGAGCTCTGCACCAGCTGGGTCATCTTGTCCAGCTGGCCCTTGACCTCGGCGATCTGCTGGTCGGTGGCGGCACCCGCCGAGCACTGGGCGGAGGTCTTGGCGTCCGACTTGGTGCAGAAGTAGATGCTCACCTCGACCTTGTCGTACCAGTACCCCTTCATGGAGTTGACCTGGTCGCGGACGAGCAGCGAGGCGCCGGCGAGGGCGAGCGATAGCGCGACGCTGACCACGACCGCGATGGTCATGGTCAGGTTGCGGCGGAGACCGACGCCGATCTCCGACAGGACGAACTGGGCGCGCATGGCGTTACTCCAGGGGCAGGCAGGTGGAACGGGCAGGCGGACGGGGCGTCGGGTGGCTCAGTTCTGGTAGCCGTAGACGCCGCGGGCCTGGTCGCGGACCAGCAGCCCCTTGTCGAGCTCGATCACCCGCTTGCGCATCTGGTCGACGATGGCCTGGTCGTGCGTGGCCATCAGGACCGTGGTACCGGTGCGGTTGATCCGGTCGAGCAGCTTCATGATGCCGACCGAGTTCTGCGGGTCGAGGTTTCCGGTGGGCTCGTCCGCGATCAGCAGCATCGGCCGGTTCACGAAGGCCCGGGCGATCGCCACGCGCTGCTGCTCACCACCGGAGAGCTCACCGGGCATCCGGTCCTCCTTGCCGCCGAGGCCGACCAGGTCGAGCACCTCGGGCACCACCTTGTTGATGGCGCTCTTCGGCTTGCCGATGACCTCCAGCGCGAACGCGACGTTCTGCGCGACGGTCTTGTTCGGCAGCAGGCGGAAGTCCTGGAAGACGGTGCCCAGCTGACGCCGCATGTGCGGCACCTTCCAGTTGGACAGCTTGCCGAGGTCCTTGCCCAGCACGTGGACCGCGCCGGTGCTCGGGCGCTCCTCGCGCAGGCAGAGCCTCAGGAAGGTCGACTTGCCGGAGCCGGACGAACCGACCAGGAAGACGAACTCGCCCTTCTCGATCTCCAGCGAGACGTTGTCCAGGGCCGGACGGTTCTGCTTGGGATAGGTCTTGGAGACGTTGTCGAATCTGATCACGGCTGCATCACGGGGGCCA
This sequence comes from Kitasatospora albolonga, assembly GCF_039535905.1. GTDB lineage: Bacteria > Actinomycetota > Actinomycetes > Streptomycetales > Streptomycetaceae > Kitasatospora > Kitasatospora albolonga. Next base: position 49,594 of record NZ_BAAAYB010000030.1, on the reverse strand, counting down.
TCCTAGGTGGGTCAGGACTCGGACCCTACGCGAAGCCCCTCCGGGCCCGCAGGCACTGTCCGGGGGTTCACCTGGGATTTGGCGAGAAATATCCCGTTCTGCCCGGATAAGTGCGACCCATGTCACAGCCCGGCATGCGGTTGAGCGGTCGGCGAACGGGGAGGACGGGCCGGAACGGGCGGAACCTGGCACAGTGGTAGCTGAGAGCGCCCGTCCAGGGCCGTCCGAGGAACCGGAGGCCCGTCCGGCGCGTTGCAGTAACCAGCAAGGAGGAGATCGCATGACTTGCGACCATCTGGTGTGCGCCAACTGCAACGGCCGCGTGAGTGACGGCCGCTGCCCGGTCTGCCGCGCCAACCGGGCCCGGCTGCAGGACCAGCAGGGCCCGTTCGCCGCGCTGTCGCCCACGGCGCTGCTCGCGCTGATCGTCGGCCTGCTGGCGGTGGCGCTGATCGCCCGTCAGGCCCTGGCCTGACCGACCCCGCACGCGAAAGGGCCCCGGGAACTCCCGGGGCCCTTTTCGGTGCGTCCTTACGCGGCGGCCTCGCGCTGCTTCCGCCAGCGGATGCCGGCCTCGATGCTGTGCTTGATCTTCATCGAGGCCGGCATCCTTCCGATCACGCGGCGGCTTCGCGCTGCTTCCGCCAGCGGATGCCGGCCTCGATGAACCCGTCGATGTCGCCGTCCAGCACCGACTGCGGGTTGCCGACCTCGAACTCCGTCCGCAGGTCCTTGACCATCTGGTACGGGTGCAGCACGTACGACCGCATCTGGTTGCCCCAGGACGAGCCGCCGTCCTTGAGCGCGTCCATCGCGGCGCGCTCCTCCTGACGGCGCCGCTCCAGCAGCTTGGCCTGGAGGACGTTCATCGCCGAGGCCTTGTTCTGGATCTGCGAGCGCTCGTTCTGGCAGGAGACCACGATGCCGGTCGGCAGGTGGGTGATCCGGACCGCGGAGTCGGTGGTGTTGACGCCCTGGCCGCCGGGGCCGGAGGCGCGGTAGACGTCGACGCGCAGCTCGCCCTCGTCGATGTCGACGTGGTCGGAGGTCTCGACGACCGGGAGCACCTCGACGCCGGCGAAGGAGGTCTGCCGGCGGCCCTGGTTGTCGAAGGGCGAGATGCGGACCAGGCGGTGGGTGCCCTGCTCGACCGAGAGGGTGCCGTAGGCGTAGGGCGCCTTGACGGTGAAGGTCGCGGACTTGATGCCGGCCTCTTCGGCGTACGAGGTGTCGTAGACCTCGGTCGGGTAGCCGTGCCGCTCGGCCCAGCGCAGGTACATGCGCATCAGCTGCTCGGCGAAGTCGGCGGCGTCCACGCCGCCGGCCTCGGCCCGGATGTTGACCAGGGCCTCGCGGGCGTCGTACTCGCCCGAGAGCAGGGTGCGGACCTCGAGCTCCTCGACCGCCTTCTGCACCGACGTCAGCTCTGCCTCGGCCTCGGCGCGGGTGTCCGCGTCGTCCTCGGCCTCGGCGAGCTCGAACAGCACGCCGAGGTCCTCGACCCGGCCGCGCAGGGTCTCGAACTTGCGGACCTCGCCCTGGAGGAAGGAGAGCCGGCTGGTCACCTTCTGGGCGTTCGCGACGTCGTCCCAGAGGGCCGGGGCGGCTGCCTCCTCCTCCAGAACGGCGATGTCGGCCCGGATCTTGTCCAGGTCGAGGACGGCCTCGATCGACCCCATGGTCGTTTCGAGGGACTTGAGCTCTTCGGAAGGATCGACGGCTGCCACGCCACCAGACTAATGGTTCGGCGGGCCCGGCTGCGCATGGGTATCCGTCACCCAGTGGATTCCCGCCGGTCGGGCGCCGGAGGTGTGCCGTTCCCGGGCGAAGGCGGAGTACGCGGCGGCCGCGCCGGCCAGCAGCAGCACCGCCGCGATCAGCACCGCGTAGAGCCGGCGGCGGCGCACCAGCGCCCGGCGGCCCTTGCGGTGTCCGGCCGGAGCGGCCTCGCGGCGCTGGGCCTGCGATTCGGCGGCGTAGGAGGCGAGTTCGCGGTCGGAGGGGCGGCGCAGGCTGGTGTGGGTGTCGCGGGTGGAGTCCGGCAGCGGGGCCTGGACCAGCGGGACGGCCGGGCCGCGCCGGCGGCGGTGGGTGCCGGGGCCGGCGTCCACTTCGGTGTAGACCGCCTCGCCCGGGGTGAGCGGGGGCTCGGCCTCGGCGCGCTCGGGGGGGCAGCTGCGGGGGCAGGCCGACCAGGTACGGGAGCTGCTCGCGCAGCCGGGTGGCCAGCTCGGCCGCGCGCAGCCGGGAGGCCGGGGCCTTGGCCAGGCACTCGGTGATGATCCGGGACAGGCCCTCGGGCAGGCCGGGGACGGCCGGCACCTGCTCGGTGACGTGCCGTCGGAGCACCGCGCCGGTGTGGCCGCCGCCGAACGGGGTGAAGCCGGTGAGCAGCTCGTAGAGCACGGTGGCCAGGGCGTAGATGTCGACCGCGGCGCGCGGCTCCAGGCCCTCGATGATCTCGGGGGCGAGGTAGTCGGGGGTGCCGATGATCCGGGTGGCCCGGGTGCGCCGGGGGGCGTCCACCAGGCGGGCGATGCCGAAGTCGGTGAGCTTGGCGCGCGGGGCGCCGCCGGGGCCGGCCGGGGCGGCCAGGTCCAGCAGCACGTTCTCCGGCTTGACGTCGCGGTGGACGATCCCGGCGGCGTGCGCGGCGGCCAGGCCGTCGGCCACGTCGGCGATCACCGAGACGGCGACGGCAGGGGCCAGCGCGCCCTCGCGCTCCAGCCGGGAGCGCAGGTCGGTGCCCTGGACCAGCTCCATCACCAGGGCGAGGTCGTCGCCGTCCACCACCATGTCGCGGACCTCGACCACGTTGGGGTGGTCGAGGCTGGTCAGCGCGGCGCGCTCCTGGACGAAGCGGCCGACCAGCACCTGATCGGATGCCAGGTCCTCGCGCAGCAGCTTGACTGCCACCGGTCCGTCCGGGCCCTCACCGAGCCACACGGTCCCGGCGGACCCCCGGCCGATCACCTGCTGGACGGTGTACCGGCTGCCGATCTTGCGTGCCAATGCTGCTGCTCCGTAGGCGGCGGGAGCGCGCTGCCCTTCTGCGCGCTCGGTAGGTCGGTGCTTCAGCCACCCAACCTACGCGCCCGAGGGCCGTTCGGGGGGACGCCGATCGGCCCGGAACAGCCCTCAGGGGGCAGGAAAAATCGTGAATTGTCGACAAGTCGCCATCACGGCCTCCGGGCTGACGGCCCGGCGGCTAACTGCTCGTCAGGCTGCTGACCCAGTCGCTCGCGTCGGCGAACCAGCCCCTTCACGTTCTCCCACCAGACGGGCAGGTCGGTGAAGTTCCACAGCGCCACGGCGGCCAGGGCCAGCACCACGATGACCATCAGACAGCCCTTCAGGCAGCCCAGGCCCGGGATGTACATCCGGTTCCGGCTGCGCCGGCGCGGCTCGCGCTCCCGCTCCCGCGGGGGCTCGGGCTCGCGCTGCTGCGGGGCCGGGGGCTCCTGGCGGCGCGGCGGGGCCGGCTCGGGGCGGCGGACCGGGGCCGGGGCGGGCGGCGGCGCCTGCTGGTAGGCGGGCGGCTGGGGCTGCTGCTGGGGGTGGCCGTAACCGGGCTGCGCCTGCTGCTGCGGGTACCCGTACCCCGGCTGGGGCTGCTGGCGTCCCTGGTACGGCGGCGGGGCCACCGGCGGGCGCTGGTTGTAGCCACCGGGCGGCTGCGGGCGGGGGCCGCCCTGCGGCGGGCCCGGCTGCCGGTGGGGCTGCGGCTGGTGGGGCTGCGGCTGGTCCGGGCGGTACGGCGAGTACGGCTGCGGCGGCTGGTAGCCCTGCGGGGGCCGGGGCGGCTGCGGGTGGGACTGGTAGGGCTGCGGCGCCACCTGCGGGGCGGGCCAGTCGTCCTGGGCGCCGTAGTCGCCGGGGGCGAAGACCTCGGTCTGCTGGTTGCGGTCCCGGGCGGCCCGAGCTGGGTCTGCCACGGGTGCGGCTGTTCGCCGGCGGGCGCCGCGGGCGCGGCCGGGGCGCCGGGGGGGCACCGGCGGCATCGCCGGGGTCTGCGGCATCACGGCGGTGCGGTCGGCGGCGCCGAGCGGCGGGGCGCCCGCGCCCTGAGGGCTCATCAACCGGGTGGCGGCGGCCGCGTCGTACTGCCCCGAGGGCAGCACCTGGGTCTGCTCGCCGAAGGTCTGGTCGCCGAAGGAGGAGTCGGCGAACTGGGCCGCACCGGCACGCCGGGCTCGGTCGGGGCGCCGGTGGCCGGGGTGGGCCGCGGGTCCGGGCGGAGCAGCTCGCCGACCGCGAAGGCGGCCTCGGCCTGTCCGGCGAGGCGTGCACGCCGATCCCGGCGGCCACCACCCGCAGCGCCTGGGCCAGCGCCACGGCGCTGGGCCGCTCGGCCGGATCCTTGCGCAGGCAGCGCTCGATCACCGTCCAGAGCGGCTCGGCATGGTGCGCGGGCGCTCAGGTCCTGGGCCAGGTGCGCCTGGAGGATCGCCACCGGGTTGTCGCCTCGGAACGGGGCGCGGCCGGTGGTCAGCTCGTACAGCATGATGCCGGCGCCGTAGACGTCCACCGCCGAGGTCTGCGGGCGGCGTCGGCGGGACTCGGGGCGACGTAGGCGGGGGTGCCGACGAACTCGTGGCTGCGGGTGATGCCCGGGGAGTCGGCGAGCCGGGCGATGCCGAAGTCGAGTGAGCATCGGGTGGGCATCTGCTCGGCGCCGTCCACGGTGGTGGAGGCGAGCAGCACGTTGGCGGGCTTGAGGTCGCGGTGCACCCACCCCGTCGGCGTGGCTAGCCGCCAGCGCGTCGGTGATCTGGGCCATCAGCAGGGCGCCGGCGATCGGGCTGAACGGAACCGTTCCGCGCGCAGGTAGTGGAAACAGGTCGTGGCCTGCACCAGGTCCATCACCAGGGCCAGCAGCTCGCCCTCCACCACCAGGTCGCGGGACCCGGACGATGTTGGGGTGGTCAGCCGGCAGCAGGACGGAGCGCTCGCGCAGGAAGCGCATCACCACGTCCGGGTCGGCGGCCAGCTCCTCGCGCAGTATCTTGATCGCCACCGCACTGCCCGGCTCGATCCCCGGCACGACCACGTCCTCGCGCACCCGGGCACGCCAGACGGTGCCGGTGCCGCCCCGCGTCCGAGGGCCTCCTCAAGCAGGTACTTGCTGCCGACTGGCCGCACGCTGTCTCCTCGGTACTACTGCGGTACTGCGCTGCCGTGGTTTTCGGCAACTCTAACGGCGCTCGTCCAGGTTTCCGAGGCGCCCCCGACGGGACCGCTCCCGGCGCGGGTTGACCTGACGGGGCGTCGGCTCCACCATGGCGATCATCGCAAGATCGTCCGATTCTGGTGCCGGGCGCGCCGTGTCCCCCCGTAGTGGCAGTGATGAGACAGGCACCACTCTTGTGGCCCAACGGCATCACTGAAGGGGAGTGCGGGGGCGATGCAGATCGCGGCTCACTGTCCTCCGATGCGCGCAGCGGACTCGGCAGCCGCCGAACGGCCACCGTGACGTCCTGGTCACGGCCCCGGTCGGTACGGCGCTCGGCGCGGTCGCGGGGGCGCTCGCGGTGCGGTGCGTTGCGCGGCCCGCGCTCCGCGACCCATGTGCACCTGTACGCCGGGAACCGGCGGATCGACGAGCAGACCCCGCTCGGCACCCCCGCTGCTCGACGGCGCGGTGCTCTCGCTCACGAGCCCGACCCGGACGCCGACCAGGACGACGCCCGGCCCCGGCCGAGCTGCGCGTCACCGGGCGGCCCCCGACGCGGGCGGCGTGCACCGCCTGCACGGGACCGGGTCACCATCGGCCGCTCCAGCGCCGCCGACGTCCCGCTGGACGACCCGACGTCTCCCGCTGCACCTCTCGCTCATCTCCCCCGACGGCACGTGACCGTCCGGGACCTGGCCTCCACCACGGCACCGTGCTGGACGGCCGTTCCTGCAGCGACGAGTCGGTCGAGCTGGCCGAGGACGGCCTGGTCCGGATCGGCGAGTCCACCCTGCTGGTCACCCGCCCCGAGACCAGGGACGGCAACCGCACACGCCCGACGGCCTCGGCCGGCTCCAGCTGGCCGCCACGCCGTCGGCCCCCGTCCGTCCCGGCCGCCGCCGCGCCGAACCGCCCGCCACCGAGCCCCCGTCGGCGGCCGCCGCTCGCTGTTTCTCCCGCCGACGCCCGGCCGAGCCCGCCGGGCCCAGCGCCGCCCAGCAGCACGCCGCCGTCCGCAGCCGCCAGGCCCGCCGCCCAGCGCGAGCGCTGGCCCGACCCGGCCGCCCTGCTGCTCACCGCGCTCGGCGCCGGCCCCCGGCTCTGGGAGCGCGGCCCGCACCACCCGGACGCGCTCACCCTCCGGCTCGGCACCGCCGACCTCCCGGGCGGCCCCGGCACCGCCCCCGGCACCGTGCTGCCCGCCGTCCCCGTCACCGTGGACCTGCAGACCGCCGCAGCCTGGGGCTCGCCGGGCCGCGCCCCCGGCTGGCCGGCCTGGCCCGCGCGGTGCTCGCCCAGCTCGCCGTGCTGCACCCGCCGAGCTCGCTCAGCCTGGTGTGGCCGCGGCCGACGATGCCCCACTCCGCCGACTGGTCCTGGGCCTTCTGGCTGCCGCACCTGGAGCCGACGCACGGTCAGGACTGCCGCCTGCTGGTCGGTTCGGCCCCGAGCAGACCGAGGCCCGGCTCACCGAGCTGGCCGCCGGTGCGGGCCTGCGCGCGGAGGCCGGCCTGCGCGGGCGGGCCGGCGCGGCTGACGGACCGTCCGGCACCACCGTGCTGCTGCTCGACGGCGCCCCCACCACCGCGCCCGCCCGCGAGGCGCTCGCCGTCCTGCTGGAGGCAGGGCCCGGCCCTCGGCGTCTTCCCGGTCTGCCTGGCCGAGACCCCGCAGGCGCTGCCCGCCGGTCTCGGCGCCACCGCCGTGGTCACCGGCGAGGTCGCCACCCAGCTCACCCTGGACCGCCCGCTGGGCGGCGGGCGGCCGCGAACTGGTCCGCGACCTGGCCCTGGACGCCGTCTCCCCCGCCTGGGCCGAGCGGCTGGCCCGGGTGCTGGCCCCGCTGCGCGAGGCCTCCCCGGTCTCCCGCGGCCCGCTGCCCGAGCAGCTGCGGCTGCTGGACCTGCTCCAGCCCGACACCGTCACCCCCTCCAAGCTGGCCGCCCGCTGGGCCGCGCTGCCCGGCGGCCCCGGCACCGCCACCGCCCCTGCTCGGCACCGGCCGGGACGAGACCCTGCTGGTCGACCTCGCCGACCCGGACGAGCCCAACGGCCCGCACCTGCTGATCGGCGGCGCCCGCGGCACCGGCAAGACCGAGCTGCTGCGCACCCTGGTCGCCCTCCCTCGCCGTCTCCGAGCAGCCCGGGCGGCTGCGGGATCACGGTGGTCGACGGCCGCGGCGGCGGCACTCCCGAGGCTCCCGCCGGCTGGCCGGCGTGCACCGACCTGCCGCAGGTCACCGAGCACGTGGACGCCGGGGCCGACCCGCGCCGCGCCCTGCTCGCCGCCGAGACCCTGCTGGACGAACTCGCCCACCGCGAGGCGCTGTTCGACGGCCTCTCGTTCACCGCCTGGCACAACGCCCGGGCCGCCGTGCAGCCCGCCCCGGCCCTGGTGACGGCCGGCGGCGGCACCGCCCGACGACGGCCCCCCGGGTCGGCCAGCAGCGCAAGCCGGCCGACGTGCTCACCGCCCCGGCCCGGCTGGTCGTGGTGGTGGACGACTCTGGACGCGCTGCTCTCCCCCACCTCCCGGCCGGCCGCCCGCTCAGCGGGCGCTGTCCGCCGTGGCCGAGCGCGGCGGCCTGCTCGGCGGTCCACCTGGTGGCCGCCACCGGGCGCCCGAGCTGGCGGTGGGCACCGCGCTGGACGAGAACGCCCAGCTGCGGATCGCCCTGCGCACCGCCGACCCGGTCGACTCCGACCTGCTGATCCACCTCACCGACGCCGCCGCCCTCCCCGAGGGCACCCCGGGCCGCGCTACCTGCGCCGCCCGGACGGCGGGGTGACGGCCTTCCAGGCCGCCAAGGTCAGCGGCCGCATCCCCCGCACCGCCACCCTGCGCCCCACCGTGGTCGCCGTCGACCCGGCCCAGCTCGGCGCCCCGCCGACCCGCCGCCCGTGTCCGCGAGCTGGGCAACGGCCCGACCGACCTCGCCCTGCTGGCCAGCGCCCTCCAGCGGGCCGCCACCCTCGGGGCCCGGGTCCTGACGGTGTCTCAGGGGCGGTCGCCGGCCTTGTCGACGACCGCCCGGCGGACCACCGCGTCCGCGCCCTGGCCCCAGCGGGCGCCGAGGTACTCGTAGCTGTCGCGGTCGAAGACCCACTCCACGGTGGCCTTGCCGTCCGGCAGCGCCACCCCGACACCGTGCCGGCCGAGCCCGTCCGTGACGTCCTCGTGCACCACCGCCCCGGGGATCAGCCCGGCCGCCCGGAACAGCGCCGCGCTCACCTCCGGTGTCGCGATCTGCTCGGCGACCAGCCGGTTGATCGCCTTGAAGGCGGCGTGCTCGGGGCTCTGGCCCTGCCCCTCGGTCTGAGCCTTGATCAGCGCGAGCAGCGCCGCCGGGTCGGTCGGCAGGGTGGCCACGTAGCGGTAGTTCGGGTTGTTGACGCTGGCCGGCTCGTCCAGCGGGGTCAGCTCCCGCCGCCCGTACCGACTGTCGTCCAGCAGGGCGGGCCGCTTGCCGTCCACCGGCAGCCAGAGCTCGGCCTTCACCTCCGGGTCCTGCCGCTGCACGTAGACGTACTGACTGTCCTTCACCTCCTGCCGCGGCTTGGCCGCCGCCGCCGCGGCCGCCCGGTCCAGCACCACCGAGGCCGCCGAGGCGGTCGGGGCGGCGCCCCCGGTGTTCAGCACCACGGTCAGCGCCAGCGCGCCCGCCAGCACAGGCACTGCGGCCCATCCGTAACGGCGGGTGGTGCTCCTGGGCTTCCGGCTGATCTCGCTCATCAGGTGTCCCCTCAACAGCTGGTGGCGGTCGGCGGGGAGCACCGGCTCGTGCTCGTGGTTCATCAGTTCTTCCCCTCTGACCGGACCGCTTCGACGCGGTCACTCCCTACCTGTCCGCGGCCGCGGTGAGGTTCCGTCAGTTCCTCCGCCGCCAGGTCGCGCAGCCGGGCCCGGGCCCGGGAGAGCCGGGAGCGGACGGTGCCGACCGGCACGCCGAGCGCCTCGGCGGCCGAGGCGTAGTCCAGCCCGGCCAGCACGCAGAGCTGGAAGACCTCGCGCTCGCGGCGGCGCAGCCGCTCCAGCGCGCGCTTGGCGGCGGCCAGCCGGGCGCCGTCGTCCATCCGGCCGACCAGCTCGTCGGCGAAGTCGGGCACCACCTCCCGGTCCGGCAGCCGGGCCAGCGCGGCCCGGTGGCGGCGGCCGGCCCGGGTGGTGTTGCGCAGCACGTTGGTGGCGATGCCGAACAGCCAGGGCCGCACCGACCCGCCGTCCTCCTCCAGCTTCCCGCGCAGCCGCCAGGCCTCCAGGAAGGTCAGCGAGACGGCGTCCTCGGCGGCGGCCCAGTCCCCCAGCGTCCGTACGGCATACCCGTACACCCCCTGTGCGTGTTCGTCGAAGAGCTGCCCGAAGGCGCTCTGGTCCCCGGCGCGCAGCCGGGCCCGTAGTGACAGTTCCACGCCCCTACCTGTCCGCTCGCGCCCCCGGGTTCCGACCAGGATGCCGCGAGGGCGGTACCGGCAGGGAAGCCGGTACCGCCCTCGCGGTGAACTGTCGGACCGTCAGACGCCCGTGCGGAGCAGGGTGCGGATCACCCGCATGGCGACCGAGAGGCTGGACAGCTCGTAGTTGTCCGAACCCCTTATGTCGTCGAGGGTGGTCTTGGCCCGGCTCAGCAGGGTCGAGTTGAGCTCGGCCCAGGCCGCGTACCGCTCCTCGGGCGTGGAGCCCTCGGTGCCGCAGGACAGGATGTCCGCGGTGAGCGCGGAGTGCGCGGCGAACAGGTCCTCGCGGATCGCGGCGCGGGCCATCGAGGACCAGCGGTCGTCGCGCGGCAGCTCGATGATCCGGTCCAGCAGGTGGGTGATCTGCAGGCGGTCGGCCAGGTCGTAGTAGAGCTCGGCGACGTCGGTCACCTCGCTGCCGCTGCGGTCCGCGACGCCGACGATGTCCAGGGTCGGGAAGGCGGAGGACAGACCCGCGATCCGCAGCGCCAGCTCCTCCGGCACGCCGGCCTCGGCCAGCTCCCGGTGGACGCCCTCGAACCAGGTGAGGTCCTCGCCGCGCAGCGGCTTGGGCAGGCTGTCCCAGACCTGGTCGACCCGGGACTGGAAGAACTCGATGGTGCCCTGGATGTCCAGCGGCTGGCGCCGGTTGTTGAGCATCCAGCGGGTGGCCCGCTCGACCAGCCGGCGGGTGTGCAGGCGCATCTTGGTCTGCACCCGCGCCGGGACGGCGTTGTCGAGGCCCTCGACGTCCGACCAGATCCGCTCCAGGCCGAAGACCGCGCGCGCCGCCGCGTGGGTGCGGGCGATCTCCTCCATGGTGGCGCCGGTCTCCTCGCGGAGCCGGAAGGCGAAGGTGCAGCCGCCGCGGTTGATCGTGTCGTTGACGATCAGGGTGGTGATGATCTCGCGGCGCAGCGGGTGCTGGTCGATCGCCTCGGCGAACCGGGCCCGCAGCGCGCTCGGGAAGTACTCGTGCAGCGCGGTGCGGAAGTACGGGTCGTCGGGGAGCTCGGTGGCGAGCAGCTCGTCGGCCAGGGTGATCTTGGTGTAGGCGAGCAGCACCGAGAGCTCGGGCTGGGAGAGCCCGCGCCCGCCGGCCGCCCGCTCCTTGATCTGACGGTCCGTCGGCAGGAACTCGATGGCCCGGTCCAGCTGGCCGTTGCCCTCCAGGCGGTTGATCATGCGGGCGTGCACGTCGACCATCGAGAGGGCCTGGGCGACGGCGTTGGCCAGCACCACGTTCTGCGCGTAGTTGTTGCGCAGCACCAGGTGGCCGACCTCGTCGGTCATCTCGGCGAGCAGCTTGTTGCGCTGCTTGACCGTCATGTCGCCGTCGGCGACGACCTGGTTGAGCAGGATCTTGATGTTGACCTCGTGGGTCCGAGGTGTCCACGCCGGCCGAGTTGTCGATGGCGTCGGTGTTGATCCAGCCGCCGGTGCCCTCGGGGCCGCCGGTCGAGGCGTACTCGATGCGGCCGAGCTGGGTGCAGCCGAGGTTGCCGCCCTCGCCGACCACCCGGGCCCGGACCTGGCCGCCGTTGACCCGGATCGCGTCGTTGGACTTGTCGCCCACCTCGGCGTTGGTCTCGGCGGAGGACTTGATGTAGGTGCCGATGCCGCCGTTCCAGAACAGGTCCACCGGGGACTGCAGGATCGCCTTCATCAGCTCGGCCGGGGGTGAGCTTGGACTCCTCGATGCCGAGCCGCTCGCGCACCTGGGCGGAGAGCTGGATCGACTTGGCGGAGCGCGGGGAAGACGCCGCCGCCGGCCGAGATCAGGCTCTTGTCGTAGTCGTCCCAGGAGCTGCGCGGGACGTCGAAGAGCCGGCGCCGCTCGGCGAAGGAGACCGTCGCGTCCGGGTTCGGGTCCAGGAAGATGTGGCGGTGGTCGAAGGCGGCCACCAGCCGGATGTGCTCGCTGAGCAGCATGCCGTTGCCGAACACGTCACCGGACATGTCGCCGATGCCGACCACGGTGAAGTCCTCGGTCTGGGTGTCGTGGCCCAGCTCGCGGAAGTTGCGCTTGACGGACTCCCAGGCGCCGCGCGCCGTGGATGCCCATGCCCTTGTGGTCGTACCCGGCGGAGCCGCCGGAGGCGAAGGCGTCGCCCAGCCAGAAGCCGTAGCTCTCGGCCACGCCGTTGGCGATGTCCGAGAAGGTCGCGGTGCCCTTGTCGGCGGCGACCACCAGGTAGGTGTCGTCCTCGTCGTGGCGGACCACCTCGGACGGGTGCACGACCTCGCCGGCCACCAGGTTGTCGGTGATGTCCAGCAGCGCCGAGATGAAGGTCCTTGTACGAGGCGATGCCCTCGGCCAGCCAGGCGTCGCGGTCCACCGACGGGTCCGGCAGCTGCTTGGCGACGAAGCCGCCCTTGGCGCCGACCGGGACGATGACGGTGTTCTTGACCATCTGGGCCTTGACCAGGCCGAGGATCTCCGGTGCGGAAGTCCTCGCGCCGGTCGGACCAGCGCAGACCGCCGCGGGCGACCTTGCCGAAGCGCAGGTGCACGCCCTCGACCCGGGGCGAGTAGACCCAGATCTCGAAGGCCGGGCGCGGGGCCGGCAGGTCCGGGATGGCCTTGGGGTCGAACTTCATCGACACGTAGGAGTGCCGCTCGCCGTCCGAGGCGTGCTGGAAGAAGTTGGTCCGCAGGGTGGCCTTGATGAGGTGCAGGAAGGAGCGCAGGATGCGGTCCTCGTCCAGCGAGACGACCTCGTCCAGGGCGCCCGAGAGCTCCTCCAGGATGCCCTCGGTCAGCTCGGACGCACCCTGCTGGTGGCCGGGGCTGAGCGGGCCTCGAAGAGGTTCACCAGCACAACCGGGTGGTGTGGATGTTGTTGCGGAGCGCGTCCTCCATGTAGTCCTGGGAGAAGGTGCTCCCAGGCCTGGCGGAGGTACTTGGCGTAGGCGCGCAGCACCACGGCCTGACGCCAGGTCAGACGGCGGTGAGGACCAGCTCGTCGAAGCCGTCGTTTCTCCGCCTTGCCGGTCCAGGTCGCCGAGAAGGCGTCCTGGAAGCGCTCGCGCGCCTCGTCGGTGAGGGCGGAGGCCTCGCGGCAGGCGCAGGCCGAAGTCGTAGACCCAGGCCTTGGAGCCGTCCTCGCGGTGGGTGAGCGCGTACGGGCGCTCGTCGAGCACCTCGACGCCCAGGCGCTGGAGCACCGGCAGGACCTCGGTCAGCGCGATCGGGCCGCCGACCCGGTAGATCTTGAAGCGGCGCTCGTCGTCGCCCGCGCCGACCGGCTGGTAGAGGTTGAGCACGGAAGTCGCCCTCGCCGCTCAGCGCCTCGATCTGCTTGAGGGTCGGCCACGGCGGTGCGCGGCGGGAAGTCGGCGCGGTAGCCGTCGGGGAAGGCGTTGGCGTAGCGGCGGCCGAGTTCGGCGGCGCGCTCCTCGCCCAGCTCGACGCTGCAGCTGGTCGTGGGACAGCAGTCCAGCCAGAAGCGCGCGGCCGTCGGCCAGCTTGGCTCGATCCGCTCCACTCGGCGTCGGTCAGCGAGGGCAGCTCGCTGCCCTTGGCGACCCGGACGACGAAGTGCAGTCGGGTCAGCACCGACTCGGTGACCAGAACGGTGTACTCGATGTTCTCGCCGTTCAGCTCCTGCCAGCAGCAGGTCCATCAGGCGCAGCCGGATCCGGCGTGGTGTAGGCGGTCGCGCGGCAGGTAGATCAGCGCGGAGAAGTAGCGCCCGTACTCGTCCTGACGGAGGAACAGCCGCAGCCGGCGGCGCTCCTGCAGGTAGAGCACGCTGGTGGCGATGGAGAGCAGCTGCTCGGCCGGGGTCTGGAAGATCTCGTCCCGGGGGAAGGTCTCCAGGATCTGGAGCAGGTCGCGGCCGTCGTGGCTCTCGTTGGCGAAGCCGGAGCCGGCCAGCACCTCCTGCACCTTGCGGCGGACCACCGGGATCCGGGTGACCGACTCGGTGTACGCGGCCGAGGAGAACAGGCCGAGGAAGCGGCGCTCGCCGATCACGTTGCCCTGGGCGTCGAAGCGCTTCACGCCGACGTAGTCCAGGTAGGCCGGGCGGTGCACGGTGGACTTGCTGTTGGCCTTGGTGAGGACCAGCAGCTTCTTCTCGTGCGCCTTGGCCCGGACCGGGGCGGACATCCGGCCGAAGGCCTCGGAGACCGGGTGGTGGTCGGTGTCGTGGCTGAGCGGGTCGGAGCGCAGGATGCCGAGGCCGGTGCCGGGGACGGCCCGCAGCACCTCCTCGCCCTCGTGCTCGGCCAGGTCGTACTCGCGGTAGCCGAGGAAGGTGAAGTGGTCGTCGGCCAGCCAGCGCATCAGCTCCCAGGCCTCGCCGACCTCCTGCTCGGCCAGGTGGGCCGGGGGCTCCTCGGCCAGCTCGTCGGCCAGGCGCAGCGCGGAGTCGCGCATCTTGCCCCAGTCCTCGACGACCTCGCGGACGTCGCCGAGCACCCGGCGCAGGTTGGCCTCGATCGCGTGCAGGTCCTCGCGGTCGGTCTCGCGGTCGATCTCGATGTGCATCCAGGACTCGACCGTGGCGTCGGCGGGCCACTCGGTGCCGGCCGCCTGGCTGCGCGAGCAGGCGTCCAGGTCGAGGATCTCCAGCAGCTTGCCGGTCAGGTCACGGCGCACCACCAGCTGGGGGTGGATCACCACGTGGATGCCGCGGTCCTGGCGGGTCAGCTCGTTGGTGACCGAGTCGACCAGGAAGGGCATGTCGTCGGTGACGACCTCGACCACGGTGTGGCCGCAGGACCAGCCGTTCTCCTCCACCGTGGGGGTGTACACCCGGACCTCGGCGGTGCCCTGCGGGCGCTTCAGGCCGAGGCGGTAGTGCGAGGCCGCCGCGCCGTAGACGTCCACCGGGGTCGCGGTCGACGAGGTCCTCGGGGGCGGTGTGGAGGTAGTAGTACCGCAGGTACGAGGCAAGAGCACCGTTGCTCAGGCCCTCCCCGGGTGCCGCTCCCCCCACCTGGCTGTTCTCAGCGGCTGCCGCTGCCTGGTGAGCAGCTCGGCCTTGGCTGCGTCCAGCTTGGTCTGCATGGCTGTATGGCTCCTGTCGCGCGCCGTTGCGTGACTCGGTGATGGGTCCGGGTACACCGCCGGGTCTACCCGCAATCCTCCACCAGCACCGGAGGAAAGTGGCCCATGGCACGCATGAAGCGACCTTCGTCCGGGTAATGGTGACGGATTCGGCACCCGACGACGTCACTCACCCTAACCAAAGCCCAGCAGGGTGTCAGGGGACATGGAGGCAGAAAGCCGGACGAAGATCACACCGTCCTGGACACGTTGTCCAAACCGGCCGGTCACATGACGCGCCGTCAGACCTCGTCGGCCAGGACCAGTTCGACCGCCTCCGCCAGCGAGTCCACCACCGGGGCCCCGAGCCCCGCCAGCTTCTCCCGGGTGTGCGAACCCCCGGTGTACAGCACCGCACGCGCGCCCATCCAGTGGGCGGCCGCCGCGTCGTCCGCCGCGTCCCCGATCACCACGGTGCGCGCCGGGTCCTGGCCGAGCCGCTCCAGGTGCCGCTTCAGGTAGTCGCGCTTGCCCGTCCCGTACGACTCGCCGACCCGGCCGTCCACCCGGACGAAGTGCTCCTCGATCCCGCGGGCCCGCACCTGCGGCACCAGCCGGTGGTGCTCGTGCATCGACAGCAGCGACTGGCTGCGCCCGGCCGCCCGCCAGCCGGCCAGCAGCCCGGCCGCGCCCTCGGTCAGCCCGCAGGCGTCGCTGAGCTCCTGGTAGCGGTCCTGGAAGGCGGCGTCCAGCACCGTCCACTCGTCCCGGCTGGGCTCGCGGCCGAGCAGCAGCTCGTAGAACTTCGGGATCGGGAAGGTGTACAGCTCCCGGTACTGCTCCAGCGTGATCGGCGCCATGCCGAGCGTGGCGAAGGCCGCGTTGCTGGAGGCCACCACGGCCGCCATGTCGTGCAGCAGGGTGCCGTTCCAGTCCCAGACGATGTGCGTGCTCACCCAGGAACGGTACCCGCCGCCGCCGGCGCTCAGGCCCCGGGGGTCGAGCCGTCCGCCAGCAGCTCGCGCAGCACCCGGTCGACCTGGTGGTGCACGAGCTCGGTGCCGGGCGGCACCAGCTCCTCGGTGCGGCGGACCCACTCCGCCACGGTGGAGGCGTCGGCCTGGAGCAGCACGTCGCCCTCCAGCGAGCGGAGCATCACGGTGAGCAGGCCGCGGCCGCCGACGGTGCTCGGCCAGATCCGCACGTCCCCGCTGCCCGTGGCCCGGTAGACGCCCTCGGCCAGCAGCTCCCGGGCGAAGTACCAGCTGACCGGGGAGGCCGAGTGGACGTGGAAGGTGACGTGCACGGCGTACGGGTCGTCGGCCCGGTAGCCCAGCCGGGCCCGGACCGGGATGCTGTCCTGGGGCGACACCAACAGGTCCATGGTCAGGTCGCGCTCCAGCACGGTGCTCTCCATCTCGCGGCTCTCCATCTCGCGCTCTCCTCCGCTCGTCCCGGTCCGGCGCACTGAGAACGACGCCGGGAACGGGTCGGTACCCGCGGATCCGCAACCCTGTAGGGGCAAACAGCGGTGGCCCGGCCGGTTCTGTCGGTGGCGACAAAAGCGCCGGACAGCCTTCCGGATGACACCGCGTCAACTCCGCGACACCGCCTCACCCCCCGAACGCCCGCCCGTCCGCCCACCCGTCCCGCCACCCCACCGTGCGGCCGCGCCCGGCCGGGCACGAACGGCCCCGGAGCGGCCGGGCCGCCGCTTCCTACCCTGACCGCTATGGACGCTCAACCGACCACGGTGCTGGGGGAATCGACCAAGCGGCTGGCCCGGATCCTGCTCGACGGCCTGCCGGAGCTGACCGAGGAGACGGTCCGCCGGATCCGCGAGGAGCTGAAGGTCTACCAGGACGCCGGCCCGCTGCCGTCCGGCCAGCTGCACGAGGCGGTCCGGGACAACCTGGCCTACTCCCTGCGCGGCCTCACCGGCGAGGAGATCACCCTGGAGGCCCCCCGGGTCACCGGGCGCCGCCGGGCCGAGCAGGGCGTGCCGCTGGCCATGGTGCAGACCGCCTACCGGCTGGGCTTCCGCTGCCTGTGGGAGCGGATGGTCGCCGAGGCCGAGCGCACCGGCGCGGCCAGCAGCGCCGACCTGGTCGCGATGGCCAGCGAGGTCTGGCGGTACAACGACGAGGTGGTGGGCGCCATGGTGGACGCCTTCAACGAGCGCACCGCCGCCCTCAAGATCCAGTGGGACCAGGAGCGTTCGGCCCTGGTGGACGTGGTGCTGCGCGGCGGCATGGGCAACCCCGGGCGGGTCCTGGAGGCCGCCGACATGCTCACCCTGCCCTACGACGGCACCTTCGCCGTGGTGGTCGCGCACGCCCCCGGCCTGGCCCGGCAGGCCCTGCCGGACATCGAACCCGCCCTGCGCAGCCACCAGATGGGCTCCGCCTGGCGCCCTCACCCCCGACGCCCACATCGGCATCGTCTCCATGCAGGACGGCGCGGCGATGGAGCAACTGGTCGAGACGCTACGGCTCCAGACGGTCCGTCGGGCCGGGGTCAGCCCCTGCTACTCCAGACTCGACCAGACCCCGCAGGCCCTCCACCTGGCCCAGGTCGCGCTGGCCAGCGCGGCCCCCCGCTCCGAGACCGTCTCGGTCTTCGACGCCTCCCCCGCTGCCGATGCTGGTGGTCAGCTCCCCCTCCACCGCCTCCCGGATCGGCCACCAGGTGCTCGGCCCGCTGATGGACCTCCCGGAGAGCCAGCGCGAGCAGCTGCTCACCACCATGTCCACCTACTTCGCGGTGGACGGCTCGGCCGACAAGGCGGGCAAACTGCTGTTCTGCCACCCCAACACCATCCGCTACCGCCTGCGCCGGATCGAGCAGCTCAGCGGACGCTCCTTCGAGCGCCCGCTGGACTCGGCCGAGCTCTACATCGCCCTGCAAGCCGTCCTCCGCCTGCCCGAGGTGGTCCGCGACCCGCTGCACTGAGCGCCCTCCGGGGTGCTCAGCCCTCGAACTCGGCCGCCCCCGCGCAGCAGGTGGTGGTCCGACATGCCCGGGGTGCAGGGCGCCGCGTCACCCTTGACGTTGCGGAAGTCCCGGGCGCTCAGGAAGAGGTAGTCGATCTTCGTCGCGGTGGTGGCCTTCGGCGAGCAGAGCGGCTCCACGGTCGGCGCGCCGGTGCGGCAGCGGCCACCCGGCAGCGCGCAGAAGTCGGCGTCGTTCTCGTCCGCCTCCTGGTACTTCCCGCTGCCGCCCGAGTGGTTGTACAGCGCGTCCAGGGCCGGCTCCTGCGGGGTCGCGTTGAAGTCGCCCGCCAGCAGCACCGGCTCGCCCGCGTCCACGTACGCCCCCGGTCAGCCGGGCCACCTCGGCGGCGTGCACCGGCGTGACGGCGTCGTGCGGGTCCAGGTGGGTGTCGCAGACCCGGACCTGACGGCCGGTCACCTTCGCCTGGGCGCAGAGCAGCGCGCGCTGCTCGGTGCCGTCCGGCTTCGGCAGCATCGTCACCGAGCGGCTGCCCGGCACCACGGTGCCAGCCGGACCCCTTCACGAAGATCCCCAGCCCGAACGCGGGTGTCCGTGGCGTCCCACTTGGCGCAGCCGGAGGCCGAGGAGAGCGTCGCGCCCCAGACCGCCTCGTAGCGGCCCGCCAGCTTGGTGCGCAGCAGGTCCCACTGCCCGTGGCAGAGCTCCTGGAGCACCACCACGTCGGCGCTCCAGGCGTCCACCTCGGAGACCAGCTGGTCGCGCCACTTGGCCGGGTCGTTCTGGTAGACGTCCGGGCAGGCCGCCCCGCAGACGTTGTACGTGATGAACCTCGGCTTCGGCCCAGGTCACCGGATCGGCCACGTCGGCCCGGCCGGAGCCCCCGCCAACAGCAGCACCACCACGGCGAGCAGGGCCGTCCACAGCTTGCGCACAGCGCGTTCCCCCTTGATCGACTCCACGACCGGGGGATTCTACGGGGCGTCCAGGCCGTCCGGATCAGGCCAGCAGCGCGGGGATCTCCTGGGTGGCGAACCAGAGCAGCTCGTGGTCCTCGGCACCGTCCACCGTGAACTGCGCGTCCGCGTCGCCCCCGTCCGCCGCGCCGATCGCCGCGACCGCCGCCGCCACGTCGGCCACCACGTCCGCATCGGCCACGTCCGCGTGCACGGCGGCCGCCTTGGCCAGCGGCAGCGGGCCCCTGAGCACGATCCGGCCCAGCGAGGCCTGGTCCTGGTACTCGTCACCGGCGAACGGCGCCACCGCCGAGTCGGCCCACGTCCACCGCCACCACCACCCGGCGGCGCGGGGGCCTGCGCGTCCTCGGCCAGCAGGCGCAGCGCGGCCTGGGCGGCCCGGTTCAGCGCGGCGTACTCCAGCTCCTCCAGGTCGTCGCTGACGTACCACTCCCGTAGTGCCGGGGTCACGGCGTACGCCACCGACTGGTCCAAGGACCCACCGGGGTGCGCGGCCGCCAGTCCGGCCAGGGTGGTGGGCACGTACACGCGCATCGGGGGCTCCGCTTCCTCGGACGATCCGGACAGCCAAACAATACGGGGCTCACCCCCGCAGAGCCCGCGCCGTGGTGTGCAGGGCGGTCTCCAGGGTCAGCGCACGGCGCAGCGGATCCATCATGTTCGGCCCCATCGCGGCCAGGTCCTCCAGCGTCGGGGCCAGCACTGCACCCGCACCCCCCCCGCCGGCCCGCAGCGCCCGCACCTCGCGGAACAGCTGACGGTCCACCACCCGCCGGTACCGGCCCCCGGCGCCGGCGGCTCGCCCCGGGTCCCCGAACACCCCCGCCGGCCGGTCCCCGTCGTTCCTACCGACACCACAACGCAGCGGCCGGTGCCACCCCGGTCGCCGCCTCCTCCGACCAGACCCACACTCCACGCACTACAGCTGCACTCGACCGACCCACCCGACGCGCGGGGCCGGTCCGAGCGCGGCCGTGCCGACACCATGGTCAGGACGTGTACACCCCGCGGGTTGCTCACCGTGACCCCCAGCCGCCCCGGCGAACCGAACCCCCGGCCGCGGCAGCGCGGCAGCGCCCCCGCCCAGCGCCCTCCTCGTACCTACCGAAAGCCCACCCCCCGCCAGGGGGCCCGCGGCGCGTCGTGTCGCAGCCCGCGCTGGTGGTCCGTCAGTCCGCCGTCCACCACCCCCCACGCAACCCGCCAGCAGCGTCCCCAGCACCGACCCGGCCGAGGTCCCGAGGATCACCTCCGCTCCCCCGGCCGCCACCCCGTCTCCTCCTCCACCGCCCGCAGCGCACCCACCGCCCAGGCCGCCCCCAGCACCCCGCCCCCGCCGAGCACCAGACCCCGCCGCACCAGGCACCACCTCCGCCCTCCACCGACCGGCCCCCACGGTACGTCCCCCTTCGTGCCCACCCGCCCGCGCCCCGCCGGTCAACCCCGTGCACCACCCCCGGCCGCCGCAGCCCTTGTCCCCGCACCGCGAACCACCCGGATAGGTGACACCGGCGCGCTCCCGCGACACCTCCCCCCAGGTCCGTTGCCACCGCCACCGGCCCCGGGTACCAAGGAGCCGAACCCGCACCGCTCCGCACGAAGGGCGCCGCCGATGGACCGCTCCCACCGCCGCCGCACCCCGGGTCCGAGCCCTGGTCCACCCCCATCCGCGGCGCCCCGACCGCACCCCGCGCCGTCCGCACCCCGTCGGCGAACTGACCCCGCGTCACCCCCGGGCCGCCTGCGCCCCCGCCCGCACCGGCAGCAGCCGACTCGCCGCCCGCTTCGCCCACCGCCTCGTCGAGGTCCTCACCGGCCACCGCCCCGCCGGCCAGCTCCAGCGCCACACCACCCTCCCCGGGTACCAGCAGCTCACCGCCCTGGTCCGCACCGGCCCCCTCCGCCCCCGCGGCCCGCCTCACCCCCCACCGCCTCGGCCGCGTCCTACGACTCCGCCCCCACCCCCCGCGCCCTCGAGGTCTGCGTCCGCGTCGAGTTCGGCCCCCGCCACCACATGGTCGCCTTCCGCCTCGAACAGCACCGCCGCACCGACCAGTGGCAGTGCACCGCCGTCGAAGCGAGGTAGTTGGAGGCAGCGGCTCGGCCAGGGCAACGCCCAGGGGCGCGGGGAACTGCACGAATCGGAACGCACCCGCCTACAACACGAGCTCCGGCAGCCAGTTGCAACACCAAGGGGCGCGAGGAACTGCGCGCTTCGGGAGGCGGCGCACCCTGCAACTGACCCACCATCAGCCAGTTGCAGGTGCTGCCGTTTCCCCTTCGCGCAGTTTCCTCGCGCCCCTGAGGCGCTGCCCTTCCGGGCGACCGCGTACAGCTACGCGTTACTTCTTGCGGCGGCCCTTCGCCGCGCGGGCGGCCTTGCGCCGCTCCGCCCGGGTCAGCCCGTCGCCGTCCTCGACGCCGTCCTCGAAGTCGCCCTCGATGACGTGCTCGTCGCCGTCCACCGACGGGGCGGTGTAGTGCAGACGCTGCGGCTTCGGAGCCTCCAGCCCTTCGCCTTGATCTCCGGGCGGCCGGCCGCCTGGTGCCTCTCCAGCTTGGGCGAGGGTCTCCTCGGTGTCCGCGAGCGGCACCTCCTCGACCTGCTGCTGCGACCTGGACCTCCAGGTTGAACAGGTAGCCGACGACTCCTCCTTGATGCCCTCCATCATCGCGGAGAACATGTCGAAGCCCTCGCGCTGGTACTCGACCAGCGGGTCGCGCTGGGCCATCGCCCGCAGGCCGATGCCCTCCTGGAGGTAGTCCATTCGTAGAGGTGCTCACGCACCGCCGGTGCGAGCACCTCTACGAGATGGACTACCTCCAGGAGGCATCGGCCTGCGGGCGATGGCCCAGCGCGACCCGCTGGTCGAGTACCAGCGCGAGGGCTTCGACATGTTCTCCGCGATGATGGAGGGCATCAAGGAGGAGTCGGTCGGCTCCTGTTCAACCTGGAGGTCCAGGTCGAGCAGCAGGTCGAGGAGGTGCCGCTCGCGGACACCGAGGAGACCCTCGCCAAGCTGGAGAAGGACCAGGCGGCCGGCCGCCCGGAGATCAAGGCGAAGGGCCTGGAGGCTCCGAAGCCGCAGCGTCTGCACTACACCGCCCCGTCGGTGGACGGCGACGAGCACGTCATCGAGGGCGACTTCGAGGACGGCGTCGAGGACGGCGACGGGCTGACCCGGGCGGAGCGGCGCAAGGCCGCCCGCGCGGCGAAGGGCCGCCGCAAGAAGTAACGCGTAGCTGTACGCGGTCGCCCGGAAGGGCAGCGCCTCAGGGGCGCGAGGAACTGCGCGAAGGGGAACGGCAGCACCTGCAACTGGCTGATGGTGGGTCAGTTGCAGGTGCGCCGCCTCCCGAAGCGCGCAGTTCCTCGCGCCCCTTGGTGTTGCAACTGGCTGCCGGAGCTCGTGTTGTAGGCGGGTGCGTTCCGATTCGTGCAGTTCCCCGCGCCCCTGGGCGTTGCCCTGCCGAGCCGCTGCCTCCAACTACCTCGCTTCGACGGCGGTGCACTGCCACTGGTCGGTGCGGCGGTGCTGTTCGAGGCGGAAGGCGACCATGTGGTGGCGGGGGCCGAACTCGACGCGGACGCAGACCTCGAGGGCGCGGGGGGTGGGGGCGGAGTCGTAGACGCGGCCGAGGCGGTGGGGGGGTGAGGCGGCCGCGGGGGCGGAGGGGGCCGGTGCGGACCAGGGCGGTGAGCTGCTGGTACCCGGGGAGGGTGGTGTGGCGCTGGAGCTGGCCGGCGGGGCGGTGGCCGGTGAGGACCTCGACGAGGCGGTGGGCGAAGCGGGCGGCGAGTCGGCTGCTGCCGGTGCGGGCGGGGGCGCAGGCGGCCCGGGGGTGACGCGGGGTCAGTTCGCCGACGGGGTGCGGACGGCGCGGGGTGCGGTCGGGGCGCCGCGGATGGGGGTGGACCAGGGCTCGGACCCGGGGTGCGGCGGCGGTGGGAGCGGTCATCGGCGGCGCCCTTCGTGCGGAGCGGTGCGGGTTCGGCTCCTTGGTACCCGGGGCCGGTGGCGGTGGCAACGGACCTGGGGGGAGGTGTCGCGGGAGCGCGCCGGTGTCACCTATCCGGGTGGTTCGCGGTGCGGGACAAGGGCTGCGGCGGCCGGGGGTGGTGCACGGGGTTGACCGGCGGGGCGCGGCGGGTGGGCACGAAGGGGGACGTACCGTGGGGGCCGGTCGGTGGAGGGCGGAGGTGGTGCCTGGTGCGGCGGGGTCTGGTGCTCGGCGGGGGCGGGGTGCTGGGGGCGGCCTGGGCGGTGGGTGCGCTGCGGGCGGTGGAGGAGGAGACGGGGTGGCGGCCGGGGGAGGCGGAGGTGATCCTCGGGACCTCGGCCGGGTCGGTGCTGGGGACGCTGCTGGCGGCGGGGGTGGGGACGGCGGACCTGACGGACCACCAGCGCGGGCTGGACCTGGCCGCGGGCCCCCTGGCGGGGGTGGGCTTCGGGTACGAGGAGGCGCTGGGCGGGGCGCTGCCGCCGCTGCCGCGGCCGGGGTTCGGTTCGCCGGGGCTGCTGCGGGCCACGGTGCGCAACCCGCGGGGGTACCCGTTCCTGACCATGGTGTCGGCGGCCGCGCCGACCGGCCGCGCGTCGGTGGCGCCGGTCGGTGAGCTGGTGCGCGGGCTGGTCGGGGAGGCGGCGCCCGGGGGGTGGCCGCTGCGTGTGGTGTCGGTGGACTACGGGACCGGCCGGCGGGTGGTGTTCGGGGACCCGGGGCAGCCGCCGGCGCCGGTGGCGGAGGCGGTGATGGCCTCCTGCGCGATCCCGGGGTGGTTCGCGCCGGTGGAGCTGGACGGGCACCGGTACGTGGACGGCGGCTGCTGGTCGGCGACCAACGCGGACCTGATGCTCGGCCGGGGCCTGGACGAGGTGTACGTCCTGGCCCCGATGGCGCTGCGGCCCGGCTGGCCGGACGGCCGGGGGGAGGTCCGCGGCCCGGTGGGGGCGGTGCGGGAGTGGCGGCGGCGGGACCGGCCGCGCGGGGTTCTGGTGCAACTGGTGGGCCGGTACCGGCGGGTGGTGACCCGTCAGCTGTTCCGCGAGGTGCGGGCGCTGCGGGCGGCGGGGGTGCGGGTGCAGGTGCTGGCCCCGACGCTGGAGGACCTGGCCGCGATGGGGCCGAACATGATGGATCCGCTGCGCCGTGCGCTGACCCTGGAGACCGCCCTGCACACCACGGCGCGGGCTCTGCGGGGGTGAGCCCCGTATTGTTTGGCTGTCCGGATCGTCCGAGGAAGCGGAGCCCCCGATGCGCGTGTACGTGCCCACCACCCTGGCCGGACTGGCGGCCGCGCACCCCGGTGGGTCCTTGGACCAGTCGGTGGCGTACGCCGTGACCCCGGCACTACGGGAGTGGTACGTCAGCGACGACCTGGAGGAGCTGGAGTACGCCGCGCTGAACCGGGCCGCCCAGGCCGCGCTGCGCCTGCTGGCCGAGGACGCGCAGGCCCCGCGCCGCCGGGTGGTGGTGGCGGTGGACGTGGCCGACTCGGCGGTGGCGCCGTTCGCCGGTGACGAGTACCAGGACCAGGCCTCGCTGGGCCGGATCGTGCTCAGGGGCCCGCTGCCGCTGGCCAAGGCGGCCGCCGTGCACGCGGACGTGGCCGATGCGGACGTGGTGGCCGACGTGGCGGCGGCGGTCGCGGCGATCGGCGCGGCGGACGGGGGCGACGCGGACGCGCAGTTCACGGTGGACGGTGCCGAGGACCACGAGCTGCTCTGGTTCGCCACCCAGGAGATCCCCGCGCTGCTGGCCTGATCCGGACGGCCTGACGCCCCGTAGAATCCCCCGGTCGTGGAGTCGATCAAGGGGGAACGCGCTGTGCGCAAGCTGTGGACGGCCCTGCTCGCCGTGGTGGTGCTGCTGTTGGCGGGGGCTCCGGCCCGGGCCGACGTGGCCGATCCGGTGACCTGGCCGAAGCCGAGGTTCATCACGTACAACGTCTGCGGGGCGGCCTGCCCGGACGTCTACCAGAACGACCCGGCCAAGTGGCGCGACCAGCTGGTCTCCGAGGTGGACGCCTGGAGCGCCGACGTGGTGGTGCTCCAGGAGCTCTGCCACGGGCAGTGGGACCTGCTGCGCACCAAGCTGGCGGGCCGCTACGAGGCGGTCTGGGGCGCGACGCTCTCCTCGGCCTCCGGCTGCGCCAAGTGGGACGCCACGGACACCCGGTTCGGGCTGGGGATCTTCGTGAAGGGTCCGGCTGGCACCGTGGTGCCGGGCAGCCGCTCGGTGACGATGCTGCCGAAGCCGGACGGCACCGAGCAGCGCGCGCTGCTCTGCGCCCAGGCGAAGGTGACCGGCCGTCAGGTCCGGGTCTGCGACACCCACCTGGACCCGCACGACGCCGTCACGCCGGTGCACGCCGCCGAGGTGGCCCGGCTGACCGGGGCGTACGTGGACGCGGGCGAGCCGGTGCTGCTGGCGGGCGACTTCAACGCGACCCCGCAGGAGCCGGCCCTGGACGCGCTGTACAACCACTCGGGCGGCAGCGGGAAGTACCAGGAGGCGGACGAGAACGACGCCGACTTCTGCGCGCTGCCGGGTGGCCGCTGCCGCACCGGCGCGCCGACCGTGGAGCCGCTCTGCTCGCCGAAGGCCACCACCGCGACGAAGATCGACTACCTCTTCCTGAGCGCCCGGGACTTCCGCAACGTCAAGGGTGACGCGGCGCCCTGCACCCCGGGCATGTCGGACCACCACCTGCTGCGCGGGGCGGCCGAGTTCGAGGGCTGAGCACCCCCGGAGGGCGCTCAGTGCAGCGGGTCGCGGACCACCTCGGGCAGGCGGAGGACGGCTTGCAGGGCGATGTAGAGCTCGGCCGAGTCCAGCGGGCGCTCGAAGGAGCGTCCGCTGAGCTGCTCGATCCGGCGCAGGCGGTAGCGGATGGTGTTGGGGTGGCAGAACAGCAGTTTGCCCGCCTTGTCGGCCGAGCCGTCCACCGCGAAGTAGGTGGACATGGTGGTGAGCAGCTGCTCGCGCTGGCTCTCCGGGAGGTCCATCAGCGGGCCGAGCACCTGGTGGCCGATCCGGGAGGCGGTGGAGGGGGAGCTGACCACCAGCATCGGCAGCGGGGAGGCGTCGAAGACCGAGACGGTCTCGGAGCGGGGGGCCGCGCTGGCCAGCGCGACCTGGGCCAGGTGGAGGGCCTGCGGGGTCTGGTCGAGTCTGGAGTAGCAGGGGCTGACCCCGGCCCGACGGACCGTCTGGAGCCGTAGCGTCTCGACCAGTTGCTCCATCGCCGCGCCGTCCTGCATGGAGACGATGCCGATGTGGGCGTCGGGGGTGAGGCGCCAGGCGGAGCCCATCTGGTGGCTGCGCAGGGCGGGTTCGATGTCCGGCAGGGCCTGCCGGGCCAGGCCGGGGGCGTGCGCGACCACCACGGCGAAGGTGCCGTCGTAGGGCAGGGTGAGCATGTCGGCGGCCTCCAGGACCCGCCCGGGGTTGCCCATGCCGCCGCGCAGCACCACGTCCACCAGGGCCGAACGCTCCTGGTCCCACTGGATCTTGAGGGCGGCGGTGCGCTCGTTGAAGGCGTCCACCATGGCGCCCACCACCTCGTCGTTGTACCGCCAGACCTCGCTGGCCATCGCGACCAGGTCGGCGCTGCTGGCCGCGCCGGTGCGCTCGGCCTCGGCGACCATCCGCTCCCACAGGCAGCGGAAGCCCAGCCGGTAGGCGGTCTGCACCATGGCCAGCGGCACGCCCTGCTCGGCCCGGCGGCGCCCGGTGACCCGGGGGGCCTCCAGGGTGATCTCCTCGCCGGTGAGGCCGCGCAGGGAGTAGGCCAGGTTGTCCCGGACCGCCTCGTGCAGCTGGCCGGACGGCAGCGGGCCGGCGTCCTGGTAGACCTTCAGCTCCTCGCGGATCCGGCGGACCGTCTCCTCGGTCAGCTCCGGCAGGCCGTCGAGCAGGATCCGGGCCAGCCGCTTGGTCGATTCCCCCAGCACCGTGGTCGGTTGAGCGTCCATAGCGGTCAGGGTAGGAAGCGGCGGCCCGGCCGCTCCGGGGCCGTTCGTGCCCGGCCGGGCGCGGCCGCACGGTGGGGTGGCGGGACGGGTGGGCGGACGGGCGGGCGTTCGGGGGGTGAGGCGGTGTCGCGGAGTTGACGCGGTGTCATCCGGAAGGCTGTCCGGCGCTTTTGTCGCCACCGACAGAACCGGCCGGGCCACCGCTGTTTGCCCCTACAGGGTTGCGGATCCGCGGGTACCGACCCGTTCCCGGCGTCGTTCTCAGTGCGCCGGACCGGGACGAGCGGAGGAGAGCGCGAGATGGAGAGCCGCGAGATGGAGAGCACCGTGCTGGAGCGCGACCTGACCATGGACCTGTTGGTGTCGCCCCAGGACAGCATCCCGGTCCGGGCCCGGCTGGGCTACCGGGCCGACGACCCGTACGCCGTGCACGTCACCTTCCACGTCCACTCGGCCTCCCCGGTCAGCTGGTACTTCGCCCGGGAGCTGCTGGCCGAGGGCGTCTACCGGGCCACGGGCAGCGGGGACGTGCGGATCTGGCCGAGCACCGTCGGCGGCCGCGGCCTGCTCACCGTGATGCTCCGCTCGCTGGAGGGCGACGTGCTGCTCCAGGCCGACGCCTCCACCGTGGCGGAGTGGGTCCGCCGCACCGAGGAGCTGGTGCCGCCCGGCACCGAGCTCGTGCACCACCAGGTCGACCGGGTGCTGCGCGAGCTGCTGGCGGACGGCTCGACCCCCCGGGGCCTGAGCGCCGGCGGCGGCGGGTACCGTTCCTGGGTGAGCACGCACATCGTCTGGGACTGGAACGGCACCCTGCTGCACGACATGGCGGCCGTGGTGGCCTCCAGCAACGCGGCCTTCGCCACGCTCGGCATGGCGCCGATCACGCTGGAGCAGTACCGGGAGCTGTACACCTTCCCGATCCCGAAGTTCTACGAGCTGCTGCTCGGCCGCGAGCCCAGCCGGGACGAGTGGACGGTGCTGGACGCCGCCTTCCAGGACCGCTACCAGGAGCTCAGCGACGCCTGCGGGCTGACCGAGGGCGCGGCCGGGCTGCTGGCCGGCTGGCGGGCGGCCGGGCGCAGCCAGTCGCTGCTGTCGATGCACGAGCACCACCGGCTGGTGCCGCAGGTGCGGGCCCGCGGGATCGAGGAGCACTTCGTCCGGGTGGACGGCCGGGTCGGCGAGTCGTACGGGACGGGCAAGCGCGACTACCTGAAGCGGCACCTGGAGCGGCTCGGCCAGGACCCGGCGCGCACCGTGGTGATCGGGGACGCGGCGGACGACGCGGCGGCCGCCCACTGGATGGGCGCGCGTGCGGTGCTGTACACCGGGGGTTCGCACACCCGGGAGAAGCTGGCGGGGCTCGGGGCCCCGGTGGTGGACTCGCTGGCGGAGGCGGTCGAACTGGTCCTGGCCGACGAGGTCTGACGGCGCGTCATGTGACCGGCCGGTTTGGACAACGTGTCCAGGACGGTGTGATCTTCGTCCGGCTTTCTGCCTCCATGTCCCCTGACACCCTGCTGGGCTTTGGTTAGGGTGAGTGACGTCGTCGGGTGCCGAATCCGTCACCATTACCCGGACGAAGGTCGCTTCATGCGTGCCATGGGCCACTTTCCTCCGGTGCTGGTGGAGGATTGCGGGTAGACCCGGCGGTGTACCCGGACCCATCACCGAGTCACGCAACGGCGCGCGACAGGAGCCATACAGCCATGCAGACCAAGCTGGACGCAGCCAAGGCCGAGCTGCTCACCAAGGCAGCGGCAGCCGCTGAGAACAGCCAGGTGGGGGGAGCGGCACCCGGGGAGGGCCTGAGCAACGGTGCTCTTGCCTCGTACCTGCGGTACTACTACCTCCACACCGCCCCCGAGGACCTCGTCGACCGCGACCCGGTGGACGTCTACGGCGCGGCGGCCTCGCACTACCGCCTCGGCCTGAAGCGCCCGCAGGGCACCGCCGAGGTCCGGGTGTACACCCCCACGGTGGAGGAGAACGGCTGGTCCTGCGGCCACACCGTGGTCGAGGTCGTCACCGACGACATGCCCTTCCTGGTCGACTCGGTCACCAACGAGCTGACCCGCCAGGACCGCGGCATCCACGTGGTGATCCACCCCCAGCTGGTGGTGCGCCGTGACCTGACCGGCAAGCTGCTGGAGATCCTCGACCTGGACGCCTGCTCGCGCAGCCAGGCGGCCGGCACCGAGTGGCCCGCCGACGCCACGGTCGAGTCCTGGATGCACATCGAGATCGACCGCGAGACCGACCGCGAGGACCTGCACGCGATCGAGGCCAACCTGCGCCGGGTGCTCGGCGACGTCCGCGAGGTCGTCGAGGACTGGGGCAAGATGCGCGACTCCGCGCTGCGCCTGGCCGACGAGCTGGCCGAGGAGCCCCCGGCCCACCTGGCCGAGCAGGAGGTCGGCGAGGCCTGGGAGCTGATGCGCTGGCTGGCCGACGACCACTTCACCTTCCTCGGCTACCGCGAGTACGACCTGGCCGAGCACGAGGGCGAGGAGGTGCTGCGGGCCGTCCCCGGCACCGGCCTCGGCATCCTGCGCTCCGACCCGCTCAGCCACGACACCGACCACCACCCGGTCTCCGAGGCCTTCGGCCGGATGTCCGCCCCGGTCCGGGCCAAGGCGCACGAGAAGAAGCTGCTGGTCCTCACCAAGGCCAACAGCAAGTCCACCGTGCACCGCCCGGCCTACCTGGACTACGTCGGCGTGAAGCGCTTCGACGCCCAGGGCAACGTGATCGGCGAGCGCCGCTTCCTCGGCCTGTTCTCCTCGGCCGCGTACACCGAGTCGGTCACCCGGATCCCGGTGGTCCGCCGCAAGGTGCAGGAGGTGCTGGCCGGCTCCGGCTTCGCCAACGAGAGCCACGACGGCCGCGACCTGCTCCAGATCCTGGAGACCTTCCCCCGGGACGAGATCTTCCAGACCCCGGCCGAGCAGCTGCTCTCCATCGCCACCAGCGTGCTCTACCTGCAGGAGCGCCGCCGGCTGCGGCTGTTCCTCCGTCAGGACGAGTACGGGCGCTACTTCTCCGCGCTGATCTACCTGCCGCGCGACCGCTACACCACGCGGATCCGGCTGCGCCTGATGGACCTGCTGCTGCAGGAGCTGAACGGCGAGAACATCGAGTACACCGTCTGGTCCACCGAGTCGGTGCTGACCCGACTGCACTTCGTCGTCCGGGTCGCCAAGGGCAGCGAGCTGCCCTCGCTGACCGACGCCGAGGTGGAGCGGATCGAGGCCAAGCTGGCCGAGGCCGCGCGCTTCTGGATGGACGGCTTCCACGACCAGCTGCACGTCGAGCTGGGCGAGGAGCGCGCCGCCGAACTCGGCCGCCGCTACGCCAACGCCTTCCCCGACGGCTACCGCGCCGACTTCCCGCCGCGCACCGCCGTGGCCGACCTCAAGCAGATCGAGGCGCTGAGCGGCGAGGGCGACTTCCGGCTCAACCTCTACCAGCCGGTCGGCGCGGGCGACGACGAGCGCCGCTTCAAGATCTACCGGGTCGGCGGCCCGATCTCGCTGACCGAGGTCCTGCCGGTGCTCCAGCGCCTGGGCGTCGAGGTGCTCGACGAGCGCCCGTACGCGCTCACCCGCGAGGACGGCTCCAAGGCCTGGGTCTACGACTTCGGCCTGCGCCTGCGCGAGGCCTCCGCCCTCACCGACGAGGCGCGCGAGCGCTTCCAGGACGCCTTCTCGGCGACCTGGACCGGCAAGGCGGAGAACGACGGCTTCAACGAGCTGGTCCTCACCGCCGGTCTGACCTGGCGTCAGGCCGTGGTGCTGCGCGCCTACGCCAAGTACCTCCGCCAGGCCGGGAGCACCTTCTCCCAGGACTACATGGAGGACGCGCTCCGCAACAACATCCACACCACCCGGTTGCTGGTGAACCTCTTCGAGGCCCGGCTCAGCCCCGGCCACCAGCAGGGTGCGTCCGAGCTGACCGAGGGCATCCTGGAGGAGCTCTCGGGCGCCCTGGACGAGGTCGTCTCGCTGGACGAGGACCGCATCCTGCGCTCCTTCCTGCACCTCATCAAGGCCACCCTGCGGACCAACTTCTTCCAGCACGCCTCGGACGGCGAGCGGCACTCCTACGTGTCGATGAAGTTCGACCCCAAGGCCATCCCGGACCTGCCGGCCCCGCGCCCGGCCTTCGAGATCTGGGTCTACTCGCCCCGGGTCGAGGGCGTGCACCTGCGCTTCGGCAAGGTCGCCCGCGGCGGTCTGCGCTGGTCCGACCGGCGCGAGGACTTCCGCACCGAGATCCTCGGCCTGGTCAAGGCCCAGATGGTCAAGAACACCGTCATCGTCCCGGTCGGCGCCAAGGGCGGCTTCGTCGCCAAGCAGCTGCCGGACCCGTCGGTGGACCGCGACGCCTGGCTGGCCGAGGGCATCGCCTCGTACAAGACCTTCATCTCGGCGCTGCTGGACATCACCGACAACCTGGTGGCCGGCGAGGTCGTGCACCCGTCCGAGGTGGTCCGCCACGACGAGGACGACACCTACCTGGTGGTCGCCGCCGACAAGGGCACCGCGACCTTCTCGGACATCGCCAACGGCGTGGCCGAGAGCTACGGCTTCTGGCTGGGCGACGCCTTCGCCTCCGGCGGCTCCGCCGGGTACGACCACAAGGGCATGGGCATCACGGCGCGCGGCGCCTGGGAGTCCGTCAAGCGCAACTTCCGCGAGCTGGGCCACGACACCCAGACCGAGGACTTCACCGTGGTCGGCATCGGCGACATGTCCGGTGACGTGTTCGGCAACGGCATGCTGCTCAGCGAGCACATCCGGCTGGTGGCCGCCTTCGACCACCGCCACATCTTCCTGGACCCGAACCCGGACGCGACGGTCTCCTTCGCCGAGCGGCGCCGGCTCTTCGACGTCCCGCGCAGCTCCTGGGACGACTACGACAAGAGCCTGATCTCGGCCGGCGGCGGCGTCTTCCCGCGCTCCGCCAAGTCGATCCAGCTCTCCGCCCAGGTGCGCGAGCGGCTCGGCATCGAGGAGTCCAAGCTCACCCCGGCCGAGCTGATGAAGGCGATCCTGCAGTCCCCGGTGGACCTGTTCTGGAACGGCGGCATCGGCACCTACATCAAGTCCTCCGCCGAGACCAACGCCGAGGTGGGCGACAAGTCCAACGACGCGATCCGGGTCAACGGCGGCCAGGTCCGGGCCCGGGTGGTCGGCGAGGGCGGCAACCTCGGCTGCACCCAGCTCGGCCGCATCGAGTACGCCTCGACCGGCGGCCCCGAGGGCACCGGCGGCTGGATCAACACCGACGCCATCGACAACTCGGCCGGCGTGGACACCTCGGACCACGAGGTCAACATCAAGATCCTGCTCAACCAGGTCGTCGCCGACGGCGACATGACGGTCAAGCAGCGCAACAAGCTGCTCGCCGAGATGACCGACGAGGTCGGCCACCTGGTGCTGCGCAACAACTACGCGCAGAACGTGGTGCTGGCCAACGCCGTCGCCCAGGCCCTCTCGATGGTCGACGTGCACGCCCGCATGATCAACCGCCTGGAGGGCAACGGCCAGCTGGACCGGGCCATCGAGTTCCTGCCGACGGACCGTCAGATCAAGGAGCGGGCGGCCGGCGGGCGCGGGCTCTCCCAGCCCGAGCTCTCGGTGCTGCTCGCCTACACCAAGATCACCCTGGCCGACGAGCTGCTCGCCACCGAGCTCCCCGACGACCCGTACTTCCGCACCGCGCTGCACGAGTACTTCCCGAGCGCGCTGCGGGCCCGGTTCGCCGAGGCGATCGACCAGCACCCGCTGCGCCGCGAGATCATCACCACCCTGATCGTCAACGACACGATCAACCGCGGCGGCTGCACCTTCGCCTTCCGGCTCCGCGAGGAGACCGGCGCCACCATGGAGGAGATCGCCCGCACCCACGCGGCGGCGCGCGCGGTCTTCGGCCTGGAGCGGATCTGGTCGGACGTCGAGGGCCTCGACAACGCCGTCCCGGCGCGGGTGCAGACCAAGATGCGCCTGCACACCCGCCGGCTGGTCGAGCGGGCCACCCGCTGGATGCTCAACAACCGGCGCCAGCCGCTGGACATCCAGGGCACCATCGAGTTCTTCCAGTCCCGGGTCGACCAGGTCTGGGACAGCCTGCCCAAGCCGCTGCGCGGCGAGGACCTCACCTGGTTCGAGGGCGTCCACCGGGAGCTGGCCGAGGCCGGCGTGCCGGAGGAGCTGGCGCTGCGGATCGCGGGTCTGTCCTCCGCCTTCCCGACCCTGGACATCGTCGGCGTCGCGGACCGCAGCGGCAGCGAGGTGACCGACGTCGCCGAGCTCTACTACGACCTGGCCGACCGCCTGCAGATCACCCACCTGCTGGACCGGATCATCGAGCTGCCGCGCGACGACCGCTGGTCCTCGATGGCCCGCGCCGCGATCCGCGAGGACCTGTTCGCCGCGCACTCCGCGCTCACCGCGGACATCCTGTCCTGCGGCACCGAGGGCTCCACGCCCGAGGAGCGGTACGCGGCCTGGGCCGAGCTCAACTCGACCCTGCTGAGCCGGGCCAAGACCACCCTCGACGACATAAGGGGTTCGGACAACTACGAGCTGTCCAGCCTCTCGGTCGCCATGCGGGTGATCCGCACCCTGCTCCGCACGGGCGTCTGACGGTCCGACAGTTCACCGCGAGGGCGGTACCGGCTTCCCTGCCGGTACCGCCCTCGCGGCATCCTGGTCGGAACCCGGGGGCGCGAGCGGACAGGTAGGGGCGTGGAACTGTCACTACGGGCCCGGCTGCGCGCCGGGGACCAGAGCGCCTTCGGGCAGCTCTTCGACGAACACGCACAGGGGGTGTACGGGTATGCCGTACGGACGCTGGGGGACTGGGCCGCCGCCGAGGACGCCGTCTCGCTGACCTTCCTGGAGGCCTGGCGGCTGCGCGGGAAGCTGGAGGAGGACGGCGGGTCGGTGCGGCCCTGGCTGTTCGGCATCGCCACCAACGTGCTGCGCAACACCACCCGGGCCGGCCGCCGCCACCGGGCCGCGCTGGCCCGGCTGCCGGACCGGGAGGTGGTGCCCGACTTCGCCGACGAGCTGGTCGGCCGGATGGACGACGGCGCCCGGCTGGCCGCCGCCAAGCGCGCGCTGGAGCGGCTGCGCCGCCGCGAGCGCGAGGTCTTCCAGCTCTGCGTGCTGGCCGGGCTGGACTACGCCTCGGCCGCCGAGGCGCTCGGCGTGCCGGTCGGCACCGTCCGCTCCCGGCTCTCCCGGGCCCGGGCCCGGCTGCGCGACCTGGCGGCGGAGGAACTGACGGAACCTCACCGCGGCCGCGGACAGGTAGGGAGTGACCGCGTCGAAGCGGTCCGGTCAGAGGGGAAGAACTGATGAACCACGAGCACGAGCCGGTGCTCCCCGCCGACCGCCACCAGCTGTTGAGGGGACACCTGATGAGCGAGATCAGCCGGAAGCCCAGGAGCACCACCCGCCGTTACGGATGGGCCGCAGTGCCTGTGCTGGCGGGCGCGCTGGCGCTGACCGTGGTGCTGAACACCGGGGGCGCCGCCCCGACCGCCTCGGCGGCCTCGGTGGTGCTGGACCGGGCGGCCCGCGGCGGCGGCGGCCAAGCCGCGGCAGGAGGTGAAGGACAGTCAGTACGTCTACGTGCAGCGGCAGGACCCGGAGGTGAAGGCCGAGCTCTGGCTGCCGGTGGACGGCAAGCGGCCCGCCCTGCTGGACGACAGTCGGTACGGGCGGCGGGAGCTGACCCCGCTGGACGAGCCGGCCAGCGTCAACAACCCGAACTACCGCTACGTGGCCACCCTGCCGACCGACCCGGCGGCGCTGCTCGCGCTGATCAAGGCTCAGACCGAGGGCAGGGCCAGAGCCCCGAGCACGCCGCCTTCAAGGCGATCAACCGGCTGGTCGCCGAGCAGATCGCGACACCGGAGGTGAGCGCGGCGCTGTTCCGGGCGGCCGGGCTGATCCCCGGGGCGGTGGTGCACGAGGACGTCACGGACGGGCTCGGCCGGCACGGTGTCGGGGTGGCGCTGCCGGACGGCAAGGCCACCGTGGAGTGGGTCTTCGACCGCGACAGCTACGAGTACCTCGGCGCCCGCTGGGGCCAGGGCGCGGACGCGGTGGTCCGCCGGGCGGTCGTCGACAAGGCCGGCGACCGCCCCTGAGACACCGTCAGGACCCGGCCCCGAGGGTGGCGGCCCGCTGGAGGGCGCTGGCCAGCAGGGCGAGGTCGGTCGGGCCGTTGCCCAGCTCGCGGACCGGGCGGCGGGTCGGCGGGGCGCCGAGCTGGGCCGGGTCGACGGCGACCACGGTGGGGCGCAGGGTGGCGGTGCGGGGGATGCGGCCGCTGACCTTGGCGGCCTGGAAGGCCGTCACCCCGCCGTCCGGGCGGCGCAGGTAGCCGCGGCCCGGGGTGCCCTCGGGGAGGGCGGCGGCGTCGGTGAGGTGGATCAGCAGGTCGGAGTCGACCGGGTCGGCGGTGCGCAGGGCGATCCGCAGCTGGGCGTTCTCGTCCAGCGCGGTGCCCACCGCCAGCTCGGGCGCCCCGGTGGCGGCCACCAGGTGGACGCCGAGCAGGCCCGCCGCGCTCGGCCACGGCGGACAGCGCCCGGCTGAGCGGGCGGCGGCCGGGGAGGTGGGGGAGAGCAGCGCGTCCAGGTCGTCCACCACCACGACCAGCCGGGCCGGGGCGGTGAGCACGTCGGCCGGCTTGCGCTGCTGGCCGACCCGGGGGGCCGTCGTCGGGGCGGTGCCGCCGCCGGCCGTCACCAGGGCCGGGGCGGGCTGCACGGCGGCCCGGCGTTGTGCAGGCGGTGAACGAGAGGCCGTCGAACAGCGCCTCGCG
This sequence comes from Kitasatospora albolonga, assembly GCF_039535905.1. Lineage (GTDB taxonomy): Bacteria > Actinomycetota > Actinomycetes > Streptomycetales > Streptomycetaceae > Kitasatospora > Kitasatospora albolonga. The sequence goes on along the minus strand of NZ_BAAAYB010000030.1, from coordinate 14,215 downwards.
GTGGGCGAGTTCGTCCAGCAGGGTCTCGGCGGCGAGCAGGCGCGGCGCGGGTCGGCCCCGGCGTCCACGTGCTCGGTGACCTGCGGCAGGTCGGTGCAGCCGGCCAGCCCGGCGGGAGCCTCGGGAGTGCCGCCGCCGCGGCCGTCGACCACCGTGATCCGCAGCCGCGCCCGGGCTGCTCGGAGACGGCGAGGGAGGCGACAGGTGCGCAGCAGCTCGGTCTTGCCGGTGCCGCGGGCGCCGCCGATCAGCAGGTGCGGGCCGTTGGGCTCGTCCGGGTCGGCGAGGTCGACCAGCAGGGTCTCGTCCCGGCCGGTGCCGAGCAGGGCGGTGGCGGTGCCGGGGCCCGCCGGGCAGCGCGGCCCAGCGGGCGGCCAGCTTGGAGGGGGTGACGGTGTCGGGCTGGAGCAGGTCCAGCAGCCGCAGCTGCTCGGGCAGCGGGCCGCGGGAGACCGGGGAGGCCTCGCGCAGCGGGGCCAGCACCCGGGCCAGCGCTCGGCCCAGGCGGGGGAGACGGCGTCCGGGCCAGGTCGCGGACCAGTTCGCGGCCGCCGCCGCCCAGCGGGCGGTCCAGGGTGAGCTGGGTGGCGACCTCGCCGTGACCACGGCGGTGGCGCCGAGACCGGCGGGCAGCGCCTGCGGGGTCTCGGCCAGGCAGACCGGGAAACGCCGAGGGCCGGGCCCTGCTCCAGCAGACGGCGAGCGCCTCGCGGGCGGGCGCGGTGGTGGGGCGCGCGTCGAGCAGCAGCACGGTGGTGCCGGACGGTCCGTCAGCCGGCGCCGGCCCGCCCGCGCAGGCCGGCCTCCGCGCGCAGGCCCGCACCGGCGGCCAGCTCGGTGAGCCGGGCCTCGGTCTGCTCGGGGCGAACCCGACCAGCAGGCGGCAGTCCTGACCGTGCGTCGGCTCCAGCGTGCGGCAGCCAGAAGGCCCAGGACCAGTCGGCGGAGTGGGCCTCGTCGGCCGCGGCCACCACCAGGCTGAGCGAGCTCGGCGGGTGCAGCACGGCGAGCTGGGCGAGCACCGCGCGGGCCAGGCCGGCCAGCCGGGGGCGCGGCCCGGCGAGCCCAGGCTGCCGGCGGTCTGCAGGTCCACGGTGACGGGGACGGCGGGCAGGCACGGTGCCGGGGCGGTCCGGGGCCGCCCGGGAGGTCGGCGGTGCCGAGCCGGAGGGTGAGCGCGGTCCGGGTGGTGGGGCCGCCGCTCCCAGAGCCGGGCCGGCGCCGAGCGCGGTGAGCAGCAGGGCGGCCGGTCGGGCCAGCGCTCGCGCTGGCGGCGGCCTGGCGGCTGCGGACGGCGCGTGCCTGCTGGGCGGCGCTGGGCCCGGCGGCTCGGCCGGGCGTCGGCGGGAGAACAGCGAGCGGCGGCCGCCGACCGGGGGCTCGGTGGCGGGCGGTTCGGGCGCGGCGGCGGCCCGGGACGGACGGTGGCCGACGGCGTGGCGGCCAGCTGGAGCCGCCGAGGCCGTCGGGCGTGGTGCGGTTGCGTCCCTGGTCTCGGGGCGGGTGACCAGCAGGGTGGACTCGCCGATCCGGACCAGGCCGTCCTCGGCCAGCTCGCCGCTCGTCGGCAGGAAGCGGCCGTCCAGCACGGTGCCGTGGTGGAGGCCAGGGTCCCGGACGGTCACGGCTGCCGTCGGGGGAAGAGTGGAGCGAAGAGGTGCAGCGGAGACGTCCGGGTCGTCCAGCGGGACGTCGGCGGCGCTGGAGCGGCCGATGGTGACCCGGTCCCCGTGCAGGCGGTGCACGCCGCCCGCGTCGGGCGCCGACCGGTGACGCGCAGCTCGGCCGGGCCCCCAGGGCGTCGTCCTGGTCGGCGTCCGGGTCGGGCTCGTGAGCGAGGCACGCGCCGTCGAGCAGCGGGGGGTGCGAGCGGAGGTCTGCTCGCGATCCGACGATTCCCGGCGTACAGGTGCCACATGGGTCGCGGAGCGGGGCGCAGCAACGCCCACCGCACCGGCGAGCGCCCCCGCGACCGCCGCCGAGCGCCGTACCGACCGGGCCGTGACCAGGACGTCACGGTGGCCGTTCGGCGGCTGCCGCAGTCGTGCGCGCTCGGAGGACAGTGAGCCGCGATCTGCATCGCCCCCGCACTCCCATTCCAGTGATGCCGTTGGGCCACAAGATTGGTGCCTGTCATCCTCCCTGCCACTACGGGGGACACGGCGCGCCCGGCACCAGAATCGGACGATCTTGCGAGTCGCCATGGTGGAGCCGACGCCCGTCAGGTCAACCGCGCCGGGAGCGGTCCCGTCGGGGGCGCCTCGGAAAACCGGACGAGCGCCGTTAGAGTTGCCGAAAACCACGGCAGCGCAACCGCAGTAGTACCGAGGAGACAGCGTGCGGCCAGTCGGAGCAAGTACATGCTTGAGGAGGCCCTCGGACGGAGGGGCCACCGGCACCGTCTGGCGTGCCCGGGTGCGCGAGGACGTGGTCGGCCGGGGATGAGCCGGGCAGTGCAGGTGGCGATCAAGATACTGCGCGAGGAGCTGGCCGCCGACCCGGACGTGGTGATGCGCTTCCTGCGCGAGCGCTCCGTCCTGCCTCCGCTGACCACCCCAACATCGTCGGGTCCCGCGACATGGTGGTGGAGGGCGAGCTGCTGGCCCTGGTGATGGACCTGGTAGCAGGCCCCGACATGTTCAATACCTGCGCGGGAACGGTACGTTCCGCCCGATCGCCGGCGCGCCTGCTGATGGCCCAGATCACCGACGCCGCTGGCGGCTAGCCCCAAGCCGACGGGGTGGTGCACCGCGACCTCAAGCCCGCCAAAGTGCTGCTCGCCTCCACCACCGTGGAACGGCGCCGAGCAGATGCCCACCGATGCTCCACCGACTTCGGCATGCCCGGCTCGCCGACTCCCCGGGAATCACCCGCAGCCACGAGTTCGTCCGGCACCCGCCCTACGTCGCCCGAGTCCGCCGACGCCGGCCCGCAGACCTGGCGGGGGACGTCTACGGCGCCCGGCATAATGCTGTTACGAGCTGACCACCGGCCGCGCCCCGTTCCCAGGGCGGACAACCCGGTGGCGATCCTCCCAGGCGCACCTGGCCCAGGAGACCCTGAGCGCAGCGCACCATGCCGAGCCGCTTGGACGGTGATCGAGCGATGCTGCGCAAGGATCCGGCCCCGAGCGGCCCAAGCGGCCGTGGCGATGGCCCAGGCGCTGCGGGTGGTGGCCGCCGGGATCGGCAGTGCACGCCTCGCCGGACCAGGCCGAGGCCGCCTTTCGCGGCGGCGAGCTGCTCCGCCCGGACCCGGGCCCACCCCGGCCACCGGCGCCCCAGACCGAGCCGGCGTGCGGTGCGGCAGTTCGCCGATCCTCCTTCGGCAGACCAGACCTTCGGCGAGGCAGACCCAGGTGCTGCCCTCGGGGCAGACGGACGCGGGCCGCCGCCACCCGGTTGATGAGCCATCAGGGCGCGGGCGCCCGCCGCTCCGGCGCCGCCGACCGCACCGCCGTGATGCCGCGACCCCCGGCGATGCCGCCGGTGCCCCCCGGCGCCCCGGCCCCGCCGCCCGCGGCGCCCGCGGCGAACAGCCGCACCCGATGGCAGACCCAGCCTTCAGCCGGCCGCCCGGGACCGCAAACCAGCAGACCGAGGTCTTCGCCCCCGGCGACTACGGCGCCCAGGACGACTGGCCCGCCCCGCAGGTGGCGCCGCAGCCCCTACCAGTCCCACCGCAGCCGCCCCGGCCCCCGCAGGGCTACCAGCCGCCGCAGCCGTACTCGCCGTACCGCCACGGACCAGCCGCAGCCCCACCAGCGCAGCCCCACCGGCAGCCGGGCCCGCCGCAGGGCGGCCCCCGCCGCAGCCGCCCGGTGGCTACAACCAGCGCCCGCCGGTGGCCCCGCCGCCGTACAGGGACGCAGCAGCCCCAGCCGGGTACGGGTACCCGCAGCAGCAGGCGCAGCCCGGTTACGGCCACCCCCAGCAGCAGCAGCCGCCCGCCCTACCAGCAGGCGCCGCCGCCCGCCCCGGCCACCGGTCCGCCGCCCCGAGCCGGCCCCGCCGCGCCGCCAGGAGCCCCGGGCCCGCAGCAGCGCGAGCCCGAGCCCCCGCGGAGCGGTGAGCGCGGAGCGCGCGCCGGCGCGCAGCCGGAACCGGATGTACATCACGGGCCTGGCTGCCTGAAGGGCTGTGTGATGGTCATCGTGGTGCTGGCCCTGGCCGCCGTGCGCTGTGGAACTTCACGACCTGCCCGTATGTGGGAGAACGTGAAGGGCTGGTTCGCCCGACGCGAGCGACTGGGTCAGCAGCCTGACGAGCAGTTAGCCGCCGGGCCGTCAGACCCGAGGCCGTGATGGCGACTGTCGACATCACGATTTTTCCTGCCCCCTGAGGGCTGTTCCGGGCCGATCGGCGTCCCCGAACGGCCCTCGGGCGCGTAGGTTGGGTGGCTGAAGCACCGACCTACCGAGCGCGCAGAAGGGCAGCGCGCTCCCGCCGCCTACGGAGCAGCAGCATTGGCACGCAAGATCGGCAGCCGGTACACCGTCCAGCAGGTGATCGGCCGGGGGTCCGCCGGGACCGTGTGGCTCGGTGAGGGCCCGGACGGACCGGTGGCAGTCAAGCTGCTGCGCGAGGACCTGGCATCCGATCAGGTGCTGGTCGGCCGCTTCGTCCAGGAGCGCGCCGCGCTGACCAGCCTCGACCACCCCAACGTGGTCGAGGTCCGCGACATGGTGGTGGACGGCGACGACCTCGCCCTGGTGATGGAGCTGGTCCAGGGCACCGACCCTGCGCTCCCGGCTGGAGCGCGAGGGCGCGCTGGCCCCTGCCGTCGCCGTCTCGGTGATCGCCGGACGTGGCCGACGGCCTGGCCGCCGCGCACGCCGCCGGGATCGTCCACCGCGACGTCCAAGCCGGAGAACGTGCTGCTGGACCTGGCCGCCCCGGCCGGCCCCGGCGGCGCCCCGCGCGCCAAGCTCACCGACTTCGGCATCGCCCGCCTGGTGGACGCCCCCCGGCGCACCCGGGCCACCCGGATCATCGGCACCCCCGACTACCTCGCCCCCGAGATCATCGAGGGCCTGGAGCCGCGCGCCGCGGTCGACATCTACGCCCTGGCCACCGTGCTCTACGAGCTGCTCACCGGCTTCACCCCGTTCGGCGGCGGCCACACCGGCGCGGTGCTCCGACGGCACGTCACCGAGCAGGTGCCGGCCGTCCCCGGCCTGCCCGAGGGCCTGTCCCGGATCATCACCGAGTGCCTGGCCAAGGCCCCGGCCTCCCGGCTGCGCGCGGCCGAGCTGGCCACCCGGCTGCGCGAGCAGCTCCCGTACCTGGTCGGCCTGCCCCCGCAGCTGCCCCCCGAGCGCGCCGAGGCCGAAGCCCCCGCTCACCCCGGGCGAGGCGGTCTACACCGAAGTGGACGCCGGCCCGGCACCCACCGCCGCCGGCGCGGCCCGGCCGTCCCGCTGGTCCAGGCCCCGCTGCCGGACTCCACCCGCGACACCCACACCAGCCTGCGCCGCCCCCTCCGACCGCGAACTCGCCTCCTACGCCGCCGAATCGCAGGCCCAGCGCCGCGAGGCCGCTCCGGCCGGACACCGCAAGGGCCGCCGGGCGCTGGTGCGCCGCCGCCGGCTCTACGCGGTGCTGATCGCGGCGGTGCTGCTGCTGCTGGCCGGCGCGGCCGCCGCGTACTCCGCCTTCGCCCGGGAACGGCACACCTCCGGCGCCCGACCGGCGGGAAATCCACTGGGTGACGGATACCCATGCGCAGCCGGGCCCGCCGAACCATTAGTCTGGTGGCGTGGCAGCCGTCGATCCTTCCGAAGAGCTCAAGTCCCTCGAAACGACCATGGGGTCGATCGAGGCCGTCCTCGACCTGGACAAGATCCGGGCCGACATCGCCGTTCTGGAGGAGGAGGCAGCCGCCCCGGCCCTCTGGGACGACGTCGCGAACGCCCAGAAGGTGACCAGCCGGCTCTCCTTCCTCCAGGGCGAGGTCCGCAAGTTCGAGACCCTGCGCGGCCGGGTCGAGGACCTCGGCGTGCTGTTCGAGCTCGCCGAGGCCGGAGGACGACGCGGACACCCGCGCCGAGGCCGAGGCAGAGCTGACGTCGGTGCAGAAGGCGGTCGAGGAGCTCGAGGTCCGCACCCTGCTCTCGGGCGAGTACGGACGCCCGCGAGGCCCTGGTCAACATCCGGGCCGAGGCCGGCGGCGTGGACGCCGCCGACTTCGCCGAGCAGCTGATGCGCATGTACCTGCGCTGGGCCGAGCGGCACGGCTACCCGACCGAGGTCTACGACACCTCGTACGCCGAAGAGGCCGGCATCAAGTCCGCGACCTTCACCGTCAAGGCGCCCTACGCCTACGGCACCCTCTCGGTCGAGCAGGGCACCCACCGCCTGGTCCGCCATCTCGCCCTTCGACAACCAGGGCCGCCGGCAGACCTCCTTCGCCGGCGTCGAGGTGCTCCCGGTCGTCGAGACCTCCGACCACGTCGACATCGACGAGGGCGAGCCTGCGCGTCGACGTCTACCGCGCCTCCGGCCCCGGCGGCCAGGGCGTCAACACCACCGACTCCGCGGTCCGGATCACCCACCTGCCGACCGGCAATCGTGGTCTCCTGCCAGAACGAGCGCTCGCAGATCCAGAACAAGGCCTCGGCGATGAACGTCCTCCAGGCCAAGCTGCTGGAGCGGCGCCGTCAGGAGGAGCGCGCCGCGATGGACGCGCTCAAGGACGGCGGCTCGTCCTGGGGCAACCAGATGCGGTCGTACGTGCTGCACCCGTACCAGATGGTCAAGGACCTGCGGACGGAGTTCGAGGTCGGCAACCCGCAGTCGGTGCTGGACGGCGACATCGACGGGTTTCATCGAGGCCGGCATCCGCTGGCGGAAGCAGCGCGAAGCCGCCGCGTGATCGGAAGGATGCCGGCCTCGATGAAGATCAAGCACAGCATCGAGGCCGGCATCCGCTGGCGGAAGCAGCGCGAGGCCGCCGCGTAAGGACGCACGAAAAGGGCCCCGGGAGTTCCCGGGGCCCTTTCGCGTGCGGGGGTCGGTCAGGCCAGGGCCTGACGGGCGATCAGCGCCACCGCCAGCAGGCCGACGATCAGCGCGAGCAGCGCCGTGGGCGACAGCGCGGCGAACGGGCCCTGCTGGTCCTGCAGCCGGGCCCGGTTGGCGCGGCAGACCGGGCAGCGGCCGTCACTCACGCTGGCCGTTGCAGTTGGCGCACACCAGATGGTCGCAAGTCATGCGATCTCCTCCTTGCTGGTTACTGCAACGCGCCGGACGGGCCTCCGGTTCCTCGGACGGCCCTGGACGGGCGCTCTCAGCTACCACTGTGCCAGGTTCCGCCCGTTCCGGCCCGTCCTCCCCGTTCGCCGACCGCTCAACCGCATGCCGGGCTGTGACATGGGTCGCACTTATCCGGGCAGAACGGGATATTTCTCGCCAAATCCCAGGTGAACCCCCGGACAGTGCCTGCGGGCCCGGAGGGGCTTCGCGTAGGGTCCGAGTCCTGACCCACCTAGGATGGCCCCCGTGATGCAGCCGTGATCAGATTCGACAACGTCTCCAAGACCTATCCCAAGCAGAACCGTCCGGCCCTGGACAACGTCTCGCTGGAGATCGAGAAGGGCGAGTTCGTCTTCCTGGTCGGTTCGTCCGGCTCCGGCAAGTCGACCTTCCTGAGGCTCTGCCTGCGCGAGGAGCGCCCGAGCACCGGCGCGGTCCACGTGCTGGGCAAGGACCTCGGCAAGCTGTCCAACTGGAAGGTGCCGCACATGCGGCGTCAGCTGGGCACCGTCTTCCAGGACTTCCGCCTGCTGCCGAACAAGACCGTCGCGCAGAACGTCGCGTTCGCGCTGGAGGTCATCGGCAAGCCGAAGAGCGCCATCAACAAAGGTGGTGCCCGAGGTGCTCGACCTGGTCGGCCTCGGCGGCAAGGAGGACCGGATGCCCGGTGAGCTCTCCGGTGGTGAGCAGCAGCGCGTGGCGATCGCCCGGGCCTTCGTGAACCGGCCGATGCTGCTGATCGCGGACGAGCCCACCGGAAACCTCGACCCGCAGAACTCGGTCGGCATCATGAAGCTGCTCGACCGGATCAACCGCACCGGTACCACGGTCCTGATGGCCACGCACGACCAGGCCATCGTCGACCAGATGCGCAAGCGGGTGATCGAGCTCGACAAGGGGCTGCTGGGTCCGCGACCAGGCCCGCGGCGTCTACGGCTACCAGAACTGAGCCACCCGACGCCCCGTCCGCCTGCCCGTTCCACCTGCCTGCCCCTGGAGTAACGCCATGCGCGCCCAGTTCGTCCTGTCGGAGATCGGCGTCGGTCTCCGCCGCAACCTGACCATGACCATCGCGGTCGTGGTCAGCGTCGCGCTATCGCTCGCCCTCGCCGGCGCCTCGCTGCTCGTCCGCGACCAGGTCAACTCCATGAAGGGGTACTGGTAACGACAAGGTCGAGGTGAGCATCTACTTCTGCACCAAGTCGGACGCCAAGACCTCCGCCCAGTGCTCGGCGGGTGCCGCCACCGACCAGCAGATCGCCGAGGTCAAGGGCCAGCTGGACAAGATGACCCAGCTGGTGCAGAGCTCCACCTTCGAGAGCTCGCAGGACGCGTACAAGCGCTGGAAGGAGACCAACCCGGACAACCCGCTGCTCGCCGCGGTGGGTGCGGAGGCGATGCCGCAGTCCTGGCGGGTCAAGCTGAACGACCCGACCAAGTACGACGTGGTGCAGAGCGCCTTCGCCGGGAAGCCGGGCGTCAAGTCGGTCGAGGACCAGCGGAAGATCCTGGAGAACCTGTTCGGCCTGCTGAACGGTCTGCAGACCGCCGCGTTCGTGATCATGGTGCTGATGCTCTTCGTCGCCCTGCTGCTGATCGTGAACACCGTCCGGGTGTCCGCGTTCAGCCGACGGCGCGAGACCGGGATCATGCGCCTGGTCGGTGCCTCGAACTTCTACGTGCAGATGCCGTTCATCGCGGAGGCGGCCTTCGCCGCGCTGCTCGGTGCGGTGCTGGCCTCCGGCTGCTGCTCGGCGGGCACTTCTTCGTGCAGGAGTTCCTGGCCCAGCGGGTGCAGTTCATCCACTTCATCGGGCTCTCCTCGGTGCTCACCGTCATCCCGCTGCTGGTCGTGGTCGGCATGGGGATGGCCGGCATCGCGGCGTTCATCACCCTCCGGAAGTACCTGAAGGTCTGACGCCCCCTCAGGCAGTGCGCCTAGACTCCCCTTGCCATGCCGGTGACTCTGCGTGCGGGAGTGCGCCAGGGAGCTGTGCTCTCCCTGGCGTTCGGCGCCGTGGCTGTTCACCGGGGCGGTCACCGGGGCCTGGAGCGGGGCTCCGGCCGACGGGCGCCCGCCCACCTCCTCCTCCGATGCCCTGGCCGGGCGTGACCTGGCCGGGGCGTCGCTGTCCCGGCAGCAGGCCGAGCGGCTGGTCGCCGAGGGGGGCGACCCGTGGGCCGCGTACTACACGCCCGAGGAGTACACCGACCTGACCAAGGGGCGCTACCGCGGCGTCGGGCTCTCGGTGCGGCGGGCGGCGGACGGGGCCACCACGGTGGACCGGGTGCACCCCGACGGGCCCGCCCGGCAGGCCGGGATCGCGGCCGGGGACGTGCTGCTCGGCATCGACGGCACCCCGGCCGACCGGCTCCCGGTCACCGAGGTGGTGGCCGGGCTGCGCGGCGAGGTCGGCCACGGCGGTGGAGCTGACGGTCCGCCGACCGGGCGGGCCGGCCCGTGAGCTGACGCTGCGCCGGGCCGAGCTGGCCGCCCGGGACGTGACGGTGGAGCAGCTGCGGCCCGGGGTGGTGAAGGTCGCGGTGCGCGGCTTCACGGCCGGTGTGGCCGCCGAGGTGGCGCAGGCCGTCCGGGGCGCCCGGGGTGTCCTGCTGGACCTGCGGGGCAACTCCGGCGGGCTGGTGGACCAGGCCGTGGGGGACCGCCTCGCTCTTCCTGGACGGCGGCCCGGTGGCCTCGTACCAGGAGCGCGGCGAGCGGCGCGAGCTGACCGCAGCGCGCGGCGGAGACACCACCGTGCCCCTGGTGGTGCTGGTGGACGGCGGCACCATGAGCGCCGCCGAACTGCTCGCCGGGGCGCTCCAGGACCGCAGCCGCGCCGTCCTGGTCGGCTCCCGCACCTTCGGCAAGGGCACCGTCCAGCAGCCCAGCCGCCTCGCCGACGGCGCCGTCCTGGAACTCACCGTCGGCCGCTACGCCACCCCGGCCGGCCGCTCGCCGGACGGCACCGGCCTCACCCCGGACGTCCCCCAGCCGCCGGGCGGCGACCCGGAGGCGGTGACCCGGCTCGCCGACACCGTGCTCTCCGGGCTGGGCCGCGGCCAAATGGGCTGACCACCGGCGGGCGAGGTGCGAGAATGGCCGGTGCTATGGCTAAGGAAACGGGAAAGAAGCTGATCGCGCAGAACAAGAAGGCGCGACACGAGTACACCATCCTCGACACGTACGAATGCGGCATGGTGCTGACCGGCACGGAGGTGAAGTCGCTCCGCGAGGGGCGGGCCCAACCTGGTGGACGGTTACGCCTACGTGCAGGGCCACGAAGCGTGGGTCGACAACGTGTTTCATCCCGAGTACACCCAGGGGACCTGGACGAACCACGCCGTCGCGGCGCAAGCGCAAGCTGCTGCTGCACAAGCTCGAGATCCGCAAGATCGAGTCGAAGGTCAAGGAGACCGGCCACACCCTGGTGCCGCTCTCCCTGTACTTCAAGGACGGCCGGGTGAAGCTGGAGCTGGCGCTCGCGGTCGGCCAAGAAGCTGTACGACAAGCGCAGACCCTGCGCGAGAAGCAGGACCGCCGCGAGTCCGACCGGGCCGTCGCGGCGGCACGGAAGCGCGCAGCGGGGTTAATCGCTTGCCCTGGCCGGTGCCTGCGCGTACTATGGCCCGAGCAACATCACCGGAGGGCCCGCCCGCCGGAGCTGTTTGTCAATTCAACATGGGGATGATCGTTTCGACAGGGGACGTCGAAACAGGAGAAGCGAGCCGAGGAACGCGGCAATGATCTCGTTAACCATCTGTCGCAAAAAAATAATCGCCAACTCTAAGCGCGATTCCCAGCAGTTCGCTCTCGCTGCCTAAGCAAGAGTGAATGGGTGTCAGCCCGGGAGTTCCCGACCCGGATCCTGGCATAATCTAGGGAACTCATCCGCCACCCCGGCCACGGGGGTCGGCGGAAAAATAAAACAGTGGCTGGGCCTGTTGGCGGCTTGTCCGCGTGACTGCCAGGGCCGAGAAACTCACAGCGGACTGCGCTCGGAGAAGTCCTGAATCCACTCCACTGGACCCGGGTTCGATTCCCGGCATCTCCACAGACCCATGTCGCTCGAAGGCCGCACTCCGCGAGGAGGCGGCCTTCTTGCGTTTCGGCGGTCTCACACCGCGCCGGGCGGCCCGGTGAGAGGACCGTACCGGGCGGGTTCACAACCCACAACTCCCCGGAAATCCCGGCCCGTTAGGGTCGTCCAGGTCAGGGCGCCGAACTTGCACAAGGGGAGTTGCGATGAGTGGAGACACGGCGGTGCGACGGGGCTGGATCCAGGAGTGGGATCCGGAGGACCGGGCGTTCTGGGAGCGGACCGGGCGCCGGACGCGCCAACCGCAACCTGGTCTTCTCGGTGCTCTCGGAGCACATCGGCTTCTCGATCTGGAGCCTCTGGTCGGTGATGGTCCTCTTCATGGGGCCCAAGTACGGATCGACCCGGCCGGTAAGTTCTTCCTGGTCGCGATGCCCACCCTGGTCGGCGCCTTCGTCGGATCCCCTACACCGTGGCGGTGGCCCGCTTCGGCGGGCGGAACTGGACGGTGGTCTCGGCGCTGCTCCTGCTGCTGCCCGCACTGGCCGCCGCGTACAGTGATGGAGCCGGGGACCTCCTACACCACCTTCATGGTGGTCGCCGCGCTCACCGGGCTCGGCGGGGGGAACTTCGCCTCCTCGATGACCAACATCAACGCCTTCTTCCCGCAGCACCGCAAGGGCTGGGGCGCTCGGGCTGAACGCCGGCGGCTGCAACATCGGGGTGCCGGTGATCCAGCTGGTCGCGCTCGCAGCGGTGATCACCTGGGCCGGGGCCACCTCAACCCCGGCTGGTGCTCTGGCATCTACCTGCCGCTGATCGTGATCGCGGCCACCTCGCCGCGCTCTTCATGGACAACCTGGCGCGCGATGAAGACGACACCGGCGCGCTGGGCCGAGGGTGCTGAGGGAGCGTCACACCTGGCTGATGTCGGTGCTCTACATCGCGCCTTCGGCTCCTTCATCGGCTTCAGCTTCGCCTTCGCCTGGTGCTGCAGACGCCAGTTCGGCCGCACCCCGCTGGCAGGCCCGCCCAGCTCACCTTCGTCGGCCCGCTGCTGCGGCTCGCTGATCCGCCCGGTCGGCGGCTGGCTGGCCGACCGCTGGGGCGGCGCCCGGATCACCCTGTGGAAACTTCGCCGGGATGGCCGCCGCCACCCTGGTGGTGCTGTACGCCTCCTCGGAGCGCTCGCTGCCGGTCTTCCTGGCCGGGTTCACCACGCTCTTCGTGCTGGCCGGGCTGGGCAACGGCTCCACCTACAAGATGATCCCGGTGAGATCTTCGAGGCCAAGGCGCAGAACCGGATCGCCCGAGCTCGGCGCCACCGCCGAGCAGGCCGCCGCCTGGTCCGCGCGCGGATGTCCGGCGCGGCCGTCGGGGTGATCGGCGCGGTCGGCGCGCTCGGCGGCCTCTTCATCAACCTGGCCTTCCGGCAGTCCTTCCTGGTCGCCGAAGAACCGGGACATCCCCGCCTTCGCCTCCTTCCTGGCGGCGTACGCCGTCTGCGCCGCCTCACTGGGCCGTCTACCTGCGTGCCGCCCACCGGCAGCGCGGTGACCGCCCCGGTGAAGAGCGGGTCGCGGCCTGACCCCGGGGCCGGACCGGCCGTCCATCCTGGACGGCCGGTCCGGGCCCGTGAAACACCCCGGAAATCCGGCCGACCCGCAGCGCGACACCGCCCGGGGGAGATGCCCGTCCACCCAACCCTCCCGGCCCGCCGCAGCCGGGGTGCGCACCACCGAAGGACCCACAGCAGGACGAACTGACGGCCCCTCACGCCGCCGAGCCGTGCCGTCGTGCATCCGCTGGCCGGATTCACCGTCGGCATCACCGCCGCCGCCGCTCCCGAGGAGCTGGCCACGCTGCTCCAACGCCGTGGCGCCCGCCGTGCAGCGGGCCGCCCGCACTGCGGATCGTGCGCTGCCCGACGACACCGAACTCCTCGCCGCCACCCGGGCGCTGGTGCCGGGCCGCCGGACGTCGCGGTGGCCACCACCGGGATCGGCTTCCGGGGGCTGGATCGAGGCGCCGAGGCTGGGGCCTCGGCGCACGAGCTGATCGAACGGCTCGGCAAGGCCTCCGTGCTGGCCCGCGGCCCCAAGCAAGGGCGCCATCCGGCCGCCGGGCTGGCGGGAGAGCTGGTCGGCGAGGTCGGAGTCCTCGGTGGAGGTGCTGGAGAACTGCATGGAGGATGACGGCGTCGAGGGCATGGCGTGATCGCTGTCCAGCTGCACGCGCCCCGCAGCGCGACTTGCGTCGGACTCGCCATCACCGGCGCGGCGGGCGCCGAGTGGTCGAGGTGCCGGTCATAACCGCTGGCTGCCCCAGCCCGCTGACATCTGCCCGCTTGGACCGGCTGCTGGGACGCCTGCTGCACCGCGCGCGCTGGACGCGATCACCTTCACCATCCGCCCCGGCGGTGCTCAGCCTGCTCGACCGGCCGGAGCTGCGGCCTGACCGACCACTGCTGCACGCGCTGCGCCGCGACGTCCTGCCGGTCTGCGTCGGGCCCCGTGACGGCCGCCCCGCTGGAGGAAACTGTGACATCGCCACCGTCTGGCCCGAACGGATGACGGCTTGGCGCGATGGTGCAGCTGCTCACCGCCCGGCTCTCCCGAGCGCGGGGCGGCGCTCTCGGTGGCCCGGGCACCAGCTGGAGCTGCGCGGCCAGCCGCCCTGGTGGACTGCGAGCTAGCGGCGTCCCGTCCCGCACGCGCCGGGATGGCCCTGCTGCGCGCCCTGGCCCGCCGCCCCGGCTGGTGGTGGCCCGCGCCGCGAGCTGCTCCGCGCCCTGCCCGGCAGCGGCAACGACGAGCACGCCGTGGAGACCGCGATGGCCCGCCTGCGCGCGCCGCTCGGCAGCGCCGAACCTGGTCGCCACCGTGGTCAAGCGCGGCTACCCGGCCTGGCGGTCGACCCGAC
>NZ_BAAAYB010000029.1:0-78167 GCF_039535905.1 Kitasatospora albolonga | reverse complement strand
TCCCGGCACCGGCCGAGGGGGCCGGCTGGCCATGGCTGCTACTACGTGCGAGCGGCTCTCTTCCGCTCGAGGCGGTCCGTCGAACTGGCCTGGGCCTGGGCTTGCCGAGGGTGGTGTCCAGGTGTCCGATCCCTCCTGGGACCACCATCTCGTGTGACAGGGAGCATACTGTGGAAGCTTGTTTCTGTGGCGCCCCTTGGGCCATATCTTCGCCTGGACCAACGAGAGTCGTACGTTGTGGAAGAACCTCAACTGGCGGCGTGACCCGGCCAGGGTGGTCCACAGTCGACGAGGTTTCGTCGATCCCTATTGCCGGAGTGTGCACGGGTGCGTCACCAAGCAGGCGGCCGGGCGGGTTTATGCTGGAGGTCTCGGTTTGGTCGACGTCCTCGAAGCCTGGATCAGGGCCGTCATACGCCTGGTGTCGGCAGGTACGATACTACAAGTTTCGGGGGCTGAACCTTCCGCGGGCCCAGATAACTGGAGCGGGCTACGGTGGCTATTGTCCATCGCGCTGCCCGTGCCTACGGCGAGTGGTCCTTTTCCGTGCCTTTTAGGGGGTTTCGAGGCTTCGTCCTGGTTGGCGGTGGGGTGATGCGCGCTCTTAGTTCCAGTTGGTGGAGGTGAAAGAAGCTTGGCAGGCGCACCTAGGATCAGCAGGACGTGGGGCAAGGCTGAGGGAGCAGCGTGCCAGGGAGGCCAGGAGAGGCAGCCGAGTTCTGGCTCTGCGCGGGAGTGCTGTGGTTCCGGGTGGAACTGGTACCGTGGACCGGGGTCCTGTGGGTCGGGCCGCTGCGCCCGGTGTCGTGCGCTGCACTTCGCGTGCGATGGTTCGGACTCACGCGCTGGGGCCCAGGTCTCCGGTCAGTTGCTTCCGTGAGGCGTGGGTTGGGCCGGTGGCGCAGCCTTGAGCCTTTTCTTATAACCGGGCTACGTGGTCCGGGCCGTGGAATGCTGGGTCGGGTCGTCATGGTTGGTGCCAGTGGAGGTGGTATACAAGCTCGCCGTTGATCGAGTCCGTCAGGTACCATTGTCGTGCGCAGTGCTCGGGCGGCGTGTGTGGCGTGCCTTACGCCGGAGATGGAGTGCGGGGTCCTGGCTGTTTTTCGTGTCGTGTTGGGCCGTTTTTTTTGGGTGGTCATGTCGGAGTGTGATGGGTACATCGGCTCTACCACTGTCGTTCCGTCGCGGGGTGCTGACGCGTTGTACGAATATGCTAGCGGACGTGAAGTGAATCTCTTTCTGCACAACTGTGCGTGACGGAGTTGTGATGATTGGATAAAGAGATGAAGATGCTCTACAATCAGTTGGTGATATGCGGTCGCACAGTCGCGTGCGGTCGCCGCAGACGGAATGCGCGTGTGGTAGCCGATGTTCCGCGTTAGTTCGAACGGCTCTTGCTCCTAACCAAACGCCTAACGCCGACATAGCGGGGGGACAGGTGAGGCCGTATATGCTGTCGGGAGGGGGGGGGAAATGAGGCCGCGCAGCCCGAGCACTGGCGACGGGTAACTGACGGACTCGATCACCGCGACTTTGTCCCATTGCCACTGGGTCAGCAGACCCACGTGATCTGACTGCCTATGGGCGATGCCCGAGGCCCTTGTGAGGTTAGAGATGGTAACAAGGCTCCGGTGCCGGCTGTGGCGCGGCCCGGCCTCGCCGGGAGACTTGGCCCGGTAATGTCTGACCTCGGGGTGCATGTGGGGCGCCGACACCGGCGGGCAATCCAGGAGCGCCCGGGTCCGTAACCAGTCCCGAACCGGGATCACGCACTGGGCCGCGAGACCGGCTGCTGCTGCTGCGGCCCTTCCCTGGCCATTCCCTCAGTTGCCCTGCTCTCGCTGCTGCTGTCCTGGTTGCGCCCCAAGCGTCTTCTCCCGCGCGGTCACCTTCGACCTGTCGCTTCCACCGCCTCGCCCCGGACGGCCGTGTGGCGGCACAAGGCCCGCCGTAGGGCGGGGCAGCTGCGCGATGCTCTGCGCCGGAGCGGCGTGCCAGGGCTTGTGGGGCCGCGAGGGGGGCCGGGTTCAGCTCGCGTCGGAAACTTGCCGTGTGACTGCTCGGCACCGCGGCGCCGTGCCGGCCTTGCTGAGCGTCGACACTGTTTCCGCTCTCGGGGTCCGACGGCCATGACGCGTCTGTGTTGGGCCCCCCCGTCGTGCCGGGGTGTTTCGGCCCGCGTTGTGAGGTTTCACATCACTTATACTGGTTTGTCTCCCTGCGGTCTTTTTGTTGGGCCGTCCTGTGTGTCGTCGGCAGACAGCATGCTCCATCTTCCGCATTCTCCCGTGGTGGTCGGGGTCATGTGTGTCTGGTTGTCTGGTGGTTTCACCACCTCGGCACGCCAGCCGTGCCATTTGATCGGACCGTTCTCGTTGGTGAATGGAGCCGTGTACAGATGTGTGTGGCCAGGCCCTGCGACCCTGATCCGGATGCCCGGGAGGTCGAGATGACCGTACGTGAACTCTTGGGTGCCCGGCTCGGGTCTTCGTATGGGGCATTGCCATTCAGTGGGGTGCATAACCTTTCCTGGGTGTGTGGGACTTCTGTGGGCCACGTCGGGGGCGTGATCTCCCCTTGCGGCTGTGAGTGCATCCGGCGATGCGCTGTGTTAGAAGATGACTGCGCCCGTCCGCGGTCGCGTTCGGGTAGACGTCCTGCCGGCGTCACCAGGTCCCTGAGGTCCTGCGGGGTCTCCCGTGCTCAGCTGCTGCGCGATCGTCGTCGCGTGATGCGGAGCCCGGGGGGACCACGGGCTACTCGGCGCCCCTGTGCCATCCGAGTGTCGCCGTGTCCGGCGCCTGCAGCAGGGGTTGGCCGTCGGGCGGCCAGCAACAGCTCCGGCCGACGACCAGTTGGAGTGCGGTGTAAGGTGGCTCGGACTGTGCCGCGGGACCTGGGCGGCGAACCGATCCCAGGGTGGCTCGGGGGTCGAAGGGCACAGGCGTGGTGGTCTGAGGGCGGCGTGGAACCGGGCCAGGGGTGCGCAGTGGTCATGTGGTCTCTTGACGGTCGTCCGCAACGCTGTCGCAGGCCAGGGCGAAGAATGCGCGGATCGGGGTCCGCGGGCGAGCAGGGCCGCTCGCCGGCACCGGTGGAGCAGGATTCGAGCCGAACGCGCCAGCAGGAAGGACCTGCGCGTGGCCCACATCCGCCGACGGGTAGGTGGAGCCGTAGCCGGGGTCCGACTAGACATGTCGTAGGCGGTCGCGGGGCGAAAGTGCGGCGTCATCATCAGGCCCGGCCGGCCAGCGGCAGCCAGGCCCCTGAACGGCAGGTCCGCGGGGCGGAGTCGGCGTCAGGTGGCGGGCGGAATGTACCATACGCGTGCCAGGCCGTGACGGGGGTGCGGTAGGTAGAGGGGCGATCAGCAGGCCGACCGAGAGAATCGCTGTCCCGTAGAAGTTGCGGCGGAGAGCAGGGTCAGCAGGAGCCTGAGCACCACGGTGCTGGGCGGGGTCTGCGTTGGGCGGCCGAAGACGTTTGGGTGCCGAACTGCCGGGTTGCCGGGGGGGGTGGGGGGGGTGTGGCGGGGGTGGTGATCCGGGCGAGAGGCGCCGGGGGCAGGGCTCCGTGCGGAGGCCATCACAGGTGTACAGCGTCTGCGCCGGGAACTTGCCGACCTAACCGAAGGTGAATCAGGTGCGGAGTACGGCCGGAGACGCAGTGACCGCCAGCTGTCAGCCATCCGGTGGTGCGAGGCCGCCGCCGGAGCACATGGCCGGTGCGAGGGCGGCCTAGCACTCGGCCGCGTTGTCCGGGCTGAGCCGTAGCCCTCTCGCCTCGGTGCAGGTCCCGCGAACAGGGTAGATCGCGCGAGGTGCGTGGTGAAGAGGTAGCGTGGCGAGCAGACGCAGGTGGTGGTGAGATGACTGGCGCCCGCACCGGTGGGGTCCGGTCGCTGTCGACGGTCCTCGCGGTCGTTTGCGGGTGATCATGCGCGTTCCCCGCAGCCCTGGAGTTAGAATAGAGGGGGCGAGAGTGAGGTATTGCACCGTGTCTCTCCGCTGAAGGGCCCTAACGCCGTCGGAAGGCCGGATGAGGGTTCGAGCGCCAGGCCCGGGGCCGAGGGCGGAGTGGCTGGTGGCGACCGTGTCCGGGCTGTGTTCCAGGGCCTGCCACTCTTCCGAAGGCGAGTCGAGGGCCAGCAGGTTGCAGCGGTCTCAGCAGTTGCGTATTCTTGTCATCTCTGCCGGCGGCGAGCTGCAGCCGCCCTGCGTGGCCAGTGTCAGTGGTGGTTCCCGGTCTTCGGCCCAGGAGCAGGCGCTAGCACGCGCCGTGTGTTGACGTGGTCTCCTGGCCGGCTGGTGCCGGTTTCCCTGGCGTCCTTTCTGAGGATCTCCCGATGCCACATGCCCGGCGATGGCTTGAGGTTGAGCCCCACCGACTCGCTTGGCCCAAGTCCGTCGGTCAGTCTCGTATCAGACGTCGCGCACTTGGTATACGTGTGTGCCCTCACTGCCCGGCCTGTCCAGGGAGATGGCCATGTCGCGCGGCGACAGTATCGGCCCGCGAAGTGCCCGGGCGGTCCAGGACGAGACGTCGTGTTCTCGGTTCATCCTGCAGTTCGCGGGGGGGGTTTGAGGCTCGCGGAAATCCGAATGCGGTTGAGACAGCGGTGATCCGACACCCGAAGCCGGCGTATGTTCAGGCCAGTCGCGCGGGTTAGCCGCGTCGCGCGCCACCACCGTGGACGAGGGCCGTAGGTCGGTGACGGTGTACTCGAGTAGGCGTGCGTGCGTCGCGACTGCGGAGTAGGCGTCGAGCGCGACGGAGGCCGATCAGTCCCCACCTGAGCCCGGGTGCGGGAGGCCCCTTCTTGTTGTGTGCCGGTGGTTGCAGGTTGGCGGGGTTTGTTGGTGGGACACGGGGGTGCCAGCTCCGGTGTGGTTGTCAGGGGCGTTTTTCGTTATAAACAGAGTATTTTTAAAGAATTAAGGCTCCCGGACTGGCGTCAAGTAGTCTGGTCGGGTATCGTTTACGGCGTCCACCTTGCTATCAACGAGCCGGGGCGGAGAAACGGGATCAAGTGTCGCGGCGCAGAGGTACACGGTGATGCGACCGCACGGGCGTGGGGCCGAGCTTCGGCGAGGTTGCGGAGGGGCCAGCCGGGCAGCTGCTGGACTGAGGACATAGATCAGTCGGTGCCTGGGAGTGGCTGCGCCTCAAGCGGGAGTGGTGGCCGAGTGTGTCTCGTGTATGATGTCGACCGCGCGGCGGCCGGGCCTGTGACTATCGTACGCGACCTCGATCGAAGCTGATGGTAGCGAGACCTTCTCAGCAGGCCGATCGTAAGCGTGCTTCTGGCTCCGGCCCCGCGAGCAGTGCCTTGCCGAACAGGAGTGCCCGGAGCGGCCCGGGCTGCTGGTTGGCGCGCTGGCGGCAGACTTGCTGAGCGTGCCCTCCGGCGTCGCCACCTGTGTGTGGCCCCTGGGTACCGGGGTGACCCTTTCTGGCCGCCGGGGCGGTGCTCTTTCGATGTACTGTCCTGCAGGGGAAGCTGGGCGGCGGTGGCTGTCGATGGCGGCACGTCGTTCGTGCGGTCGCCCTGGTTACTCCGTGTCTGCTGTACCGAATCGTCCAGGTTTGGGCGGTCTACTACGGCATTCCTTGGCGTGCTTCGGCGGTGATATGGCCCTAGGGTGCCACTTTCTCGCCTCTGCCCGATGTCTGCCGCGGTGTGTGTGCTTGTGCTGGCCAGTCAGTTCCTGCGTGCGATGGCAGGAGTGGGTACCAGATTTAGTGGAGGTGCTGGCCTGGGGGCCGTCCGCTACACCGCGCGGAGGTGAGTCGGGGTCGCGCTGCACGCCTAGCGCTGCGCTGCCGTCAGCCTGGCCACGGACCCCCGGCGCGGCCTTGACACACGGCGCGTGCGGTCGTGGGGCCTGATGGGCGCGGGTGTGGGTCCGGTAGCGGTGCTCGCGGCCCGGTGACGGGTTGTCAGCCCCTCGTCTTGCGGCCTAGCCGGGGGCGTTGGTTTGGCGACTGCGGCGAGCAGGTCGCGGGCGGTTGACGGGGTCAGGGGTTGTCGGTGGGGGTTGGGAGGTGGGTGGTGAACCATGTTGCGTGGTGCCGGCCACCGAGACGGGTGGGACGGGTCTCTTGCCCGTCTGGCGACGGGAGCGGTGACGTAGGCAGTGCGGCCTCGGGGGTCGCTGCGCAATTTCACGGTGGTGACTCGTAAGAGCAGGGTCCGTGAAGCTGCAGCTGGGGTCATCGAGCTTCACGGTCGAGGTAGCAGGGCACTATTCGGTGGCGCGCTCGTTCATGGTTCCTGCCTGCCCCTGGTCCTGCTCCTCCCTGCCGCCTGACTCCTAGTCCGCGGCTGGTGCCGCATGCACCTGACCGTGCAAAGCTTTCGCTACCGTGGCCACCGCCAGCCATGCGCGGGGCGTCATGGCGGCCCTGTGAGGGAGCCGGCAGGGGGCGGTCGACGGGTCACTGTGCAGCTGGGGTACGTTGTTGTTCCTAGTGGAGGCGGTCCTTGGGCCACCTCTGGGTGCGGGTGGCGGGTGTGCGTGCGGCGGTGCGGGCGGGAGGATCGCTGCGCGCGACGCCTTGCCCTGGTGGTGAGGTGCGGCGTTCCGTAGCGGCCCCTGTCGCCGGTGATCACGAGGTCGGCGTCGGGACCGCCTCGTCGGGCCGAGGCAGGGTCGGGCGACGGCCGCCGCGCCTCGGGGTGATCCCGCGGGACCAGAAGGGTGTGCAGGTGCCGGGGGTACGCGTCCGCCCGCCGCTCCGGCGCCGGGCCGCTGCGGCTCGCCGCCGAGGAGGGTGCGGGCCGAGGCGGGTCAGGTCCGTGGGTGCGAGGGCGGCGATGTCGCCGTGGGTGGCCGGCCCTTCTGCGGTCGCGTAGACGCGGCCGCGGCCGGTGGGGCCGAGGAGGGGGTTGAGTGGACCGGTCGTGAGGAGGTGAGACCCCGTCGGCCGAGGCGGGTCGACAGCGCGCCCGCGGTCGGTGAGGCGGCGCACGGACGCCACACAGGCGCCGCCCGCCGTCCGGACACCGTCAAGACCCGGTGGTCACGAGCAGATCGCATGGCACTGAGCGGCGGTGAGCCAGGCCGCGGTGCCGCCTACGCGTCGAGTGGATACGGCGGAGCCGCCGCCGAGGCCGATCAGCCGCGGGTGGCGCCCGCATCGTAGGGCCGGCTCCAGGCCACGGTCTGGACCGGGTGGTCCGAGCGACATGGTGGCACCGGCTGAGCGAGTCCGGGCGGTCCATCATGCGTGGTAGACGCGTCTGGGCCCCGGTGCGGCGAGTGCGTATCGACCACGGCGGCGTGCGCCGTCGCGGCATCGCCGGAAACGCCCAGGCAGAGCGAACAGCACCACCGGGCTCACCGGACGGCCGTCCAGGGCCGTGGTGCACGCCGGGCACCCGAGTGGACGCGGGGCCCGACGCCGGCGGCGCGGCGGAGGGGCCTCGCGCGCCGTCACGGCCATCGGGTCCGCAGACATGGCGGCTCCTGCAGGCCGCCGTAGCGACACCACGGCGTCCGCCAGGGCTCCTTCGGCGAGCCTCGGCAGCGGTGGCCGTCCCCCTTGTCGAATGGAGTCCGGCGCGGAGTCACGACCTTCACGACGCGGCTCCGTCACGTGCGGTCCGTGGCGCGCGACCACGGTGCTACGTGAGGGTCTCGGCGCCGGGGGTGTCGCCAGAATCTGCTGGTTGACAGATGCTCCAACTCATCCACCACCAGACACGGCGCTCGGTAAGCGCCGGCCTGCGCCACCATCGCGTCCAGCGCCCGGAGTCGACGCTGCCGTCGGCCATCCGGACACCGGTGCCGGCCGGGAAGCTGTGCGTGGGGTTGCACGGGATCAGACCCGAGGGGAACTTCCGCAGCCAGGCGGCCACCGCCGCCGTCTTCAGACGGGTCGCCATGAAGGCGCTCATCTTGGCTTCGCGGGCCAGCTGGGTCAGCACGTTCAGACCGGCCTCGACGCCGACCATGTCGCCGATCACCACGGCCGCGTGCACGGCGTAGGCCCCGCGGGCGACCAGCTTGACCGCGGTGGGCAGCACCAGGCTGGCGGCCGCCCAGTAGCAGTCCGAGTTGTGGAACGAGAGGTTCTTCGCGCAGCCGACGAAGTCGCTCACCAGGCTGTAGGCCAGCGCCTTGGTGAACGCCCAGTCCATCGCCACCATGTCGACGTCGAAGACGTACGGGCCCTCGTACGCCACCGGGTAGGAGTCGATGAACTCCTTCTCGTACTTGCCGGTCGCGATGCAGGCGGCCGCCGACCCGTCCGGGATGTCACAGGTGACCAGGAAGGCCATCGCCTTGCCGGTCAGCTTCACCTGGGCGGGCAGCTTGCAGTACAGCGGGTTGTGCGGGTTGAACTTGCACTGGTCGGTGGCGTAGCCGGTACCGGCCACGTCGACCGTCTCGATGACCACGCCCGGCGGGAGCTCCGGGTCGACGCCGGTGCCCGTCCCCGAGTTGGCCGGCGGGTTGCGGTCCAGCTCCGCCGCGGCCTCGGCGATGTCCTGCGCCTGCTCGGCGTCGGCCTTCGCGTTGGCCGCCGACTCCTTGGCGTTCGCGGCCGAGGTCTCGGCCTCGTCGGCGAAGTAGTCCGCGTTGTTGGCCGACACCTTGGCCCGGTCGGCCGCGTCGCGGGCCGTGCTCGCGTCGAGCTCGCTCGCGTCCGCCGAGGCACGGGCGGCCGCGGCCTCCTGGTTCGCCTGGCGGGCCGACTCGTCCGCCTTCCAGGAGTCCGACTGGGCCTGGGCGTTGAGGTCGTCCAGCCGCTGGGAGACGGCCTGGACCTCCTTGGAGTCGGCCGCCGCCTGGTTGGCCGACTTGAGCGCCGCGGCGGCCGCCTTGGAGGCCTTGGCCGCAGACTTGGCCGCGTCCGCCGCCGCCTGGGCCGCCAACTTGGCGTCCCCGGCCGCGCGGTCGGCCGCGTCCTGCGCCGCCTTCGCGTACGCCTCGGCCTCGGCCGCGCGCAGCTCGGCGACCGCGACGGACTGCTCCGCCAGGGTCTTCGCGGTGTCCGCGACCACGACCGACAGACCGGCGGTGGCGTTGGTCGCCGCGAACGCGATGCCCAGCTGGATCGCCTGGTCCGCCGGGGCGTTGACCGCCGCCGCCGTGTCCCGGGCGATCTCCGCCTGTTGCGAGGCGGCGTGCGCCTGGCCGGAGGCGGTGGCGCTGTCCGAGGCGGCCGCGTCGGCCTCCTTCTTCGCGCCCTGGGCGGCCGACTTGGCGTCGGCCGCGTGCTGCGCGGAGGACTTTGCCAGCGCGGTGGCCGCGTCGGAGTTCTCCTTCGCGATGCCGGCCTGCTGGATCGCTTCGGCGGCCAGGTAGTGGCCCTGCGCGGAGTTGGCCTGGGTCTTGGCCGCCGCCGAACGGGCGGTCTTGGCCGCCGCGTCCGACTTGGCGGCCGCCGCCGTGCTGACGGTCGCCGCGGCGCGGGCGTTGACCGCCGCGTCCTCGGCGGCGTCGGCGTCCTCATCGGCCTTGATCGCCGCATCGGTGGCCGCGTTGGCCGCCCGGCGGGCGTCCTTGGCGGCCGTCTCGGCGCCGGCCGCGGCATCGGTGCCGAGCTTCGCCGCGTAGTCGGCGTCGGCGGCAGCGGCCTTCGCCCGGGCGGAGTCCGCCTCCTTGCGTGCGGTCGCGGCGCGGTTCTTGGCCGCGGCCGCGTCGGTCTCGGCCTGCTTGGCCTTGGCCTCGAAGCCGGCCGCCGTGTCGGCGTCGCCCTTGGCCCGGGACTCCTCGGCCGCCGCCGCCTCGGCCTGACGCTGCGCGTCCGCCGTGGCGGTCGCGGCCTTGGCCCGCTCCGCGTCCGCCGTCTGCCGGGCGGCGGCGGCGTTCTGCCGCTCCCGCTCGGCGGTGGCCGCCGCGTCCTTGGCCTTGGCGGCCTCGGCCTTGGAACTGGCCTCCAGCGGGACGATCCTGGCCTTGTCCTGCGCCACGATCGCCGCCGCGTCGGCCGCGGCGCGCGCCTTGCCCTCGGCGGCGACCGCGTCGGCCTCCGCCTTCTGGGCGCTGTCCTGCGCGGTCTCGCGCAGGAAGGCGGCCCGGGCGGCGTGCGCCTGGGCACTGGCGTTGGCCAGCAGGGCGGCGCTGTCGTTCAGCGTCGCGTTGGTCGCCGCCACCGCGGTCTTCAGCGCCAGCGCGGTGGCCTTGGAGGCCGCCGCGGCGGACTTGGTGACCTGCGCCGACTGCTTGGCGTACGACAGGCCGCGGTCGATCGGCGTGCCGTTCGCGGTGGCGATCTGCTGTGCCGCCGCCGAGGCCGAACTCGCGGTCGTGTCAGCGGACTTGGCGTCGACCGCGTTCTGGTCGGCGGTGGCCGAGAGGCCGTCCACCCGCTGCTTCAGCTTCGCCAGGTCCGCGTCCACCGAGATCGGCTTGCCGTCGGAGGAGAAGTTGTCGCCGTTGAACCACTCGGGCCAGTGCTTGATCGTGGTGTTCCACGTGCTGTGCGGGTCGGCCTGAGCCTCCATCAGGTTCTTGGCGACCCACGCGTTCCCGAGCGCGTCGTGCATCGCCACCGCGCTGGACTGCAGCGCGGTCAGCGCCTTGATCTCCGCGGTCGCGATCGTGGTGCGCTGCTGGGACTGGGCGGCGTACTCGGCCTCCCACTCCGCCGAGGCGGTCTCCTCGACCTCCACCAGCACCACGTACGGGTCCTGGGGGTTGCTCGGGTCACCGCTGGACCAGCGGGTCTTCAGGCTCTCCACCTCGCGCCGGAACTCCGGCGTGCCCTTGACCGGGGAGACGGTGGGGAAGCCCTTGTACTCGATGAAGCGCCGGACGTCGTCCGCCGACCCCTGCATCTGCGGGGAGTACAGCATCAGACCCCACAGGCCGTACGGGTCGCCGCCCTCGGCCTGCTTCTGCCGGATGATCTCGCCGACCCGGGCCTTCGCCTCGGGCGTGGCCTGCGGGACGTTGACCGGCCAGCCCCAGCTGAGGCCGCCGCCGATCCGGGAGTAGACCTGGCCCGGGCCGAGCGCCTTGGTCACCGCGGTGTCGTACTCGGGCTCGCTGTCGGCGAAGTCCGAGGTGAAGTACTTCCAGACGGTGTCCTCGCGCTCGTCCTGACGGGTGTTCATCCCGTTCATCAGGTCGCTCGCCGAGTCCACGTCCTTCTGCCAGGCGTTCCAGACGTCCTGGTCGAAGAAGAGCTCCGGCTGCGCCGAACCCGGCCCGGCGAGCCGCGAGGCCGCCAGCGTCTTGGAGGCGACGCCGCCGACCTGGAACAGGTAGGCCAGGTTGGCGCGGCCGATCCGGACCCTGGCCTGGGTGTCCATCACCTTCTGCCGGGCGTCCAGGTCGTGCCGCTGCTTCGCGGCCTCCTGGGCGGCCTTGATCTGCGCGGCCAGCGCCGCCTCGTCCCGGCGCAGCTGCTCCTCGGCGGCCTTGGCGGCCTCCTCGGCCTTGGCCGCGTCGGCCTTCGCGGTACCGGCCGACCTCTCCGCCTCATCGGCGGCCTGCTTGGCCTTGTCGGCCGAGGTGCGGGCGTTCTTCGCGGTGGCGTCCGCGTCCTTGGCGGCCTGCGCCGCCACGGCCGCGTCCTTCTCCGCCGTACTGGCGGCCGCGTCGGCCGCCTGCGAGTCGGTCAGCGCGTCCTGGGCCGACTTCGCCGCCGCCTGGGCCTGCGCCCGGGCCGCGGCGTCGAGCTCGGCGGTCTTGGCCGCCGCCGCCTTGGCCGCCGCGGAGTCGGTGGCCGCGGTGGCCGCCGACTTCTGCGCCGCGTCGGCGTACTTCGCTGCCTTGGCGGCGGAGTCCGCCGCCCTGGCAGCCGCCTCGGCCGCCAACTTGCTGTCCCCGGTGGCCCGCTCGGCAGCGGCCTTGGCGTCGGCGGCCAGCTTCGCGGAGTACGCGGCGTTGGCGTCCGAGACGGCGGTCTGCTGCTGGGCCAGGGTCTTGGCGCCCTGCGAGGCGAGCACCGCGAGCCCGGCCGAGGAGTCGGTCGTGGCGAACGGGGTGCCCAGCTCGATGGCGGTGTTGGCCGGCGCGGTCACGGTGGCCGCGGCGGCCCGGGCCAGCGCGGCGGCCTGGCCGGCCGCGTACGCCTGACCGGCCGCGTCTCCGGCCGCCGTGACGGCCGAGTCCACGTCCTTCGTCGCGGCCACCGCCGCGGTGTTGGCCTTGAGGGACTCCTGCGCGGCCTGCTCGGACGTGCTGGCGGCCTCGGTGGCCTTCTTGGCGGCGGCCTCCGCGTTGTCGATCGCATAGGCCGCGGCGGCCTCGGCGGTCATCGCGGTGGAGTACGCCAGCAGGGCGTTGGCCTGGGCGTCGGCCGCCCAGGTGGTGGCCCGGGCCGCTGCTGCGGCGGCCGTGGTGGCCGCCTCGCGGGCGGCGGTGGAGGCCGAAGTGGTGTCCGTGGCCTTGGCGTTGGCCTGGTCGGCCTCGGCTCCGGCCTGCTGCGCGGCGTTGGCGGCGGCCTGGGCGGCGGCCTTGGCCTCGGCGGCCGAGGAGGTGCCCTCGGCGGCGACCGCGGCGGCGGCCAGCGCCTGCGCGTTGGCGGCGGCCACGTCCTTGCGGCGCTGCGCGTCGGCGGCGGCGCGGCGGGCGACGGCGGCCTGGGCCTCCGCCTCCTTGGCCGCCTGGGCCCGCTTCACCGAGTCGGCGTTGGAGCCGTGCGCCTGCTTGCGCTTGTCGTCGGCGGCCTTGAACCTGTCGAGCGTGTCGTTGAGCGCGGTCCTGGCGTTGCCGCGCTGCTTCTCCGCCTCGGCCTTGGCCTTGGCGGCGTTCTGACGCTCCGTCTCCGCGTTGGCGGCGGCGGTCTTGGCCCGCTCCAGCGCGGAGGTGGCGTCGGCCTGGGCCTGCTGGGCCTGGGCCTTGGCGGTGGCCACGTTCGCCGCCGCGGCGGCGGCCGCGTCGGCCTTGGCCTTGGCGGTGTCGGCCAGGGCGGCGGCACGGGCGGCGCTGTCCTCGGCCGACTGGCGCTGGAACTGCGCACGGGCGGCCGCGGCCTGGGCCTGGGCGTTGGCGAGCAGGGTGGCGCTGGTGGCGGCGGTCCCGTTCACGGCCTGGACGGCGACGTCCAGCGCGTTGGCGGTGGCCAGTGCGGCGGCCGCGGAGGCCTTGGTGACCTGCGCGGACTGGATGGCGTAGGCCATCCCGCGACCGCGCGGCAGCCCGTTGTCGTCGGCGATCCTGTCACCGGCGGCCAGCGCGGCCGGGATCTTGTCGGCGGCCAGCTTGGCGTCGTTGGCGGCCTTGCGGGCCACGGCGGCCTGCGCGGCGACCAGCGTCTTGATGGTGGCGAGGTCGGCGGTGGCCTGGGCGTCCGTGCGCGGCGGCGCGTTCGCCAGCCGCTTGGTCGGGTTGGCCTGCCACTTGAGGACCTCGCCGGCCGACCAGCCGTAGCCGAGCGCCTGGTGCATCGCCTCGGAGCCGGTCTGAAGGGCCGTCAGGGCGTCGACCTCGGCCTTGAGCACGTCCGAGCGCGGCTGGACCTGTCCGGCCAGCTCGGCCTTCCACTCGGCCCAGGCGACCTCCTCGACCTCGACCAGGACCTTCTTCCAGTCCACCGGGTTGGAGATGTCACCCGAGGCCCAGCGGGCCTTCAGCGCCTCGACCTCGATCCGGAACTCGGGCGTGCCCTTGACCGGCCCGGCCATCGGCATGCCGTGGTACTGGATGAACCGGCGGACGTCGTCGGCCGATCCCTCCTTGGCGTTGGCACCGAGCATGGTGAAGATGCCGAAGGTGTCCTGGCCGCCGTTCTCGGCGATCAGCTCCTGGACGATCTGGTCCACCTTGGCCAGCGCGGCCTGGTCGGTGGACTTGGCCGGGGCGGGCAGGTACTGCAGCGCGAGCGCGTTGCGCGCGTTGACGCCGCTGGAGGACATGAAGTTGGTGACGTCGGTGTCGTACTGCGGCAGCTTCGTCCCCGAGGCGGTCGCGTACGGGGAGACGAACTGTTCCAGGCCCAGGTCGCGCGAGCCGCGGGCGTCGTCGTCGGCCTTGGCCCGGGCCTCGTCCTGGGTGCCGGCGCCGACCGAGCGGTTGGCGGTGAACTGGTTGACGTGCAGGTCACCGTTGGGAAGCGCCGCCACCTGGATGCTGGTGGTGTTCCGGTCGATCATGCCGTACGAGGCAGCGTCGTTGGTCCACTTGCCGTCGGCCGCCCGGACGCTGTCCATGGCGGCGCCGTCGGCGTCCAGGGCGACCAGGTGCACCCGGTTGTCAGCACCGCCGGCGGCGGCGATCTGCCGGGACGGGTCCGTCCGCACCACCGCCGGGGCGCTCCAACTCCCGTTGGTGCCGCGGGTGGTGGCCCAGACCTTGTTGTCGTCGGAGAGCACACCGACGGTCAGTTCGCCGTTCGGCGTGGCCGCCGCCGCGACGCCCTTGGCGTGCGGGGTGGCCACCGGAGCGGAGGTCCAGCCGCCGGTGGTGGCGCGGACCAGGTCCTGCACCGTGCCGTCGGCCCGGAGCACGGCCACGTGGACCTCGCCGTTGGCGGCGGCGGTGGCGGCCACCGCGCGGGCCTGCCCGCTGCCGTCGGCCACCGTCGCGGCGGACCAACTGCCGTTCGCCCCGCGGACGAAGGCGCGGACGACGTTGTCCGTGCCGAGCGTCACCAGGTGCAGGTCGCCGTTGGGGGTGGTGGCGGCGGTGACGGCCTTCGCCTGCTTGGAGCCGTCGGCCACCGTGGCGGCCGTGACGAGCGTGCTCCACCAGGTGCTGTCGGCGCGGTGGGTGCGCAGCCAGACCTGGCCGTCGGTGCCCAGGGTGAGCACGTGGAGGTCGTTGTTGGCAGCGCCGGTGACGGCCACGTCGGCGATCCGGCCGAGCGTGCCGTCGACCATGACCGGGGCCGACCAGGTGCCGTTGGCGGCCCGGCCGGTGTGCCAGGCCAGGCCGTCGGTGCCGGTGACGTCCAGCTGGAGCTCACCGGTGGCCAGCGCGCCCAGCGAGAGCGAGCTCGCCTTCGGGGCGGTGAGCGCGGTCTTGGTCCAGGTGCCGGCGGCCTGCAGGGCGAAGTCGTTGACGGTGCCGGTGGTGGTGACCACCGCCAGGTGCGGCAGCGCGTTCGGCACGGCGGTGGCGGCGATCGCGGCCGCGGTGCCGGTGGCGTCCACGGTGGTGACGGCGGCCCAGGTGCCGTCCGCCTTCCGGACCTTCTCGCGCACCTTCTTGTCGGTGCCGAGCAGGCCGAGCCGGACTTCGCCGTTGGCGGTGGCCACGGCCGAGACGGCGGCGGTCGTGGTCGCGCCGTCGGCGGCGGTCACGCCGCTCCAGGCGCCGCCGGCCTTGCGGACGTTGGTCCACACCTTGCCGTCGGTGGTGAGCAGTTCGAGGTGCAGGTCGTTGTTGGGCAGACCGGCCGTGGCCAGGCCCTTGACCTTGCCGGGCAGCGAGTCGAACCGCACGGTGCGGTCGGTGCCCTGGTAGCCCATGTACCAGCCCGGGTACTCCCCGGGGCTGTAGACGTGGTCGCGCACGGTGCCGTCCGAGGACAGGACGGTGAAGTGCAGCTCGCCGTTGGGCAGCGCGGCCTGGCTGAACGCCGTGTTCCGCGGGTCGTCGCTGACCAGGATCGGGGTCAGCCAGTCGCCGTTGGCGGTGCGGACCTTGTCGTACAGCTTGCCGTCCGTGGTCAGCACGCCGACGTGCAGCTGCCCGTAGGCCATCGCCGACTGGCCGGTCTGCTTGACCGGTCCGATGCCCTCGCCGAGGGTGCGGCCGCTGGAGCGCTCGCCCTTGGAGTTGGCGACGTTGTCGGAGGTGACCGAGCCGTAGTAGAGCGACCAGCCCGGCCAGGGGCCGAGGTCCTGGGCGGCCAGCATGGTGCCGGCGCCGGACTTCATCGCCGGGCCGCCCGCGTGCATGGCGCGGGCCAGGATGGCGCGGGCCCGGCGGTCGTCCGCCGCCGCGTCCATCACCTTGATCCGGGCGTCCAGATCAGCCTCGGACCCGGGTGGTGGGGCCTCCGTCCTCACCCCCCTCGGCACGGCCGCCGAGGCCGTCCCCACCGCTGTCGAGACCAGTGTGGATGCCATCGCGAGCACGACCGCCGTGGCGACCGTACGCGAAGCACCCCGTATTCCATTCGCGCGTTGCGAGAACACAGTCCGCCTTCCGCGTGCTCCGCCCAGAAGGAGGTGGGCCCACGAAGGAACGGCACCGGAGCGACCGTCAGAAAGGGTCGTCGGAGCGTCTGTTGGCGTCCTTCCCCCGGACGGAGACACCGATGTTGAATCTTGGAGCGAGCGGCAAGCTACCCGATGGTGTTACTCGCCAGCAACAAGCCTTTTCGCCTGCTCAGGCGATTGATGTCCATCGGACACCGGGTCCCCGAAATCTGTTGACACTCTGTCAACGGTGTGGTCGACTGCACCGGATCACGGCAGGACGCACGGGGGAGCAGCACCCAGATGAACACTCGGACTTCGCACCGCGGCCTGGCCGCATTGGCACTCGCCGCCGCGGTGGTGCTCGGCGCCGGCGCGTGCTCCTCGGGCGGTTCCGGGAGCGCTGGCAATGCGGCCGCTCCGTCCAAGGCGGTCAATTCGGGTGCGACCGGCCAGGGTTCGGCCGCGCAGAACGGCGTGGGTGGCGCCGGGCCGTGCCGGGACACCATGAAGCACATCACCGAGGCGGGCCAGAAGCTCACGGCCGACATGGCGGACAAGGCCAAGGCGACCGCCGACCTGGAGGCCATCGCCAAGCAGTTCGGCGAGGACGCCGAGAAGATCAAGCACCCCGAGGGCAAGGCCGCCGCCAAGCAGCTCGCCGAGGTCTACGGCAAGCTCGCGCAGAACGCCAGGACCAACCAGGGGCCGGACATGGCCACCTTGCCCGGGGTGGTGCAGGGCGCCGTCTCCGCCCTCGGCCAGTGCGCCGCCGCCGAGTAGCCGGCGCGGGCTGACGGCCCGTCAGGGCCCGGGAGGACCCGGGCCCTTGTTCTTGTGGCAGACCGGGAGCGCTCCCACCAACTCCGGTCGTAGTCCTTGACGCGTCCGGAACTCCGTGGGTTGATATGCCGTGAACCCGGCAGCCTCACGGCAAGGTGGTTCAGTACATCGTGGGAGCGCTCCCACTTTTCTCGCAGCACGCTGCTCACACCCGGATCTCCCCCACCCGAAAGGATCCGCACGTGTCAGGACAGCTCCTCCGCCGACTGCGGACGGCCACCGTGGCCGTCACGCTCGGCGCGGCCTCCCTGCTCCCGGTCGCCGGCGCCGCGACCACGGCGCACGCCGCCGCCAAGGTCGACAACCCGTACGTCGGTGCCGGGGTCTACGTGAACCCCGAGTGGTCCGCCAAGGCCGCCGCCGAGCCGGGCGGCTCCGCCGTCGCCAACCAGCCCACCTCGGTCTGGCTGGACCGGATCGCCGCGATCAACGGCGCCAACGGCACGATGGGCCTGCGCGCCCACCTCAACGAGGCGGTCCGCCAGGCCGCCGGGAAGCCGTACGTGTTCCAGGTGGTGATCTACAACCTGCCCGGCCGCGACTGCGCCGCACTGGCCTCCAACGGTGAGCTCGGCCCGACCGAGATCGGCCGGTACGAGACCGCCTACATCGACCCGATCGCCGCGATCCTGGCCGACCCGGCCTACGCCAACCTGCGGATCGTCACCACCATCGAGATCGACTCCCTGCCGAACCTCATCACCAACGCCGGCGGCACCCCCACCGCCACCCCCGCCTGCGACGTGATGAAGGCCAACGGCAACTACGTGACGGGCGTGGGCTACGCGCTCAACAAGCTCGGCGCGATCCCGAACGTCTACAACTACATCGACGCGGGCCACCACGGCTGGCTGGGCTGGGACTCCAACTTCGGCCCCAGCGTCAACCTGCTGTACCAGGCCGCCAAGGCCTCCGGCTCCACCCCGGCCAAGGTGCACGGCTTCGTGGTCAACACCGCCAACTACTCGGCGCTGAAGGAGCCGTACTTCACCATCGACGACACCGTGAACGGCCAGTCGATCCGCGGCACCTCCAAGTGGGTCGACTGGAACCGCTACGTGGACGAGCTCTCCTACGCCAAGGCCTTCCGGCAGAAGGCGGTCGAGGCCGGCTTCGACGCGGGCGTCGGCATGCTGATCGACACCTCCCGCAACGGCTGGGGCGGCCCGGGCCGCCCGACCGGCCCCGGCCCGAAGACCACCGGTGACGCCTACGTGGACGGCGGCCGGATCGACCGCCGCCTGCAGGCCGGCAACTGGTGCAACCAGTCCGGTGCGGGCCTCGGCGAGCGGCCGACCGCGGCTCCCGACGCGGGCATCGACGCCTACGTCTGGGTCAAGCCGCCGGGCGAGTCGGACGGCGCCTCCAAGGCGATCCCGAACGACGAGGGCAAGGGCTTCGACCGGATGTGCGACCCGACGTACACCGGCAACCCGCGGAACAACAACAACATGTCCGGCGCGCTGCCGGACGCGCCGCTGGCCGGGGCCTGGTTCTCCGCCCAGTTCCGCCAGCTGCTGGCCAACGCCTACCCGCCGGTCGGCGGCACCACCCCCGGTGACACCACCGCCCCGACCGTGCCCACGGGCCTGACCGGCACCGCCACCAGCAGCAGCGTCACCCTCGGCTGGACCGCCTCCACCGACGACGTCGGGGTGACGGGCTACCAGGTCTTCCGCGGCGGCGTGCAGGTGGGCACCTCCACCTCCACCTCCTACACCGACAGCGGGCTGACCGCCTCCACCGCCTACGCCTACACCGTCAAGGCGCGGGACGCGGCGGGCAACGTCTCGGCGGCCTCCGCCGCACTGACCGTCACCACCCAGGCGGGCGGCGGCGGTGGCGGCAACGCCGGGTGCACCGCCACCTACAAGGTGAGCAGCGACTGGGGCGCCGGCTTCAACGCCGACGTGACCGTCACCAACACCGGCACCGCGCCCACCAAGAGCTGGAAGGTCAGCTGGACCTGGCCGGGCAACCAGCAGGTCACCAACCTCTGGAACGGCACGGTGACCCAGAGCGGCAGCTCCGTCTCGGTGGTCAACGCCGGGTACAACGGCACCGTCGCGGCGGGCGGCTCCACCGGCTTCGGCTTCGGTGCGAGCTACTCGGGCGCCAACGCGGCCCCGACGCTGAGCTGCACCGCGACCAGCTGACGGCCGGCTGACGGCCGGTCGATCCGGCGTCACCGTACGGCGGCCGGCCCCACGGCGGTGGGGTCGGCCGCCTCGTCGCCGTCCAGCGCGAAGGCGGTGTTGACCAGCCCGACGTGGGTGAACGCCTGCGGGGCATTGCCGAGTTGGTGCCCCGTCCGGGGGTCGTACTCCTCGGCCAGCAGGCCGAGGTCGTTGGTCAGCGCGAGCACCCGCTCAAACAGCTCGCGGGCCTGCTCGCGGCGCCCGGTGGCGGTCAGCGCGTCGGCCAGCCAGAACGAGCAGGCCAGGAAGGCGCCCTCCGGCCCCGCCAGCCCGTCGGAGCCGGGCAGTCCGTCCGGACCGGTGCGGTAGCGGCGGACGAAGCCGCCGTGGTCCAGGCCGGAGCGCACCGCGTCCACCGTCCGCACCACTCTCGGGTCCTCGGCCGGCAGGAAGCCGTACTTGGCGAGGAGCAGCGTGGCGGCGTCCAACTCCCGTTCCCCGTACGCCTGGACGAAGACGCCGCGGTGGTGGTCATAGCCGTACTCGCAGACCTCGCCGTGCACCGCGTCGCGCAGTGCCCGCCAGCGCTCCAGCGGGGCGGGCAGGCCGGTGGCCTCGGCGAGCCGGACGGCGCGGTCGGCGGCCACCCAGACCATCATCTTGGAGTGGACGAACTGCCGCTTTCCGCCCCGGACTTCCCACAGGCCCTCGTCCGGCTCGCGCCAGTGCAGCTCCAGGAAGGCCATCAGCGAGCGGAGCAGCCCCCAGACCTGGCGCTCCATCGGCACACCGGCCTGCCAGGAGAGCTCCAGGGTGTCCAGCACCTCGCCGTAGACGTCGAGTTGGAGCTGGTGGACGGCCGCGTTGCCGAACCGCACCGGGGTCGACCCCTGGTAGCCGGGCAGCCAGTCGGCCAGCGTCTCCGGCAGGGTCCGCTCGCCGGCCACCCCGTACACCGCCTGGAGGTCGCCCGGGTCGCCCGCGATGGCCCGCAGCAGCCACTTGCGCCAGGCCGCCGCCTCCTCCCGGAAGCCCCCGCGCAGCAGGGCGGCCAGGGTCAGGCTGGAGTCGCGCAGCCAGCAGAAGCGGTAGTCCCAGTTCCGCTCGCCGCCCGGGTGCTCGGGCAGCGAGGCGGTCGGCGCCGCCACGATCCCGCCGGTCGGGTCGTAGGTGAGCGCCTTGAGGGTGATCAGCGAGCGCAGCACCTGGTCCCGGTAGGGCCCCTGGTAGCGGCAGCCGGCCGCCCAGTCCTGCCAGCGCCGCACGGTGGAGGCGAGCAGCCCGGCCGGGTCGGTGCGGGGCGTGGTGGTGTGGTGCGAGGGCTGCCAGGTGAGCACGAACGGCACCTGTTCGCCGGCCCGGACGGTGAAGTCCGAGACGGTGGCCCCGTCCTCGCCCCAGGTGTGCACCCCCGGCGGGACCCGCAGCCAGGCCGCGTCCGGGCCGGCCACCGCGATCCGGTGGTGGTCGGTGCGGCGCACCCAGGGCTCGATCCGGCCGTGGTTGAACCGCAGCCGCAGCGCCCCGCGCATCCGGACGGTGCCGCTCAGGCCCTCCACCAGCCGCACCAGCCGCGGCAGCCGGTCGCGCTGGGGCATGAAGTCGGTGATCCGCACGGTGCCGGTGGGCGTGCGCCAGAGCGACTCCAGCACCAGGGTCTCCGGCAGGTAGCGGCGCTCCGTGCACGGCCCGCCGCCCTCGGGGGCCAGCCGCCAGGCGCCGTGCCGGTCGCTGCCGAGCAGGCCGGCGAAGCAGCTGGGGGAGTCGAAGCGGGGCAGGCAGAGCCAGTCGACCGAACCGTCCCGGCCCACCAGGGCGGCGGTCTGGAGGTCTCCGAGGAGCGCGTAGTCCTCGATCCGTCCGGCCATGAGGCTTCCATTCTGGGACGGATCGCCGGGACCGACCAGGCAGGGGAGGGGAGACGGTTCGTCACACTGTTCACTTCCGTCTCTGCTGCTTCGCTGGTGACAGGCGGCGGAGCGATGATAGGAAGATCCTCGTGTTGTCCCGTCAGAATCAGAACCGGTAGGGGTGCGGTCATGCAGCAAGCGAACTGGGTGCCCGCCGGAACGGACCTCGACAAGCCGAACGCGGCCCGGATGTACGACTACTACCTGGGCGGCTCGCACAACTTCGAGGTCGACCGGATGATGGCCCGCAAGGCCATGGAGCTCTGGCCGGAGCTGCCGGAGATCATGCGCGCCAACCGCGCCTTCCTGCGCCGCGCCGTCCAGTTCCTCGCCGAGAGCGGCGTCACCCGCTTCCTGGACATCGGCTCCGGCATCCCCACCTTCGGCGCGGTGCACGAGGTGGCCCAGGCGATCCGCCCCGACAGCCGGGTGGTCTACGTGGACCACGACCCGATCGCGGTCGCGCACAGCCGCCTGCTCCTCAAGGACGACCCGCAGAGCCTGGTGGTCGAGGCCGACCTGCGCGATCCGGCCGACGTCCTGGCCCGCCCCGAGGTGAAGGAGCTTCTGGCGGACGGCGAGCCGGTCGCCCTGCTGCTGGTCTCGGTGCTGCACTTCATCACCGACGACGACGACCCGTACGCGCTGCTGCGGCAGCTGCGCGACGCGCTGCCCTCCGGCAGCGCCCTGGTCATGTGCCACGCCTCGCTGGAGGGCCGCCCGGACCAGGCCGAGGCCCACCAGGACCTCTACAAGCGGACCCCGACCCCGATCACGATGCGCAACTACGCGGCGGTCGAGGCCTTCTTCGAGGGCTTCGAGCTGCTGGAGCCGGGCCTGGTCTACATGCCCCAGTGGCGCCCGGAGGACCCGGAGTCGGTCGGCCCGAACCCGGAGCGGATGACCGGTCTGGTGGGCGTCGGGCTGAAGCCGTGACCGCAGGCCCGGGCGAGACCGAGGGGCTGGCGCAGGCCGAGCGGGAGGTCCGCTTCCACCACGAGTGGGAGCGGCTGCTCTCCAGCGGCCACGGCGCGGCCGTGCACCCGGGCATCCTGCGCCGACTGGTCTCCCGGACGGCCGCGCTGCTGCACCGGGCGCAGTCCGAGGAGCCGTTCCGCCCGGAGCTGGCCGCCCAGGCCGGGGCCCAGCTGGTGGACGCGCACTTCACCGACCCGGTGGTGCTCGCCCGGGCGGTGGAGCTGCTCCAGCGCACGCCGGACCGGGACGGCCGCGGCCCCGAGCTCTGCGGCTCCTTCGCGGCCGGCTGGGCGCGCGCCCTGCGCGAGCGGACCCTGCGGGAGCAGGAGGCGATCCGGCTGGCGGCGGACACCGCCAAGCTGGAGGTGGAGAAGGCGCTGCGGGAGTCGGAGAACAAGTTCCGTGCGCTCTTCGAGTCGGCCGCGATCGGCATCGGCATCGGCGACACCGACGGCAACATCATCTCGGTGAACAAGGCGCTCGGGGAGATCTTCGGCACCGGCCCGATCGACATGACGGGCCGTCGGGTGGACGAGCTGGTGCACCCGGAGGACACCCCCGGCGTCTGGGAGGCGTACGAGGACCTGATCTCCGGGCGCACCGAGTACTTCCAGTTCGACAAGCCGTACTACCGGCAGGACGGCGAGGTGGTCTGGACCCACCTGACCGTCTCGCTGATCCGGGACGACGAGGGCGTCCCGCTGTACCAGGTGGCGATGCTGGAGGACATCACCGACCGGTACCGCCTCCAGGAGCGGCTGCGCCACCAGGCCACCCACGACCCGCTGACCGGCCTGCCCAACCGGGTGGCCTTCTTCGAGCGGCTGGAGAAGCTCTTCGAGGAGCCGGAGCCCGGCGCCCGCTTCGGCCTCTGCTACGTGGACCTGGACGGCTTCAAGGTGGTCAACGACAGCCTCGGGCACGACACCGGTGACCAGCTGCTGGCCGCCGTCGCCCAGCGGCTGGAGACCGCGCTGACCCCGCTCGGCCACCTGGTGGCCCGCCTCGGCGGCGACGAGTTCGTGGTGCTGCTGGAGAACTGCCGGGGCGAGCAGGAGGCGGTGGCCGCCGCCAAGACGGTACTGGCCGCACTCGCCAGACCGGTGCAGGTGGGCGACCACTCGCTGGCCGTCGGCGCCAGCGTCGGCGTGCTGGAGCGCCGGGTGGCCACCACCACCCCGGGCGCGGCGGTGCGCGCGGCGGACCTGACGCTCTACCGCGCCAAGGAGGCCGGGCGCGGGCGCTGGACGCTCTTCGACCCCAAGGAGAACGCCCGGGCGGTCAGCCGCTACGCGGTGTCCGTCCGGATGCCGGCCGCGCTGGACCGGGGCGAGTTCTACATCGACTACCAGCCGCTCTGCTCCCTGGACGACGGCCGGCTGGTCGCGGTCGAGGCGCTGGTGCGCTGGAGACATCCGCAGCTCGGGGTGCTCGGCCCGGACGAGTTCATCGGGGTGGCCGAGGAGACCGGCCTGATCATGCCGCTCGGCCGCTGGGTGCTGGAGCAGGCGTGTCGTCAGGCCACCGAGTGGGTACGGGAGTTCGGCGAGGCGGCCCCGCAGCTGAACGTCAACCTGGCGGTCCGTCAGGCCCGCAGCGCCGGGCTGGTCACCGACGTGGACCGGATTCTGCGCAAGACCGGGCTGCCGCCCGGCAAGCTCCAGCTGGAGATCACCGAGTCCACCGTGGTCGGCCCGGAGGACGAGACCCTGAAGGCCCTGCACGGGGTGCGTGACCTGGGCGTCTCGCTGGCGGTGGACGACTTCGGCACCGGCTGGTCGAACCTCGCCTACCTGCGGGACCTGCCGGTCTCCTGCCTGAAGATCGCCGGCTCCTTCGTCGGCGACATGCACGACCCGGCCAAGGACACCCACACCGGCTGGCGGATCGTCAGCGGCCTGGTCTCGCTGGCCCACACCCTGGGGCTGACCGTCACGGCGGAGGGCGTGGAGACCGACAAGGACGCCGCGCGGCTGCGCGAGATGGGCTGCGACTGGGCCCAGGGCTGGTTCTTCGGCCGCCCGGCCCGCCCGGAGGACATCGCCCGGCGGCTGGCCGAGCAGACCGCGGCCGAGCGGACCGAACTCCCTTAGGTCAATTCGGACATAAGGGTTGACATCGTCCGTCGGGCGGGCGGACGATGAGGCCCTGGCACCAGTTCATTCGCCAGTTGCCCGACCCAGGCGGCTCCTGCCGCCGGAGACCGGTCGGCGCGGATCCCGAAGGGTTCTCGGGGAGTCCTCACCACAACCCCCGCGCCGTTCTGAACCGCTCTCCCCCTTCAACCGGGGCCATCCCGCGCCCGAGGCGCGGTGCACTCCGCCCCGTCGACAGAGGGCCACGCCCGTGGGAGTACCGGCGTGCCCGCTGCCTCCCGAGAGGCTGTCCAACGATGAGCACCACGCTGCCTCCCAACGTCCTCCCGTACCCGGACCGCGAGATCCGACCGCTGCGCCGCTCCACCGACCGGCCGCCGGCCGAGCGGCCCCGGCGCCGGGTGGAGGACGGGACACGGACCCGACACTCCGTCAGCCTGGTCATCCCCGCGCAGAACGAGGCCCGCAACATCCCCTGGGTGTTCGAACAGATCCCGTGCTGCGTCGACGAGGTGATCCTGGTCGACGGCTCCTCCGACGACGCCACCCTGGCCGTCGCCGAACACGCCCTCCCCACCGTCCGTTCCCTCCAGCAGAGCGCCCCCGGCAAGGGGAACGCGCTGCGCACCGGATTCGCCGCCGCGACCGGCGAGTACGTGGTGATGATGGACGCGGACGGGTCCATGTGGCCCGGCGAGATCCCGCACTACCTGCACTTCCTGGACCACGGCTACGACTTCGTGAAGGGCTCGCGCTGCATCGGCGGCGGCGGCTCCCTCGACCTGACCCGGATCCGCACGCTCGGCAACCTCGCGCTGCTGAGCGTGGTGAACCGGCTCTACCGGGCCAGGCTGACCGACCTCTGCTACGGCTTCTGCGCCTTCCGCCGCAGCTTCCTGGACCAACTCGACCTGCGCTCGGCCGGTTTCGAGATCGAGGCGGAGATGGTCGCGCACGCGCTCCGCTCCGGCCTGCGGATCGCCGAGGTACCGAGCCTGGAACTCCCCCGACGCAGCGGACGCTCGCACCTGCACGCCGTCTCCGACGGCCGCCGGGTGCTGCGCACCCTGATCGCCGAACGACCTGGCGGCCGGGGTGCGGCCGCCCCCGTGCCGAGGGAGCGATGATGAACGGCAACGACCAGCGGACCGCAGCGGCCTGCCCCTGCCCCGCCGCCCGTGACACGCTCGACACCCCCGTCCACGTGGTCGAACTGGACCTGGCCGAACCCGGTGAGCTGCGCTCGCCCGGCGGCACCGGGCCGGCCGCTCCCGACGGCCGCGTGCTGGCGTTGGTGCGGCTGCACGGACACCCGCTCGGCCTGGTCGAGGCCACCGGTGCCGACCCCGCCGACCCCGGCGGCACGTACCGGTCGCTGGTCGCTGCCGCTCACCGCGAACTCGGCCCCGTCCCCGAGCAACCACCCACGAAGAATGACCGGTTGACCTCCGCGACGTCCGGCGGGCCCTCAAGTCGGGTCGGCGGCCCCCGGACGCCCGCGGGCCATCCGCCGCGCGTCAGCGTGGTGATCGCCACCCATGACAGACCGGAGCCACTCCGCCAGTGCCTTGACTCCCTACTGCGGATCGACAGCCCGCGGTACGAGGTGCTGGTGGTCGACAACGCCCCGGCAGGGGACGACGCCCACGCGCTGATCCGCGAGCGGTACGCCGGCCGGGTCCGCTACCTGCGAGAGCCGGTGGCGGGCCTGGCCCGGGCGCACAACCTCGGACTGGCCGCCGCCAGGGGCGAGTTGGTCGCCTTCACCGACGACGACACCCTGGTGGACCGGAACTGGCTGGCCGCCCTGACGGCCGCCTTCGACGACGACGCCAGGACCGGCTGCGTCACCGGCCTGATCCTGCCCGCCGAACTGGCCACCCCGGCCCAGCTCGCCCTGCACCGCCAGGGCGGCTACGACAAGGGCTTCGCCGGACGCCGGCACGCCCTCGACCTGCCGAGCGCCGACCCGCTCTTCCCGTTCACCGCCGGCCGGTTCGGATCCGGGGCCAACATGGCCTTCCGGACCGGACTGCTCCGCGCCCTCGGCGGCTTCGACCCCGCCACCGGCGCCGGCACCCCCGCGCACGGCGGCGACGACCTGCTGGCCTTCTTCCGGATCGTCAACTCCGGTCTGGTGCTGGACTACCGGCCCGACGCCATCATCTGGCACCGCCACCGCCGCACCGACGAGGCGCTGCCCGCCCAGCTCTACGGCTACGGCGCCGGCCTCGGCGCCTACCTGGCCGCCGCCGTCAGCGCCGACCCCCGGCTGCTGCCCGCCCTGGTGCGCCGCCTGCCCGGCGGGCTGCGCCAGGCCCTCGGCCAGGCCAGGAACCGCACCACCGTGCAGGGGGAGCACTCGACCCGGCTCACCCTGCTCGAGCTCTCCGGCATGCTGTACGGCCCGCTCGGCTACCTGCGCTCCCAGCACCAGGCCGAGCGGCGCCGGATCGCCGACGAGCGGATCGCGCGCGGCCCGGAGCCGGCCGGCGCCCGAGTGCCGAGCCTGCGGGCGGGGTGAGCCCGATGGCCGTCACCACCGCGGGCTCCACGGCCGGGCGAACCACGACCGCGGGGTGCGGCTGCCCGCTCCCGCTGCCCTGCCAGTGCTCCTACCCGGCCCTGCTCCGGGCCCGGCTGCGGGCCGCCCTGGCCACCGAGCCCCTGCTGCGCAACGGCCACGTCCTGACGGCGAGCTCCCTGCTCACCGCCGGGCTCGGCGGCCTGTTCTGGCTGCTCGCCTCCGCCTGGTACGGCCCGGCGGCGGTGGGCCGCGGCTACGCCGCGCTGGCCGCCGCCGCGCTGCTCTCCGGCATCGGCCAGTTCAACCTCGGCGACGTGCTGATGCGCTTCGTCCCCACCGCGGGGCGGCACACCCGCCGGCTGCTGCTGCGCTGCTACGCCGTCAGCTCGGCCGCCACCGTGCTGGCGGCCGGCGCCTTCCTGCTGCTCGTCCCCGTGCTGGCCCCCGAACTCGGCTTCCTGCGCGCCCCGTTGACCGCGGCGGCCTTCCTCGCGGCCGCCGCCGGGTACACCCTCTTCGTGCTCCAGGACGGCGCGCTCACCGGCCTGCGCCGCCCCGGCTGGGTGCTCGGCGAGAACGCGCTGTTCGCCGTCGCCAAGACCGCGCTGCTCGGCGCCTGCGTCCTGCTGCTGCCCGGCTCCGGCATCCTGCCGGCCTGGAGCGTGGCCCTGCTGATCTCCCTGCTGGTCACCAACGCCTACCTGTTCCGCCGCGCCGTCCCGGCCCACGCCCGGGCGGGCCGGGAAGCCGACCCGCCCGTCGGGCTGGTCCGCTACGCGGCCGCCGACTACCTCGGCGCCCTGCTGCGCACCGCCTCGTACAGCGTGCTGCCGCTGCTGGTGCTCGGACGGCTCGGGGCCGAGCAGAACGCGTACTTCTCCCTCGCCTGGGTGATCGCGTACACCCTCCAGCTGGCCGCGCTCAACATGGGCAGCTCGCTGATCGTCGAGGCCGCGCACGCCCCGGAGCAGCTGGCCGCCCAGGCCCGCCGGGTGCTGCGGCACTCCGCGCTGCTGATCGGCGCCGGCGCGGTGGTGCTGGCGGTGGCCGCCCCGTGGATGCTCTCGCTGTTCGGCCCCGGCTACGCCGAGCACGGCACCACCGCGCTGCGGCTGCTCGCCCTGGCCGCCCTGCCGAACCTGGTGCTCGGCCTGGCCGTGGACGTCTGCCGGGCCCGCCGGGCGATGCGCCCGGTGGTCGCCCTGCAGGCCGCCCTGCTGGGGCTGGTGCTGCTGCTCGCCCTCCTGCTGATCCCCCCGCTCGGCATCACCGGCGTCGGCCTGGCCTGGCTGATCGCCGAGAGCGCCCTGGCGCTCCCCCTGTTGGCCACCCTGGGCCGCTGGCTCCCGAAGGGACGGTGACGGCGATGACCGCCCACCCGCTCACCGAACCGGTCCTGACGGGCCGTCCGCCCACCCTCACGGTGGTCATCTGCTCCTACACCATGGCCCGCTGGCCCGATCTGGTGGCCGCGGTCCGCTCGGTGCAGCGCCAGCACCACCCCGCCGAGGAGCTGCTGCTGGTGGTCGACCACTGCCCCGAGCTGGCCGTACGGGCCGCCGGAGTGCTGGCCGGGGTGCGGGTGGTGCCCAACCACGAGCGCCCCGGCCTGTCCGGCGCGCGCAACACCGGCACCGCGCTGGCCCACGGCGAGGTGGTCGCCTTCCTGGACGACGACGCCACCGCCGACCCGGACTGGACCGAGCGGCTGCTGGCCGGCTACCGGGACGAGCGGGTGCTCGGCGTCGGCGGCCTGGTCCGCCCGCACTGGGAGAGCGGACGCCCCTCCTGGTTCCCGCCCGAGTTCGACTGGGTGGTCGGCTGCTCCTACCTCGGCATGCCCGAACAGGGCGGCTGCGTACGGAACTTCATCGGCGCCAACATGTCCTTCCGGCGGGCCGAGCTGCTCGCCGCGGGCGGCTTCCGCCCCGACCTCGGCCGGGTCGGCAGCCGCCCGCTGGGCTGTGAGGAGACCGAGCTCTGCATCCGGCTGACGGCCCGTCACCCCGGCGCCGTGCTGCGCTACGAGCCCACCGCCGGGGTCAGCCACCGCGTGCCCGAGGGCCGCACCAACTGGAGCTACTTCCGGGCCCGTTGCTTCGCCGAGGGCCTCTCCAAGGCCGCCGTCGCCCGGCACACCGGACGCCGCCCGGCGCTGGCCAGCGAGCGCCGCTACCTGTACGCGGCCGTGCCGCGCGGGATGGCCCGGGCGCTGAGCCGGGAGGGCGGCGGCCCGCGCGAGCTGGCCGCGCTCGCCCTCGGGGTGGCCGTC
This sequence comes from Kitasatospora albolonga, assembly GCF_039535905.1. GTDB lineage: Bacteria > Actinomycetota > Actinomycetes > Streptomycetales > Streptomycetaceae > Kitasatospora > Kitasatospora albolonga. Next base: position 49,355 of record NZ_BAAAYB010000029.1, on the reverse strand, counting down.
ACGGTGACCGGCTACACCACCGGCCGGCTGCGCCAGGCGCTCCCGTCGGCGGTGCCCCCGCCGTCCGCCGCCCCGCCCGCGGCCCCGGCCGGAAGAGGGGGAGGGGCGGGCGGGCCGGGCGGGCCGGGAGGTGCGCCATGACCGTCGTACCGGTGTACCTGTGGCACTCGGTCTCCGAGGACCCGCCCTCCTGGATCGCCCCGTGGACCGTCACCCCGCGCGCCTTCGCCGAACAGCTGGACCGGATCGCCGACAGCGGACGCACCGTCGTCCCGCTGCACCGGCTGGTCTCCGCGCTGCGCGGCGGTCCGGCGCTGCCGGAGAACTGCGCGGTGCTCACCTTCGACGACGGCTTCGCCGACTTCTACTGGACGGCGGTCCAGCAGCTCACCGACCGCGGCCTGCCCGCCACCCTGTTCGTCACCACGGGAGCCGTCCACCCGCCCGGCGGCCCGGCCTCCGGCAGCCTGCTGCCGCCGGCCCGGATGCTGAACTGGCGTCAGGTGGTCACCCTGGACGCCTGCGGGGTGGAGATCGGTGCGCACACCCGGACCCACCCGCAGCTGGACACCCTGCCGGGCCGCTGGCTGCCGGGCGAGATCGTCGGCTGCCGCCGGGAGCTGGAGGACGTGCTCGGCCACCAGGTGCTCTCCTTCGCCTACCCGCACGGCTACTCCAGCCCGTCGGTGCGGCGCCAGGTGGCCCTGGCCGGGTTCACCTCGGCCTGCGCGGTGGGCAACGCCTTCAGCTCCGGCAACGACGACCCGCTGCGGATCGCCCGGCTGATGGTGCGCGCCGACACCACGCCGGAGCACTTCCGGCGCTGGTCGGACGGCGAGGGAGCCCCCGTCGCGCCCTTCCCGGAGCACCTGCGCACCAAGGGCTGGCGGTACTACCGGCGGCTGCGGGCCGCGGTGGGCCGCCCGGTCGGCGGGCCGCCGGACCTGTGAGCCGCTGGATCCGCGAGCCGCCGGGCCATCGGGCCGGCGGCCGCTCAGTGCTGCCAGACCCGCACCCAGTCGACCTGCATCCGGGCGGTGTCCACGCCGTCCGGCGGGGCCGAGGGGTAGCCGACCGCCAGGTCGAGCAGCAGTTCCATCGGCTGGTCCGGGATCCGCTCGGGCCTGGTCTCGCGGTGCCGGGCGACCCCGTCCACGTACCAGGTGAGCGAGTCCTTCTCCCAGGCGAGCGCGAAGACGTGGTACCCGGCGGGGAAGTCGGCAGGTCCGTAGGAGGCCGAGTCGTGCAGGTCCTGGCCGCCCGGGCCGGGCCAGTGCACGGTGAACTGGGCCCGGTCGGTGGAGCCGATGAACTCGACCACGTCCAGCTCGGGCGGGGTGGTGCGGGTGGCCGCCGGCATCAGCCAGAAGGCGGGGAACATCCCGCCCTCGGGCGGGATCCGGACCGCCGCCGCGAAGTAGCCGCGGGTGAAGACCTGCCGGGGCGGCGCGTCCCAGGAGTCCCGGCCGGTGGTGACCATGCCGGAGGTCCACGGGTAGACGTGCCCGTCGGCGCCGGTGGTGGGGCGGCGCTGCGCCGTCAGGGTCAGCGCGCCGCCGCCGACGGTGGCCTGGGAGGGCAGGTACCACTCCAACTCCCCGTTGGCCTTGTTGGTGCAGCCCCCGTCGTTCCAGTCGTAGCAGGTGGCCCAGCGCCGGGTGTCGAGCGCGGTGCCGTCGAACTCGTCCTGGAGCACCAGCCGCCAGTCGCCCGCCGGAGCGGGGGCCGAGGCCGCGGCGGAGGCGGTGCTCTCGGAGATCCGGGCACCGGGGGTGTTCCACACCTCGTGGCCGGTGCCCCCGCCGCCGCAGGCGCTGACCAGCAGGAGCAGCCCGGCCAAACCCACCCGGCCGAACGGGGGACGCGCCAGCACCGCCGCAGTGGTCAGCAGGGCCAGCACCAGCACCGCCCGCGCCGGGGTGAACCAGCCGCCCAGGTAGAGCGCCACCGCGACCAGGGTCTCCACCGCGAGCCCGAGGGCCCCGGCCAGCACCACCGACCGGGTCCGCCCGCCCCGCCCGGGTGCCAGCCGGGCCAGCGCGGTGCCCGGACCGGCCAGCAGGAACAGCAGGGTGACGGGCAGTCGGACGGCCTGCGGCAGGGCGAGGGCGGCCAGCGCGGCCCAGCCCGCCAGGACGGGCAGCAGGGGAACGGCGAAGCGACGGAACACCTCTGACACCTCCTCGGACGGCCCGCCCCGGTCAGCCCGGATCGGGGACGTAGCGGTAGACCGCCGCGTCGTCGTTGCGGTCCACCACGGCGAAGCGCGGCGCCTCGTCCACCGCGGTGCCCAGCCGGGCCACCGTGTCGGCGGGCAGCACGCCGGTCAGGTAGCACTCGGCGGCCTGGCCCCGGTTGAGCACCAGGTAGAAGGGCGTGCCCGGCGGGGCGAAGGCGGTGGCCCGGGCCAGCGCGGCCAGCGGGTCGGTGGCCAGCTGGCGGCGGACGTCCTCGCTCTCCTGGTTCAGCTGGACCCGGGGGTGGACGTCGTAGTGGGAGGCCACCCCCGGAACGTTCCCGGTGACCGAGACGATCACCGCGCCGGGTGGTGCCACCTCGATCATCCTGGCCACCGCGGAGACCTCGCCGGGGGTGAAGTAGTTCATGTTCTCCTTGCTGTAGTAGCCGAAGAACAGGCCGCCGAGCAGGGTCAGCACCACCGCCACGGCCGCCGTCGCCCGCACCCCGGAGCGGGCCGTCGGGCGGAGCAGGGCGGTGACCAGGAAGGCACAGGCGGGCAGCGCGAAGAGGTAGACCCGGAAGATCATCTCGCCGCCGTAGCTGTTGGCCAGCAGCAGCGGCAGCGGGGCCGCCGCCATCAGCGGCAGGGCGGTGCGGCGCACCCAGGGCCGGCGCCAGACGGCCAGCACGGCCAGCAGGATGACGGCGGCGGAGAGCCCGCGGTCCACCCAGGCCACCACCACCTGGCCCGGTGCGGCGGCGCCCAGCCCGGCCAGCCCGGAGACCACGTTGGAGTCCGGCGAGGTCAGCCCGTCCAGGAACTCCGGCAGGTTCCTGGCCAGGAAGGGCCGGGCGGCCGTGGTGTCCCAGAGCACGGTGAGCAGCACCGCCCCGGCCAGCGCGGGCAGCACCGCCCGCCGGTTGCGCCGCGGCAGCGCGAGGGCGGTCAGCACGCATATCAGCATCAGCGGGGTGAGCTGGTGCGAGACCACCACGGCGGCCTCCAGCAGCAGCACCGCCAGCAGCGGGAGCAGCCGGGGCGGGCCGGCCCGCTCCGGTGAGCCGGAGGCGTGCGCGCCTCCGCCCGGGGCGGCGCCCGGGAGTTGACGGGCCACCAGGGCCAGCACCGTCACGAAGAGCAGGAAGGCGAAGGCCTGCGGGGCGAAGTAGTCCTGGCCGACCCAGGCGCAGCAGTAGTAGACCCAGAGCGCGCCCCAGACCAGGCCCCGGTCGGTGGAGAAGGAGCGGTAGAGCAGCAGCAGCGGGCCGAGCAGCAGCGCGTTCACCACCGGCGGGGCCCAGGCCGCGTAGCCGAGGGCCGACTCCAGGCCGGTGACGCGCAGGTAGAGGGCGTTCAGCAGGAAGAAGCCGGGCCACTGGTTGTAGATGTCGAAGCCCCCGGCGTGCGGCACCTGGCCGTCGCTGCGCAGCATCGCGTCCAGCACGGCGATGTGCTTCCAGGCCCAGGAGTAGCGCAGCGTCGGGTAGAGCAGTGCCGGGGTCGCGTGGATCATCGCGACCAGTCCGAGCAGGTACCCCGTCAGCCACCGGACGGGGACGGTGCGGTCGCGCAGCGCCAGCCAGAAGCCGGCCGTCAGCAGCACCACCGCCACCCAGTACCCGGCGGGCAGCACCTGGAGCAGCCCCAGGTCGTCCATCCCGGCCAGGTCCACGGTGCGCAGCGAGAGCAGCCAGACCAGCAGCGCCAGCGGCAGCAGCAGGTACGGCGGACGCACCCACCGGTGGAGCGCCTCGGTCGTCATCCGGTGCCCTCCAGACTCCGGTGCCCTCCGGACGGCGGCTCGGGCACCCTTCAGACCAATGTGCACCGGCGCGGCGGGCCCAGCACCCCCGGGGGCGGGGCCGGGCGGGCCGGGCGAGAATGCGGACCGGGAGGTCACGCCGCCGAGGAAGGGCTGGAGCCGGATGTCCCCGATCGAGCCGGACCGCGGCACGCCCGCCCTGTTGGTGAAGGTCGGCCGCTACCCGCAGCACCACGGCGGCCTGGGCGTGGTGCGCACGCTGGGCCGCCTGGGCGTCCCGGTGCACGCGGTGGTGGAGGACCGCTGGACGCCGGTGGCCCGCTCCCGCTACCTGGGCCGGGCGTTCGTCCGGCCGACCGACGGGACGGAGGCCGCGGAGCGGCTGCTGGCCCTGCTGGCGGAGCTCGGCGCGGCGATCGGCCGGCCGGTGGTGCCGGTGGCCACCGACGACGAGGCGGCGGTGCTGCTGGCCGAGCACGCCGAGGCGCTCTCCCGCTGGTACCTGCTGCCCGCGGTGCCGCCCGGGCTGCCGAGGCGGCTGGCGGACAAGGGCGGCCTGGCCGGGCTCTGCGCCCGGCACGGGGTGGACACCCCGCGGGCGTGGGCGCCGGGCAGCTACCGGGAGCTGCTGGAGGTGGGGCGCGGGCACGGGTACCCGCTGGTGCTGAAGAACCTGGCGGCCTTCACCCGGCTGCGCGCGCCGGTGGTGGGGCACACCACGGTGGTGCACGGGGAGGAGGAGCTGCGGGCGCTGCTGCCGGACCGTCAGGAGCCCTCCGTGCTGGTGCAGGAGTACCTGCCGCCGGAGCACTGCGAGGACTGGATCACCCATCTGTACTGCGGCCCGGAGGGCACCGAGCCGCTGGTGTTCACCGGCCGCAAGCTGCGCTCCTGGCCGCCGGGGGCGGGGGTGACCACCCGGGCCCGCTCGCTGCCGGAGCCCCGGCTGGCCGCGCTGGCGGCGGATTTCTGCCGCCGGATCGGCTACCGGGGGGTGGCGGACCTCGACTGGCGGCTGGACCGGCGGGACGGCCGCTACCGGCTGGTGGACTTCAACCCGCGCGCCGGCGCGCAGTTCCGCCTGTTCGAGACCACCGCCGGGGTGGACGTGGTGCGGGCGCTGCACCTCGGCCTGACCGGGCGTCAACTGCCGCCGGGGGAGCAGCTGGTGCGCTCCTTCGGGGTGGGCCAGCTGGACCTGCCCTCGGCGCTGGCCGCCGCCCGGCGGGAGCGCCGGGTGCCGGCCGACCTGCTGCCCCGGCGCTCGACGGAGCGCGGGTGGCTCGCGGCCGACGACCCGCTGCCGGCGCTGGTCGAGGCGGTCCGCTTCTGCGGTACGGCGGCCGCCCGGCTCCGCCGGATATGACCGTTATCTCTGACCTGTGTTGGTCAGATCGCACTCGAACTGCCCCGGGCTGTCGCAGAGTTGTGACAGAAGAGAGCGAAATCCTTCCCCTGGTGCGGGGTTTGTGGACGTAGTGTTCGAACATGGCACCGAAGCGCCCCATATCCAACGGCCTGAAGTTCATAGGTTTCTCCACCCTGGCCGGCGTGCTGCTGGCCGGGATGGCCCTGCCCGCGGCCGGCGCCCTCGGCCTGACCGCCAAGAGCGGGGCGGAGAGCTTCGAGGAGGTGCCGGACGACCTGAAGACCCCGCCGCTCTCCCAGGCCAGCCACATCTACGACGCGCAGGGCGGCCTGATCGCGACCGTCTACGGGCGGTTCCGCACGGTGCTGACGGCGGAGGACATGGGCACCTTCATCCGGCAGGCGCAGGTGGACATCGAGGACGCGCGGTTCTACGAGCACGGCGCGGTCGACCTCAAGGGCGTGCTCCGGGCGGCCAGCAAGAACGCCGAGAGCGGCTCCGCCGTGCAGGGCGCCTCCACGCTGACCCAGCAGTACGTGAAGAACGTCCACGTGGAGCAGGCCGGGGACGACCGCGAGGCGGTGCTGGCGGCGCAGCGCAAGACCCTGGGCCGCAAGATCCAGGAGCTCAAGTACGCCATCAAGCTGGAGGAGGAGCTGACCAAGGACCAGATCCTCACCAACTACCTGAACATCACGTACTACGGGAACCAGGCCTACGGCATCGAGGCCGCCGCCCAGCGCTACTTCTCCAAGCACGCCAAGGAGTTGACCGTCCCGGAGGCGGCGCTGCTGGCCGGGCTGGTGCAGAACCCCAGCCAGTACGACCCCAGGCTCCACCCGCAGGCCGCCCAGAAGCGCCGCGACGTGGTCATCGACAAGATGCTGGAGCGCGGCCACCTGACGGCGGCCCAGGCCGCCGAGGCCAAGGCCGCCCAGGTCGGCCTGCGCTACCAGGCGCCGCGCAACGGCTGCATCACCGCCCAGGCCGGCATGGGCTTCTTCTGCGACTACGTCCGCCAGGTGGTCCAGCAGGACCCGGTGTTCGGCGCCAACGCGGCCGACCGCAAGCGCCTGTGGGACCTCGGCGGGCTGGACATCCGCACCACCCTGGACCCGAAGAAGCAGGCCGCCGCGCAGAAGGCGGTGACCACCAAGGTCCGGGTCAGCGACCCGGTCTCGGCGGCGGCCACCATGATGGAGCCCGGCACCGGCAGGATCCTGGCGATGGCGCAGACCCGTCCGTACGGCCTGGACAAGGCCAAGAACGAGACCGTGGTCAACCTCAACGTGGACGCCGCGATGGGCGGGGGCAACGGCTTCCAGCCCGGTTCCACCTTCAAGCCGATCGTGGCCGCGGCCGCCCTGGAGTCCGGGCTCCGGGCCACCCAGGCCTTCCCCTCGCCGGCCAGGATGGACTGGCCGACCATGACCACCTGCGCGGGCACCTGGAAGAACCAGTCGAAGGGGAAGAAGGAGGGCTCCGTCCCGAACGACGACCCGTCGGAGGTCGGCCCCTACGAGCTGAAGCAGGCGATGGCGATGTCCATCAACACCTACTTCGTGCAGATGGAGCAGGAGATCGGCCTCTGCGCCGTCAAGCAGATGGCCAACAAGCTCGGCATCAAGGGCCGGGCCAGCGGTGCCCAGCTGGACGAGGTCCCGGCCATGGGCCTGGGCACCCAGGAGGTGGCGCCGATGACCATGGCCAACGTCTACGCGACCTTCGCCGCCCGGGGCACCTACTGCGCGCCGGTGGCCATCGAGAAGATCACCAATGCCGAGGGCAAGGCCGTCCCGGTGCCGGAGCGCCGCTGCTCGCGGGTGATGTCCGAGGAGACCGCCGACGTCCTCAACACCGTGCTGCTCGGGGTCACCGAGAAGGGCACCGGCCGCCAGCTCGGCCTGGAGGACGACCGCCAGATCGCGGGCAAGACCGGTACCACCGACCAGAAGAAGTCCGCCTGGTTCACCGGCTACACCGCCGACCTGGCCACCTCCGTCTGGCTGGGCGGCCCGACCGGCGGCGTCCCGATGCGCAACATCAGGATCGGTGGCGTCCTCTTCGACGAGGTCTACGGCGCCACCGGCCCGGGGCCGATCTGGAAGATGGCGATGGACCTGGCGGTCGAGGGCACCCGGGAGCGGGAGTTCGAGACCGTGCACATCCCGGATCCGGTCCGCCAGCCCGGCCCGAGCGCCTCGCCGAGCACCTCCGGCAGCGCCTCGCCCGGTGCCCCGGCGACCCCCGGCTCCCCCGCCCAGCCGGGCACCCGCCCCGGGGCCCCCTCGAACGGGGCGCCCCGGCGCTGACCCGGCGTCAGCCGGCCAGTTCGGCGAGGGGGATGGCGTGGTTGGTGTGCTCGACCTTGGCGCGCAGGTAGCGGAGATTGGCCGGGGAGACGTGGACGCCGGTGGGGACGTGCTCGGTGACCTCGATGCCGTGGGCGGTCAGCTGGGCCGCCTTGTCGGGGTTGTTGCTCAGCAGGCGGATCCGGGGCGTGCCGAGGGCGGTGAGCATCTGGGCGGCGGCGGCGTAGTCGCGGCCGTCCTCGGGGAGGCCGAGCGCGGCGTTGGCGGCGTATGTGTCGAGGCCCTGGTCCTGGAGGGCGTAGGCGTCGAGCTTGTTGTACAGGCCGATGCCGCGCCCCTCCTGGCGGAGGTACAGCAGGTAGCCGCCGTCGGTGGCGATCCGCTCGACCGCCTCGCGCAGCTGCGGGCCGCAGTCGCAGCGGTCCGAGCCGAAGACGTCGCCGGTGAGGCACTCGGAGTGCAGCCGCACCAGCGGGGCGTCGCCGGACGGCTCGCCCAGGCGCAGGGCCAGGTGCTCGGCGCCGTCGGCCAGGCCGTGGAAGGTGGTGACCTCGGCCTGGACCCGGTAGCCGTCCGGGAACGTGAGCGGGATCCGGACGGTGGTGCGGACGGTCGCCTGGTCGAGCTGCTCGGGCATGCCCGTCCTCCTCGTGCTCTGGTGGGTGTGCTGTGCGTGCTGTCCCGGCCGACCGTACACCTGTAGTTCCAATTTGAACAACCTCCTGGGTCACTCCGGCACCGTTCGGCCCAGCAGCCTCCGGCGTGCCCGGGTCGGGGCCCGCAAGCTGGTGGGGTCGGACGAGCCACAGGTGGAGGAAGCGCGATGTCGAAGGCGTTCGGATTCGAGGCGTACGGCGGGCCGGAGAACCAGCGGTTCCTGGACCGGCGCATTCCGGTGCCGGGGCCGGGCCAACTGCTGATCGCGGTGCGGGCGGCCGGGGTCAACCCGGCCGACTGGAAGGTCCGGGAGGGCCTGTTCGGCCGGACCAAGCCGGTGCCCCGGGTGCTCGGTTCGGAGGCGGCCGGGGTGCTGCGGGTGCTGGGCGAGGGCGTCTCGGGCTTCCTGGTGGGCGACCCGGTCTTCGGGATCGCGCCCGACGGCGCCTTCGCCGACCACGTGCTGCTGGACGCCGGCGAGGCCGCCAAGGTGCCGGACGACGTCACCTTCACCCAGGCCGCCACCCTCTCGGTGGCCGCCGCCACCGCCCTCGACGCGGTGGACCAGCTGGGCCTGACGCCCGGTCAGACCCTGCTGGTGCTCGGCGTGTCCGGCGGGGTCGGCAGCGCCGCCGCCCAGATCGCCCGCAGCCGGGGGATCACCGTCATCGGTACCGCGAGCGACCAGTCCCGGGAGTACGTGGCGAGCCTGGGCGCCACCCAGGTCCGGTACGGCGATGGGGTGGCCGAGCGGATCGGGGCGGTGGCGCCGGAGGGTGTGGACGGGGTGCTCGACCTGGTCGGCGGCCAGGACGCGATGGCCGCCTCCGGCACGCTGCGCAAGGGCGGGCGGCTGGTCTCCACCGCCGATCCGGCCACCGTCGCCGGGCTGGGCGGGGAGTACGTGAAGCGCCGTCGCACCGGGGAGGTGCTGGCCTCGGTGGCCGCGCTGGTGGCCGGCGGCGCGCTGGACCCGCACATCTCGGAGACCTTCGCGCTGGACCGGGCGGCCGAGGCGATGCTGGCGGTGGAGTCCGGCCACGCGCGGGGCAAGTGCGTCATCGAGATCAGGGCCTGAGGGGGCGTCATGGTGCGGATCACCGAGACCCGGCCCGGTACGCCCTGCTGGTTCGAGCACGGCAGCGCCGACCCGGCGGCGGCGCAGCGGTACTACGGCGAGCTGTTCGGCTGGCGGGGCGAGACCGACCCCCGGCCGGAGGCCATGTGCTACACCGTCATGTACCAGGGGGAGGCCCCGGTGGCGGCGGTCGCCCCGCTGGTGGCCGACGGGCAGCCGACGGCCTGGTCGGTCTCGATCGCGGCCGAGGACGTGGACGCGGCGGCCGAGGCGGCGCGGGCCGGGGGCGGGCAGGTGTTGGCCGGGCCGATGGAGGCGCTGGACCTGGGCCGGTTCGCCGTGGTGGCCGACCCGGCCGGGGCGGTGTTCGGGCTCTGGCACGGCCGGGCCTTCCCGGGGGTGGCGCTGTTCGCCGAGCCGGGCGCACCGGGGTGGATCGAGCTGGCGACCCGGGACGTGGCCGGGGCGGTCGGCTTCTACTCCGACCTGTTCGGGTGGAGCGTCAACCCCGGGGAGCAGTACACCCAGTGGGGGCTGGACGGGACCGACTTCGGCGGGGTGCTGGACATGGGGGAGCAGTTCCCGGCCGACCTGCCACCGTACTGGATGCCGTACTTCGCGGCGGCGGACGTCGACCTGGCTGCGGAGCGGGCCCTCGGGCTCGGGGGAGACGCGGTGCTCCCGCCGACCGACGTCCCGGACGGACCGCGCCTCGCGGTCCTGAAGGACCCGCTCGGCGCGGTCTTCGGGCTGTACCAGCCGGAGGCCTGACGCACCCGCGGCCCGTGCGGCCCCGAAGGGGCCGTCAGGGGCGCGGGGAACTGCGCGCGGCGGAAGTCAGCGGCCCGTCTGCCGGGTACGGAGACTCAGGTGCAGGTGGCTGTCCGTACCCGGCACACGGTCCGCGTCTCCCGCTTCGCGCAGTTCCTCGCGCCCCTGGTCGCCGATGGCTGACCGCCGCCGGAAGGCCAGGCAAGCGGACAGCAGGGTGATCCCCGCCGCCGTGTACGGGACCCAGTCGCCGAGGCGGACGTACCAGGTGGTGGCGGTGGGGGCGGCGAGGGGGAGACGGACCGTCAGGGAGCCGGTGGAGCCGGTGCCGAGGAGGGCGAGGCGTCGGCCCTGGCGGTCGTAGGCGACCGACTCGCCGGTGAGGGCGGCCTGGACCACCGGCCGGCCGGTCTCGGCGGCGCGCAGGGCGCCGAGCGAGGCGTGCTGCTGCGGGGCCCAGGAGTCCTGGAAGGTCGAGGTGGCGGACTGGAGGACGAGCATCCGGGCGCCGTCGGCTGCGGCCTCCCGGGACATGTCGGGGAAGGCCGACTCGAAGCAGATCAGTGCACCGAAGGGGAGCGGGCGGCCCTGCCGGTCGGTGGTGTGCAGGAGGTGGAAGGAGGAGCCGGGCGCGCGGTTCTCGCCCGCCGCCCGGCTGACGCCGGTGAGCCAGCCGAACAGCGGCCGCAGCGGGATGTACTCGCCGAACGGCACCAGCCGGATCTTCCGGTAGCGCTCGGCGACCCCGTCCGGGGTGACCAGCACGGCGTCCTTGGAGATCAGGCCGTCGCCCTTGCGGGCGTCCTCGCCGGCCAGCACCGGGGCGCCGACCAGGGCGGAGAGCCGGGCCACCTCCCGGCGGGCCACCTCGTCCCGGTCCAGGTCGGAGTTGGTGCTGCTCTCGCCCCAGACCACCAGGTCGGGCGCCCGGCCCGCGAGTTCGGCGGTGATCCGCCCGCTCGCGGCGAAGCGGGCGGCCGAGTCGGCCACCTCGCCGGGCTGGACCAGGGCGACGGTGGCGGTGTCGCCCGGCGTCGGTGCGGGCAGGGCGGCGAACAGCAGCGGGCCGGCCAGCAGGGTGCCGGTGACGGCGAGGGCGGCGAGCACCCGGACCCGGAGGCGGCGGCCGGTGAGCAGGATCAGCACGCCGACGTTGGCGGCCGCGACGGCGGCGCTCACCAGCCAGGCGCCGCCGACGGAGGCGAGGCCGAGCACGGCGGGGTGCTTCCACTGGCTGGCGCCGAGCAGGGCCCAGGGGCCGCCGAGCGCGTGCCAGGAGCGGACGAACTCGGTGCAGACCCAGACCGAGGGGACCACCACCAGCGCGAGCAGCGTCCGACGCACCGTCAGCGGGGGTGACAGCAGCCGCCACACCGCGTACCCGACCGCGCCGGGGAGGACGCCGAACACCACCGCGAGCGCGAGCAGGCCGGGCCCGATCGAGGGCACCAGCCAGTACATCGACACCAGGATGAACCCGGCACCGAACCACCAGCCCCGGATCACGGCCTCCCGCCCGCTGCCGGCCCGCCGCATCACCTCCAGCCCCGGCACCAGCGCCACCCAGGCGAGCCACGAGAGACCGGGCGCGGGGAACGCCAGCACGGGCAGCCCCCCGAGGACGAGCGCGGCGTACCGAGCGGGTTGGCACAGGGAGGCGGGCAGGTGCATGGTCCCAAGCTAGCCCCGTCGGCGGCGTGGGGCTCGCAGGAGCGGGGGCCGGGTCGGTACTCCGTCGCCTGACGGGGCGTCAGGTCCGGTGTGCGGAAGGGGGATGGCCCGAACTGTCAAGCGGACGACGGGAGGGTTTTGCAGAGTGGACGGTCGGTTGACGCTACTGGTTCAGACCAATACCTTCCCAGCAGCAAAGCTCCATCCAGTCCGCACAACAGGAACGAGCCCATGCGTCACGGATCCATCTCCCGGCTGACCGTCGCCACCGCCGCGGCCCTCGGCCTGCTCGTCTCGATCGCTCCCGCCGTCTCCGCGCACGACGGCCACGACGGCCACGGCGCCCCTGCCTACAAGCGGATCGGCTACTTCACCCAGTGGGGCATCTACGGCCGCAACTACCAGGTCAAGGACCTGCAGACCAGCGGCACCGCGGCCAAGCTGACCCACATCAACTACGCGTTCGGCGCCATCGGCAAGGACGGCAAGTGCCTGGTCGGCAACGTGCCGGGCGCCGACCCGTGGGCCGACTACGGGCGCCCGGTGGACGCGGCCACCTCGGTCGACGGGGTGGCGGACACCGCCGAGCAGAAGCTGGCGGGCAACTTCAACCAGCTGCGCGAGCTGAAGGCGAAGAACCCGGGCCTCAAGGTGCAGATCTCGCTCGGTGGTTGGAGCGGATCGGCGCACTTCTCGGACGCCGTGCTGACCGACGCCGGCCGCAAGGCGCTGGTGGCCTCCTGCATCGACACCTACATCAAGGGCAACCTGCCGGTGGACGGCGCCCGCGGTGGCGTCGGCGCGGCGGCCGGGGTCTTCGACGGCGTGGACCTGGACTGGGAGTGGCCCGGCTCCGAGGGCAACGAGGGCAACGGCATCCGCCCCGAGGACAAGCAGAACTTCACCAAGCTGGTCCACGAGTTCCGGGTCCAGCTGGACGCCTACGCCCGCACCCAGCCGGGCCGCAAGCACTACGACCTGAGCGCGTACGTGCCGACCAACCCGGCGAAGATCGACGCGGGCTTCGAGGTCAAGAAGATCATCAAGGACTTCGACTTCGTCAACCTGCAGGGCTACGACTTCCACGTCTCCGGCGAGAAGACCACCGCCCAGCAGTCCGCGCTCTACGCCAAGCGCGGTGACTTCAGCGTCGACCAGACCGTCAACGCCTGGCTGGACCGCGGCGCCCCGGCGAACAAGCTGGTGGTCGGCATGCCGTTCTACGGCCAGGGCTGGACGGGCGTGACCGGCGGCGGCGACGGCCTCGGCCAGCCGGCCACCGGCCCGGCCCCGGCCACCTGGGTGGCGGGCACCGAGGACTACAAGGCGCTCAAGAAGCTGGCCGACTCCGGCACGTACAAGATCTACCGCAGCCGGGACAAGGGCAGCGCCTGGCTGTTCGACGGCTCCACCCTGTGGACCTACGACGACCCGACGGTGCTGCGCACCAAGGCCGCGTACATCCGCCACGAGGGCCTGGCCGGCGCGATGATCTGGGCGCTGGACGGGGACACCCCGAACGGTGAGCTGATCTCCGCCATCGACCAGGGCCTGAAGCGTCGCTGACGCTCCGCCAGGACGGCACGGGGGGACCGGCGGCCACCGGTCCCCCCGTGCGCTGTCCGCGTTCCGACTAGCTGTCGGACTCCAGGTCGCCCTCGGTCTCCAGGAACGCCGTCTTCAGCTCCTCGATCAGCGCCGGGTCCGGCTCCGCCCACAGGCCGCGGTCGGCCGCCTCCAGCAGCCGCTCGCTGATCCCGTGCAGCGCCCAGGGGTTGGCCCCGGCCAGGAACTCCCGGTTGGTCGGGTCGAGCACGTACTCCTGGGTGAGCTTCTCGTACATCCAGTCGGCGACCACGTTGGTGGTGGCGTCGTAGCCGAACAGGTAGTCCACGGTGGCGGCCATCTCGAAGGCGCCCTTGTAGCCGTGGCGGCGCATCGCCTCCATCCAGCGCGGGTTGACCACCCGGGCGCGGAAGACCCGGGCCGCCTCCTCGGTCAGGGTGCGGGTGCGGACCGTCTCCGGGCGGGTCGAGTCGCCGATGTAGGCGGTCGGGGCCTTGCCGGTCAGGGCGCGCACGGTGGCCACCATGCCGCCGTGGTACTGGAAGTAGTCGTCCGAGTCCGCGATGTCGTGCTCGCGGGTGTCGGTGTTCTTGGCCGCGACGGTGATCCGCTTGTAGGCGGTCTCCATCTCCTCCCGGGCCGGGCGGCCGTTCAGCTCGCGGCCGTAGGCGTAGCCGCCCCAGACGGTGTAGACCTCGGCGAGGTCGGCGTCGGTGCGCCAGTCCCGGCTGTCGATCAGCTGGAGCAGGCCCGCGCCGTAGGTGCCGGGGCGGGAGCCGAAGATCCGGGTGGTGGCCCTGCGCTCGTCGCCGTGCTCGGCCAGGTCCGCCTGGACGTGGGCGCGGACGAAGTTCTCCGCCTCCGCCTCCTCCTGACGGGCCGCCAGCCGGACCGCGTCGTCCAGCAGCGCGACCACGTGCGGGAAGGCGTCCCGGAAGAAGCCGGAGATCCGCAGCGTGACGTCGATCCGCGGGCGGCCCAGCTCCTCCAGGGAGATCGGCTCCAGACCGGTGACCCGGCGGGAGGCGTCGTCCCAGACCGGGCGCACGCCCAGCAGGGCGAAGGCCTCGGCGATGTCGTCGCCGGCCGTGCGCATCGCGCTGGTGCCCCAGAGCGAGAGGCCGACCGAGGGCGGGAACTGCCCGTCGTTGTCCGCCTGGTAGCGGTCCACCAGGGACTGCGCCAGCGCCTGCCCGGTCTCCCAGGCCAGCTTGGACGGGACGGCCTTCGGGTCCACCGAGTAGAAGTTGCGGCCGGTCGGCAGCACGTTCACCAGACCGCGCAGCGGCGAGCCCGAGGGCCCGGCCGGGACGAAGCCGCCGCCCAGCGCGTGCAGCACCGCGTCCAGCTCGTCGGTGGTGGCGGACAGCCGCGGGACCACCTCGCGGGCGGCGAAGTCGAGCACCTCGCGGACCGCGTCCGGGTGCCCGGCGGCCACCTTCTCCACGGCGGACGGCGCCCAGTCCTCGGCCTCCATCGCCTCGACCAGGGCACGGGCCTGTGCCTCGGCCGCGTCGGTGGCGCCCAGGGTCAGCGCCGCCTCGTCCAGGCCGAGCGCCTCGCGCAGGCCGGGCAGCGCGCTGACGCCGCCCCAGATCTGCCGGGCCCGCAGGATCGCCAGCACGATGTTGACCCGGTCCTCGCCGGCCGGGGCCTGGCCGAGCACGTGCAGGCCGTCCCGGATCTGGGCGTCCTTGATCTCGCAGAGCCAGCCGTCGACGTGCAGCAGGAAGTCGTCGAAGCCGTCGTCCTCGGGGCGCTCCTCCAGGCCGAGGTCGTGGTCCAGCTTGGCGGCCTGGATCAGGGTCCAGATCTGGGCCCGGATGGCCGGGAGCTTGGCCGGGTCCATCGCGGCGATGTTGGAGTGCTCGTCGAGCAGCTGCTCCAGGCGCGCGATGTCGCCGTAGGAGTCGGCCCGGGCCATCGGCGGCACCAGGTGGTCGACCAGGGTGGCGTGGGCACGGCGCTTGGCCTGGGTGCCCTCGCCCGGGTCGTTGACCAGGAAGGGGTAGACCAGCGGCAGGTTGCCGAGCACCGCGTCCGGCCCGCACTCGGCGGACAGCGCGGCGGTCTTGCCGGGCAGCCACTCCAGGTTGCCGTGCTTGCCGAGGTGGACCACGGCGTGGGCGCCGAAGCCGCCGTCGGCCTGCGCGGCCTCGATCCAGCGGTAGGCGGCCAGGTAGTGGTGGCTCGGCGGCAGGTCCGGGTCGTGGTAGATCGCGACCGGGTTCTCGCCGAAGCCGCGCGGCGGCTGGATCAGGACGAGCAGGTTGCCGGAGCGCAGCGCGGCCAGCACGATGTCGCCGTCCGGGTTCTGCGCGTGGTCCACGTAGAGGTTGCCGGGGGCCGGGCCCCAGTGCTCCTCGACCTGCTCGCGCAGGCCCTGCGGCAGCTCGGCGTACCAGCGGCGGTAGTCGGCGGCCGGGATGCGGACCGGGTTGCGGGCGAGCTGGTCCTCCGTCAGCCAGTCCTGGTCGTAGCCGCCGGCCGCGATCAGCGCGTGGATCAGCTCGTCGCCCTCGTGCCCGTCGCCGGTGAGGTCCAGGCCGGGGACGTCGGTGCCGATGTCCATGCCCTCGGCGCGCAGCCGCGCCATCAGCCGCATCGCGGAGGCGGGGGTGTCCAGGCCGACGGCGTTGCCGACCCGGGCGTGCTTGGTCGGGTACGCGGAGAGCACCAGGGCCAACCGCCGCTCGGCGGCCGGGACGTGACGCAGCCTCGCGTGGGCGACCGCGATGCCCGCCACCCGGGCGGCCCGCTCGGCGTCGGCCGCGTAGACGGTCAGGCCGTCCGCGTCCAGCTCCTTGAAGGAGAACGGCACGGTGATCAGCCGGCCGTCGAACTCCGGCACGGCGATCTGGGTCGCGGTGTCCAGCGGGGAGAGGCCGTCGTCGCTGGCCTCCCACTGCTCGCGGGACCAGGTCAGGCAGAGCGCCTGCAGGATCGGGCGGTCCAGCGCGGCCAGCGCGCCGGCGTCCCAGGCCTCCTCGTCGCCGCCGGCCTGGGCGTCGGCCGGGCGGGTGCCGCCGGCCGCCAGCACGGTGGTGACCAGCGCGTCGGCCTGCCCCAGCTCGGCCAGCAGCTCCGGCTCGGCCCCGCGCAGGGTGGCGCAGTAGACCGCCTTGGCGCGGGCGCCCTTGGCCTCGATCGCCTGGCAGAGGGTCTCCACGAAGGCGGTGTTCCCGCTCATGTGGTGGGCGCGGTAGTAGAGCACCGTCACCAGCGGGCCGTCGTTCTCGGCCGCCTGACGCTCCAACGGACCCCAGGCCGGGGCCGAGGCGGGCGCCGCGAAGCCGTGGCCGGTGAGCAGCACGGTGTCGGAGAGGAACGCGCCGAGCTCGGCCAGGTTGGCCGGGCCGCCGTGCGCCAGGTAGGCGTGCGCCTCGGCGGCCAGGCCGGCCGGGACGGTGGAGAGCTCCATCAGCTGGGCGTCCGGGGCCTGTTCGCCCGTCAGCACCACCACCGGGCGCGGCCCGGCGAGCAGCGCGTCCAGACCCTCCTGCCAGGCCCGGCGTCCGCCGAGCAGCCGGACCACCACCAGGTCGGTGCCCTCCAGCAGCGCGGGCAGGTCGTCCACCCCGAGCCGGGCCGGGTTCCCCAGCCGGTACGGGACCGGACCGTTCGAGGCGCGGGCGCTCAACAGGTCGGTGTCGGAGGTGGAGAGGAGCAGGATCATACGGAGGCCCTCCCGGCCGTGGCTTCACGCCGGGACGGCGGCGGGCACGAGGAGACGACGGCGCGACGGAGCGCTGGCGAACGGCGCACGGGCACGGCGGAGCCTTCCTCGGGGTCCGCGCCCCGGGCTGGTGTGAGGACGGCAGGAGTTCCTGGCTCCCACGGACTGGCCGTGGTCACAGTGGCGGGACCGCACCGGATTCGCACCGGTTTCCTCCCCATAGCGCCGTCGCTGGCGTTGGCTGGGCTGTGCGCCCACCCGGGGAGCATCGTACGGGGTGCGTCCGGGTTGCGGACCAGGGTCCCGAAGGTCTGTCAGGTGATCACGGTCGCGACGAGGCGCGGATCGCGGGGCGGACGGAGGGCCGGGCCGCCGTGGAGGGAGGCCGGGCCGCGGTGGACGGAGGGTCGCGCGGACGTGACGCAGCGGACAGGAGCAAACCGGCGGAACGTGGGTATGCTCGCGGCCATGCCACCCACGCCACCCGTCGCCGAGCCACGCCCCGGTGCGTCCGGCCGCGACCGGGACGGTGCCTCCGCCGGCGGGCGGGACGGCGCCGCCGGGCCCGGCCGCGACCGGGGCGACGCCTGCCCCGGGGCACTGCGACTGCACCGGGCCGACGACGGCGCGCTGGCCCGGGTCCGCCTCCCCGGCGGGCTGCTGACGGCCGCTCAGGCCCTGGTACTGGCCGACGCCGCCGAGCAACTCGGCGACGGGCGGCTGGAACTGACCTCGCGCGGCAACGTCCAGCTGCGCGGCCTGGCCGAGGACGCCGGGGCCGAGCTGGGAGCCCGGCTGCGGGCCGCCGGTCTGCTGCCCTCGGAGACCCACGAGCGGGTCCGCAACGTCATCGCCTCGCCGCTCTCCGGCCTGGACGGGCTCGGCCACGCCGACGTCCGGTCCTGGGCACGGGAGTTGGACGCCCTGCTCTGCGCCAGCCCGCTCGCCGCCGGACTGGCCGGCCTGTTCCTCTTCGTCCTGGACGACGGCCGCGGCGACGTGGCCGCCCTGGACGCCGATGTGACCTTGATCGCAACGCCCGGCGGCGGAGCGCTGCTGCGCCTCGGCCGGGCCGCCACCGCCCGCCGGATCGCCCCCGGGTCCGTACCGACCGCCGCGCTGGCCGCCGCCGAGGAGTTCCTGACGGCGGTGCGGGCGGCCGGGGTGAAGGCCTGGTTCGTCCGGGAGGCCGCGGAGCTGCTCGACCCCGGCGCCGAGCCGCTGCCCGCCTTCGCGGGCGGGGCGCCGGAGTCGGGGCCCTTCGACGGCGGGCTGGTGGCCGGGACCGGGTTCGGCACCGTGAGCGCCGCGCAGTGGCGGACGCTGGCGGAGGCCGCGGCGGCTTCGGCCGGGGAGCTGCGGATCACCCCGTGGCGCAGCGTCGTCCTCCCCGGAGCCACGGCGGTGCGCGAACTGGCCGCCGCCGGGCTGCGCCTGACGCCCGGTTCGCCCTGGGAGCTGGCCACCGCCTGCACCGGCGCGCCCGGCTGCGCCAAGTCACTCGCGGACGTGCGGGCGGACGCCGCCCGGGCACTGGGGACGGCCGGGGTGCCCGGGCTGCCGGTGCACTGGTCCGGCTGCGAGCGGCGCTGCGGCCACCCCGCCGGGGAGTGGGTGGACGTGCTGGCCACCGGCCCGGGCGCGTACCGGGTGACGGCCCGTCGGACGTCCGGACCCACAACGACCATGCAGGACCTGACCACGGAACAGATGGCCCAGGCGGTAGCCGAAGCCCGGAGGACGAAGTGATCCAGTACGAGAAGGACGGCGCGGCCATCTACCGCGAGTCCTTTGCCACCATCCGGGCCGAGGCCGAGCTGGCCCACCTGCCGGCCGACGTGGCCCAGGTCGCGGTGCGGATGATCCACGCCTGCGGCATGACCGACCTGGTGAAGGACCTGCTCTGGTCGCCGAAGGCGGTCGCCGACGCGCGCGCCGCGCTGAACGCCGGGGCGCCGATCCTGTGCGACGTCTCCATGGTCGCCAGCGGCGTCACCCGCAAGCGGCTGCCCGCCGACAACCAGGTGATCTGCACCCTCGCCGACCCCTCGGTGCCCGGCCTCGCCAAGGAGCTCGGCAACACCCGCAGCGCCGCCGCGATGGAGCTCTGGCTGCCGCACCTGGAGGGCGCGGTGGTGGCCGTCGGCAACGCGCCGACCTCGCTGTTCCGCCTGCTGGAGATGGTCGAGGCGGGCGCCCCCCGCCCGGCCGCCGTGATCGGCGTGCCGGTCGGCTTCATCGGCGCGGCCGAGTCCAAGGAGGCGCTGGCCGCGAACGATCTGGGCCTGGAGTACCTGGTGGTCCGGGGCCGTCGGGGCGGCAGCGCGATCGCCGCCGCCGCGATCAACGCGATTGCGAGCACCGAAGAGTGACCGAGTCTCGGATCGGCAAGCTGTACGGCGTCGGGCTCGGCCCGGGCGACCCGGAGCTGGTGACCGTCAAGACCGCCCGGCTGATCGGCGAGGCGGACGTGGTCGCGTACCACAGCGCCCGGCACGGCCGGTCGATAGCGCGCTCGATCGCCGCCCCGTACTTCAAGGACGGCGTGGTCGAGGAGAAGCTGGTCTACCCGATCACGGTGGAGACCACCGACCACCCCGGCGGCTACCGGGGCGCGCTGGACGACTTCTACGAGGAGGCCGCGGGCAGGCTGGCCGCCCACCTCGACGCCGGCCTCACCGTGGTGGTGCTGGCCGAGGGTGACCCGTTCTTCTACGGCTCCTACCAGCACATGCACAAGCGCCTGGCCCACCGCTACCCGACCGAGGTGGTGCCCGGCGTCACCTCGGTGAGCGCCGCCGCCGCCCGGCTCGGCAAGCCGCTGTGCGAGGCCGAGGAGACCCTCACCATCATCCCCGGCACCCTGCCGGAGGAGGAGCTGACGGCCCGTCTGTCCGGCGCCGACTCGGCCGTGGTGATGAAGCTCGGCCGCACCTTCCCGGCCGTCCGCTCGGCCTTCGAGCGCTCCGGGCGGCTGGCGGAGGCCTCGTACGTCGAGCGGGCCACCATGGCGGGGGAGCGGACCGGTGCGCTGGCCGACATCGACCCGGAGTCGGTGCCGTACTTCGCGGTGGCCGTCCTGCCCAGCCGGCTGGGCGGCGGCTCGCCCGCGCCCGTGTACGAGGGCCCCCGGCGAGGTGGTCGTGGTCGGCACCGGCCCGGCCGGGCCGCTCTGGCTGACCCCCGAGGTGCGCGGCCAACTCGCCTCCGCCACCGACCTGGTGGGCTACACCACCTACCTGGACCGGGTGCCGGTACGGGCCGGGCAGGTGCGGCACGGCTCGGACAACAAGGTGGAGTCCGAGCGGGCCGAGTTCGCCCTCGACCTGGCCCTGCGCGGGCGGAAGGTCGTGGTGGTCTCCTCCGGCGACCCCGGCGTCTTCGCGATGGCCACCGCCGTGCTGGAGGTCGCCTGCGAGGAGCGGTACGCCGACGTCCCGGTGCGGATCTGCCCCGGCATGACGGCCGCCCACGCCGCCGCCTCCCGGGCCGGCGCCCCGCTCGGCCACGACTACGCGGTGGTCTCGCTCTCCGACCGGCTCAAGCCCTGGTCGGTGGTGGCCTCGCGGCTGAAGGCCGCGGCCTCCGCCGACCTGGTGCTGGCGCTGTACAACCCCGGCTCCAAGTCCCGTACCACGCAGGTCGGTTCGGCGAAGGAACTGCTGCTGGAGGTGCGGGCCGCCGACACCCCCGTGGTGATGGCCCGGGACGTCGGCGGGCCGACCGAGCGGGTACGGACGGTCCGGCTCGGCGAGCTCGACCCGGCCGAGGTCGACATGCGGACCATCCTGCTGATCGGCTCCTCGCAGACCCAGGCCGTCAGTCGTGGGGACGGTGCCGAGGTGGTCTGGACGCCGCGGCGGTACCCGGAGGCGTGACGGCCGGGGCCGGCCGGCCTCCTGGCGGACGATCCGTCAGGGGGCCGGCACGGCGATGGTGCGGGTGCCCTTGCCGGTGGTGACCGCCAGGTGACCGCGGTCGGCCCAGGCCGCGGACACGAAGGCGCCGTCCCGGCCCGACTCCGGCAGGTCCGCGACCCGCCAGTGGCGCTCGGACCAGCCGCTACCGGTGTGCAGGACGAGCTCCCAGGACTGGGACTCGGCCTCCGATCCCGGGTTCCCGACGTGGGTCACCACCAGGACGTGCCCCGGGACGCCCGGCCTCGGCTGACGGCCGGTCACCTGCCGTTGCGGCAACGCGCCCTGGAGTGCCAGTGCGCCGGCGGCGTACAGCAGCGCGCAGGCGGCCAGCAGGCCGGCCACCGTCCGGCCGCCGCGGCCGCGGGCGGCCACCGCCACCACCAGGAAGGCCAACCCGGCCCCGCCCACGATCAGCGGGCGGAACAGCGCCACCGCGACCATCGTGCGCCCGCCCGAGCGGTCTTCGTACACGCCCCAGGCGTACGCGGCCAGCGCCAGCAGGCCCACCAGTACGAACAGGGCCGGCCAGCGTCGTCGTTCCGTCATGTGTGCCCCCTCCGGCGGGGATCGTAGCGTGCGGAAATAACGAGTCGTCACCGCCGTCGAAGATCCGTACGATGCGCGCTCATGACCTCCCACCACGAGATTCTCGACGCCGCGCTGGACAAGATCACCGCCGGCTACGTCTTCCCCGACCTCACCGGCCCGATCGCCGAGGCGCTGCGGGGGAAGCTCGCCGACGGCGCCTACGAGGGCCTGTCCGAGCCGGACTTCTGCGCCGCCGTGACGGCCGACCTCCAGGCCGTCTGCCCCGACAAGCACCTGCGGCTGCTCTGGAACGAGGAGGCCACTCCGGTCGAGGAGGAGGACTCCCCGGAGGAGGAGAAGGCCCGCTGGCTCGCCCACTACCGGGAGGGCAACTTCGGCATCGCCAAGGTCGAGCGGCTGGAGGGCAACGTCGGCTACCTCGACCTGCGCTTCATCCCGGACGCCGACGCGGGCGAGGCGGCGATCGGCGCTGCCATGCAACTCGTGGCCCACACCGAGAAGTTGGTGATCGACCTGCGCCAGTGCCGGGGCGGCTCGCCGAACGGCGTGGCCCTGTGGTGCAGCCACTTCTTCGGCGACGACGAGGTCCACCTCAACGACATCTACGAGCGCGCCACCGACTCCCACCGCCAGTACTGGACCTACCCGAACACCCCCGGCCCCCGCTACCTCGGACCGCCCCGGTCACCGTCTCGACCGCCGCCTTCACTTCTCCGCGGCGAGGAGCTCGCCTACAACCTCAGGCCCTGAAGCGCGCCACCCTCGTCGCGAGACCAACCGCGCGGCGGCGCCCACCCCACCGACCGCATCGCCCTCACCCGCACACATCGCGGTCAACCGGTCCCGGCCGCCCGCTCCATCAACCCGGTCACCGGCACCACTGGGAGGGCGTCGGCGTCAGCCCGACGTCGAGCCAGGCCGAGGACGCCTCGACGCGGCCCTCGCGGTGCTCGCCGGCTAGGGTCCTCCCGCCGGAACGGCGGGTGTGCCGGGACCGGAGTCCGGGCACGCCCGCCGAGCTGTCACGGCCTGCGCGGACGCT
Source organism: Kitasatospora albolonga (assembly GCF_039535905.1). GTDB lineage: Bacteria > Actinomycetota > Actinomycetes > Streptomycetales > Streptomycetaceae > Kitasatospora > Kitasatospora albolonga. The sequence goes on along the minus strand of NZ_BAAAYB010000029.1, from coordinate 26,800 downwards.
ACGCCGGAGCCTCGGCGAACACCCTGATCGCGGCACCTGAACTCCACCATCCGCGGGTGGTAGGAGTCGTGGAACGCCTTCATGGCCCCGTCCTCGGCGTAGAAGAGCGACATGCCGACGTACGCCTCCTGGACGGGGTGTAGAACCGGCTGACGATGTCGAAGTGCCTGCGGACGAGCTCCTGAACCCGCGGGTCCCCGGTAGGCGCCGCCGTCGAGGACGGCCGTGATCTCCCGGTACAGGACGTCCAGTCCTGGTGACCCGCTCCCTGTCCACATGTGCCCAGTTGTCGTTCCGGCGAGGCTCTCCGCCTGCTCCCGCGGGCCAACGACCGCGGCACTCGTCCTCATAGCTGTCTGCCACGCATGGTTCCCCATCGTTCGTCGCCTCTCCGGTCGGTCCCGGGAGGCGGCCGGCCGTCGATGATCAACTGCCGGTCCAGGCCGAACGGTTTGCACACCACCACCGGGGCGGCAATCCATTTCCCGCTCCCTCCGCGACCGCGCCCCGGCCGACCGGCCCCCGGCGGGCTAGCCGCTGTGTGCGGCGGCGCGGTCGGACTCGCTGCGCATGACGCAGAACTCGTTGCCCTCCGGGTCGTGCAGCACCGCCCAGGCCGAGCCGTCGGGGTTGACGGCGGTCGGCGGCCATGGTGGCGCCGAGGGCGAGGAGGCGTTCGACCTCGGGGGTCGCGGGAGTCGGTGGGGCGCAGGCAGAGGTGGACGCGGTTCTTGACGGTCTTAGGGCTCGGGGACGGTGTTGAAGTAGAGGACCGGCCGCCGTCCAGGACCACCTGGGTCCTCGTGGTCGCCGGGGCGGCAGTCCGGGTCGCACCGGACAGCCCGTCACCATCGCTCCAGAACCGCGCCAGTTCGTAGGCGTCCGCACAGTCGATCGCGACGTTCTGCACCACTGAGACCATGGGTGCGAGTCTATGCGGATCTTGGTCGGGGACGCCAGCCGGACGTACGCTCCGGGGATGCTCCTGTGGATCAACGGCCCCTTCGGCGGCGGCAAGACCCAGACCGCGGTACGAGCTCGCGCGGCGGTTGGCGGGCAGTGTGGTGTGCGACCCCGAGCACGTGGGGTTCGGGCTGCACCGGATGCTGCCGCCCCGCGCTGCGCGGGGACTTCCAGGACCTGCCCGCCTGGCGGCAGGGGGTCTTCGAGGTGCTGGACCGGGCGCTCGGGGAGCAGAGCGGGGGTGGTGATCGTGCCGATGACGGTGGTGGTAGCCACGCGTACTTCCGCCGAGGACCGTCGGGCGGCGTGCGCGAACGCGGCCACGACGTACGGCACATTCGCGCTGGCTCGCGGAGCGGGGGACGTGCTGCGGCGGCGGCTGCGGGAGCGGGGGTTCGGGCACGCCGTGGCGGCTGGTCGGGGGGAAGGACGCACCGCTGCGGCGGGAGAGCTTCGCGGTGTCCAAGCTGGACCTGTGCCTGGAGCGGTTGCGGGGCGAGGAGTTCGACGAGCACCTGTGGACCGACCGGCTGACGGTGCCCCAGGTCGCCGACCGGATCGCCGCCTCGGCCGGGCTGACCCTCGCCCCGGAACACCGAGAGCCCCCTGCGGGGCCGGCTGCGCCGCGCACTGGACGGGCCTGCGCACATCCGCTTCGACATGAGCTCAGCCCGAGCCGGGCCAGTCCGGGCCGGTCAGGGCGGCGGTGAGGCGGCGCGCCCGCCAGTGGACGGTCACCGTCGCGGTCGGTCGTCACCCGGGTGGCGAAGTCCTCGGCGGGGAGGTGGTCGAGGAGGAACACGAAGTGCAGGGGAAGGCCGGCATGTCGTCCGGGAAGCCGTCGGAGTCAGGCGGAGGTTGGCCCGCCAGGCCGCCTTGCAGAGCAACCGAGACGACACAGGCCGAGGTGCTCCGCCGCCCCAGGCAGGTGATCGGCCGGCGACCAGCACACGCGACCGCCGGTTGCCGTGCCAGGGCCCGTGCAGGTCGTTGTCAGGCAGTCCACCAGGAGCGCCGCCCAGTTGTGGCCGAAGACCCGGGGAAGGGCAGCTCACCGCGCGAAACGCACCGGAACAGCGAGGCCGGCTCCAGCAGCTCCCGCCCGTCCAGCCGGAAGGCGACGCCCACCGCCGCCTCCAGCGCGGCCCAGCCACCGCCGCCACCAGGGATCCCGACGGGACGTCAGCACGACCCACGGTGAGCGGGTCTCGACCAGGGTGGGGCGCGTCAACCCATGGAGCTCATCCTCGCAGCCCGGACCGTGTTCCGTACCCGATCGGTCAGGCGGCGGCGAAGGCTGTCCGAGCACTGTTCGACAGCGGCGAGTGAGTTCTTCCAGGGGGCACTCCTGGCGGCCCATCACGATCGGCCTGAAGTCCTTGATCCGCCGTGCGGAGGAGAGGTACGCCAACGGGCGGACCGAGTAGCCGTCCACGGCGCTCCAGCCTGCTTCCAGGGGCGGCGTGTGCTCACAGGCCGGCCAGCCAGGTGAGGGCTGACAGGACGTCGGGGGCGGTGGGGAGGCCGGCCGGGGGGTCGGGGCGGCGGACGATCACGACGGGGAGGGAGAGTTCGCGGGCGGCGGCGAGTTTGGGGGCGGTGGCGGCGCCGCCGCTGTCCTTGGTGACCAGAACGTCGATGCGGTGGTCGCGGAGGATGCGGAGTTCGCCGTCGAGGGTGAAGGGGCCGCGGTCGAGGAGGACCTCGGTGGAGGCGGGGAGCGGGGGCTCGGGGGCGTCCACGGAGCGGGCCAGGAAGTGCAGGGGGGAGCCGGCGAAGGCGGCCAGGCCCTGGCGGCCGGTGGTGAGGAAGACCCGTCGGCCGAGCGAGGGGAGCAGGGCGGCGGCCTCGGCGAGGGAGCCGACCGGGTGCCAGTGGTCGCCGGGGACGGGGACCCAGCCGGGGCGGCGGAGGGCGAGCAGGGGAGTATGGACCTCGGTGGCCGCCTCGGCCGCGTTCCGGCTGATGGCCCCGGCGAAGGGATGGGTGGCGTCGATGACCGCGTCCACGTGTTCCGCCCGGAGCCAGGCGGCGAGCCCGGCGGGGCCGCCGAAGCCGCCGATCCGCACCTCTCCGGCGGGCAGCCGGGGCTGCGCGACCCGCCCGGCCAGGGAACTGGTCACGCGCAGGTCGGGCCGGGTGGCGGCGAGAGCGGCGGCCAGTTCGCGGGCCTCGGTGGTGCCGCCGAGGATCAAGATGTGCAACAGGACTCCAGGGGAACGTACGTGACTGGTGAGCGTAGTGGGAACGCCGAGGCCAAGGGCGGCCGGGAGGCGCAGCTGAAGAGCAGCGGGCTGCGGCACGGCTGGACCACCGGTGCCTGCGCCACGGCCGCCACCACCGCCGCGTACACCGCGCTGCTCACCGGTGAGTTCCCCGACCCGGTGACCATCACGCTGCCCAAGGGCCAGCGGCCCGCCTTCGCGCTGGCGGCGGAGCTGCTGACGCCGGGTCAGTCGGCGATGGCGGGCGTGGTGAAGGACGCGGGCGACGACCCGGACGTCACGCACGGCGCGCTGATCCGTTCCACGGTGCGGCACGGGGCACCCGGCAGCGGCGTGGTCTTCGAGGCCGGGCCCGGGGTCGGGACGGTCACCAAGGCCGGGCTGCCGATCCCGCCCGGGGAGCCGGCCATCAATCCGGTGCCGCGTCAGCTGATGCGCGATCACGTGGCGGAGGTGGCGGCCCGGTTCGGGGGCAGCGGGGACGTGGTGGTGCAGATCTCCGTCGACACGGCGAGGAGATCGCGCCGCTCGCACCTGGAAACCCTCGGCTCGGGATCCTCGGCGGGGCTCTCCATCCTGGGGACGACGGGGATCGTGGTCCCGTACTCCTGCTCGGCCTGGATCGACTCCATCCGGCGCGGCGTGGACGTCGCCCGGGCGGCCGGCCGCACCCACGTGGCCGGGTGCACCGGCTCCACCTCCGAGAAGGTGGCGGTGGCGGTGCACGGCCTGCCCGAGGACGCCCTGCTCGACATGGGCGACTTCGCCGGGGCCGTCCTCAAGTACCTCAAGCGCCACCCCGTCTCCCGCCTCACCATCGCCGGCGGTTTCGCCAAGCTCTCCAAGCTCGCGGCCGGCCACCTCGACCTCCACTCCGGCCGCTCCCAGGTCGACAAGTCCTTCCTCGCCGACCTCGCCCGCCAGGGCGGCGCCGACCCGGCCCTGGTCACGGCCGTCGCCGAGGCCAACACCGGCCTCGAGGCCGTGCAGCTGTGCACCGCCGCCGGCGTCCCCCTCGGCGACCTGGTCGCCGCCCGCGCCCGCCGCACCGCCCTGGACGTGCTGGCCGGGGCCCCCATCGAGGTCGACGTCATCTGCATCGACCGCGCGGGCACCATCGTCGGCACGGCCTGAGGAGGCGTCAGGCCCCGGGCCGCCCGTGCTCTTCGGTCCACCGGCGGAGGTGCTCCAGCCGGGGGTTCCACCCGCCGTCCGCCTCGGAGTACGGGCCGAGGCGGCGGTACGCCTCGAAGGCCCGGTCGTCGTTGCGTAGGGCGAGCCCCTCGCCGCCCGCCTCGCGGACCTCCTGGTCCTCGTCGTCCAGCAGGCCCCAGAACAGGTCGCCGATCTCCGGCCGGGGCTCCTTGCTGTACTGCAGGGCGAATGCTGCCCAGACCCGCACACGGGGCACGGGGTCCTTCAGGAGTGTCAGCAGGGGCTCCCAGAACTCGGGGGCGGCTTCCGGACGGAGCACGGCGGCGGTGGAACGGCGGCACCATCGGGTCGGGGTCGCGGGCCAGCTCCAGCAGCACGGGGACGGCGGCAGGCACAGATGAGCAGACCAGGCCGGGAACCCAGTACCGGACCCGGGGGTCCGGGTGGGCGCGGTGCTGGAGCCCGACCGCGTGGCGGTCCTCGTGCTGCGTCTCGTCGAGGGCGAACAGCACCCGGGCGAGCACCTCCGGGTCGGTCTCGGCCCGCGCCCAGGCCGCCAGCAGTGGCGGGTCGTCCTCCTCGTGGACGGCGTCCGGGTCGATGCCCGCACACATCGCCCGGTACAGCAGGAAGTCGGCGAGCACCTTCCGGTGCACCGGAGAAGGGTGGTGCCGGAGCCCGGTGACGGTCGTCCAGGTATCGGTGTCCTGACGGCGGCTCAACACGGAACAGGCGGTGCCCCAGTCGGGGTGGTCCTCGGTCGGCTGCCGGACCGCCCGGTCGATCAGCTCCCCGGCCGGGACCGCGACGCCGAAGTCCCATTCCAGCTGGGTGAGGACCGCTCCGTGCCCGGCTCGGACGGTGCGCCCGTCCACCACGAGCTGCTGGACCCGCGAGGTCTGCTCGTCCTCGACCCAGGTGACCGCGCCGAGCCCGGCCACGTCCCGCTCGTACCAGCGCCGGGCCACCGCCAGCAGGTGGTCGCGCTGCTCCGGTGAGAGCCGCGCGCGGGTCTCCCCGTCGAGCAGATGGGAGACCAGCAGCGGCGAGCCCGACTCCACGGCGAGCCGCAGCGGGGTGACCCCGTCGGGGCCCGGGGTGAGCGGGTCGGCGCCCGCGTTCAGGGCGGCCTCCACCGCCGGGGCGTCGAAGGCGGTGATCGCGGTGGTGAGGTCGGTCACGTGGGGTCCCTCCGGAGAGCAGGAGTGCGGCGGGTGACGGCCGGTCAGGGACGTGCGGTCGGGGTGTACCAGGCGATCTCGGCACGGACGGCGGCGTCCGGGTGGGCGACAGCCCGGGCGGCGATGGCGTCCGGATCCGCGAGCCGGTACTGGAACAGGGAGACCAGGAGCAGTCTCAGCACCTCGGCGTCGGCCTCGGTGAGCGCCCACTCCTCCAGGGGCGCCCCGGTGCCCGGCGACTCGGGGGCCGGGTCGGAGTCCGGCAGCAGAGTCCGGGAGAGGACGAACTCGGCGGCCAGCAGCCGGTGCAGCGCTGAGCTGTGGTGACGCAGGCGCAGGATCTCGTCCCAGGTGCGTCGGCTGGGGCGCCCGCCCAGGACGGTGGACACCGTGCGGAAATCCACGTGCTCGGGGTCGCCCGGCCGGACGGCGCGCGCCACCAGTTCGGCGTTCGGCGTCTGCACCACGAAGGCACGCTCCAGCAGGGTGAGGACTGCGCCGTGCCCGGACCGGACGGTGGAGCCGCCGAGTGTGACCTGTTCGACCGTCCCGCACCACTCGCGGTCTTCGACCGTGACGACCTCTGCGGGCCCCTCCGCGCCCGTCCGGCGGCGCAACTCCTCGACCGCGTCCGCCTCGTACCAGTGCCGGGCCGAGGCGAGCAGTCGGTCCCGGACGGAGGCCGGCAGCCGCAGGCGCGGCTCCTGGCCGAGTGCCGCGAGGACCACGGCCGGCGAGCCCAGGCCGACCGCCAGCTCCAGGGGGCTGATGCCGTCCGGGCCGGGGGCGAAGGCGTCGGATCCCGAGCGGACGGCCGTTTCGACGGCTGGGGCGTCGAAGGAGGTGATCGCGGTGGGGAGGTCGGGCAAGGGGGCTCCGGGGGTCGGACGGGGCGTCAGTCGCAGGTGTGGGTGCGGTCGCGGTCGGTGGAGTAGAGGTGGCTGTCGCGGAACTGTTCGGCGCCGAGGGTGCGGCCGACCAGGATGACGGCGGTGCGGAGGAGGCCGGCCTCCTTGGTCTGGGTGGCGATGGTGGAGAGGGTGCCGCGCAGGACGAGCTCGTCGGGGCGGCTGGCCATGGCGACCACGGCGGCGGGGCAGTCGGGGCCGTAGTGGGGGAGGAGCTCCTCGACCACGGAGTCGACGTAGCGGGTGGCGAGGTGGAGGACGAGCAGGGCGCCGCTGCGGCCGAGGGTGGCGAGGTCCTCGCCCTCGGGCATGGGGGTGGCCTGGCGGGCGACCCGGGTGAGGATGATGGTCTGGCCGACCGTCGGGACGGTGAGCTCGCGCTTGAGGGCGGCGGCCGCGGCGGCGAAGGCGGGGACGCCGGGGACCACCTCGTACGGGACGCCGGCCGCGTCCAGGCGCCGCATCTGCTCGGCGACGGCGGAGAAGACGGAGGGGTCGCCGGAGTGCAGGCGGGCCACGTCCTGGCCGGCCTCGTGGGCGCGGACCAGTTCGGCGACGATCTGGTCGAGGTCGAGGTCGGCGGTGTCGACCAGGCGGGCGTCCGCAGGGCACTCGGCGAGGAGTTCGCGCGGGACCAGGCTGCCGGCGTAGAGGCAGACCGGGCTGGCGGCGAGCAGGCGCTGGCCGCGCAGGGTGATCAGGTCGGCGGCGCCGGGGCCCGCTCCGATGAAGTAGACGGTCATGCGGGGGCGTCCTCTCGGGAGACGGGCTTGACGACGGACCACTGGGTGACGGGCATGGCCTGGCGCCAGCCGGTGAAGCCGCCGACCGGGACGGCGTGGGCGACGGCGAGCTTGAGCAGTTCGCCGCCGTGGCGGCGGTACCACTCGGTGAGCAGGGCCTCGGATTCGAGGGTGACGGTGTTGGCGACCAGGCGGCCGCCGGGGGCCAGGGCGGCCCAGCAGGCGTCTAGCAGGCCGGGCGCGGTGAGGCCGCCGCCGATGAAGACCGCGTCCGGGGTGGGGAGTCCGGCCAGCGCGTCCGGGGCGGGGCCGGTGACCACCCTCAGGCGCGGGACGCCGAGGGCGGCCGCGTTGCGGGTGATCCGGCCGGAGCGGACCGGGTCGCGCTCGATGGTGACGGCCCGGCAGTCGCGGTGGGCGCGCAGCCATTCGACGGCGATCGAGCCGGAGCCGCCGCCGACGTCCCAGAGCAGCTCGCCGGGTGCCGGGGCGAGGGTGGCCAGGGTGACGGCCCGGACGTGACGCTTGGTCAGCTGGCCGTCGGTCTCGAAGGAGTCGTCGGGCAGGCCGGGGGTGAGGGTGGTGCGGGGGCCGTCGGGGGCGCAGTCGACGGCGATCACGTTGAGCGGGTCACCCGCCGGGTGCGGCCAGGCGGCGGCGGTGCCGTCGAGGTGGTGCTCGGCCGGGCCGCCGAGCTGCTCCAGGACGCGCAGGCGGCTGGCGCCGAAGCCGCGTTCGGTGAGCAGGGCGGCGACGGCGGCCGGGGTGGCGGCGTCGGCGCTGAGGACGAGGACCCGGCGGCCGGGGTGGAGGGCGAGGGTGAGCGAGTCGAGGGGGCGTCCGACCAGGCTGACCACCTCGGTGGACTCCAGCGGCCAGCCCAGGCGGGCGCAGGCGAGGGAGAGCGAGGAGGGGTGGGGGTGCACGGCGAGCCGCTCGGGGCCGGCCAGTTCGGCCAGGGTGCGGCCGATGCCGTAGTACATCGGGTCGCCGCTGGCCAGGACGGCCAGGCCTCCGGGGGCGTGCTCGGCCAGCAGGGCCGGGACGGCGGGGCGCAGCGGGGAGGGCCAGGCGATCCGGGCGGCGGTCACCGAGGCGGGGAGGAGGGCGAGTTGGCGCGGGCCGCCGAGCACGGTGCGGGCCTCGGTGAGGGCCGTGCGGGCGGCGGTGGTGAGGCCGTCCCAGCCGTCGGCACCGATCCCGACGACGGAGATCGGCGGCCCGGGGAGCGGGGCGGTGCTCAAGAGGTACTCCTCGGGGCTTCGGAGGCGGACGCGCCGAGGCGCGTCATGATCGGCCCGGGCACCCGGCAGCCTACCCGGGGCGTCGGGCGGGACGGCGGGGCGGTCGTCGCCAGGGCGCATGGCACCCGGCGCGGTCGCGGGTGTCGTGACCGGCCCCGTCGCGGAGCCGCCCTCGGGGAGAGGCGGTGGGGCGGTGAGGTGAGGGGGCCGGGGGAGAGTGCCGAGGTCGCGTGCCAAGGGTCGGTAAAGGATTGCCTGACGGGCCATCAGCGCCCTTGACGGGTCACTGGTCTAGTCCAACTATGGGCGATGTCCATCCGACCGGGACGCACTGTGGGGGTGTCAGATCCGGGCGGCGGGCGCGCACTGCCCTGCCCCTTTCCCCCGGACGCCCCCACACCCGCGTACGGCGACCGTGCCTCCCTGCACCGCCGTCCCGCCTCCCTTTCCGATGACCACACGTCTGCTGGAGAACCCCCATGCGCCCAGGTAGACCACTCCGTGCCCTGGTGGCCGCCTTCGCCACGCTGGCCGCCTCGGCCGGCCTGATGACGGCCGGCACCACCACCGCCCAGGCGGCCGCCACCCCACTGCCGGCCCGCGTCTTCGCCCCGTACTTCGAGGCCTGGACCGGGCAGAGCCCGGCCACCCTGGCCGCGCAGTCCGGCGCCAAGCACCTCACCATGGCGTTCCTGCAGACCGCCACCAAGGGGTCCTGCACGCCGCTGTGGAACGGCGACACCTCGATGCCGGTCTCGCAGTCCGTCTTCGGGGCCGACATCGCCACCATCCGCGCCAACGGCGGCGACGTGATCCCGTCGTTCGGCGGTTACACGGCCGACAACACCGGCACCGAACTGGCCGACAGCTGCACCGACGTCAACCAGATCGCGGCCGCCTTCGAGTCGGTGATCACCACCTACGACGTCAGCCGGATCGACCTCGACATCGAGGACAACTCGCTGACCAACACGGCCGGAATCGACCGCCGCAACAAGGCGATCAAGCTGGTCCAGGACTGGGCCGCCGCCAACGGCCGCTCCATCCAGTTCTCCTACACCCTGCCGACCACCACCAGCGGTCTGGCGGCCAGCGGCCTCAAGGTGCTGCGCAACGCGATCACCAACAACGCGCGGATCGACGTCGTCAACCAGATGACCTTCGACTACTACGACAACGCCGCGCACGACATGGCCGCGGACACCAAGACCGCCACCACCGGCCTCTACAACCAGCTGGCCTCGCTCTACCCGTCGAAGACCCCGGCCCAGCTCTGGGCGTCGATCGGCATCATCGAGATGCTCGGCATCGACGACTTCGGCCCGGCCGAGACCTTCACCGTGGCCAACGCCACCGAGGTCTACAACTGGGCGCTCTCCAAGGGCGTCAACACGCTCTCCTTCTGGGCGCTGCAGCGCGACAACGGCGGCTGCCCCGGCACGGCGGGCTCGGACAGCTGCTCCGGCATCCAGCAGGGCACCTGGGACTTCACCCGGATCTTCGCGCCCTACACCAGCGGCGGCACCACCCCGGCCAACGACTTCTCGGTGACCGCCTCCCCGGCCGCCGGTTCGGTGCAGGCCGGCTCGTCCACCACGGCGAGCATCGCCACCGCCGTCACCTCCGGCTCGGCCCAGAGCGTCGCGCTGACCGTGGCCGGTGCCCCGGCCGGCGTCACCGCGAGCGTCAGCCCGTCCTCGGTCACGGCCGGCGGCAGCGCCACGCTCTCGGTCTCCACCACGGCGGCCACCGCCCCGGGCACGTACCCGCTGACGGTCACGGGCACCGGCGCCTCCGGCACCCACAGCGCCACCTACACCCTGACGGTGACGGGCGGTCAGCCCGGCAACGACTTCTCGCTCGCGGTCAGCCCGGCGGCGGGCTCGGTGCAGGCGGGCTCGTCCACCACGGCCGCGCTCTCCACCGCCGTGACCTCCGGCTCGGCGCAGAGCCTGGCGCTGACGGTCACCGGCGCTCCGGCCGGGGTGACCGCCACCGTCAACCCCGGTACGGTGACCGCCGGTTCGGGCGCGACGCTGTCGATCGCCACCACCGCCGCGACCGTGCCGGGCAGCTACCCGCTGACCGTCAAGGCCACCGGCGCCTCCGGCAGCCACACCGCCACCTACACCCTGACGGTCACCGGCACCGCCCCGACCGGTCTGGTCAACGGCGGCCTGGAGACCGGCAGCCTGGCCCCGTGGAGCTGCCAGCCCGGCGGCGCGGTGGTCTCCACCCCGGCCCACAGCGGCTCGTACGCGCTGCAGGCCGCGGCCACCGGCTCGCAGAACGGCCAGTGCTCGCAGACCGTCACCCTGGCTCCCAACACCAAGTACACGCTGACCGGTTGGGTCCAGGGCAACTACTCCTACATCGGCGTCAGCGGCGGTGCCACCGCCTCCACCTGGACCCCGGGCTCGTCCTCCTGGACCAAGCTCTCCGTCCCCTTCACCACCGGCGCCAACGGCACCGTCACCGTCTACCTGCACGGCTGGTACGGCCAGGGCAGCGTCTACGGCGACGACTTCTCGATCGCCTGATCCACGGCACGGTCCCACGGGCCCGGTCCTCGGCAGCCAGCCGGGGCCGGGCCCTCCGTGTGCCTCAGGGCTTCTGCGTGGTGGGTACGAAGGGCGCCGGGTCCGAGGGGAGCAGGTGGTCCGTCGGGAAGGTCTGGGCCGGGCCCAGGGGCTGGCAACCGTTCCAGGTGGGGTACTGCCACGGCGGGCAGCTCGCGGGCCGGGTGCCGGCCACGGAGGGAGGCGGCAGCGGGGCCGGGGTGTGGGGCGGATGGGACTTCGAACCGCCGCCCGGGGTGGGAGCCGTGGTGCGCTTCGTCGTCGCGGACGGCGTGGCCGGGTGCGGGGTGGTGGTCGCCGGTGCCGGTGACGGGGCCTCGGCCTGGGGGGGTGGGGGCGGCCGTCGGGCTCGGCGGGGGCTCGGCGGGGGGCGTCTCCGCCGGGGGCGGGGTGGCCGGGGCCGAGGGCGGGGCGGACGGAGCGCCGGCGGGGGCCGGTTCGGCGGCCGGCCCGGTGCCGTCCGGCCCGGAGAGCAGGAGGGCGGTGGTCAGCCCGATCAGGGCCGCCCCGGCCGCGGCGCCGAGCGCGAGCCGTCCGCGCCGGGCGCCCTCCGCCGTCGCCGGTGCCGCCGGTGCCCCGGTGTCCTCGTGCACGTGCTCCCCGCCCTCTGCCGGCCCCGCTGTTCGAATCGGCGGATGCTAGCAGGGGCGGGTGCCGGCGGTCAGGCGAGGGTGAGGAAGAGCTTCTCGAGCTCGGCCTCGGTCAGGGGCTGGGAGCCGTCCTCGGACTCGCCGTTGAGGCACTGGCGCATGCCGCTGGCCACGATCTTGAACCCGGCCCGGTCCAGGGCGCGGGAGACGGCGGCGAGCTGGGTGACCACGTCCTTGCAGTCGCGGCCGGCCTCGATCATCGCGATGACGCCGGAGAGCTGGCCCTGGGCGCGGCGCAGCCGGTTCAGCACGGCCGCCTGGGCCTCTTCTTCCACCTTCACCGGGCTCCTCCTCCGTGCGGCGGCGTGGACCGCCCAGGATACCCCAGCGGGTATGGCGGGAAGGCGGACGCCCGCCCACCCGGACGGGGGTGGACGGGCGCCGCGGCGACGGAGCGACTCAGTCGCCGATCCCCGGGAAGAGGTCGAGGAAGGGCTGCGCGGTGACGGACAGGCCCCGGCCGAAGGGGTTGTCGAAGTCCCAGATCAGGAAGAGCAGGAAGGCGATCAGCGCGCTGAACGCGGCCGCCAGGAACAACTCCCGCCCGGAGCGCCGGATCTGGAGGGTGAAGAGCAGGCCGACGGTGACCACGGCGCCCGCCACCAGGCCGAACCAGACCACGCCCGGCATGGTCGGCCCGGCGTTCTGGCCGCGGGAGTTGCGCGCTTCGTCGGCGGCGGCGATCCGGTCCACCATCGGCTGGTAGTTCTGGTTCTCGATCTCGGTCTGCGGGGCGCGTTCGGTGACGGTGCGGCGCAGCTGGGCCAGCTTCTCGGTGCCCTCGGGGGAGAGGCTCTCGTGCTTCTCCATGTAGGACCACTCGGTGTCCACGATGAACGAGACGTAGCCGTTCACCTCGGCGCGCACCTTGTCGCGGTCGGCGGCCGGCAGCACCTCGGCCCGGGCGCTGACCTCGTGCAGCGCCTGGGCCTCGCGCAGCGCGTCGGCCTGGGCGGAGCCGCGGGCCTCCCAGACGCCCGCGATGGCCAGGCCGAGCACGATCGCGTAGACCACGCCGATCATCATCGTCATGTACTCGATGACGTCCGGCGTCTCGGACGGGTCGTCGTCCTCGCCGACCCGGCGTTGTCGCAGGACCACGACGGCCAGCACCACGGCGCAGACCGCGGCCATGGCGATGACGAGGGCCACCCACTCGGACATGAGGGAACTCCACTTCGGTGACCGGGACGGCTGTCCCGGTTGGGGACGGTCAGGGGGCTGTGGGGTGACGCTGGGTCAGCGGCGGCCTCGGCCGCCGCCACTGCCGCCGCGCGGGCGCAGGGCGCCGGCCGCCAGGACGGCCGGGACGGTGACCAGCAGCACCGTCCGGGTGGTCGGCATGCTGTTCCGCTCGGGCGGCTTGGCCACCGCGACGGGCGCCGGCTTCCAGAACGACACCGTGGGCCGGGGGGCCGGTGGCGGTGCGGGCGGCGGCGGGGTGGTGGCCGGGGGCGGTGGCGGCGGGGGGACGACCGGCGGGGGCACGACCGCGCGGGACGGGGTCGGCTTCGGCGTCGGCTTGGGAGGCGGGGGCGGTGGAGGGGTGGGCTTCGGTGGCGGTGGCGGCGGAGGTGTGGGGGTCGGCGTCGGGGTGGGGGTCGGTTTGGGGGTCGGGGTCGGGGTCGGGGTGGGCTTCGGGGTGGGGCTGGGGCTCGGCTTGGGGGTGGGCTTGGGGCACGGGTGGTGGTGATGGTGGTCGTGGCCCTTGCCGTTGCCGGTGCCGAACTCGTACTCGAAGCCGACCTCCACCCCGACCGGGGCGAGGCCGACCCCGACCCAGTGGCACCAGCCGAGGTGCAGTCCGTTGTCGTGGGGGTCCCCGCCGCGGGAGGCGCCCGGGGCGGCTCCCGCCAGGGTGAAGCAGAGCGCGGTCGCGCCCAGCACGGTGGCGGCCCGTCGGAGCAGCCGGCTGCGGGGTGCCGTAGGGGAAGAGTCGCTCACGTGGAAGATCACCGAGCGACCTGGCGGACAGGTTCTCCGGTTGGCCACTGAATACCTCGAAAGGGCTAACGTATGGTCAGAATGTCCGACCACGAACCGATGGCGGCAACGCCGCGGAGGGGCCCGGACGGCGACGGCCGTCCGGACCCCTCCGCGGGCGAGGGGGTTCAGCTCCTGCGCAGCAGCTCCACCACCCGGGCCGCCGAGGTGCCCAGTCCGGTCGGGGCGCCGAACGGGGGCGGGGGAGGGGTGGGGAGGGGTTCGGGCGCCGGCGCCGGCGCGAAGTGCCGCAGCAGCGAGGGCTCGTCGTAGCGGTGGCACTCCCGGTGCCAGAGCAGGATGCCGTACATCCAGTGCCGGAGCTCCTGGACGTAGCCGTCCAGCGCCGCCCTGGTCTCCTGGGGGAGAGCCAACTGCTCGTACAGCTGCGGGAGTTCGACGGTGCTCAGGTGCTCGAACTGGCGCATCCGCTCGGTGTTCAGGTCGTGCACGACGGCGATCGCCTGCTCCGGGGCGCAGTCCAGGAAGTTCCGCACCACCACCACGGCGTTGTGCAGCTCACCCTCGAACTGGACCTCCTTCTGGTACGAGAACAGGTCGTTGACCAGTGTCGCGTAGTCGAAGGCCGCGGCCTCCAGCTCGGTCAGCGGCGAGGCCGCGAACACCTCGGCGGGGACGTCCTCGGTGCGGCCGAGCCGCAGCAGGCCGCGGGTCAGGTCGGAGCCGAAGGTGAGGCGGCGCATCTCGAGGTAGTCCACCGGATCCGGTACGTGGTTCTGGATCTGGTTGGTCAGCTCCCAGAGCCAGCTCTCCAGCATCCGGACCACGCCGGTGCGGAAGGAGCGGCGCTGTTCGGGGGCCATCGGCGCGGCGGTGCGGTGCCAGAGGTCCGCCAGGGCGACCTCCGCCGGGTGCGGGCCGGGCGTCGCGGCCCCGCCCTCCACCGGCATCGCCGCCAGCAGCCGCTCGTGCATCAGCCGGGCCCCGGCCAGGTCGTGGGTCCGGCCGTAGACCAGCGGGTAGTAGTCGTCCACCCAGGTGCCCCAGGTCAGCCAGGCGCTGGTGAGGTCCAGCTCCTCGGCGGTGGCCCTCGGCTGCATGCCGGCCGAGCAGAGCGGGAAGTCGAAGTCGCGCAGGTCGGCCTCGGTCCACAGTCCGCTGCCGGGCACTCCGGGCACGGCGTCGAGCAGGCCCGTCCGGTGCGCCCAGGCGACGGTGGCCTCCCGGGAGTGCTGGAGGTGCGGGTTGAGCCCGTTGCCGAACGGCATCCGGAACTCCGGGAGTTGGACCGCGCCGACCTGCTCGAAGGGGGTGTAGGAGAAGGACCGCAGCCGGGCCGGCATGGTCCGGGCCACCGAGGCGAAGAGCCGGGCGGCCGAGGTCCCGATCCCGGCCGGGCCGCCGAGCGGGCCCTCGCCCAGGTCCGCCTCGGCGTTCATGTAGCGGCTGGAGCGCATGTGCCACTCGTGGCCGCCGGACTGCCAGTCCTGGAGGCCCTTGACGTAGGCGAAGACGTCGGCGGCGGCCCGCGCGTCCATCCCGCGGTCGGCCAGCAGGGCCGGGACCTCGGTCAGCGCGGTGTGCTCGAACTGCTGGAGCCGGGAGGTCAGCAGGTCGTTCAGCCGCTCGGCCGCCTCCTGGGTGGAGCAGCCCAGGAAGGTCTCCAACACCAGGACGCCGTTGGAGAGTTCGCCTTCCTCCTCGACCTCGCGCTGGTACGAGAAGAGGTCGTTGCGCAGGTGCACCGCATCCGAGAAGGCGTCCCGGAGCACCTCCATCGGCCTGGTGGCGGCGATCTCCGCGGGGACCTCGGCGCCGGCCGCGTGCTCGACCAGCCCGGCCGACCAGGGGGCGCCGCCGACCTTGCGGCGCATCGCGATGTACTCGACCGGGTTGGAGACCCGGCCCTTCTCGATGTTGGACAGCTCCCACATGGACTCGTTCAGCAGCGCCTCGGTGGCGGTGGCGAAGCGTTTCCGCCAACCGGCCGACATGGCCGGGACGGAGCGGGCCCAGAGGT
Organism: Kitasatospora albolonga; assembly: GCF_039535905.1. Lineage (GTDB taxonomy): Bacteria > Actinomycetota > Actinomycetes > Streptomycetales > Streptomycetaceae > Kitasatospora > Kitasatospora albolonga. The sequence continues at coordinate 11,188 of NZ_BAAAYB010000029.1, read as the reverse complement.
CGGCCAGCCCGGCCTCCACCGCGTTGGTCGGCTCGGGGTACCCCCGGGAGTCGTCCAGCGGCATGAAGGCGGCCAGCCGGTCGAGGTAGGCCTTGCCACCGGCCAGGTCGCGGGTGCGCTTGAAGATGTCGAGGAAGTGGTCGTCGAAGAAGAAGACCCAGACGTACCAGTCGGTGATCAGCCCCAACTCGGCCGCGTCGCAGTCGGGGTGGGTGTACGCGCAGAGCAGCGCGTAGTCGTGCCGGTCGAAGTCGTCCTCGTCCCAGATCCCGGAGCCCTCGATCATCGCCATCTCGCGGGCCCAGGCCTTGGAGTGCGTCCGGGCGCTCTCCAGGTGCGGGTTGAGCCTGGCCGGGTACGGCATGTAGAAGTCCGGCAGTCGGAAGGGTTGCGCCGCCATCGGTGCCAAGCCTTTCGGGGGATACGGTGCTGGGCGGGCCGGAGGATTCCGGCCCGCCCAGCACCCCGCTCACTGAGGGTCAGTCACGGCCGTTCGAGATCTGGACGTTCTCCAGGACGCCGAGGGCGTCCGGCACCAGGACGGCGGCGGAGTAGTAGGCGGTCACCAGGTAGTTGATGATCGCCTTCTCGTCGATGCCCATGAAGCGGACCGACAGGCTCGGCTGGTACTCGTCCGGGATGCCGGTCTGGTGCAGGCCGATGACGCCCTGCTCGGCCTCGCCGACGCGCAGCGCGATGATCGAGCTGGTGCGCTCCTTGGTGACCGGGATCTTGTTGACCGGCAGGATCGGGACGCCGCGCCAGGCCGGCACCTTGGAGCCGTGCAGGTCGACGTGGTCCGGGTACAGGCCGCGGGAGTTGAACTCGCGGCCGATCGCGGCGATGGTCCGCGGGTGGGCCAGCAGGAAGTGGGTGTCGCGGCGCATCGAGAGCAGCTCGTCCAGGTCGTCCGGGGTCGGGGCGCCGGTCTGGGCCTGGATGCGCTGCTTGAAGTCGGCGTTGTGGAGCAGGCCGAACTCCGGGTTGTTGACGAGCTCGTGCTCCTGACGCTCCTTCAGCGCCTCGATGGTCAGGCGGAGCTGCTGCTCGGTCTGGTTCATCGGCTGGTTGTAGAGGTCGGCGACCCGGGTGTGCACCCGCAGCACGGTCTGGGCGACGCTCAGCTCGTACTCGCGCGGCTTGAGGTCGTAGTCCACGTAGGTGCCGGGGAGCTCGACCTCGCCCCAGTGGCCGGCCGAGAGGGCGATCTCGGCCTCGCCGAGCTCGTTCTGCCGTTGCTGCGGGAGGGTGAGGAACTCGGCCAGGTGGGCCTGGAGTCCGGGGGACTGGTCGAGCACCGCCTGGAAGTCGGAGCGGCTCAGGGTGAGCAGCGTGCCGTTGGTGGCGGCGGTGACGGTGTAGTCCCACAGGGCGTCGGACTCGGTCAGTGCCTGCTCGCCGAAGCGGGAGCCGTCGGCCAGCACGCCGAGCTGGGTGGGCGCGTCGTAGGCGTCCAGGCCGGCCCGGTTCACCTTGCCGTGCGCCAGCAGGTGCAGCTGGTCGATCGGCTCGCCGAGCTCGGCCAGCACCTCGCCGGCCCGGAACTCGCGCTGCACGCAGCGGTCGGCCAGCGCGGTCAGCACGTCGTTGTCCTCGAAGCCGCGCAGCAGGGCGAGCTCGCCGAGCTCGCCGGGGATCACCCGCACCTCGGAGCCGGTCTTCACGAAGTCGATGCGGCCGTCGCCGACGGTGTACGTCAGACGGCGGTTGACGCGGAACGCGCCGCCCGAGGTCTGGACCCAGGGGAGCACCTTGAGCAGCCAGCGGGAGGTGATCTCCTGCATCTGCGGGGCGGACTTGGTCGTGGTGGCGAGGTTGCGAGCGGCGGCGGTACCGAGACTGAGCTGCTTCTCCGGTGCCTGGGAGTTCGTGTTCTCCAGGCCTGCGTCCACGGACATCTGCCGGGTCTCCTTCATAGTGGCTCGGCGAGCGCCCTGCCAGCACTGACAGGTCGTCAAAATATGTGAATAACACCGGGCTTGGAGCCGACGGCCGATCCTCCGGCCTGCCCCCTCCCCGACCTCTGACGACCCTAGATCCACATCGCCCCGCCGGATCGGAGAGTGTCCCTCCACTCCCCCGAACGAGTGAATAAGCGGGCGGGCCCGATCATGGATGGGTCCGATCTGCTCAAGGCCGTACCCGAACGGAAGCCGCCCGCCCCCGTGGACACGGGGGCGGGCGGCGGGCCGGGACGAGGTGGGACGGGGCGGTCAGGAGCCGATGTGGAGCCAGCCGTCCGGGTCGGCGGCGAGGCCGTGGTGGAGGTCGGTGAGGGCGGTGCGCAGGGCGCGGGTGACGGGGCCGGCGGTGCCGTCGCCGACGGTCCAGTCCCCGTCCCGGTCGCGGACCAGGCCGACCGGGGTGACCACGGCGGCGGTGCCGCAGGCGAAGACCTCGGTGACGGTGCCCTCGGCGCACTCGCGGCGCCACTGCTCCAGCGAGATCCGCTCCTCGCCGGTGCGGTAGCCGAGCCGCTCGGCCAGCGCCAGCAGGGAGTTGCGGGTGACGCCGGGGAGCAGGGTGCCGGTCAGCTGCGGGGTGATCACCTGGGCGTCGGCACCGCTGCCGCGGACCAGGAACATGTTCATCCCGCCCATCTCCTCGATGTACGTGCGCTCCAGCGCGTCCAGCCAGACCACCTGCTGGCAGCCGAGCGCCTCGGCCTCGCGCTGGGCCACGAAGGACGGCGCGTAGTTCCCGGCGATCTTCACGTTGCCGGTGCCGCCCGGGAAGGCCCGGACGTAGTCGTGGCTGACGTGCACCGAGACGGTCGAGGTGTTGTCGCCGAAGAAGCCGCCGGCCACGAAGGCCATCAGCAGGAAGCGGTAGGTGCGGGACGGGCGGAGCATCAGCGAGGTGTCCGTGCCGAAGATCATCGGGCGGATGTAGATGCTGTGCGCCGGGTCGTCGGAGAGCTGGCCCTGGTCGGCCTCGATCAGCCGGTCGATGACGGAGACGAAGGTCTCCACCGGGAGCTCGGGGATCGCGAGCCGGGCGCAGGAGCGCTGGAAGCGGAGCGCGTGGTCGCGGGAGCGCCAGGTGCCGACGGTGCCGTCGGTCCGGCGGTGCGCCTTGAGGCCCTCGAACGCGACCTGGCCGTAGTGCAGGCCGATCATCGCCGGGTGGATCGAGAGGTTCTCCAGCGGGCCGAGCACCGGCTCGGACCAGCCGTCCAGCTCGTTCCAGTCCATCGAGATCATGTGCGCGGTGAAGGACTCGCCGTGGCCCGGGTTGGTGATGACCTGGGCGGCGGGCTCGATGGTGGTGGTCATGGTGGTCTCCTCAGCGGTGGGGTCGGGCCGGTCAGACGAGCGGGGCGAAGAAGTAGGTGTCACGGGTGGCGAAGAGGCCGTCGGGGCGGACGGTGAAGGAGTCGGCGAAGCGCAGGTCCACCGGGGCGCCGGAGTGCAGCACGCCGTGGAACTCGCCGAACACGCCGACCGTCGCGCCGTCCGCGAGCACCGTGGTCAGGGTGTGGTTGCCGGAGGCGATGGTGCGGTCGCGGCCGTAGAAGCCGAGCAGGCCCTCGGGGCCGGTCATCAGGCCGTAGCCGGGGCGCCGGTACTCGGCGTCGGGGGCGAACAGCGCGGCCAGGCCGGGGGCGTCGCCGGTGTCGACCAGGTGGTAGAAGCGGCGGACCACGGAGACGGCGAAGTCGGCGTCGACGGTGGTGAGTTCGAGGTCGGGGGAGGTGGTCATCATTCCTCGTTCCGGAGCAGGGCGGCGGTCAGGGTGGGCCGGATCGCGGCGAGCGGCTCCGGACGGGTCATCAGGGCGTGGGCGGTGTCGACCGCGTGGACGGTGAGCCGGCCGCCGACGTGCGGCAGCCAGAGCGACGGGTCGGCCGAGTCGGCGGTGCGACCCTCGGCGGCCAGGTAGAACAGCACGTCCCCGTCGAAGCGGCCGGGCCGGTGGCCGGACAGCAGGTTGAGGTTGGCGGCGAAGACCCGGGGCAGGGCGGTGGTCAGCTCGCGGTCCAGTCCGGCCAGCGGGCCGTCGGGGTGCCGGACGGCGGCCCGGTACTTCTCCGGCGTCGGGCGGCCGTCCCGGTATCCGTCCAAGGGGTAGCCGAGGGTGCCGAGCAGGGCGGCCAGCGTGGTGCCGTCCTCGGGAGACCACTCGCGCAGCTGGTCCGGGATCGGCGGGTAGCCGTCCAGCATCGCCAGCAGCGCCACCTCCTCGCCGGCGGAGCGCAGCTGACAGGCCATCTCGTGGGCGACGGCCCCGCCGTAGGACCAGCCGAGCAGCTGGTAGGGGCCCTCGGGCTGGACCCGGCGCAGCTGCTCCAGGTAGTCCTTGGCCATCTCCTCGATCGAGGCCGGTGCGCCCGAGGGTTCGGCGAAGGCCCGGGACTGCAGGCCGTACACCGGCTGCTCGGGGTCGAGGGTGCGGAGCAGGCCGGAGAACACCCAGCTGATCCCGGCGGCCGGGTGGACGCAGAACAGCGGGGTCCGGGAGCCGCGCGGCCGCAGCGGCAGCAGGACGGCCAGCGAGTCCGACTCGGCCCCGGAGTCCAGGAGTTCGGCCAGCTCGGCCACGGTCGGCGCCTCGAAGAGCGAGCGCAGGCCGAGCCGGACGCCGAGCGCGGTGCGGATCCGGCTGACCAGGCGGGTGGCCAGCAGGGAGTGGCCGCCGAGGGCGAAGAAGTCGTCGTCGACGGTGAGGTCGGGCTGGGCCAGGGCCTCGGCGAAGAGGGTGAGCAGCAGCTCCTCACGGGGGGTACGGGGGGCGCGTCCTTCGGCGCGCTCGGGGAGGTCGGGGGCGGGCAGGGCGCGGCGGTCGAGCTTGCCGTTGGGGGTGAGCGGGAGGGCGTCGAGGCGGACGAAGGCGCTGGGCACCATGTACTCGGGCAGCTGCCCGGCCGCGTGGCGGCGCAGCTCGGCCTCGTCCAGCGGGCCGGTGGTGGTGAGGTAGGCGACCAGCCGTCCGTCGCGGACGTCCAGGGCGGCCTGGAGGACCGCCGGGTGGCGGGTCAACTGGGCCTCGATCTCGCCGAGTTCGATCCGCAGGCCGCGGATCTTGACCTGCTGGTCGGCGCGGCCGGCGAAGGCCAGCTGTCCGTCGGGGCGGCGGCGGACCAGGTCGCCGGTGCGGTACATCCGGCCGCCGGGCGGGCCGTACGGGTCGGCGGGGAAGCGTTCGGCGGTGAGGCCGGGGCGGTTGAGGTAGCCGCGGGTGATGCCGGCTCCGGCGAGGTAGAGCTCGCCGGTGGCGCCGACGGGGACGGGGCGCAGGTGGGCGTCCAGCACGTAGGTGCGGGTGTTGTCGACGGCGGTGCCGATCGGGGGCAGGGCGCCGGGGGAGGGCTCGGGGCCGAGGTCGGCGGCGGTGGCCGCCACGGTGAACTCGGTCGGGCCGTACATGTTGACCATGCGGAACGGCACGCCGGGGGCGGGCCAGCGGCGCAGGGTGTCGCCGCCGAGGTAGAGCAGGCGCAGGGCGCCGGGGCGGGCGGTCAGGTCGTCGAGGGAGGCCTCCAGTCGGGGGGTGGGCATGAAGCAGGCGGTGATCCCGGCCTCGGCCACCCAGCGGGTGAGCGCCTCGGCGTCCTCCAGCAGGGTCGGGTCGGGGAGGCAGGCGGTGCCGCCGGCGGTGAGCACCGGCCAGAGCTCCATCACCGAGGCGTCGAAGCCGGGGGTGGCGATCTGGCTGGCCCGGTCGGTGGCGGCCACGCCGTAGGCGCGGCGCATCCAGGCGCACAGGTCGCTCAGCCCGGCGTGCTCGACCACCACGCCCTTGGGGCGGCCGGTGGAGCCGGAGGTGTAGATCACGTACGCGGCGTCCTGCGGGCCGACGGTCACCCCCGGGTCGGTGGCCGGGGAGCCGGACTGCTCACCGTGGAGCACGAGTTCAACCCCCGGGAGGCGTCCGGCCAGGGCGGGTTCGGTGACCACCAGGCGCAGCCCGGCGTCCTCGGCCAGGAAGGCGAGGCGGTCGGCGGGGTAGGAGGCGTCCAGTGGGACGTAGGCCGCGCCGGCCTTGAGCACGGCCAGCAGGGTGACCACCAGCTCCGGGCCGCGTCCCAGGCAGACCCCGACCAGGTCGCCCCGGCGGACCCCGCGGGCGATCAGTCGGTGCGCCAACTCGTTGGCAGAGGCGTCGAGTTGCCGGTAGCTGAGCAGGCCGTCCGGGTGGTCCAGGGCGGGCGCGTCCGGGCTGCGCCTGGCGTGCTCGGCGATCAGCTCGTGCACGGGTACGGTGGCCGGGCCGGTGGTGACGCCGGGGGCCAGGGCGGCGGCCTGCTCCTCCTCGGTGAGCAGGGGCAGCGCGCCGATCGGCCGGTCCGGGTCGGCGAGCGCCGCGTCCAGCAGGCGGAGCAGCTGGGCCAGCAGGCGCTCCACCGAGGAGTGGTCCAACAGGTCGGTGGCGTAGTCGGCGGTCAGCCGCAGCCCGTCCTCGGTCTCGGCCACCGCCAGGGTGAGGTCGAACTTGGCGGAGCCGGTGCCGATCGCCACCGGGGTGGTGGTCAGGCCCGGGTAGGAGGCGGCGTGCCCGGCGCCGGGCGGCTGGGTGAGCAGCATGATCTGGAACAGCGGGTGCCGGGAGAGCGAGCGGGCCGGGTTGGCCTCCTCCACCAGGCGCTCGAAGGGGACGTCCTGGTTGGCGTAGGCGGCCAGCGCCGTCTCCCGGGCCCGGTGCAGCAGTTGACGGAAGCTCGGGTCGCCGGAGGCGTCGGTGCGCAGCACCAGGGTGTTGACGAAGAAGCCGACCAGGTCGTCCAGCGCCTCGTCGGTGCGCCCGGCGGTGGCGGTGCCGATCGGGACGTCGGCGCCCACCCCGAGCCGGGCCAGCAGCGCTGCCAGGGCGGCCTGCACCACCATGTAGGGGGTGGCGTGCTGGGCGCGGGCGAAGCCGAGCAGCCTCGCCTGGAGCTCCGGGCTGCCGGTGGCGGTGGCGGCCGCGCCCCGGAAGGTCGGCCGGGCCGGTCGCGGTCGGTCCAGCGGGACGGTGACCTCGTCCGGCAGGCCGGTCAGGGTCTCGCGCCAGTGGGCGAGTTGGGCGGAGAGCAGGCTCTGCGGGTCCTGGTCGGAGCCGAGGAGTGCCTGCTGCCAGAGGGTGTAGTCGGCGTACTGGACGGGCAGCGGTTCCCGGGCGGGGGCCGGGCCGCCGGTCCGGGCGGCGTAGCCGGTGGCCAGGTCGCGCAGCAGCGGGCCCGAGCGACCAGCCGTCGGTCGCGATGTGGTGGGTGACCAGCAGCAGCACGTGCTCGGCCGGACCGGTCCGGAACAGCACCGCGCGCAGCGGAAGTTCGGCCGTGAGGTCGAAGACGTGGCCGCAGGAGGCGGCCAGCGCGGCGTCGAGCTCCTCCTCGGTGAGCTCGGTCTCGGTCCACTCGGGGGCGGTGCCGGCGGGCAGCACCCGCTGGAGCGGTCCGTCCGCGCCCTCCAGGTAGGTGGTGCGCAGGATCTCGTGACGGTCGGTCAGGTCGGTGAGGGCGCGGCGCAGCGCCGTGGTGTCCAGCTCCCCGCTCAGGCGCAGGGCGTACGGGAGGTTGTAGGCCGCGCTCGGCCCCTGCACCTGCTCGTGGAACCAGAGCCGGGCCTGGGCGGGGGGAGAGCGGGGCGGTGGCCCCGCGCTCGGCGGGCGTCAGCGCGGGGCGGAGCTCGCCGTCGGTGCCGAGGCGGCCGACCAGTTCGGCCACGGTGGGGGCCTCGAAGACGGCCCGGACGGTGAGTTCGGCGCCGAGTGCGGTGCGGACCCGGCTGATCAGGCGGGTGACCAGCAGGGAGTGGCCGCCGAGGTCGAAGAAGGAGTCGTCGATGGAGACCCCGTCCGCACCGAGCAGCTCCGCGTAGACCTCGCAGAGCAGCCGCTCGGTGGTGGTCCGGGGCGCGCGCCCCTCGCCGCGCTCGGGGAGTTCGGGGGCGGGCAGGGCGCGGCGGTCGAGCTTGCCGTTGGGGGTGAGCGGGAGGGCGTCGAGCTGCACGAAGGCGGCCGGCACCATGTAGGCGGGGAGCCACTCGGCGGCGTAGGCGGCCAATTCGCCCGCCTCCAGCGGGCGGTGGCCGGTCAGGTAGGCGACCAGGCGCCTGTCGCCGGGCCGGTCCTCACGGACCAGCAGGGCGGTCTGCGCCACGTCGGGGTGCCTGGTCAGCAGGGCCTCGATCTCGCCGAGTTCGATCCGCAGGCCGCGGATCTTGACCTGCTGGTCGGCCCGGCCGAGGAAGGCCAGCTGCCCGTCCGGCCGCCACCGCACCAAGTCGCCGGTGCGGTACATGCGTTCGCCCGCCGGGCCGTACGGGCAGGCCGGGAAGCGTTCGGCGGTGAGGCCGGGGCGGCCCAGGTAGCCGCGGGTGATGCCGGCTCCGGCGAGGTAGAGCTCGCCGGTGGCGCCGACCGGGACGGGGCGCAGGTACGCGTCCAGCACGTAGGCCCGGTTGTTGGCGGCCGGGCGGCCGATCGGGGGAAGGGCGCCGGGGGAGGGCTCGGGGCCGAGGTCGGCCGAGGTGGTGGTGACGGAGAACTCGGTGGGGCCGTACTGGTTGGACATCCGGAACGGGACGCCCGGCTCGGGCCAACGGCGCAGGGTGTCGCCGCCCAGGTAGATCAGCCGCAGGGCGCCGGGGCGGGCGGTCAGGTCGTCGAGGGCGGCCTCCATCCGGGGCGTGGGCATGTAGCAGGCGGTGATGCCGGCTTCGGCCACCCAGCGGGTGAGGGCCTCGGCGTCGTCCAGGAGTCGCGGGGTGGGCAGGCAGGCGGTGCCGCCGGCCACCAGGATCGACCAGAGCTCCATCACCGAGGAGTCGAAGCCGGGGGTGGCGATCTGGCTGGCCCGGTCGGCGCTGGTGAGTCCGTACTCGTGGACCATCCACTCGGTGAGGTTGGTCAGCCCGGCGTGCTCGCAGACCACGCCCTTGGGGCGTCCGGTGGAGCCGGAGGTGTAGATCACGTAGGCGGCGTCGCGCGGGTGCACGGTCACGCCCGGGTCGGTGGTGGGGGAGCCCGACTGCTCGCCGTGGAGCAGGAGTTCGGGCCCTGAGAGGCGCCCGGCCAGGGCGGGTTCGGTGACCACCAGGCGGAGCCCGGCGTCCTCGGCGATGTAGGCGAGGCGGTCGGCAGGGTAGGAGGCGTCGAGCGGGACGTAGGCCGCGCCGGCCTTCAGCACGGCCAGCAGGGTGACCACCTGCTCGGTGCCGCGGCCCAGGCAGACCCCGACCAGGTCGCCCCGGCGCACTCCCCGGGCGATCAGGTGGTGGGCCAACTCATTCGCGGAGGTGTCGAGTTCGCGGTAGGAGAGGATGCGGTCGCCGCACTCCAGGGCCGGTGCGTCCGGCGTCAGCCGGGCGTGCTCGGCGATCACCTCGGGCACCCGGCGGTCGGTGCGGAAGCGCACGGCGGTGTCGTTCCAGCCGTGCAGCACGGTCCGGAGCTCCTCCTCGCCGAGCAGGTCGAGCCGGCCGACCGGCACCTCCGGGGCGTCGAGGGCGGCCTCCAGCAGGCGCAGGAAGCGTTCCAGCAGGCGCTCCACCGTCCCGGCGTCCAGCAGTTCGGTGGCGTAGTCGGCGTTGAGCCGCAGCCCCTCCGGGGTCTCGGTGACGGCCAGGGTGAGGTCGAACTTGACGGTGCTGGTGCCGACCGGGACCGGACGGGCCGTCAGGTCGGCGAAGCCCTCTCCGCCGCCGGTGGCGGAGACCGGGGGCTGGGCGAGCAGCATGACCTGGAACAGCGGGTGGCGGGCCAGGCTGCGGGCCGGGTTGAGCTCCTCCACCAGGCGCTCGAAGGGCACGTCCTGGTGGGGCGAAGGCGGCCAGGTCGGTCTCCCGGACCCGGTCCACCAGCTCGGCGAAGCCCGGCTCGCCGGAGACGTCGGTGCGCAGCACCAGGGTGTTGACGAAGAAGCCGACCAGGTCGTCCAGCGCGTCGTCGGTGCGCCCGGCGGTGGCGGTGCCGATCGGGACGTCGGTGCCGGCGCCGAGCCGGGAGAGCAGCGCGGCCAGCACGGCCTGCGCGGCCATGTAGAGGGTGACGTGCCGCTCCCGGGTGAAGGCGAGCAGCCGGGCCTGGAGCTCGGGGGAGCTGGTCAGGCTGACCGCCGCGCCCTGCTGGGTGGGCGCCGCCGGGCGGGGCCGGTCCAGCGGCAGGGTGACCTCGTCCGGCAGGCCGGCCAAGGTCTCGCGCCAGTGGGCGAGTTGACGGCTGAGCAGGCTCTCCGGGCCCTCGTCGGCGCCCAGCAGCGCCTGCTGCCAGCGGGTGTAGTCGGTGTACTGCACCGGCAGCGGCTTCCAACCGGGTGCCGCGCCGTCCCGGCGGGCCCGGTAGGCGGTGGCCAGGTCCCGGCTGAACGGGCCGAGCGACCAGCCGTCGGTGGCGATGTGGTGCAGCACCAGCAGCAGCACGTGCTCCTGCTCGCCGAGCCGGTAGAGGTACGGCCGCAGCGGCAGGTCGGCGGCCAGGTCGAACGGCAGGTCGCCGGCCCGGGCGAGTTCGGCCCGCAGGCCGTCCTGGTCGAGCTCCGCGAAGGTCCAGACGGGGCGGGCGAGTTCGGGCACCCGGACGACCTGCCGCGGCTCGCCGCCGACCTCCTGGTACCCGGTGCGGAGCACCTCGTGCCGGGCGATCACGTCGTCCAGGGCCTGCTCCAGGGCGGCCCGGTCCAGCTCCCCGGCCAGCCGGATCGCGTACGGGAAGTTGTACGCGGTGCTCGCGGCGCCCTGGGCCTGCTGGTGGAACCAGAGCCGGGCCTGGGCGGGGGAGAGCGGGGCGCTCGGGCCCTGGTCGGCGGAGCGGCGCAGGACGGGGCGGGAGGTGTCGGTGGTGGAGAGGTGGTGGACCAGCTCGGCCACGGTCGGGGCCTCGAACACCGCCTTGACGGTGAGTTCGGCGCCGAGCGCGGTGCGGACCCGGCTGATCAGGCGGGTGACCAGCAGGGAGTGGCCGCCGAGGTCGAAGAAGGAGTCGTCGATGGTGACGGCCTCCTCGCCGAGCAGCTCGGCGTAGATGCCGCAGAGCAGCTCCTCGCGGGCGTTGCGCGGCGCCCGTCCGCCCTCCCGGCCCGGCAGTTCGACGGCGGGCAGGGCGCGCCGGTCCAGCTTGCCGTTGGGGGTGAGCGGCAGGGCGTCCAGCTGCACGAAGGCGGCGGGCACCATGTAGTCCGGGAGCCACTCGGCGGCGTGCCGGCGCAGCTCGGCCGGGTCCAGCGCCTCGGTGGCGGTCAGGTAGGCGACCAGCCGGTCGTGCTGGACGT
>NZ_BAAAYB010000028.1:0-53716 GCF_039535905.1 Kitasatospora albolonga | reverse complement strand
GGGTTTAGGGGCGCGAGGAACTGCGCGAGACGGGAGCGGCGACCCGTGTGCCGGGTACGGACGCTCACGTGCAAGTGCATCTCCGTACCCGGCACACGGGTCTGTGCCTTCCGCTTCGCGCAGTTCCTCGCGCCCCCGAAGCATCACGTTCTTCCCGAAGGGGCGCTACCGGAGCGGGAGTTCGTAGATCAGCTCCAGGCCGTCCTCCTCGTCCCACTGTTCGCCGACGTGGGTGAAGCCGAAGGCGGCGACGGTGGCGAGGGAGGCCTCGTTGTCGGGGCTGATGGTGGCGGCGGACGACGGTTCACACGTCCCGTTTTCGGCCTCCGCCTGCCGGATCAGGCGCGAGGATGCACTGGCGTAGCCGCGGCGGCGGTGTGTCGGGTCGACCCGTAGGCCGACCTCGGAGACCATGGCCGCGGCTCGTCCCGGTCGGGCCGTGGAATGCCGGGGCGGCGGCGGGGTTGGAGCGGGGGGGGTGCGGGGGCGTGCGGTGGGGCTTGTGGCGGCGGTCTGGCTGCCAGGGCGGGGGCCGTTGGGGTCGGGCCGGCATGAAGACAGCCCAGGCAGTGGAGTCTCCCGGGATGGACCAAGCCGCGCAGTGTCGAGGTCCGCCAAAACAAGCCCGGGATCCCTGGGGCGCGCATGCGGGCGGGGGGTGGGGAGCGGGACGCCGGCTGGAGCCGCGTGCTGGCGGGGGGCGGCGGCGCGCGGCACCGAGCGGGGCGAGGGCTGGCGGGCGGGCGGGCCAGGTCTGCGGGGGAAGGGCCAGGTCGGTCGGCGAACTCGCGAGTGGTAAGCGGAGGCCGGTGGCGCCGGTTGGCGGTTGGGCCGGGGGCGGGAGCTGGGGAGGGGTGGCGGGGCGGGCTGGGGGGCGGGCCGGCAGGCGCCAGGGGGCGGCCGTCGGGCGCCGGATCGGAAAAAAAAGAAAGAAAAAAAGTAAAAAACCTCGCCGGAGAGCGCGGCCCGGGTGACCCAGTCGGCGCTGGTGGGGGTCGTCGGCGATCTGGTGGTAGCGGCGGCGCCAGGTGCCGCGCATCTTCTCGTCCGCGGCGTAGTCGGCCAACGGCAGGCCCAACTCGGCGACGGCGGCGGTGAGGTCACCCTCCATCAGGAGGCCCATCACGGGGCGGGGCACCTGCACCAGGCTGACCTGGAGCGGGGCGTCGGGGGCGGAGGTCCACGGGGCTGATCGTTCTGTCACGCACGGATGCTCGCCCACCGGACGGGGGCTGTCCACCGGTTATCGGCCGGACAGCCCCCTGCCGGGGAGTGCGTCAGTAGGGCTTCACCAGGACGTGGGCGGCGCCGGGGATGCCGATCTTGAGGAGCTCGTCCTCCTCGGGGGTGGTGGGGGTGCCGGTCTCCTGCTTGAGGACGGCGCGGGAGAGCGACTGCACGAACATCGCGCGCGGGCGGCGGCGGGCCTCCCAGGCGGCCAGGGCGGCGGGCACGGACTCGGCGGCGTCCAGCTCCTGGGCGAGCACCAGGGCGTCCTCGACGGCCATCGCGGCGCCCTGGGCGAGGTGCGGGGTGGAGGCGTGCGCGGCGTCGCCGGCCAGCACCACCCGGCCGACGTGCCAGGGCTCGTCGACGGTGACCTGGGAGATCCGGGAGTAGACCACGGCGGCCGGGTCGGTGACGTGGCCGAGCGCCTCGGCGACCGGGCCGGAGAAGCCGGCCAGGCGCTCGGCGAGCTGCTCGTGGGCCCGCTCCGGGTCCGGGCGGAAGTCCTCGGTCTCGGCGAACACGGCGCCCAGGTACATGAGGTCGTCGGTGATCGGGGTGAGCAGGGCCTTGGCGGCCTGGTTCCCGGTGCTCATCACCACGCCCTGCACCTCGGGCTGCCGGGGCACGGTGACCCGCCAGTTGGCGAAGCCGGTGTACTCGGGGGCGGTAGCGCTCGCCGTACAGGCGGGTGCGCAGCGGGGAGCCGATCCCGTCGAAGCCGACCACCAGGTCGTAGCGGGCCGGCGGTGCCGTCGGAGAGGGTGACGTCCACGCCCTCGCCGTCGTCGGCGAGTTCGGCGACGGTGGTGGAGAAGCGCACCGTGGCGCCGGCCTCCGCGGCGGCCCGGCCGAGCAGCCCGGCCAGGGCGGGGCGGGGTATGCCGTTGTTGGCGGGGGGCGTCGTCCATCCGGGGCTGCGGGATCTTGGCCAGGGTGGCGCCGGCCGGGTCGCAGATGGTCAGCACCTCCCACTCGAAGCCGGCCTTCAGGCAGTCGTCCAGGACGCCGAGTTCGCGCATCACGTGCAGCGCGTTGGAGGGCTGGATGATGCCGACGCCGAGCGCGTCGAGCTCATCGCGCACCTCGGCGACCTCGACGGTGTGGCCACGTCGGGCGAGGGCGACGGCGAGGCTCAGGCCGCCGATGCCGCCGCCGTGGACGAGGACGCGCAGGGGTTGTGCCATGGGGTGTCTCCGTTGGTTCGGGGGAGGTTCGCGGGGGACGGGGTCAGGCGACGGGGAGGGCCATCAGGTGGTCGACCAGGGCGAGCAGCACGTCCCGGCCGAAGGGCCGTTCGCGGATGTCGCCGACCAGCATCGGGACGTGCGGGTCGAGGTCGAGCGGCGGCCCCGGATCTCGTCCGGGGTGCGGGTGTTGACGCCGTGGAAGCAGTTGGATCGCCACCACGAACGGGATGCCGCGGCTCTCGAAGAAGTCGATCGAGGCGAAGCTGGTCTCCAGCGTCGGCGGGGTGTCGGCGATGACCACCCCGGCCGAGGGCGCGCCGTTGACCAGGTCGTTCCACATGAACCAGAACCGTTTCCTGACCCGGGGGTGCCGAACAGGTAGACCACCAGCTCGGGCTGACGGTGATCCGGCCGAAGTCCAGGGGCGACGGTGGTGGTCTCCTTCTGGCCGACCCCGGCCAGGTCGTCCACGCCGACGCTGGCGGTGGTGAGGTACTCCTCGGTGCGCAGCGGGGCGACCTCGCTGACGGCCCCGACCATGGTGGTCTTGCCGACGCCGAAGCCGCCGGCGATCAGGATCTTGACGGCGTTGGCGCCCGCCTGAGTGGTCGTCATCTCAAAGCCTCCTCAGGCCTTCGCGTACGGCGGCCAGCAGACTCCGGTCGGCCCCGCCGGCGGCCCGGGCCACCGAGATCGGGGCGCGGGCGGTCAGCAGCCCCTGCTCGACCAGGTCGCCGAGCAGGATCTTGGTCACCGAGACCGGCAGGTCCAGGTCGGCGGCGACCTCGGCCACCGCGGCGGGGCGGCGGCAGCGGTCCAGGATCATCCGGTGCTCCGGCTGGAGCCGGCCGGGCCGGGCCGGCGCGCCGTAGGCGTCGACCGGTGCCGGCACGCTGGTGAGCAGGGTGATCAGGGTGAGGTCGTCCCGCTCGGACACGGTGCGGCCGGAGGTGATGGTGTAGCGGCCGGACCATGCTGTCCGCACCGTCGTCGCCCTCCTCCTCGTCCCAGTAGGAGGTCACCCGCGCTGCCCGCTCCGGGCGGCGAACGCGTCGAACTCGCCGCGCTGGCGGCGGCGCCGAGCTTCTGGCCGACCTGCTGCACCAGGTTGTGCATGGCCAGCGACATCACCTCGGCGTCGACGTCCTGGGAGGCGACGACGGCCAGGTGGGTGCCCTGCCCGGCGGCGATGACGAACAGCCAGAGCTCGGCCAGCTCGACGATCACCTGGTGCACCGGCCCGCCGTTGAACAGCTGGCCGACGCCGCGGGCCAGGCTCTGCTGGCCGGTGGCGACGGCAGCCAGCCGCTCGGCGTCGGAGCGGTCGATGGTGCGGGAGTGGCTGACCACCAGGCCGTCGTCGGACAGCAGGACGGCGTGCCTCGTCCCGGCCACCTGGTCCACCAGGCCGTCCAGCAGCCAGTCGAGGTCCTGGTGGGTGGCGGTTGTACGCGTCGTCATGTCCGGTCTTCTCTCGTCGGGATGGTGGTGTGGTGGTTTCCGGTGTCACCGGAGCGGGCCTCCCGGGACCGCCGCTGGAACGCACCGATGGCTGCTCCGGCCCGTCGGGGGGGCCGGTCGGAACAGCGGGTTCTCGTCCCAACGGGGCGGCACGGGGGCGGGCTGCGGACCGTCGAGGTCGATCCGCAGCTCGTCCACCAGGCTGGCCTGGCGGACCCGGCGGGGCAGCGGCGGTTCGCCGCCCGGAAGGTCGGACACCGGCTCCGGGCGGTACGGCTCCGGCTGGTGGGGCTCGGGCCGGACGTGCTCGGGGTCGGTGCGGTGCGGCTCCGCCGCGTACGGCCCGGTCCCGTACGACTCCGCCCCGTACGGCTCGGCCTGCCACTGCGGCTCGGGGCGGTGGGGCTCCGGCTGGAACGGCGCGGGCTCGTAGGGCTGCGGCTGGTGTGCCTGCGGCTGGAACGGATCCGGCTGGAACGGCTCCGGCTGGAACGGCTCCGCGCGGAACGGCTCCGGGGCGGCGAACCCCGCGGGCAGCGCGGGGAGGTCGTGACGGACCGTCACCTGCTCCCCGAACGGTGTCGCCGGCGGCCCGCCGAGCTGCGGGAGCGGCTCGACGGTGGCGTACCGGTCGGCGCCGCCGATGGCGGTGACGCCGGCCAGCGCCTGGCCGCGCGAGCGGGTGGGCAGGCCGCCGTCCTGCTGCGGGGCGACGGCGAGCGGGCGGACCGTCGGGTCCGGGACGATCAGCTCCTCCGGGACGAGCACCACGACCCGGGTGCCGCCGAAGGCCGACTGGCGGAACTCGATCCGCAGGCCGTGCTGCGCCGCCAGGCGGGCCACCACGTAGAAGCCGAGCCGGATGTCGTCGCCGCGGGCCAGCACGTCGGTGCGGGGCGGACGGGTCATCAGGCGGTTGGCCTCGTCGATCTGGTCCTCGTCCATGCCGAGGCCGCGGTCCTCGACCTCGATCGCCACGCCCCGGCTGACCCGGCCGGCCCGGAGCTCGACCGGGTTCGGCGGGCGGGAGAAGCTGAGCGCGTTCTCGATCAGCTCGGCGAGCACGTGGGCCACCGGACCGACGGCGCGCTCGGAGAGCCAGGGGCTGCCGTCCAGGTCGATGACGACCCGGCGGTAGTCCTGCACCTCGCCCTGGGCGGCGCGCATCACGTCCAGCAGCGGGACCGGCTTGCGCCAGCGGCGGTGCGGGGTGCCGCCGGCCAGGATCACCAGGTTCTCCTCGTAGCGGCGCAGGCGCGCGGTGAGGTGGTCGAGGTCGAAGAGGCCCTCCAGGATCTCCGGGTCCTCGTGCCGGCGCTCCAACTCGTCCAGCTTCTTCAGCTGCTGACCGATCAGCAGCTGGGTGCGGCGGGCGATCCGCTGGAGCAGCCGCTCGAAGCCGCGGTGCTGGTCGGCCTGGGCGACGGCGGCCTGGATCGCACTGGCGCGGGCCAGGTTGAAGGCCTCGGCCAGCTTGGCCAGCTCGTCCTCGGTACGGGCCCAGGGATCGGGCTCGATCGCCCGGGCCTGCTCCTCGGCGTCGATCTGCTCACCGTTGCCGAGGCGTTCGACCACGGCGGGCAGGGTGTTCTCCAGCTCCTCGGCCTGCTCCTGGAGCCGGCCGATCCGGCGGCGCAGGGTGCGGGTGAGCCGCCAGCTGGTGATCGCGACCGCGACCACCGCGATCAGGCCGACCACGGTGGTCAGCAGCAGCCGCAGCGCGAGGGACATGATGCTGCCCTTGCCCTCCTCGACCACCAGCCCGGTGCGGTGCTCCAGCAGCGCGACCAGCTGCGGGGTGATGGCGTCGACCGACTGGCGCCAGACGTCCCGGTCGACGGTCAGCGCGATCCGGCCGTCGCGGCCGGGGGCGGCCTGCTTGAGCAGCTCCTGCTCGGCCCGGGTCTTGGCCTGCCAGGACTGGCCGGTGGCGATCTGCTGCCACATCGCGGTCTCTTCGGCCGGGAGGTAGGGCGCGACCTGGGTGTTGAACTGGAAGGTCTGCTCGGCGATCGCCTGCCGCAGCAGGAGGTGGTCGTCGGGGGCGAGCGAGCCGCTCGGCCAGCCGCGGGCCAGCAGCGCGTCCGAGCGGGAGATCATCTCCTTGGCCCAGAACAGGTTCACCAGCGGCTGGGAGATGGTGGTGATCCGGCCGTTGTCGACGTGGCTGAGCGCGGAGAACAGCTTGAGGTCCACCGCGATCAGGTCGGTGTAGTAGCCGTAGACGGCGGCCTGCTGCTGCTCGCTGCCGCTGTTCACCAGGGCCCGCTGGGCGGGCAGCTGGTTGATCGCCTGCCGGGCCTGCCGGACCGCCTCGCGGACCTCCTCGGGCGCGTCGTCGGCCGACACTCCCGAGAGCTTCTGGAAGTCGGCGATGGCCTGGTCGGTCTTGACCCGCTGCGCCCGCAGCGCGTCGTTGACCCCGCTGTGCGTGGCCAGGACGTCGGCGCTCAGGCGCCGCTCCTCCTGGAGGTTGTAGTACACGATGTTGGACGGCTGACCGGCCTCCTGCGCGAGCAGGCCCTGGGCCGCCTGGCGCTGGAAGTCGAAGAGGAGCTGTCCGCTGGTGACCGCCCAGAGGGCGGCCAGCGCCAGCCCGGGGACAATGGCCAGCACGAGCAGGGTCGCGCGGAGCGACAGTCGGCCCGTGACGATCCGGCTGGAAGCGCGCGTGCGCAGGGCTAGCTCCTTCGGACGTGGCACCAGTCGTTCACAACTGGTCGAATCTGATAGGACTCTGACGGATGGATATTAGTCGTACCGCATATCGACGGGTGAAACCCCCATGGCGGTCTCGTGAACGACAGACCGTCACACCCCCTCTGAACTGCCGTTCCACACAACTGAACTGATGCAGCGACCAGGGCCGACAGGTCCAGACCTCACGACCACCCCGCACCCTCCGGAGACGTGATGAGCCGTCAGCACACCTACACCCTCGCCGTGACCTGGACCGGGAACACCGGCGCCGGCACCGCGAACTACCGCGCCTACGAGCGCTCCCACGAAGTCGCGGCCGAGGGCCTGCCGACCATCATCGGCAGCTCCGACCCCCTCTTCCGGGGCGACCCCTCCCGCTGGAACCCGGAGCAGCTGCTGCTCGCCGCGCTCTCCCAGTGCCACCTGCTCTCCTACCTGCACCTCTGCGCGGTGAACAAGGTGGTGGTCACCGCCTACGTGGACGAGCCGGTCGGCACCATGGTCGAGGGGGCCGGGGACGGGCGCTTCACCGAGGCGGAGCTGCGGCCCCGGGTGGTGGTGACCGAGCCCGGCATGGTGGAGAAGGCGATCGCCCTGCACGCCGACGCCAACCGGGCCTGCTTCATCGCCAACTCGGTCAACTTCCCGGTGCACCACCGGCCCGAGGTGACGGTCGCCACGGCCGACTGAGCGGCATTGACCGCCTCTGGCCAGGCGTGATGGGATTCCGGCGGTCCATCGGTCGTCAGGAGTCCGGAGAAGCCCCCCGTGCAGCAGCCCTCCCTGGTCATCGGCGTCGGCGGCGGCAGCGGAGTGCCGGGAGCCGAGGTGCTGGCCCTGATCGACGCCACCCTGGCCGGCCTCGGCCGCGACCGCCGCGACGTGGCCCGGCTGGCCACCGTCAGCGCCAAGACCGCCGAGGCCGGGCTGCTCGCGGCGGCCGCCGCCCTCGCCGTCCCGCTCACCGGCTACCCCGCCGAGCAGCTCGCCGCCGTCCCGGTCCCGCACCCCTCCGGGACGGCCGCGGCGGCGGTCGGCACCCCGAGCGTGGCCGAAGCCGCCGCCCTGCTCGCCGCCGGCACCGGCGCCCGCCTGCTCGCCCCCAAGCACCGCTCCGCCCGCGCCACCGTCGCCATCGCGACGCCGGGCCCGGCCAGGGCCGCCGAGGGGAACGGGCACGGAAGCACCGCGACGGGGACCGGACCTGACACGGCGGAGCCCGGCACGGCCCTCCCGGGAGGGCCCGGCGGGGAGCCGGATCTGCGGCATCACGGGGACGCGGAGGTGCGGGCGGCCGGGCTGGTGGACCTGGCGGTGAACGTGCGGACCGGGACGCCGCCGCAGTGGCTGCGGGAGCGGCTGGCCGCGACGCTGGGCGACCTGGCGGCGTACCCCGAGGGGAGCCGGGCCAGGGCCGCCGTCGCGGGGCGGCACGGGCGGCCGGTGGAGGAGGTGCTGCTGACCTCGGGGGCGGCGGAGGCGTTCGTGCTGCTGGCCCGGGTGCTGGCGCCCCGTCACGCCGTGGTGGTGCACCCGCAGTTCACCGAGCCGGAGGCGGCACTGCGCGACGCCGGGCACCGCGTCGGCCGGGTGCTGCTCTCCCCCGCCGACGGCTTCCGCCTCACCCCCGGCGCCGTCCCCGAGGAGGCCGACCTGGTGGTGGTCGGCAACCCGACCAATCCCACCTCGGTCCTGCACCCCGCCGCCACCCTCGCCGCCCTCGCCCGCCCCGGCCGGACCCTGGTGGTGGACGAGGCCTTCGTCGACACCGTCCCCGGCGAGCGCGAGAGCCTGGCCGGCCTGCGCGGCCTGCCCGGTGAGGTGGTGGTGCTGCGCAGTCTGACCAAGACCTGGGGCCTGGCCGGACTGCGGATCGGCTACGTGCTGGGCCCCGCCGGGCTGATCGCCCGCCTCGCCGCCGCCCAGCCGCTCTGGCCGGTCTCCACCCCCGCGCTGGCCGCCGCCGAGGCGTGCAGCACCCCCGCCGCGCTGGCCGAGGCGGAGGCCGCCGCCCACACCATCGCGGCCCAACGCGCCCATCTGCTGGCCCGGTTGGCGGAGTTCCCGGCCGTCACCGTGCACGGGGAGCCGGCCGCCTCCTTCCTCCTCGTCCACGTCCCCGGCGCCGCCGCGCTGCGCGAGCGCCTGCGCGGGGCCGGCTACGCGCTCCGCCGCGGCGACACCTTCCCGGGCCTGGGCCCGGACTGGCTGCGGATCGCGGTCCGGGACGAGGCCACCACGGACGCCTTCGTCGCGGTGCTCCAGGAGCTGCTGCCCTGACGGGTGGTCAGTGCCCGCCCTTGGGTTCGAGGCAGCCGCCCTCCATGTAGACGCCGTGCACCTCGGCGTTCACGGTCGGCCCGAAACGGACCGTCACGCACGGCCCGACGCCCGGGACGAAGAGGGCCAGCAGCCCCGGCGCGTAGTCCAGTTGGACCTGGACGATCTCGCGCGGGTAGCCGAGGTTCTCCACCGTGGCCCGCACCGAGGCCTCCCCCGCCGCCATCCCGTCGCGCGGAAGCGCCGCCACCAGGCGGGCGGCGTGCGCCTCGCCCCGGCAGCGGGCCGTGGCGGAGAGTCCGAGGGTGGTCTTGAAGGCGTGGTTCTCCGCGTACTTGGGGTTCTCCGGCGCGGGGCCGCCGCCGGTGGCCGCAGTGGGCGTCGCGGTGGGCGTCGCGGTGGCGTCAGTGACGGCGGCACAGCGCCGCGCCACCTCCGGGAAGCGCGCGTCGTGCTCGGCCAGCGCCTCGGCCGCCCGCTGCGCGGCGGAGGGCTGGACCGGGGGCACCATCGCCCCGGGGCCGGTCGGCGCCGGACGGCTGCCGCAGGCGGCCGTGGTCAGGAGCAGGCCGGCGAGGGCGGGCAGCAGCAGGCGTCTCACGGCGGGGCTCCGGTTCACGAGGGGTGCGGCACGGTCGTGCCGATCATGCCGCACCCGTCCCACGGCGGTCGTGAGTACCCCTGCTCACCTCAGGCCCGGCGCACGATCCCCAGCGCCGTGGCCTCGGTCAGCCAGCGCGGGTACTCCTCCAGCAGGGCGTCGTAGAGCGCGTCCTCCTGCCAGGAGCGCGGGTCGTCGCCGGCCGCGAAGAAGTCGGCGTTGTCCACCTTGCGACCGTCCAGGTCGTCCAACCCGGCCAGGAAGCCGAGCTGTTCGCGGCGGCCGAAGCCGACGAACTTCCAGAACAGCGGCTGCTTGGACGCCGACTTCAGGGCCCGCCGGGTGGCACCGCCGTCCGAGGGGTCGCCGTCGGTCTGGAAGACCACCAGCGCCGGGGTCCCGGGGGCGCGGCGCTCGTGCAGCTTGGTGACGGCCTTGATGGCCGGGGCGTAGTTGGTGCCGCCCATGAAGACGCCCTCGCGGACCTCGTTGATCCGGCCCTGGTGGGTGGCGAGTTCGAGCTCGGTGGTCTTGGCGATGGTGTGGGAGAAGAGCACCAGCGGGACGGTGCCGTCGTCGTCGAGGTTGGCCGCCAGGCCGAGCACCTGCTCGGCGAAGACCTGGACGTCGCCGCGGTCGTAGAAGCGCCCCATGCTGCCCGAGTAGTCCAGCACCAGGTAGACGGCCGCCCGCTGTCCGGCGAGCCCGAGCCGCTGCAGGGAGGCCCCGGCGCTCTGGTACTTCGTCAGCAGCGCGGGGGCGACGGCGGCGACCTTCTCCAGGCTGATCGCGGGGGCGGCGAGGGCGGGAGTGTGAGCGACGGAAGGAGCGGGGGTGACCGCAGGAGCGGGGAGGACCGCAGGAGCGGGGGCGACCGCGGGAGCGGGGGTGGGGGTGGGGGTGGGGGCGACGGCGGGTTCGGGAGCGGCCGGTGCGGGTTCGTCCTCGACGCTCACGCCGTAGTCGGTGGCCAGCGCGGCCAGCCCGCCCGCGTAGCCCTGGCCGACGGCGCGGGCCTTCCAGAGCGTGCCGCGCCGGTAGAGCTCGGCCAGCACCAGGATCGTCTCGCCGTCCGCCATCCCCGGCGGGACGAACTCCAGCTCCGCCGCCGTCCCGTCGCCGATCCGCACCGAGGGCGTGGTCTCCGGCCGGAAGGTGGTGCCGGGCAGCTCCACGTCCACGCTGGCGACCACCACCACGGCAGCCACCTCCGTGGGGAGCTCGGCCAGCCGGGCGGTGATCCGTGCCCCGTCCAGGCGCACGCCGTCGCGGTGCGGGTTGTTGAAGAAGACCAGGTCCTGGTCGGTCCTGACCTTGCCCCGCTCGTCGACCAGCAGCGCCGAGACGTCCACCGCCACCCCGCCGGAGGTGACCGTGACGGTCACCTCCGGTCCGGTGAGCGGGGCGTTGGCGCCCTTGGCGAGGCTTCTGGTGTCGGGCATCTGGGTCCCCCGTGTCGTTCCTGCGGAGGTCACAGGGTCACGGCCGGGCGGACGGCGCGTCAAGGGAGGCGGCGGGCCCGGGACTTCAGGGGGCGATCGGGAGGCGGCGCTTGTGGTCGGTCAGCCGGTAGCGGTTGACGATCTTCTCGAAGGAGGCCGCGTCGACCGGCTTGCCCTCCAGGAAGTCGTCGATCTCGTCGTAGGTGACGCCGAGCGCGTCCTCGTCGGCCTTGCCCGGGTCGAGGTTCTCCAGGTCGGCGGTCGGCACCTTCCAGACCAGCTCGGCCGGGGCGCCGAGGGCGTCCGCGACGGCGCGCACCCGGCGCTTGGTCAGGCCGGTCAGCGGCACCAGGTCGGCGGCGCCGTCACCGAACTTGGTGAAGAAGCCGGAGACCGCCTCGGCCGCGTGGTCGGTCCCGACCACCAGGCCGTCGTGGGCACCGGCCACCGCGTACTGGGCGATCATGCGCTGGCGGGCCTTGACGTTGCCGAGCAGGAAGTCCTGGTGGTGGGCGTCCCGGAAGGCGGTGCCGCCGGCCAGCACGGCGGCCAGCATGGCGTCGCTGGCGGGCTTCACGTCCACGGTCAGCACGTGGTCGGCCTCGATGAAGGAGAGCGCCAGCTGCGCGTCCTTCTCGTCCGCCTGCACCCCGTAGGGCAGCCGCATCGCGTAGAACTCCGCCTGGTGCCCCGCCGCCCGGGCCCGCTCGACGGCCAGCTGGCAGAGCCGGCCGGCGGTGGTCGAGTCCACCCCGCCGCTGATCCCCAGCACCAGCGACCGCAGCCCGGTGGAGGTCAGCCGCTCGGCCAGGAAGGCCACCCGCCGCTCGATCTCCGCCTCGGCCTCGAACGCCTCCGCGACCTCGAGCTCCCGGGCGATCTCCCGCTGGAGGGCACTGCCGGCCGGCTCACTCACGTCTGCTCCCACTGCTGTCCCGACACTCTGTCCCACCCACCCTACTCAGCCCCACCGCGCAGGCCTCCGGCCCACTCCGCCAGCAGCCCGAAGTGCGCCTCGCCGAGCCCGTGGCGGTGGTCCACCCACACCGTCAGCGCGGGCCCCGGATGGTGCGCCTCGATCCACTCGGCATCCCGCGGCTCCAGCTCGTCGTCCACCCAGGCGAACGGCCGTCCGGCGGCCCACTCGACGATCCGCCGGGTCTTCCAGTGCAACCCGTCGGGATCGCCGCTGTGCGCGGACGGCCAGTCCACGTACGGGAGTTCGGGCAGGCCGAGGAGCGGGGAGATCCAGGCGTTGGCCTCCCCCTGCCAACTGGTGCACCAGACCGGCCGGTAGGGCAGGGCGCGCAGCGCGGGGCCGTGCGCCGGGTTCAGCCGAACCGTCCGGGGCAGCCGCGCGGAGAGCGGACGGACCGGGTGCGGGGCGTAGCCTCCCGGACAGTGGTCCGGGTCGGCGGTGTAGGGGCTGAGCGGGCCGTCCACGTCGAGGAGGAGCAGGGGGAGGTCCGCAGCGGGGTCGGCCTTCCGTTCGACGGTCACGCCGTGCATCGTGACCGGCGGGTCCGCGCGGGTCAAACGAGTTGATCAGCCGCGGCGGCCGGGGATCCACCGTACGGGTGAGGGAGCGTCACCCCTGACGGCGAAGTCGGGCCGGGAGGGCCGGACTTCGGGGGGACGGGGGTGCGGCGGGCGGGATGATCGGGGGCGACCGCGAACCGCTTTCCGAGAGGCTGCTCTGATGATCCGTAAGGCCGCGACCGCCGTGACCGCCGCCACCCTGGCCGCGCTGGCCTTCGCTCCCGCCACCGCCCAGGCCGTGCAGGAGGAGAACGGGCTGCAGGGTGCGCTGGACACCTCCTGCGAGGAGGTCGGCAAGCTGGGCACCCAGCAGGGGTTGGCGATGGCGGCCTTCCTCACCCCGGACCTGCCGGGCGGCCGCGTGCTGGGCAACTGCACCGCGCACGCGATCTCCGAGGGCGACGGCCAGCTGGCCTCGCTGCTGAACTCCACCCCGATCCGCTCGGTCGACCTGCGCTGACCCCCGCGAGGCCGCTACGCCGCCGTCCAGGCCCGGGCGGCGGCGATCCGGGCCGTGGTGGTGGGGTGGGTGGCGAAGAGCAGGACGACCCAGCGCGGCGGGTCCACGTCGGCGACGTTGGTGACCGCGAGGCGGCGCTGCATGGCGATGAACTGCGCCGGGTCGCCGGTGAGTTCGAGGGCGTGCCGGTCGGCCCGGCTCTCGATCCGGCGGCTGGCGGCGCACTGGGCGGGCCCGGCCACGGCGGAGAGCAGTGCCCCGCAGGCGGCGAACAGGAAGAGCGAGCGCGGGTCGGCCGCCGAGTCGGCCCCGGCGGCCGTGAGCAGCGGCTGCCAGGAGGTCAGCAGGCCGAGCAGGACGACCGCGAGGGCTGCGCCGAGGGCGGCGAGGGTGGTGCCGGTGAGGACGTCCCGGTGCTTCACGTGGCCGAGCTCGTGCGCGACCACCAGCTCGGTCTCGCGCGGGTCGGCGGTGGCCAGCAGGGTGTCGTAGCAGACGATCCGCCGGGTGGCGCCGAAGCCGGAGACGTAGGCGTTGAGCGCGGTGGTGCGCCGGGAGGCGTCGGCGACCAGCACCTCGCGCACCCGGATGCCGTCCCGGCGCGCCAACTCCAGCAGCTCGGTGCGC
Organism: Kitasatospora albolonga; assembly: GCF_039535905.1. Lineage (GTDB taxonomy): Bacteria > Actinomycetota > Actinomycetes > Streptomycetales > Streptomycetaceae > Kitasatospora > Kitasatospora albolonga. The sequence continues at coordinate 40,189 of NZ_BAAAYB010000028.1, read as the reverse complement.
AGTTCGCCCTCGGGCAGCGGGGTGAAGCGGTTGAACAGCGGCTCCACCAGCAGCGGGAAGAGGAAGGACAGCAGCACCACCAGCACGGCCGCCGCCCCGGCGGCGGGCAGCCACCAGCCGTCCGGGGAACGGTCGGTGAGGGCGTACAGGCCGTACCCGAGCGGGAGGCCGAGCAGCAGGCTCAGCGCCAGGCCGCGCAGTTGGTCGACCGCCCAGCCGCCCCAGCCCTGGGTGACCAGCCCGTACCCGCGGCGGACCTCCCGCAGCCGCGCCCCGAACGGGAGCCCGGCGAGCTGGGAGAGAAGCACCAGGGCCGCCACCCCGGCGAGCACCTCGGCGGTGCGCGAGCCCCCGAACAGGCCCCCGGCCCAGGAGACCAGCCCGGCCCCGGCGGGGGTCAGGCCGAGCACGAGCGGGAGCAGCAGACCGACCGCGCGGGCTCCGAGCGCCCAGGGCAGTTGGGCCCGGCGCAGGGCCCGGCCGCGGGCGAGCTGGTCGGGGGTGAAGTCGTCCATGCCGGCAAGGATGGCAGGGATGGCGGGGAACGGCGGAGACCCGCTCTCCCCCCGGGGGTGAGCGGGTCTCCGTGACACTCGGTCAGCCGTGGTGCGGCGTCGGCCGGATCAGACCTGGCCGGCCTTCTCCAGGGCCTCGCAGCAGGTGTTGATCAGGAGGCGGGTCACGACGTACGGGTCGACGTTGGCGTTCGGGCGACGGTCCTCGATGTAGCCCTTCTGGTCCACCTCGACCTGCCACGGGATGCGCACCGAGGCACCGCGGTCGGAGACGCCGTAGGAGTAGACGTTCCACGGGGCGGTCTCGTGCTTGCCGGTCAGGCGGGACTGGATGTCGTCGCCGTACTGGTTGACGTGCTCCAGGACGATCTCCTGCGAGGCGCCGAGCGACTCGCAGGCGGTGATGATGGCGTCGTAGCCCTCACGCATCGCCTTGGTGGAGAAGTTGGTGTGGGCACCCGCACCGTTCCAGTCACCACGGGCCGGCTTGGCGTCCAGGGTGGCGTCGATGCCGAACTCCTCGGCGGTGCGGTAGAGCAGGTAGCGGGCGATCCACATGTCGTCCGAGACGGTCAGCGCGTCGACGGGGCCGATCTGGAACTCCCACTGGCCGGGCATGACCTCGGCGTTGATGCCGCAGATCGCCAGACCGGCGTCCAGGCAGCGGTCCAGGTGCAGCTCGACGATCTCGCGGCCGAAGACCTCCTCGGCGCCGACACCGCAGTAGTAGCCGCCCTGCGGGGCCGGGTAGCCGCCCTCCGGGAAGCCGAGCGGACGGGAGCCCTTGAAGAAGGTGTACTCCTGCTCGATGCCGAAGATCGACTCCTGCGAGGCGTACTTCTCGGCGACCTCGCGCAGCGCGGCGCGGGTGTTGGACTCGTGGGCGTCGCCGTTGGTCTCCAGCACCTCGCAGAGGACGAGGATGTTGTCACCGCCGCGGATCGGGTCCTTGACGACCTTCACCGGGTCGAGCACGCGGTCCGAGGCGTGGCCCTCGGCCTGGTTGGTCGAGGAACCGTCGAAGCCCCAGGTCGGGATCTTGTCGGCGTTCGGCAGGACGCGAGTCTTGGAACGGAGCTTCGCGGTCGGCTTGGTGCCGTCGATCCAGATGTACTCGGCCTTGATCGCCATTGCGGTGAACCTCACTGCTTGGGTGGTGGGTGCCCGCGTAGCGTCGCAAGCCGCCGTTTCCCGGTTGTTCCTCCGATGTAACGCCCATGTGAACCAACCGTCCGCAGCGGCACCGGCACGGTCCGACAGTGTCAGGTCCGGAATGTGGGCCGACGATTCCGTCAGACGGGCACATTCCGGGACCTCAGTGCCTGCGGGCGTGCGCCCGGCGGCGGCGGGTGAGGCGGAGCGCGACCGCGCCGACCAGCAGCAGGGTGCCGGCGACGGCCACCGTCGTGCCGGTGCCGCTGCTGCCGGTGGCGGCCAGCTGCTCGCCGGACCGGGTGGGGCTCTGGCTCGCCACGGCCGGGACGGCGCGGTTGGCCCTGCTCGGCTCGGCGGAGGGCGAACCGCTCGGCGAGGCGCTCGCGGAGGGGCGCGGGGCGGGCTTCTCGCAGCTGACCGAGGCGACGGTGATCTTCCCGGTGACCTTGGCGACGTTCAGCTGGAGCGGGTTGAGGTCCAGCTCCACCTCCAGGGCGGAGGCCGCGGCGGTGCTGCTCGTGGTGGCGCGCTTGGAGAAGGTGACGTCCAGCTTGCCGACGCCGGGGACGTCCACCTTGGTCGGACCCTCGACCTTGAGGGTGACCGGCTTGCCCAGCACCGTGATCCTGGCCGGGGAGTCCACCTTGGCGGTGGGCGGCCCGTCCACCGGGCAGGTCGCCTCGGCGGTGAGCGCCTCGACCGCGAGCAGCGGGGCCCCGACCAGGCCGGGCACCCCGAGGTCGGCCTTGGTCAGCTGCACCCGCGCGGAGGCGCCGCTCCCGTCGGCCTTGGTGGTCGAACGCCCCACCTCGGCACGGACCAGCTCGACCGGGCGGCCCTGGTCCACGCCCGCCACGGTGGCGGTCAGGGCGGTGCCGTCCTTGCTGGCCGGGGACTGCACCTTGTTCAGCGAGATGTTCACCGGCACGGCGGCCGTCCGGCCCAGCACGCTGACGTCGAGGTCGAGTTCGGCCGTGACGGCGTTGGCCTTGCCGGGGCTCGGCTCGGCGGCGTGTGCGGCGGGCACCGTCAGGAAAGCGACGAGGGCGGTGGCGGCGGCGGTACGGAGAACAGTGCTGGGCACGGGCATGACGAACGAGACCCCTGTGGAGTTGGCCGGACTGGATGAGCCGCCCAGTCTGGTCCGAACAGTCCGTCACATCAGTAACACTGTCGGTTAGTTCACTCGTTGGGGTTGTTTACCGAGAAGATGCCGCCTACGGGAGGCGCCAGTCGACCGGGGTGGCGCCCTGGTCGGCGAGCATCTGGTTGGCGCGGCTGAAGGGGCGGGAGCCGAAGAAGCCGCGGTCGGCGGACATCGGGCTGGGGTGGGCCGACTCCACCGCGGGGACGGTGCCGAGGAGGGGGCGGAGGTTGCGGGCGTCGCGGCCCCAGAGGATGGCGACCAGCGGGCCGCCGCGGGCGACCAGGGCGCGGATGGCCTGCTCGGTGACCTCCTCCCAGCCCTTGCCGCGGTGGGCGGCGGGCTTGCCCGGGGCGGTGGTGAGGGCGCGGTTGAGGAGGAGGACGCCCTGCTGGGTCCACGGCGTCAGGTCGCCGTTGGCGGGCGGCGGGAAGCCGAGGTCGCGGCCGTACTCCTGGTAGATGTTGACCAGGCTGCCCGGGATCGGCCGCACGTGCGGCGCCACCGAGAAGCTCAGCCCCACCGCGTGCCCCGGCGTGGGGTACGGGTCCTGACCGACGATCAGGACCCGGACGGCGTCGAAGGGCTGCTGGAAGGCCCGCAGCACGTCCGGCCCGGCCGGCAGGTACGTCCGCCCGGCGGCGAGCTCGCCGCGCAGGAAGCCCCCCATCTCGGCGACCTTGCCGGCCACCGGCTCCAGCGCCCTGGCCCAGCCAGGTTCGACGATCTCGTTCAGCGGACGTGCACCCATACGGCCCAGCCTATCCGTACGGGCGGACAGCGCTCAGCGCACGATCCGCCCCCGCAGCACCACCAGCTGAGGGTCCGCCAGCACCCGGACGTCCGCGCGCGGGTCCTCCGCGTAGACCACCAGATCCGCGGGGGCGCCCTCGTCCAGGCCGGGGCGGCCGAGCCACTCCCGGGCTCCCCAGGTGGTGGCGGAGAGCGCCTCGACGGCGGTCAACCCGGCCTTGGTCAGCTCGGCCACCTCGTCGGCCACCAGCCCGTGCGCCAGCGAGCCGCCCGCGTCGGTGCCGACGTAGACCGGCACGCCCGCGTCGTGCGCGGCCGCCACGGTGTCGTAGCGGCGCTCGTGCAGCCGCCGCATGTGGGCCGACCAGGCGGGGAACTTGCTCTCGCCGCCGGCCGCGAGCTTGGGGAAGGTGGCGATGTTGACCAGGGTCGGCACGATGGCAACGCCGCGTTCGGCGAAGGCCGGGATCAACTCCTCGGTCAGGCCGGTGGCGTGCTCCACGCAGTCGATCCCGGCGGCCAGCAGGTCCGGCAGCGACTCGGCCGCGAAGCAGTGCGCGGTGACCCGCGCGCCCTCCTCGTGCGCCGCCGCGATCGCCTCCTTCAGCGCGTCCCCGGGCCAGCAGGCGGCCAGGTCGCCGCGGTCCCGGTCGATCCAGTCGCCGACCAGCTTGACCCAGCCGTCCCCGCGCCGGGCCTCGTCCCGGACGTAGGCGGCCAGGTCGCCTGGCTCGATCTCGTGGGCGTAGTTGCGGATGTAACGCCGCGTCCGGGCGATGTGGCGGCCGGCCCGGATGATCCTCGGCAGGTCCTCCCGGTCGTCGATCCACCGGGTGTCGGCGGCCGAACCGGCGTCCCGGATCAGCAGGGTGCCGGCGTCCCGGTCGGTGACGGCCTGGCGTTCGCTGGTCGCGGCGTCCACCGCGCCGTGCGCGTCCAGTCCGACGTGGCAGTGCGCGTCCACCAGGCCGGGCAGCACCCAGCCGCGCACCGTGCGGGCCTCGGCGGCGGGCCGCCGGTACGTCACCCGGCCGTCCACCACCCAGAGTTCGTCCCGGACGTCCTGCGGACCGACCAGCACCCGACCCTTGACGTGCAGCACCGCACCATCGCTCATGGGCGCACTCTACCGACGGGGAAACCCACTGCCGAGGGGACGAACAGGGCAGACTGTCCACGAAGCGCTCCCGACGAAAGGCCGTTCCGTGAGTCCCGCCAGCCCCGTCAGCCCCGCGAGCCCGTTCCTCGACCTGCCGCCGCTCGGCGCGGCCCGGTTCGCCGCGATCGAGGACCGGGTCGCGGCCCTGCTGCACACCCGGGCCGACGTGATCGTCATGCAGGGCGAGGCGCTGCTGCCGCTGGAGGCGGCCATCCGCGGCGCGGTGCGGCCGGGCTCCACCGCGCTGAACGTGGTCACCGGCCCGTACGGGCAGACCTTCGGCGGGTGGCTGCGCAGCTGCGGCGCCGAGGTCGTGGACCTGGCGGTGCCGTTCACCGGCGCGGTGACGGCCGCTCAGGTGGCCGAGGCGCTGACGGCCCGTCCGGAGATCGACTTCGTCTCGCTGGTGCACGCCGAGGCCGCCACCGGGAACACCAACCCGGTCGCCGAGATCGCCGAGGTGGTCCGGGACCACGGCGCGCTGCTGATGCTGGACGCCGTCGCCTCGGTGGCGGCCGAGCCGCTGTACACCGATGCCTGGGGCGTGGACCTCTGCGTGATCGGCGGCCAGAAGGCGATGGGCGGCCCGGCCGGGGTGTCCGCCGTCTCGGTCAGCGACCGGGCCTGGGAGCGGATCACCGCCAACCCGGCCGCGCCGCGCCGTTCCTACCTCTCGCTGCTGGACTGGAAGGAGCGCTGGACGGACGCCGGGCGCTCCGTACTGCCGCACGCCCCGGCCCAGTTGGAGATGCTCGCGCTGGAGGCCTGCCTGGACCGGATCGAGGCCGACACCCTGGACGCGACCGTCGCCCGGCACCGCGCCGCCGCCGCGGCCCTGCGGGCCGGCGTCCGCACCCTCGGCTCGCTCTCCCCCTACGTCGTGGATGACGCCGCCGCGGCCCCGGTCGCCACCACCCTCCTCACCCCGTTCAGCCTGGACGCCACCACCCTGGCCGCCGCCCTCGCCGCCCGCTCCCTCCCGGTCCAGTCCGGCGGCGGAGCCCTCGCCACCACCATGCTCCGGGTCAACCACTACGGCCCGCACGCCTCCCTGGAGACGGTGCTCTCCGTCCTGACCGCCCTCGCCGAACACGCCCCGGGCGACGAGGGCTTCCTGACGGCCGCCGAGAAGGCCTGGGCCGAGGCGATCGGCGACTGAGGGCGAGCGGTCAGGGACACTGGGCAACATACATGGATGTATGATACTTCGATGTATGTTGCCCTAGCCCGAGGTGCCACGTGTCCTTCTACGGCCGCAAGACCGTCCTTCGGCAGCTGACCGAGCACCTGGACGGCATCCGCCGGAACGGCCAGGGCCGGATGCTCGCCGTCCGTGGCCGGCGCCAGGTGGGCAAGTCCCGCCTCTTCACCCGGTTCGTGGAGGAGTCCGGACTCCCGTACCTCTACTTCACCGCGGTGAAGAACGCCGACCCCGCCACCCAGCTCCAGGTCCTGACCGCCGACCTGGAGACCTCGCGGACCAGGCTCCCGAACGCCGAGGCCCTGTTCGCCACACCCCCGTCCTCCTGGAGCGACGCCCTGGGCCGGATCGGACTGGCCGCCGCGGACCAGCCGGTGATCGTCGTCCTCGACGAGTTCCCCTGGGCCGCCGCCACCGACCCGACCCTGGAGGGGACGCTCCAGAACGCCTGGGACCGCCGGCTCGAACGGACCCCGGTCATGCTGGTGCTGATCGGCTCCGACGTCACCATGATGGAGCGGCTGACCGAGCACGACCGCCCGCTGTTCGGCCGGGCGCGGGATCTGGTGATCAAGCCGTTCGACCCGGCGGAGTGCGCCGAGGCGATGGGCGCGGGCCACGGTCCGACCGAGGCGTTCGACGCCCACCTGGTGACCGGCGGCTACCCCCGGCTGCTGCTGGAGTGCGCACGGGCGGGCGGCGCCGGGGAGTTCGTCCGGCAGGAGCTGCGGGACGAGAACAGCAGCCTGGTGATCACCGGTCAACGGACCCTCGACGCCGAGTTCCCGGAAGGACCGCAGGCCCGCCGCGTGCTCTCCGCGATGGGCGGCCACGAGGTGGGCGTCGCCGCCTTCTCCCAGATCGTCGGCCGCCTGCCGGAGTCGGCCGGCACCGCAGCGCAGACCGCGACCACCAGGGCACTCACCCAACTCATCGACCAGAAGGGCGTGGTGGTCGCCGACACCCCGGTCGGCGCTCCGCCGAAGGGCCGGCTCAAGAGGTACCGGATCGACGACCCCTACCTGCGGTTCTGGTTCAGGTTCGTCGAGCAGCAGGTCGCACAGATCACCCGCGGGCGGGCCGACATCGCGATCGGCGCGTTCGAGCGCGACTGGGCCACCTGGCGGGGGAAGGCGATCGAGCCCCTCGTCCACGAGGCCGTGCGACGGCTCGCCCCCGAACTGCCGGGCTTCGACGGCTCGGAGGAGATCGGTAGCTGGTGGACGCGCGACAACGTCCACGAGTACGACCTCGCGGCCCGCTCGCCGTCCACCGGCCTGGTGACCGCCGTCGGCTCGGTCAAGTGGCGGGAGCGGAAGCGCGTCAGCGCCGCCGAGCTGGGCCAGCTGGCCACCGCCCGGACGGTGGTCCCGGGGGCGGACGGGGCGCGGCTGGTCACCGTCTGTCCGGCCGGGCTCCACTCCGGGGTCCGCCCCGATCTCCACCTGGGCGCGGCCGAGCTGCTGGCGGCCTGGCAGGCGTGAGGGACGGTTTTCGGACAGCGTGGCGGATTGCGCACGGGTAACAAGTGACTGCACCCGACCCGCGACCAGGGAAGATCTGCGGCGAACTGACGGTCTATCAGAATATTTTACGGCCGGAACAGGTCTGACACGTTCACGTCGAGCCTGCGTAGCCTCTGCTGCACGGCGGTCCCCTCACCGCCACACCCCCACAGACCACAGGAGCAGCAGATGCGTCTTCCGGTCCGTTCCCTCTCCGCCACCTCCAGCCGGGTGCTCGGCGTCGCCGCGCTGGCGGGCCTGCTGACGGCGGGCCAGTTCGTCGTACCGGGTTCGTTCGGGGTGCTGGCCGCGCCGGGTGCCGCCGCGTGCAGCTCCGACTCCGGCGACGCGGCCGCGCGGGTGGCCAAGGGCGCGCCCTCGCACACGGCCGAGCCGAACGCGGTCACCGACGCGCAGGCCAAGGCGATGAACGCCGACCTGGACGCCCGGGTGGCGCACCTGAAGTCGAGCGTCAACGGGCAGAACCTGCTGGCGGGCAGCGGTGCGCTGGCCGCCACCACCATCCCGGTGTACTTCCACGTGGTGCACGCCGGGACCACCGGCAAGCTGAGCGCGACGGCGATCAACAACCAGATCGCGGTGCTGAACGCGGCCTACGGCGGCCAGGGTTCGGGCAACACCGCCACGCCGTTCAAGTTCCAGCTGGTCGCCACCGACTACACCGACAACTCGAGCTGGTACAACGGGATCACCCCGGGCTCGTCCGCCGAGAAGTCGATGAAGACCTCGCTGCGCAAGGGCGGCGCCAACGCGCTCAACCTCTACACCGCCAAGCTGGGCCAGTCCCTGCTGGGCTGGGCGACGTTCCCGAGCTCCTACAACTCGAACCCCAAGGACGACGGCGTGGTGATGCTGGACGCCTCGCTGCCGGGCGGCTCGGCCACCAACTACAACGAGGGCGACACCGCGACCCACGAGGTCGGCCACTGGCTGGGGCTCTACCACACCTTCCAGGGCGGCTGCAACGGCCAGGGCGACCAGGTCAGCGACACGCCGGCCGAGGCCAGCGCCGCGTTCGAGTGCCCGACCGGCCGCGACTCCTGCGCGGGCAAGCCGGGCCTGGACCCGATCAAGAACTTCATGGACTACACCTACGACTCCTGCATGACCCAGTTCACCCCGGGCCAGGTGACCCGGATGACCAACGCCTGGGCCTCGTACCGCGCCTGACCGGACACCGGGAGCCCCCGACCGCGACCCGCGGCCGGGGGCTCCCGCGTGTCGGCCGCCGTTCGCGGGCCGGACAGCTGCCGGACGTCTGGATCTCACCCGGGCCACTGAGAGTTGTCTGTACAACTTGACCCGGAGGGTGAGATGGAAACGTCCCTGTACTGGCTCCGCGACAACTGCCCCTGTGCCGAGTGCCGCGATCCGCGCACCGGCCAGAAGCTGTTCCAGATCAACGACCTGCCCGAGGAGTTGACGATCCGCAGGGAGGTGGAGGAGGACGGCCGGCACACCGTCGAGTGGTCCGACGGGCACCTGTCGGCGTACCCGTCCGGCTTCACCGCCGAGGGCACCCCCGGCGACGACGGCCGCACCGAGCAGGGCCGCCCGCTCTGGACCGCCGCCGACTTCGCGGCCGGGCCGCCGGAGGCGGAGTGGTCCGCCTACCTGGCCGATCCCGCCGAGCGGGCCGCCGTACTGGGAGCCGTGCGGCGGTTCGGCTTCGCGCTGCTGCGCGGGGTACCGCTGGTGGAGGGCCGGGTGCTGGCGGTGGCCCGCAGCTTCGGCCACGTCCGGGTGACCAACTACGGCGAGCTGTTCGACGTCCGGGTCGAGCCCGACCCGAACAACCTGGCCTTCACCAACGCGGCCATCGCCCCGCACACCGACAACCCCTACCGGGACCCGGTGCCCACCCTCCAGCTGCTGCACTGCCTGCGCAACGAGGCCGAGGGCGGCGACTCCGGCCTGGTGGACGGCTTCCGGGCCGCCGCCCTGCTGCGTGAGGAGCACCCGGAGGACTTCGCGGTGCTCACCCGCACCCCGGTGCCCTTCGTCTTCCGGGACCGGCGCACCGAGCTGCGCGCCGACCGGCCGCTGATCGAGACCGACGCGCTCGGCCGGATCCGCGAGGTGCGCTTCAACAACCGTTCGATCTCCACGCTGCGCGGGTTCTCCGTGCCGGAGCTGGACGCCTTCTACACCGCCTACCGCCGGTTCGCCGCGATCACCCTGCGGCCGGAGCTCCAACTGGAGTTCCGGCTCGGCCCCGGCGACTGCCTGGTCTTCGACAACACCCGCCTGCTGCACGCCCGGACGGCCTTCGAAGCGGACGGGGCCCGGCACCTCCAGGGCTGCTACGCCGACCTGGACTCACTGGCCTCCACCCTGGCCCTGCTGCACCGTCAGGAGGAGGCCCTGGACCGGATCGCCGGGCTGTTCGCCGGCGAGGGCGCCGGGGAGTACCTCGGCGAGGAGGTCACCATGGCCGAGCACATGCTCCAGGCGGGCGCGCTGGCCGAGGCGGCCGGGGCGCCCGACCACCTGGTGGCCGCCGCCCTGCTGCACGACGTCGGCCACTTCGGCGGCACCGGGCTGGAGCTGATGGAGGGCCGGGACAACCGCCACAGCTCCTCCGGCGCCGACTGGCTGGCCCAGTGGTTCGGCCCGGAGGTGACCGAGCCGGTCCGGCTGCACGTGGCCGCCAAGCGCTACCTGTGCACCGCCGAGCCCGGCTACCGCGAACGCCTCTCCCCCGCCTCGGAGTTCACCCTCCGGGTGCAGGGCGGTCCGATGACCGAGGAGCAGGCGGCCGCGTTCGCCGCCCGGCCGGGCGCGGTGGACGCGGTGACGGTGCGGCGCTGGGACGAGCAGGCCAAGGAGGCCGGAGCCGAGGTGCCCGGATTCGACCACTACCGCCCGCTGCTGGCCCGGCTGATGGGCTGACGAGGTGACGGGCTGACGGGCTGACGGAGAAACGCGCCGCGCCAGGGGCGCGGGGAACTGCGTGCGGCGGGAGGCACGGGCCCTGGTGCCGGGTACGGACCCGGCCGCTGCAGGTGAGCCTCCGCACCCGGCTGACGCCCGCTCAGCCGCCGGAGAGCAGCCGGCGGATCCGCTCGGCGGTGGCCGCGTCCCGGGCCGCCGTGAACGGCAGCGCGTTGCCGCCCGCCAGGCGGAACGGTTCGCCGCTCACGGTGGTCTGGGCGCCGCCGGCCTCGGTGACCAGCAGCAGGCCGGCCGCGTGGTCCCAGGCGTTCTCCCAGTCGTAGGCGGTCCCGTCGAACTCACCGCGGGCCAGTGCCAGGTACTCCAGCCCCGCCGAACCGGCGGAGGGCCGGATCCGCACCCCCGGCACCCGCAGGCCGAGCAGGGCCCGGCGCCGCTCCGGGGTGGTGTACTCGTGGTGCGAGGACGAGACCTCCAACTCGGCGCCGGGGACGGCGGATCCGGTGCTCAGCCGCTCCCCGTCCAGCCAGGCCCCGCCGCCGCGGACGGCGGTGGCGAACTGCTCCAGCGCCGGGGCGTGGGTCCAGGAGGCGAGGGTCTCGCCGCGGTGGGCGAGCGCCACCAGGGTGCAGAAGCCGGTCTTGCCGTGGACGAACGGGCGGGTGCCGTCCACCGGGTCGACGATCCAGACCGGGGCCTCGCCGGCCAGCGCGGCGTAGCGGGCGGGCTCGGCGTGCACGCCCTCCTCGCCGACCACCGCCGAGCCCGGCAGGATCGCGGTCAGGGCCCGGGTCAGGTACGCCTCGGCCTCCCGGTCGGCGGCGGTGACCAGGTCGTACGGGCCCTTCTTCTCGGACACCTCGCCGGGGGCCAGGTGCCGGAACCGGGGCATGATCTCGGTGGCGGCGGCCTCCCGGACCGCCTCCTCGACACGGGGGAGCAGGGCGGCGAGTACGCGTTCGTCGATCACGGGCCCATCAGACCACAGCGAGGGCGACCGGCGGACGAACTGCGGCCGACAAGGCGGAGGTCCGGGGCGTGAGGCCACTCACGGGAACCGCACCCACGAGGGTCGGTGGCAACTGCCGCGATCTGACCGGCGGGAGGTGGTTGCCCGCGCCCACGCGGCGGAGCCGCACATGTCACAGCCTCGCGCCCCTGGGTCGCTGCCCTGCCGTCGCGCCTCGGTCGTTCTGCCTCGGTCGTTCTGCCTCAGTCGTTCTGCCGGGTGTGCCGCGAAAGTGCGGAGGAGGCCAGCGAGTTGTGGATGCTGAAGGCCACCGTGCCCGGCAGGTAGCGGTCCTGGGACCACTCGACCGGGGTGCCGGTCGGGTCGGTGGTGCGGCGCTTCTCGCGCAGCAGGGGGGAGCCGCGGCGGCAGCCGAGGAGCCGGGCGTCGTCGGCGTTGGCGGCCACCACGTCGATGGTGTGGTCGGCGTCGGTGAAGAGGATGCCGTGCTCGCGCAGCGGCTCGGTGTGGGAGACCACGTCCGGCGGGAGCTGGGCGACCAACTCGCCGACCCGGGGCGGGTAGACGGTGCGCTCGACCATCACCGGCGTGCCGGAGAGGGTGCGCAGACGGAGCGTCACGTACACCTCGGTACCGGGCTCCAGCCGGAGCTGCTCGCGCTCCGCCGCGTCGGCCGGCCGGCGGGTGAAGGACTCCAGCCGGCCGCCGGGCTCCTCGCCCATGGAGCGGGCCCAGTGGGTGAAGGAGAGGAGCTCGGAGAAGCTCTGCACCCGGGCGGTGCCGAGCACCACCCGGCGGGTGCCGCGGCGGGAGGTGACCAGGCCGTCCGCGCGCAGCACGGAGAGGGCCTGCCGGACGGTGCCGCGCGAGACGCCGTACTGCTCGGCCAGGGCACCCTCGGCGGGCAGCCGGCCGGAGTCGCCGTACGAGCCGGAGGTGATCGCCTCCCGCAGGTCGGCGGCCACCTTGCGGTAGAGCGAGCCGGCCGTGCTGTCCTGGTCGAGTGCCACGTGCCTCAAAGTCCTTCCCCGCGTTGGGCCCTGGACCGTTGGAGCACGCCAGGACGTAGCCGACTGTAGCCGCTGTGGATCACCCCGCAGCGGGCCGTGGTCACCGTTCCCGCATCCGCCCCCTGTACTGGGCCATCCGTTCACCTTCCCGTCACCGTACTCGGGCGTACTTACCCCGGCAGCCAAGTTGGCTGGCCAACTTGGCGCAGCGTCAGCTACGCCCCCTCCTTCGCTCGTGAACTCCCCTTCCTCAGGAGATCCACCCGTGATCGTGCACCGCTCCCGTGCCGCCGCCCTCGCGGCCGTGCTCACCGCCGCCGCGCTCTCCCTGACCGCCTGCGGCTCGGCCGGCTCGACCGCCAAGTCCGGTGACACCGCTGCCAAGGGCGGCGCCACCAAGGAGGCCAAGGACGCCACCTCGGCCGCCGACTTCGGCGGCATGGACGCCCTCGTCGCCGCCGCCAAGAAGGAGGGGAAGCTGCACGTCATCACGCTCCCCCGCGACTGGGCGAACTACGGCAAGATCCTCGACGGTTTCAAGGCCAAGTACGGCATCGAGATCGAGGAGGAGAACCCGGACGGCTCCAGCCAGGACGAGATCAACGCGATCAACTCCCGCAAGGGCCAGGACCGTGCCCCCGACGTGGTCGACCTGGGCAGCGCCTTCGCGCTCCAGGCGGTCAAGGACGGCCTGCTCGCCCCCTACAAGGTCGCCACCTTCGACAAGGTGCCGGACAGCATGAAGGACGCCACCGGCGCCCGGGTGAACGACTACGGCGGCTACATCTCGATCGGCTGCGACGCCAAGAAGATCCCGACCTGCCCGAAGACCTTCGCCGACCTGCTCAAGCCGGAGTACAAGGGCAAGGTCGCCCTCAACGGCAACCCGACCAAGTCCGGCTCGGCCTTCGGTGGCGTCTACGCCGCCGCGCTGGCCAACGGCGGTTCGCTGGACAACATCCAGCCCGGCATCGACTTCTTCGGCAAGCTGAAGCAGTCCGGCAACTTCAACCCGGTCGAGTCGACCCCGGCCACCATCGAGAAGGGCGAGACCCCGATCTCGATCGACTGGTCGTACCTGAACGCCGGTTACACCGACAAGTTCAAGCCGAAGGGCATCGACTGGCAGGTCGCCATCCCGGTCGACGGCTCCTACGCCCAGTACTACAACCAGGCCGTCAACAAGTGGGCGCCGCACCCGGCCGCCGCGCGCCTGTGGCAGGAGTACCTGTTCAGCGCCGAGGGCCAGAACCTCTTCATGGGCGGCTACGCCACCCCCTCCACCTTCGAGGCCATGAAGAAGGACGGCTCGCTCGACGCCACCGCCGCTGCCAAGCTGCCGACCGTCGAGAAGCCCTTCACCACCTTCCCGACCCAGGACCAGATCACGGCGGCCAAGAAGGTCATCACCGAGAACTGGACCAAGGCGATCGCGGGCTGATCACCGAGATGACTACGGCTCCCACCCCGGTGCCGACCCCCGCCGCCACCGAGAACGGTGGCGGCGCGGGGGTCCTCACCGCCACAACCCCCGCCCCCCGCAAGCGCGTTGCCGGCCTCCGCCGGTTCGGCGGCAGCTGGCTGGCCACCGTGCCGCTGCTGCTGTTCTTCCTGGTCGCCTTCGGCCTGCCGGCCGTGGCGATCGTCAGCGGTGCCTTCACCGCCTCCAGCGACGCCGAGTCCGGTGCCGGTGCGTTCACCACCCTCAACCTCACCGACTCGGTGCAGGGCGCCTACTGGACCGCCCTGCTGAGCAGCCTCAAGCTCTCGGCGCTGACCGCCCTGCTGGGCACCCTGATCGGCCTGCCGATCGCCCAGGCGGTCGTCACCTCCCGGTTCCGCGCGCTGCGCGAGGCGGTGCTCACCGCCTCCGGCGTGCTGGCCAACTTCGGCGGCCTGCCGCTGGCCTTCGCCTTCGTCGCCACCCTCGGCAACGCCGGTGAGATCACCAAGCTGTTCAACCTGACCGACCACGGCTGGACGCTCTACTCGTTCACCGGCCTGACCATCGTGTACCTGTACTTCCTGGTGCCGCTGATGGTGCTCACCATCACCCCGGCGCTGGACGGCCTGCGGGTGCAGTGGCGGGAGGCCGCGCAGAACAACCGCGCCACCGCCCTGCAGTACTGGCGGCACGTCGCGCTGCCGATCCTGCTTCCCTCTCTGCTCGGCGGTTTCGTGCTGCTCTTCGGCAGCGCCTTCGCCGCGTACGCCACCGCCGCCGCGATGGTCGGCGCCACCGTGCCGCTGATCAGCCGTTCGATCGCCGACGCGCTCTCCGGCAACGTGCTGGTCGGCCAGGGCAACCTGGCGCTCGCGCTCAGCCTGGACATGATCCTGGTCGCCGTCCTGGTGATGGCCGTCTACCTGCCCCTCCAGCGCCGGAGTGCAAAGTGGCTCAGCTGATCTCTCGTCTCCGGGTCTGGCGCGGGCTGGTCCTGCTGGTCGCCGGGATCTACTTCCTGGTGCCGATGGCCGCCTCGCTCTGGTTCTCCATCGACACCAACGAGGGCATCGACTTCGCCGCCTACACCGGCCTGTTGAGCGCCCCCGGCTTCACCGAGAGCCTGGTGCTCACGCTGGAGCTGGCCGCCGTCACGGTGGTGCTGCTGCTGGTCCTGCTGGTGCCCGCGCTGATCGCCGTCCGGCTCGGCTCGCCCCGGCTCCGGCCGGTGCTCGAAGTGGTCTGCACCCTCCCGCTGGTGGTGCCGCCGGTCGCGCTGACCGCCGGTCTGATCGGCGTGCTGCGCTGGGGTCCCGACTACCTGATGGACACGCCGTTCTTCCAGACCTTCGTGTTCGTCCAGGACCCGAAGTTCCCGCTGGTGCTGGTCATCGCGTACGTGCTGATGTCGCTGCCGCTGGCGTACCGGGCGCTGGACGCCGGCCTGCGCGCGGTGGACGTGCGCACCCTGGTCGAGGCCGCCCGCAACTGCGGCGCCAGCTGGCCGCGCGCCGTGGTCACGGTCGTGCTGCCGAACCTGCGCGGGGCGCTGCTGAACGCCTCCTTCCTCACCCTGGCCCTGGTCCTGGGCGAGTTCACCGCCTCCTCGATCCTCGGCTACCAGCCCTTCGCGGTGTGGATCTACACCGTCGGCAACAGCGAGGGCCAGATGTCGGTCGCGGTCTCGATCCTGAGCCTGCTGATCACCTGGGTCCTGCTGCTCCTGCTCGCCTCCGCGGGCCGCGAGCGCCGGGCCAAGACCGCCGCCGCCTCCTGACACCACGTTGGAGACAACCCCCATGAGCACCGCCACCACCACGGCCTCCACCACCACGACCGGCGCCACCGTCGAGTTCCGCGGCCTGCGCCGCGCCTTCGGCCCCACCACCGCGTTGGACGGCCTGGACCTCACCATCAACCCGGGCGAGCTGCTCGCCCTGCTCGGCCCCTCGGGCTGCGGGAAGACCACCGCGCTGCGCATCCTGGCCGGCTTCGAGACCCACGACTCCGGCCAAGTGCTGGTGGACGGCCAGGACATCACCCAGGTGCCGGCGCACCGCCGCGACGCGGGCATGGTGTTCCAGTCCTACAGCCTGTTCCCGCACCTGACCGCCGCCGACAACGTGGCCTTCGGCCTGCGGATGCGCGGCACCGGCAAGGCCGAACGCCGCAACCGCGCCCAGGAGTTGCTGGAGCTGGTCGGCCTGCCGCAGCACGCCGGCCGCTACCCGCACCAGCTCTCCGGCGGCCAGCAGCAGCGCATCGCGCTGGCCCGTGCGCTGGCCCTGCAGCCGCGGGTGCTGCTGCTGGACGAGCCGCTCTCCGCGCTGGACGCCAAGGTCCGGCTCAACCTCCGGGACGAGATCCGGCGCCTGCAGCAGGAGTTGGGCATCACCACCCTGTTCGTCACGCACGACCAGGAGGAGGCGCTCTCGATGGCCGACCGGGTCGCCGTGCTGCGGGCCGGCCGGCTGGAGCAGTGCGCGGCGCCCGCCGAGCTGTACTCCCGCCCCGCCACCGCCTTCGTCGCGGAGTTCGTCGGCACCATGAGCCGCATCCCCTGCACCCGCGCGGGCTCCTCCGTGGAGCTGCTCGGCCGGACCTTCCCGGTGGACGGCGAGCTGCCCGCCGACGGTGAACTCGACGTCCTGGTGCGACCGGAGAACGTCGGCCTGGTCTCGAACGACGCGGGCGCGGCGGTCGTGGTCGGCGCCTCGTTCCTGGGCAGCGCGACCCGGATCACCGTACGGTTGTCCGACGGCACCGAGATCAAGGCCGACCTGCCGACGGAGGCCGCCGCAGGCCTGCCGGTCGGCGGCAACGCCGACGTCACGCTGCCCGACCGCCCGGTGCTGGTCGACCGCCGCACCGCCTAATCCGTCTCTGCCGAAGGTACCGCCATGCCTGCCCTCTCGACCGACAACTCATCCACCGACGACGGGAGTTCACCCCGGAGCGAGCCGCTGCCCCGCCCGGCCGCCGTGCTGTTCGACATGGACGGCACGCTGGTCGACACCGAGGAGCTCTGGTGGCAGGCCGCCGTCGAGTGCGCCGCCGGGCTCGGCCTCACCCTCACCGAGGACGACCTGCCGGAGGTGCTCGGCCAGGCCGTCGAGCACACCGCCGCGCACCTGCACCGCCGCGCCTCCGGCACCTCCGGCGGCACCGGCCTGGCCGAGCTGACGGCCCGTCTGGACGAGGCCTTCGCCTCCCGGGTGGCCGCCGAGGTGGTCCCCCGCCCCGGCGCGCTCGACCTGCTGGGCCGCCTGCGGGCGGCCGAGGTCCCGATGGCCCTGGTCTCGGCCTCGCCGCGCCGGGTGATCGACCTGGTGCTGGCCACCCTGGGCCGGGACTGGTTCCGCACCGTGCTGGCCGCCGAGGACACCCCGCGCACCAAGCCCGCCCCGGACCCGTACCTGGCCGCCGCCGCCCGCCTCGGCCTGGCCCCGGCCGCCTGCGTGGCGGTCGAGGACACCCCGACCGGCGTGGCCTCCGCCCACGCGGCGGGCTGCGCGGTGCTGGCCGTCCCCTCCGCCGTGCCGATCCAGGCCTCCGACCGGGTCACCGTGCTGGACAGCCTGGTGCACGCGGACCTGCCGCTGCTGGCCTCGCTCACCGCGGCCGCGCCGGGCGACCGCTGATGCCGTACGTGCTGCTCGCCCTGGCCATCATCAGCGAGGTGGCGGCCACCAGCTGCCTCAAACTGACCGAGGGCTTCAGCAGGTTCTGGCCGAGTCTGGGGGTGGGGATCGGCTACGTGCTCTCCTTCGCCCTGCTCGGGAAGGCCCTGAAGCACATACCGGTCTCGGTCGCCTACGCCGTCTGGTCCGGGGCCGGGACCGCCGCGGTCGCGGGCATCGGCGTGGTCGCCTTCGGCGAGCAGCTCGGGAAGGCCCAGTGGCTCGGCCTGGTGCTGATCATCGTCGGCGTGGTGGTGCTCAACCTGCGCGGCAGCCACTGACGGACGGCCCCTCAGGGTCGTTCAGGACCTGGGTCCCGGAGCCCGGTACCCCGTCGGTATGACGACGGGGCGCCGGGCTCCTTCCGCGTGCCGACGACCGGCCCGGGTGCGGGGTGGTGACCTGGAGGGACCGGGGGCGACCGTGCTCCCCGCACCGGAGGAGACCACCCGTGCCCCTGACCCCGCTGCGCCGCGCCGCCGTCGTCGTCACCGCCACGGCCGGCCTGGCCCTGCTCGCCTCCGCCGCGCCCGCGCCGGCCCTTGCACCCCGACCCTCCGCCCCTTCGCTCCAGCGGCAGTTGGACGCCCTGGTCGGCGACCTGGGCGTGCCCGGGGCGCTGGCGGTCGCCCGGGACCGGAGCGGCCGGACCGAGAGCCGCACGGCCGGGGTGGGCGACCTGGCCACCGGCGCGCCGGTGCCGGCGGACGGTGCGATCCGGGTCGGCAGCAACACCAAGACCTTCGTCGCCGTCGCGGTGCTCCAACTCGTCGGCGAGCGCCGGATCGAGCTGGACCGCGACCTCGACCACTACCTCCCGGGCCTGGTCCGCGGCCCGGGCGGCGACGGGCGTCGGATCACGGTGCGCCGGCTGCTCCAGCAGACCAGCGGCCTGCCCAACTACAGCGCCCACCTGCCCGACGAGATCCGCCACTACGAGCCGGGCGAGCTGCTCGCGCTCGCGCTCGCCCACCCGGCCACCTCCGAGCCCGAGGAGCGCAGGTGGGCGTACAGCAACACCAACTACCTGCTGGCCGGCCTGGTGGTGGAGAAGGTGACGGGCCGGCCGCTGGCCGCGGAGCTGGACCGACGGATCATCCGCCCGCTCGGCCTGCGCCGCACCCACTTCCCCGCCCCCGGCGAGCTGACCATCGAGGGCCCGCACCCCAGGGGCTACTACCGGGAGTCGGCGGGCGAGCCCTTCGCCGACGTCACCGACATCGACCACTCCTGGGCCTGGGCGGCCGGCCAGCTGGTCTCCACCCCGTCCGAGCTGGACCGGTTCTTCTCCGCCCTGCTCAGGGGCGAACTCCTCGGTCCCCGCCAGCTGGAGGAGATGCGCACCTCCACCTCCGACGCCGCCGCCGTCTTCGGCCCGGGCGCCCGGTACGGCCTCGGCCTGGTCAGCCGGCCGCTCTCCTGCGGCGGCGTCTACTGGGGTCACGGCGGCAGCATCCCCGGCTACGAGAGCCGGGTCGGCGTCACCGAGCACGGGCGGCGGGCGGCCAGCGTCGCGGTGAACGAACAGCGGGGCGACGCCGGGCGCTCGCGGTTGGATGGCGTAGTGGACGCCGTACTGTGCGCGTACCCCCGCTGAGGTATTTCAACTCACTCTGCTTGTACGGGAACTGACGGTACGTCACCCTCGGGGAACGGGGTGCCGGGGGCACGGAGCCCCCGGCCGGACGAGGGGGGTTCGGATGTACGGACGGGTTCAGGCCTGCCGGTCGGCGGCGGCCGCGCTGCTGCTGGTGGGCGTCGTGGCGGGCGGTTCGCCCGCCCTGGCGGCCGAGCGGGAGGGCGTGGTCCGGCACGCCGGGGCGGCCGACGCGGTGCCGGGAAGCTACCTGGTGGTGCTCAAGGAGACGGCGTCCCGGGGGACTTCGGCCCCGGCGCTGGCCTCCCGCTACGGCGGGCAGGTGAAGCGGAGCTTCGACTCCGCGCTGCACGGCTTCTCGGCGCGGCTGACCGACCGTCAGGCCCGCCGCCTGGCGGCCGACCCGGCGGTGGCGAGCGTGGCCCAGGACCGGCGGGTGAAGCTGGACGCCACCCAGAACGAGCCGCCGTCCTGGGGGCTGGACCGGATCGACCGGCACCGGCGGCCGCTCGACAACCGCTACGTCTCGCCGGACACGGGCGGGCGCGGGGTGACGGTGTACGTGGTCGACACGGGGGTGAACATCGAGCACCAGGACTTCGGGGGGCGGGCCCGGTACGGCTTCAACGCGATTGACGGCTCGGCGGTGGCCGACGACGGCAACGGCCACGGGACCCACGTCGCGGGCACCGCGGCGGGCAGCACCTACGGGGTGGCCAAGCAGGCCTCGGTGGTCGCGGTCCAGGTCCTCGACGGGAACGGCGAGGGGACGTACGAGCAGGTGATCGCGGGCGTCGACTGGGTGACCCGCAACGCGGTCAAGCCCGCCGTGGTGAACATGAGCCTCGGCGGCGACCCCGACGAGACGCTGGACGCCGCCGTCCGCGCCTCCATCGCCTCCGGGCTGACCTACACCGTCGCGGCGGGCAACCAGGGCATCGACGCCGCCGAGCACTCCCCCGCCCGGGTCTCCACCGCGATCACCGTCGGGGCGAGCGACATCGACGACCGGGCGGCCTGGTACTCCAACCACGGCCCGCTGGTGGACCTCTACGCCCCGGGCGACGAGATCGTCTCGGCCTCCGACGGCTACGACGAGGCCGAGGCGACGCTCTCCGGCACCTCGATGGCCGCCCCGCACGTGGCGGGCGCCGCCGCCCTCCACCTGGCCGGCCACCGCACCGCCACTCCCGCCCAGGTGGCCGCCGCCCTCACCTCCACGGCGACCTCCGGCTCCCTGCGCGACCTGGAGGAGGGCACGCCCGACCGCCTGCTCTACCTCGGCCCGCCCGCCACCACCGGCCCCCACCCCCGCTTCGCCAACCCGGCCGTCCGGCCGATCCCCGACCCGGGCGTCCTCGACTCCACCATCACCGTGACCGGCGTCCCGGGCCGGGCCCCCACCGAGCTGGACGTCGAACTCGACGTCACCCACGACTTCATGGGCGACCTCCTGATCGACCTGATCGCCCCGGACGGCACCCCCTACCGCCTCAAGGACGGCGACTTCGCCTGGGGCGACGACGCCATCCGGACCACCCTCGGCGCCGACGTCTCCTCCGAGACCGCCAACGGCGTCTGGACCCTGCGGATCACCGACCCGTGGGAGTACCTCGAAGGACAGTTGAACGGCTGGGCGCTGAAGTTCTGACGCCCCGTCCTCCGGCGCCCCGCCTACCGCGCTGCGACCCCGGCCCGGCGGCGCAGCGCGAAGGCGGTGCCCGCACCGGCGGCGAGGACGAGGCCGGCACCGAGCACGAGGGTACGGGTGTGGTCCTCCGTCGCCGCCGGAGCCGGGTTGTCGGCCATGGTGGTGCGGATCCACGAGGCGTAGGCGGGGGCGCTGGTGTAGAGGCCCGGGCCGTCCTGGCAGGGGACCTTCGGGGCGCCCGGGCCCGAGGTGACGCCGACGAGCTCCCAGCGGTCGTCGCGGCCCTTCTGCAGCTGGGGGCCGCCGGAGTCCCCGGCACAGGCCATGGCCTTGGGCTTGGTGCTGACGGTGCACAGCCGGGTCGGGCCCGCGTAGCCGGGGGCGCACTCGGTCTCGGCGCCCAGGCGGGTGTCCAACTCCTGGAGCTGCTCCGGGAAGCGCCACTCCCCGAAGACCGTGGTCCCGAAGCCGAGCAGGCGCGTCGGGGTGCCGGCCGGGCCCGCCGCGTCGGCGATCCTGACGGGCTGTTCGCCGACCGGCCGGTCCAGCCGGACCAGGGCGATGTCGACCTGGTTGGCTCCCTGGCCCTCGCCGTTGCGGTAGCCGGGGTGGACGAAGCTGCGGTCGATCTTCCGCACCGTGCCGCCCTCCTTGCGCCGGTCGCTGCCGATCCGCACCGTGCCGTCCAGGACCAGCCCGTCGCCGGTCACGCAGTGGGCCGCCGTCAGCACCCACTGCCGGTCGATCAGCGAGGCTCCACAGTTGCCGTCGAGCAGCCCCAGGCTGGGTGCGGACTCCGGGATGGTCGCCATGAAGGGGTGACTCGCGGTGGCCGCACCACCGTTGACGATGGCGCCGGCGGTGCCCGCCAGGGCGGTGGTGCAGGCGAGGGCGGCGACGGCGCCCACGACGGCGGTGCGGACGGTGCGGCGGCGGGAGGGCTTCGGATGGAGCACGAATCGTTCCTTCTGTCCGGGAATCGGTACGTGCCCAGCCTCTCCGCCCAAGATCCACCGCACCACGGGGACAGCCCCTGGATCCGCGCTCCGGGCAGCCACCCGCGGCACGGTGGGGCTACCCCCCGGTCCGTCAGGAGCCGAGCCGGACCAGCATCTTGCCGGTGTTGGCGCCGTTCATCATGCCGAGGAAGGCGGCCGGGGCGTTCTCGATGCCCTCGACCACGGTCTCGCGGCTGGTGAGGGTGCCGTCGGCCAGCCAGGCGGCGGCGCGCGGGACGTAGTCGGCGAAGCGGTCGAACCAGTGGGTGACCAGCATGCCGCGCAGGGTGGCCTGCTGGGCGGCGGCGCGGAACAGGTTGGCGGGGCCGGGCTGCGGGGTGGTGGCGTTGTAGGTGCTGATGGCGCCGACCAGGGCGATCCGGCCGTCGTGGCGGATCGAGGCGAGGGCGGCTTCGAGGTGGTCGCCGCCGACGTTGTCGAGGTAGACGTCGATGCCCTCGGGTGCGGCCTCGGCGAGTTGGGCGGCCACCGATCCGGCCCGGTAGTCGATGGCGGCGTCGAAGCCGAACTCGGTGAGCAGCTTCCCGGCCTTGACCGGGCCCCCGGCCGAGCCGATCACCCGGGAGGCGCCGAGCGCCCGGGCCAGCCCGCCGGCCACGCTGCCGACCGCGCCCGCCGCCCCGGAGACGAAGACCACGTCGCCGGGGCGGACCGGGGCGGTCTCGGTGAGCGCGATGTACGCGGTCAGCCCGGTGGCCCCCAGCACGCCCAAGTAGGCCTGGGCCGGGGCGAGTTCCGGATCGATGACGGTGACGGCGGCCTCGTCCAGCGCGGCGTGCTCGCGCCAGCCGAGGAAGTGCGACACGGTGGCGCCGACCGGCACCGCCGCGGCACGCGAGGCGATCACCTCGCCGACCGCACTGCCCTGGAGGGCCGCGCCGAGGGCGAACGGCGGGAGGTAGGACTCGACGTCGTCCATCCGGCCGCGCATGTACGGATCCACCGACATCCAGGTGTTGCGGACCAGGACCTGACCCTCCGCCAGGTCGGTGGAGAGCTCGACGGTGGCGAGGGAGAAGTGCTCGGGGCCGGGGGCGCCGACCGGGCGGGCGGCGAGGCGGATCTCACGGCTGGTGACGACGGTGCCGGCCTTGGCGGACATGGGGTGCTCCTCGGGGTCGCAAGGTTCCTGCTGACGGGGACCACTCTGCGGGCGGGGTGTTCGGGAACCGTTCGGGTCCGGTTCGGGGCGGGCCCGGGGCCCCGCCGGTGTTGATCATCTGCACTACGGTGGAGCCATGCGATTCGGGGTGCTGGGCGGGGTCGAGGTGCACACGGACGACGGACGGCCCGTCGCCGTGCCGGAGGCGAAGGTCCGCACCCTGCTGGCCGCCCTGCTCGCCGCCGACGGCCGCCCCGCCTCCGCCGAGCGCTTGGTCGACGCCCTCTGGCCGGAGGAGCCGCTGCCCGCCAACCCGGGGCGGGCGCTCCAGGCCAAGGTCTCCCAGCTGCGCCGGGCGCTGGAGGAGGCGGAACCGGGCGCCCGCGCCCTGGTCGAGGCCGTCCCCGCGGGTTACCGGCTGGCCGCGACCGCCCACGATGTCGCACGCTTCGGCGAACTGACCGGGCGGGCAAGGGAGTCGGCCGACCCCGGCGAGCAGCGGGCGCTGCTGGCCGAGGCGCTGGAGCTCTGGCGCGGCCCTGCCTTCGCGGGCTTCGAGGAACAGCCGTTCGCCCGCACCGCCGCCACCCGGCTGACCGAGCAGTGGCTCACCGCCCGGGAGGGGCTGGCCGAGGCCCGCCTGCGCCTCGGCGAGTACGCCGAACTGATCGCGGAGACCGCCGAGTTGATCGACAGCCGGCCGTTCCGGGAACGCCCGCGCGCGCTGCACTGGCGGGCGCTCCACCGCACCGGCCGGACGGCCGAGGCGCTGAACGGGTACCAGGAGTACCGCGAACTGCTGGCCGATCAGCTGGGCAGCGATCCGGGCCACGAACTCGCCTCCCTGCACCAGGAGTTGCTGCGACAGGACGATTCGGCGGCACCGGCACCGCCGGCCCCTCGGCGGCCGGGCGGCCTCCCGGCCGCGGTCACCGGACTGCTCGGGCGGGACGCCGACCTCGCCGGGATCCGGCGGCTGCTCGACGACGGACGGCTGGTGACGCTGACCGGCACCGGCGGCGTCGGCAAGACCCGGCTCGCGCTGGCCGCCGCCGAGCAGGCCCGGCACCGGTACCCGGACGGCGCGTGGCTGGTGGAGCTGGCCGGGCACGGCCCCGGCTCCGACCCGGGCGATCTGGTCTGCGCCGCCCTGGGCATCCGCGACGACGGCAGCTGGGGGCCCGCCCCGGGCCGCGGCACCACCCCGACCGAGCGGCTCGCCGGTGCTCTGCGCGGGCGGCGGACGCTCCTGGTGCTGGACAACTGCGAGCACCTGGTGGAGCCGGTGGCCCTGCTGGTCGGCACGCTGCTGCGGGCCGCACCCGGCCTGGTGGTGCTGACCACCAGTCAGGAGCCGCTGGCCGTGGACGGCGAGGCGCTCTGGACGGTCGGTCCGCTGGCCGAGCCGGACGCCGTGGCGCTCTTCACCGCCCGGGCCGCCGCCTCCGCCCCGGGCTTCGCCCCCGACCCGGCCGAGCGGGACGCCGTGGCGGCGATCTGCCGGCGGCTGGACGGCCTGCCCCTGGCCCTGGAGCTGGCCGCCACCCGGATCCGTGCGCTCGGCGCGGCGGAACTGCTGGCCCGGCTGGACGACCGCTTCCGGCTGCTCACCACCGGCCGGCGCGGCGCACCCGCCCGCCAGCAGACCCTGCGGGCCGTGATCGACTGGAGCTGGGGCCTGCTCGGCGAAGCCGAGCGGACCGTGCTGCGCCGCCTGGCCGTGCACGCCGAGGGGTGCACCCTGGACGCGGCCGAACGGGTCTGCGCCGGGGGCGCGGTGACGGAGGCCGAGGTGGTTGACGTCCTGGCTCGGCTGGTCGACCGCTCGCTGCTCACCGTCCGCACCGGTACCGACGGAGCGGTGCGCTACCGGCCCTACGAGTCGGTGGCCGCCTACGCCCTGGAACAGCTGGAACTGGCCGGGGAGTCGCAGGAGGTGCGGGCGCTGCACCGCGCGCACTACACCGAGCTGGCCGCCCGGGCCTCGGCCCGGCTGCGCGGGCCCGAGCAGCGCCACTGGCTGGACCGGCTCAGCACCGAGAGCGCCAATCTGACGGGCAGTCTGGACCAGGCCGTCCGGGCCGGGGACACCGGCCAGGCACTGCGGCTGGTCGACTCGCTGGCCTGGTGCTGGGTGCTGCGCGGACGGCTCGGCGAGCTGCGCCGGGCGCTCGACGCGGCCCTGGCACTGCCCGGCGGCGAGCCGCTCGACCGGGCCCGGGCCACCGCCTGGCAGGCCGGGACGGCGGTGCTCAGCGGCGCCACGGCGGACCGCACCAGCCGGTACGCCGCCGCCCTCGCCGCCCACCGCCCCGCCCGGTCCGCCGGAGCCGACGGGAACGGGGGAAACGGCGGGAACGGCGGAGCCGACGGGAGCGACGGGGCCGGTGCGGGCGACGACGGGCTCGCGCTGGCCGAGGCGCGGTGGTTCCTCGGGCACGCGGTGAGCAGCATCGGCGACCTGGTGGCCGGCGAGGAGCTGACCGCGCTGGCCCTGGCCGATTTCGAACGGCTCGGCCACCGCTGGGGCACCGCCGCCGCGCTCGGTGACCGGTCGGTGCAGCTGCTGGCCCGCGGCGACCTGGAGGGCGTCCGGCTCCACGGCGAACGCAGCGCCGCCACCTTCCGCGAACTCGGCGACCGCTGGGGCGAGTTGCGCACCGTCTACCCGCTCGCCGCCCGGGCCGAGATCCTCGGGGACTACCCGCAGGCCGCCGAACGGCTACGGGACGGCCTGGGGATGGCGGAGGAGCTGGGGCTGGCCACCACCGCCGGGGACCTGATGGCCGGGCTCGGCCGGATCGCCCTGCTGACGGGCGACCTCGCCGGAGCCCGCGAACTGCACGGGCGGGCACTGCGCCGCAGCGCCGAGCACGACTTCCGGGCCGGTGAGGTCAACGCCCAGCTCGGCCTCGCCCTCGGCGCCCGCCGCGAGGGCGACCTGGACACCGCCGAGGGCCACCTGCTGGCCGTCCTGGCCTGGCACCGGGAGGCCGGCCTGGAGAGCGCCAACGCGCTGGTGCTGGCCGAGTTGGGCTACGTCGCCGAGCTGCGCGGAGACGCCGGGGCCGCCCGCGCCCACCACCTGGCCGGTCTGGCGGCCGCCCGCACCACCGGCGACCCGCGGGCCCTGGCCCTCGCCCTGGAGGGCCTGGCCGGGGCGGCGGCGCTCGCGGGGGCGGCCGAGCCGTCGGCGTACCGGCGGGCGGCCGTTCTGCTCGGCGCCGCGGCGGCCGCCCGCGCGGGGACCGGCGCGCCGCTGCCGAGGGCCGAACGCGCCGACGTCGACCGGATCACGGCGGCGGTCCGCACCGCCCTCGGCCCCGAGGCCTTCACCGCCGCCTTCGCGGAGGGCACCGGCCTGACACCGGATCAGGCGATCGCCGACTGATCCGGTGGCAGTGCGGCGAGGACCCGGGCGAGGTTGTGCTCGACGACGGCGAGCATGAACGCGCGGTCGGGGAAGTCGCCGTCGAGGAGCCGGAGCGGGCCGGCCACCAGGGAGAGGCTCATCGCCAGGTCGTAGAGCGCCAGCCGCTGCGGGTCGAGGCCCTCGGCGTGGAGGGCGGGGTAGTGCTCGGCGAAGCGCAGGCGGAGGAAGACGTGCTCCCACTCCAGGTCGAAGAACATCAGACCCTCGATGTCGATCAGCACCGGCTGCCCCCGGTGGTCCACCAGCACGTGGTCGGGGCCGAGTTCGCCGTGAACCAGCGCGTACCGCTCCCGGGGGCGGACCTCGGCGGCCAGCGCGTGCAGCTCGGCCTCGACCCGGTCGCGGACGGCGGCTGCCCGGGGGTCGCGGGCGGCCGCCTCGGCCAGGTCGGCGAGGGCCCGGTCGAGGACCAGCTGCTCGCAGGAACTGCCCTGGGAGCGGCCGCCGCCGTCGATCAGGGCGGCCTTGCCGAAGGCCGGGGCGGTCTGCCGCCGCATCAGCCGGAGGCTGTCGGCGAGGCGGGCCAGGACGGGTGCGGCGGCCTCCGGGTCCCGTTAGAGCAGGACCTCCAGGCTCTCGCCGGGGACGTCCTCGACCACGGCGAACTCGGCCGGATGGAGGGTCCTGGAGCGGTCCGCCGCCAGCAGGCCGGGCGTGCGCACCCCGAGGGCGGTCAGGTGGCGGTGGGCGGCCAGGAAGAGGTCGATGCCCGAGGCGTGCGAGAACGGATCCGTGTGGTCCACGGCGGCGTCCGGCGTCGTCGGCCAGTAGTTCTCGGAGGCGTGCCAGAGGTAGGCGACGGCCGTGCCGCCGTCGTCGAGGCGGAGCCGGTAGACGCCCTTCTTGCTGCCGCCCCGCAGCCGCTCGACGCTCCGCAGCCGCCGCTCCGGCCCGAACACGGCCCGGGCCACCCCCGCCAACTGATCGACCGTCACGTCCTCGACCCTCTTCCTCCGGTGGGCAAGGGCGCGATTCTAGAGGAGCCCCGCCCCCGGAAAAGGGGATTTTCCGGCCGGGCACGGCGGCTACGCTCCGTCGGATGAGCGAGGACGCGCAGCTTCTGAACGTGGTCGACGTCGAGGCGACCTGCTGGGACGGGCAGCCGCCGCCCGGGGCGGTGAGCGAGATCATCGAGATCGGGCTGACGGTGGTGGACCTGGCCGCCCGGCGGCGGGTGGCGCGGCACCGGATCCTGGTGCGGCCGGCCCGGTCCGCGGTGAGCGCGTTCTGCACCGAACTGACCGGCCTGACCCAGGCGGAGGTCATGCGGGGGGTCGAATTCGCCGAGGCCTGCCGCCTGTTGGCCGCCGAGCACCTCAGCGGGCAGCGGGTCTGGGCGAGTTGGGGCGACTACGACCGGCACCAGTTCACCCGGCAGTGCCGGGCTGCCCGGGTGCGGTACCCGTTCGGACACCGGCACGTGAACGCCAAGGCCGCCTTCACCGAGGCGTACGGGCTGCGCAAGCGGCCCGGAATGGCGCAGGCCCTGCAGCTCGCCGGGCTCCCCCTGGAGGGGCGCCACCACCGGGGCGAGGACGACGCGTGGAACATCGGGGCCCTGGTCCTGGAGGTGGCGGCCCGCGGCGGCTGGCCGGCCGACGCGCCGCCGCCCTGGGCGTCCGGATCTGTCGGTGGGGCTGACTACCATCCGCCCCATGAGAGCTGACGCGACGTTCACCGTGAAGTCCTTCGTCCCGGCCGAGGTCACCCCGGCCTTCGAGGTCACCACCGGCGCCCCGGCCGGGGTCGCCACCATGGAGAAGCTCTTCGAGGGCGAGGCCGCGGGCCGCTCCGCGACGATCTTCACCTCCGCCTTCGACCACGCCACCGGCGTCGGCACCTACCTCGCCCTGGAGTCCTTCGAGGGCACCCTGCACGGCCGCGAGGGCACCTTCAACTTCGCCCACTCCGCCAGCACCACCGGCAGTGACCGGCTCTCCCCCTTCTTCGTCATCGTCCCCGGCAGCGGCACCGGAGCCCTCACCGGCATCACCGGCGCCGGCTCCCTCACCGTCGACCAGGACGGCACCCACCGCGTCACCTTCGAGTACGAGCTCGGCGGCGCAGGGGCCTGACGCCCGGCCGCCCTACTCCGGGACGACCGCGAAGGCTTCGATTCGGGCGGGACGGGCTGCCGGGCCCATCCTTCCCTGAGGGGTCGTCAATTCTGCCAGCGGGCCAGGGACTCCTTGACCGTCGCCAGCACCGGGGAGCCGGCCGGCAGGATCGCGGCGGCCAGCGCGGCCAGCGGCCGGAGCAGGGCGAGGGCGGCCTCCCCGCCCTCGGTGCTGCCGACGGCGTCGGCGTGGGCGGTGCGGAGCTGGAGGGTGAGCAGGTCGGCCGGGCCGAGCACGGCCGCCGCGTCGGCCGCGATGGCGGCCAACCGGGCGGCGGCCTGCGGCTGATGCCAGGGCCGCCGGTACTGGCGGACGGCGAACTGCCGGGCGGCGAACCCGGCCCGGGCGCGCAGGCCGGTCGCGGTGAGCGCGGTGCCGTGGGCCGGATTGCGGGCCAGCGCCAGGTGGCCGCTGCCGTCCACGGCCCGCTGCATCGGCACGGGGGGCCGGTAGAGGCTCGGCACCGGGTCCGGCACCTGCGCCAGTTCGACCGCCAGGTGGTGGTGGATCAGGTCCAGCGGGAGGTCGGCGGGCCCGTCCGGGACACCCTCGCGCAGCAGCCGCAGCAGCTCCTCGGCGAAGCGGGTGAGCCCGAGCTCCTCGTTGAGCAGCGCCCTGCGGTCCCGGTCCACGGCCGTGAGCAGGTGCAGGTCGGCGGCGGCCGGTTCGTCCAGCGCCAGACCGGCGAAGCAGCAGTCCAGCACCGCGATCCGGTGCGCCGCCCCCTGCCCCAACGCGGCCAGCGCCGCCTCGGCGGAGAGCGCGGTGCCCGGCACCCGCTCCGGGTCGTCCTCCGTCCCGGGCAGCGCCAGGTGCAGGCGGCCCTCCGCGCTGGTCACGCCGTGCCCCGCGAAGTAGAGCAGCACCGTCGAGCGGGCCCGGCCGGCCGCGTCGGCGATCCGGTCCAGCACCTCGCCGGGACTCCGGGGATCGGCCAGCCGCACCACCCGCTCGGGGGCGAAGCTGCCGTCCGGGCCGGCGAGGTGGTCGGCGAGCAGCTCCATCGAGGCCACCGCCTCGGGCATCGGCGGCAGCCCGGCGTAGGTGCCGACCGCGACCAGCACCGCCCAGGAGTCGGCACGGTCGGGTGTCAGGGTCCAGGAGGTCACCGGGCTGCCGCCCCGCGGGGAAGCCCTCGGCCCGGTCCAGGACTTCGTCCGTGCCGGGCGATCGTCACGACGGCGGAGTGGGCGGCACCGGCGGAACCGGCGGGGCCGGTGGCACGGGCGGGGTGGGCGGTACGGGCGGGGCCGGCGGGGTGGGCGGCACCGGCGGGGCCGGAGGCACCGGCGGGGTGGGCGGAGTGGGCGGCACCGGCGGGGTGGGCGGCTGTGGAGCCGCCGTTCCGGTCGGGGCGGTCACGGCGCTGCCGTACGTCATGCGATTCCCCCTGGCTGTCCGTCAGATCGCTTGCGAGGAGCACATGTTGGCATATCGACAGGTCCTTGTCAGTGGTGCCGGAGGAACCGGGGTGACGGACGGGACCGGTTGGTGACGCCTGCCCCAGGTGTCCGGGACAGCGGGCCGCACAGCATGGAGGCCGGAACCGAACCGTGTCCCGAGGACCCGACGGAGGAGGAGAGGCATGCTGGCGAACCGGACCACCCCGGTCACCGGGTACTCCGACGAACTGATCGTCGCCGACCCCGGCGGCGCCGCCGACGTGCACGCGATGCACGGCGGCAGGAACGTCGCCCGGTGGAAGTGCCTGGCCCGCCGACGCGGCCTGTCCGGCACCTGGGAGGCGATCGAGATCTCCACCCTGCCGCCCGCCACCGAGTGCGGCGTGCACCACCACAGCCGGACCGAGGAGCTCTACTTCGTGGTCTCCGGCGAGGGCGAACTGCTGCTGGACGGCGTCCTGCACACCGTCGGCCCCGGCACCCTGATCACCAACCCGGTCGGCACCCGGCACCGGCTGAACAACCCGGGCGCCGTCGACCTGGACTGGATCGTCATCGAAGTCATCAGCCCACCGGTCGCCGCCGTGCTCACCGGCGACCCCGGCCACACCGGAAGGCCCCTCATGCGCACCGCCACCATCATCGACCTCGCGGCGGACGGCACCGCCGACCTCACCGCCCTGCTCAGCGGCCCGCTCCGGGAGGCCCGGCTGGTCACCCTCGGGCCCGGCCGGCAGGAGGAGCTCCGCTCGGACGACCGGGAGCACACCCTGTACGTGCTGGCCGGCACCGGACGGGCGCTCGCGGGAGCCACCGAGGTGCGGCTCGCTCCGGGGACGGCGGTGACGCTGCCGCTCGGAAGTGCGGTGACGCTCCGCTCGGACGGGCAGTCGCTGCGGTACTTCACCGCGAGCCTGGCCGTGCCGGACGCCGAGGACGGGCGACGGGCGACCGAACGGGGTGCGGCATGATCGTCTCGCGACCGGGGAACGCACCCCGGACCCTTCGGGGCAACACGGTACGGAGCACCGGGCGCTCGCTGGCCCGGCGGGGGTTCTTCCACAGCGAGACCGAGTCGGTGGACCACCTCGACCTCGCTCCCGGCAGCCGGATCGACGCCCGGGGGCGGGAGGGCACGGAGGAGATCTGGTTCGTCGTCAGCGGCGGCGGACGCCTCGTCGGCCCGGACGGCTCCACCCTCCCGCTGCGGCGCCACACCCTGGCCGTCTGCCCCCTCGACACCGGCGCCACCCTGCACGCCGGCCCCGACGGCCTCTCCGCCGTCCTCATCGCCGTCGTCCCGCCGGGCCTCACCGACGCCATGCCCATCCGCTACCCCGCCGGCGGCTAGCTGTAGTGGCCCGGCCCGGCAGGGCAGCCCCCAGGGGCGCGAGGAACTGCGCGACCAGCCGTGCACCGCCGTTCAGATCGCGGCACGTGCAACTCGCCCTCGTGGAGGCGATCTGACGGTGGTGGTCTTCCGCTTCGCGCAGTTCCTCGCGCCCCTGTTCCGCTTTGCGGCGGCTAGCGCAGGACGCGGGCGGAGAGGTAGTTGCGGCGGCCGAAGCGGGGTTCGTCGACGGCGGTGAGTTCGTCGACCTGGAAGCGGTAGAGGGCTGCGGCTCCGGCGCCGCTGAGGTACTGGCGGCGTAGGTCGGGGTCCTGTCCGAAGGACGGGTAGCGGCCCTGGTAGGCCGCGAAGGCGGCCTCCGCGTGGTGGCCCCAGGCCTCGCCGGCCCGGCCGGTGAACTGGATGCCGCGGAGCTGTTCGCCGAAGACCGGCGGCGGGAGGAAGACGGTGGCGGCGGCCCTGGCCTCCTCGGTGAGGTGGAGGCTGTGGCGGGTGGAGCGCTCGCTGACGAAGTAGAGGACCAGGTCCTCGTCGTAGGCGAAGAAGGCGAGGTTGGCGTGCGGGCCGCGCTCGGGGCCCGCGGTGGCCAGGGTGAGCACCATGCTCTCGGCCAGCAGCCCCTCGACCCCCTTGGCGAACTCGGCCGCCGGCCAGTCCCCCTGGGTCATCTCCAACCGGAACGTCACGGTTCTCCCCCTCCGCCGCGTTGCACGTGGACCGAGCCGGCCCGGAGCGTTCTGCCGGACCGGCTCACATGCTCTCCCCGCGGCCGCGGGCACACAAGGGGCCCGTCAGAGCGCTCCCGAGGGGACGGCGTGCGCCCCGGAGCCCGCGCCGAGCACGGGCCCGAGCGCCCCCGCGCGGGCGCGGGCGACCAGCGGGGCGGCCCGGGCGGCGAGCAGGGCGGGCGGGGCGGCCAGCAGGACGCCGACCGCGACCCCGGCCAGCACGTCGTGCGGGTAGTGGACGCCGACCCAGACCCGGGAGGCGGCCATCAGCAGCGCGGCCACCGCGCAGAGCCGGCCGAGCCCGCGCCAGGCGAGCCAGAGGGCGGTGGCCGAGGCGGCGGCGATCACCGCGTGGCTGCTCGGGAAGGACCAGTCGCCCGGCGGCGGGCACGCCTCCAGGGTCGGCGGCCCGGGTAGCTGCCGGCACGGCCTGACCTCCTCGACCAGACCCTTGAGGACCAGGTTCACCAGGTAGGCGGCGACCACCACCAGTGGTGCGGCCAGTACCCGGGCCATCACCGCCGGGCTCCGGCCCCGGGCGTGCCACCAGGCGCCGAGCATCAGCAGCGCGAACAGGGCGAGGCCGAACTCCGACCAGATCCGCACCAGTTCGTCCAGCCAGGGCGGGGCGGCGTGCGCCCAGCCGGTCACCGTGGAGTAGAGCCCCCCGTCGATCGCGCCGCCGTCGAACGCGAGCGGCACGGCGGTCATCTGAACATCCTTCGAACAAAACGGATCACACGGACAACTAGTACCAGAGCGGAGATGAAGAACGGATAACCGGTCAATCCCCCTCTTCCGGCAGATAGCGGCCGGTCCAAAGATTCCCCAACCCCACCAACGCCCCGGCTCCCGGCCTTAACCTGTCTCCGGTACACCAGTGGACCGACGTGGGCCCGACGGGGGAGGCACCGGTTGCAGGAGAGTCATCGAGCGGTCCCGCAGCCCCGCCGAGCCCCCGAACAGGCGGACCTGCCCGAGCGCTACGAGCGGGCCATGGCCTCCTCCGCGCCGCCGTCGGACGGGCCCGGGGCGGGCCCCAGGCCCGAGATCGGCGACTCCTGGGACCGGCTGCGCCGACTCGGCCTCGACCCGGACCGCGGCCGGGAGGCCCGCCGGATCGGCCCCGCCGAACTGGAGCACCGCCGCCGCGAGACCCACCTCTCCGAGATCCTCCCGGTGCTGCGGGCGACGCTGCTGCTGCCCACCGGCTCCACCCCGCTGATCCTGGCCATCGCCGACGGCGAGGGCCACGTGCTCTGGCACGAGGGCGAGCGCCCGCTGCTGCGCACCGCCGACTCGATCGGCTTCGAGACCGGCGCCCGCTGGGTCGAGGACGAGGTCGGCACCAACGGGATCGGCCTGGCCCTGCGGGTCCGCCGCCCGGTCCAGGTGCACTCCGCCGAGCACTACCTGCGCAGCCACCACGGCTGGACCTGCGTGGCCGCCCCCGTGCACGACCCGCGCACCGGCCGGCTGCTCGGCGCCGTCAACCTCAGCGGCCCGGCCCGCTCGATGGCCCCCTACCTGCTCCAACTCGCCGCCACCGGCGCCCGGCTGGCCGAGGCCGAACTGAGGGCCCGTCAACTGGAGGCGCTGCACCGGCTGCGCACCGTGGCCACCCCGCTGCTGGCCCGGGTGGACCAGCCCGCCGTGGTGGTGGACAACGAGGGCTGGACGGCGGCCACCGTCGGCCTGGCCCCGGTGCCCCGGCTCCGTTTGCCCGCCGAGGGGCTCGGCGGCTCGCCCCGGGTCTGGCTGCCCACCCTGGGCGAGTGCGCGGTGGAGCCGCTGGCCGACGGTTGGCTGATCCGTCCCACCGCCGACCCCGGCCCGGACCATCCCGGCGACGGCTCCCTGATCACCCTGGACCTGCGCCGGGCGGCCCGGCCCGAGCTCACCGTGGAGGGCGCGGTCGGCCGCTGGTCGCACGGGCTCAGCCCGCGCCACGCGGAACTGCTGCTGCTGCTGGCGGTGCACCGGGAGGGGCTCAGCGCGGCCCGGCTCTCCGAGGCGCTCTTCGGCGACCCCTCCCGGACGGTCACCGTCCGGGCCGAGGTCTCCCGGCTGCGGCGCTACCTGGGCGGGCTGCTGGACCACCGCCCGTACCGGCTGACCCCGGCGGCCGAGGTGACGGTGCTCCGCCCGAGCGACCCGTACGACCTGCTGCCGACCTCCTCCGCCCCGGCCGTGCGCGAGGTCCGCTCGGGCCTGCTGCGCGGCACGCTGCGGCTGCCCGGCGAGGGGATCGGCGAGGTGCTCAGAACCCGTTGAGCAGCTCGGTGAGCTGACCGTCCGTCGGCCCGGCGAGCGCCTCCTCCTCGGCCGACACCACGGCGTAGGTGCGCTCCAGCCAGGCCTGCACCCGGGGCTTGGAGGCCTCCAGGAGCGCCCGCCCGTGCGGCGATTCGAGGGCCAGGTGCAGGGTCGAGCCGTGGCAGGGGCAGTACGCGGGCCAGAGCTTGACGTCGCCCTGCCCGCTCAGACCGGAGAGGCCGTCCCGGAGCAGCTCACGGGAGAACACCCAGTCCGCCTCGTCGGAGCGGCCGAGGTGGAAGGTGAGCAGCACCTCGTAGGGCCTCTCCGGGTCGTACCGGAAGCGGGTGCGCACCTCTCCCACCGAGTCCTCGTCGAGCGCGATCCGCAGCGTCAGGACCTCCTCCACCGGCCCCGGCACGACGTCGGGTCCGACCGCCTCGTCGCCCGTGGGGGTGGCGGCGAACGGCGGGTTCGAGGCGGCTGACAGCGGGTCGCGCGGCATGACGATATCTCCGAGGCGGCTGGGGTTCCGCCCAGCCTGCGGCAGCGGCGCCGCCCTTGCAACCGTTGCAAGGGGGTTGCAACAACGGCCCGCGGCCCCGGATCCGACTGCCGCGCACCGGGTCTGGCGGTCCGTCAGGTGCGCACTGGTAGTCTCAGCTGGCCCCGCCACGTGCCCTGCCCCGTACCCGGACCGCGACGAGCGGACGGGCCGCAGCGGCGGCGGGACGGGTCTTCGATGGTTCTGGGTCGGTGAGTCGGGAAGGAGGCGGGCCGGTTGCTCCGGGAGCTCCGCGAGAAGGACGGGACGGCGGCCGCCGCACGACACGACGGGCCGTCACGGCACGCGCGGCACGGACGGCCGAAGCCGGTCGGAGCGCGGTTCCGGCTGCCGGGCTTCCGCTTCTCCGGCGCGGCGATGGCGATGTCCACCGTGGTCGGCATCAGCGTGGCCACCACCTGGCTGGTCAGCGAGCAGCAGAGCGTCGGCCGGCTGCCCGGGGTCACCAACGTCGGCGCCAGCCCGCCGGTGCCCAGCCCCGACTCGGCCCCCGAGCCCTCCCGGGAGGGCACGCCCCCGCCGACGCCCAGCCCCTCCGCCACGGTGCCCGGCCCGCGGGCGCTCGGTGCCCGCACCCCGTCGGTGACCCACCCGGCCAGCCCGAGCCCGGTCCGTCCCCGGACGTCCTCGCCCACGCCGGCCGCCCCCACGACCGCCACCACCCCGGCGACCCCGGCCCCCGGGCCCTCGCTCTCGGCTCCGCCCGCGCCGTCGTCCTCACCGTCGCCCTCTCCCAGCGGCGGCGCGCCCGGCCCGGTCGGACCGGTACCGGTGGCGCCCACCCCCTCCCCGAAGCCGACCGAGGCGATGACCGGCCTGGCCGAGCGCACGCCGCTCGGCCAGACCGGCTCCCGGCACACCCTGACCCTGGCCGTCGGCGAGGACCTCACCGCCCTCCAGGTCGAGTTCCAGCTCGCCCGCCCGGAGTCGCTGCCCGGCACGCTGCCGTGGACCACGCTGCCCGGCGCCGTGGTGACGGTGCTCCAGGAGCGCGGCACCCTGGTCTACCGCTTCACCCTCCCGCCGGGCCTCGACGTCGCCCCGGGCAGCTACCTCTTCGCCGTCCACACCGTCGACCCCTCCGCCTCGGCGAGCCCCGGCCCCGCCCGCCCCGCCACGGAGACCTGGTCCGCCTCGGCCTTCAACCTCCGCCGCTCCACCGCCACCACCACCCGCGGCACCTTCGGCTGACGCCCCGGCAGGGCAGCGGCCCAGGGGCGCGAGGCTGTGACACGTGCGGCTCCGCCGCGCGGGCGCGAAGCGGAAGACCACCACCGTCAGATCGCCTCCACGAGAGCCAGTTGCACGTGCCGCGATCTGACCCGCGGTGGGTGCTTGGCCGCGCAGTTCCTCGCGCCCCTGGGGGCGCTGCCCTGGCGGGTGGCCTCAGCTGCGGATGCGGGTGGCCCGGGTGAGGTCGTCGATCTGGTCGGCCAGGGTGCGGCGCAGTCCGGGTGTCAGGTCGTCGCCGGCCAGGGCGGCCTCGGCCAGGGCGAGGGTCTCCGGGGTGGACCAGCCGGTCGGGAAGAGGACGGAGCCGAGGACGCGCGAGACGGTTTCGCCGCGCTCGCCGGCCGCCGGCACCTCCGCGAAGTACCGTTCCACGTAGGGCCGTTGAAGCTCCTCACCGCCCGACTGCCAGAAGCCCTGGGCCACTGCGGTGAGCAGCGCGTTCGACAGCCCGCTCTCGCCGAACAGCACCCCCCACGCGGCCTCCTTGGCCTCGGCCCCCGGCAGCGCGGCCCGCGCCCGGGCCGCGCCCTCGGCGGCGGTCACCCCGGGGTCGGCCGCCAGCTCGGCCGCGATCCGCTCCTCGCCGATCACGCCGCGCGCGGCGAGCCGCACCAGCGCCGCCCACCGCAGCTCCGCGCTGAGCTCGATGCCGAAGGCACCGCCGGCGAGCCACCCCTCCAGCTCGGCCGACTCCCGCTCGCCGGTGGCGTTGTCGACGGCGGCCCGCAGCGCGGCCAGCCGCAGGCCCTGCTCCACGTCCTGACGGGCCAGCAGCTCCCGGGCGGCGGCCGCCAGCCGGGCCTGGGCGGCGGTCCGCTCCGCCGGCGGCAGGTAGGCGAGCATCTTGGTGCGGGCGAAGGTGAGGACCGCCTCCACGATGGCGTCCGCCGTCTCGCCGGGCAGGTGCGCGGCGACCAGGTCGAGGTACCCGGAGGGCGTCAGCTCGCCGTCGCGGACCAGGTCGCGGGCGTGCTCCCAGAGCACCGCGCGGACCAGCTCGTCCTGGAAGAGCGAGAGCTTCTCGGTGACGGTCCGCCAGGAGGCCTCGTCCAGCCGGATCTTGGCCCAGGACAGGTCGCCGTGGTTGGGCAGCAGCAGCGCGGGGCGGGGCGCCCCGGCCAGCTGCGGCAGCGGAGCGGGGGTGCCGGGCTCCAGCTCGACCCCGAAGGACTCCCGGAGCACCGGCCTCCCGTCCGCGTCCAGGTCGAAGACGCCGACGCCGACCAGGTGCGGGCGGCTGCCGTCCGGCACCAGCTCGGCGGAGACAACGGTGTCGCCGTCGTACGCGACCGACAGCCGCAGGGTGTCGACGCCGGAGGTGCGCAGCCAGCGCTCGGCCCAGCCGCGGACGTCCCGGCCGCTGGTCTCGCTCAACACGTCCAGGAACTCGGCGAGTTCGGCGTTTCCGAAGCGGTGCCGGGCGAAGTGCTCGTTGATCCCGGCGAAGAAGGCCTCGTCGCCGAGCCAGGCGACCAGCTGGCGCAGCGCGGCGGCGCCCTTGGCGTAGGAGATGCCGTCGAAGTTGCCCATCGCCTCGGCGACGCTCTCCAGGCCCTCGGCGGCGATCGGGTGGGTGGTGGAGCGCTGGTCGGCGTCGTAGCCCCAGCCCTTGCGCTTGATCGCGAAGCCGCTCCAGGCGCCGCGGAAGCGGGTCACCTCGTCGGTGATCCGGAAGCCGAGGTACTCGGCGAAGGACTCGTTCAGCCAGATGTCGTCCCACCAGCGGAGGGTGACCAGGTCGCCGAACCACATGTGGGCCATCTCGTGCGCCACCACCATGGCGCGGAAGGTGCGCTCCACCTCGGTGGGGGCCGAGTGGAAGAGCATCTGCTCGGCGAAGACCACGCAGCCGGGGTTCTCCATCGCGCCCCAGTTGAACTCGGGCACGAACGCCTGGTCGTAGTCGCCGAACGGGTAGCGCTCTTCGAAGAGCTCGTGCAGCCGGTCGAAGGACTGCCGGGTGACCTCGAACAGCTCCTCGGCCTCGCGGTCCAGGTCGGCGGCGAGCGCCTTGCGGCCGTGCAGGCCGAGCCGGATGCCGTCGTGCTCGGAGTGCACCGAGTGCAGCGGGCCCGCCACCACGGTGAACAGGTAGGTGGAGAACGGCTTGGTCGGCTCGAACTCCCAGCGGCCCTCGGCCACCTGCTTGCCGGTGCCGTTGCCGAGCACCGTCCAGCCGGCCGGGACGGTGGCGGAGAGGGTGAAGGCCGCCTTGAGGTCGGGCTGGTCGAAGCAGGGGAAGGCGAGCGGGGCCAGGTCGGGGCCGCAGCTCGCGTAGAGGTAGACCGAGCCGTCGGCCGGGTCGACGTAGCGGTGCAGGCCCTCACCGGTGGAGGAGTAGCGCTGGTCGGTGACCAGCAGCAGCTCGTTCTCGGCGAGCAGACCGGTCAGCGGCAGGCGGTGGTCCGCCACGGCGGCCGGGTCCAGCTCGGTGCCGTTGAGTACCGCGCGGTGCAGGACCTCGGGCCGCAGGTCGAGGAAGGTCCCGGCACCGGGCTCGGTGCAGGCGAAGCGGATGGTCGTCGTGCAGCCGTAGACCGTCTCGCCGCAGGTCAGGTCCAGGTCGAGGGTGTAGCCGTGGACCTGGAGGAGTCGGGCACGGGTGCGCGCCTCGGAACGTTGTAGGGCTGGCATGTCCTGCATGCTTTCCCAGCGGCCGGGACGGGACAAGCCGCTTTCCGTGCCGACTCGCCGATTCAGCTGAGAGCTTGGCTACGCTGGGCCTTCGCAGCCGC
Organism: Kitasatospora albolonga; assembly: GCF_039535905.1. Classification (GTDB taxonomy): domain Bacteria; phylum Actinomycetota; class Actinomycetes; order Streptomycetales; family Streptomycetaceae; genus Kitasatospora; species Kitasatospora albolonga. The sequence continues at coordinate 1,547 of NZ_BAAAYB010000028.1, read as the reverse complement.
CAGAGTTGAGTGTGCATCAGGGATGCGCGTGGAGAAGGAGCAGCCAGTGACGACGGTCCTGACCCAGGGCGGCAACGCGCCGCTCGCCTCGGCCCGGGTGACGGTCGAGGTGACGGCCCCCAAGGCGCTGGACGTCTCGGGGCTGCTGCTCACCGAGGCGGGCAAGGTCCGCTCGGACGCCGACTTCGTCTTCTTCAACGCCCCGAACGGGCCCGGGGTGACGCACCGTCCGGCCGCCGGCGGTGCCCCCGACGCGATCACCGTGGACACCGGGGCGCTGCCCGCCGGCATCGAGAAGGTCGTCGTGACGGCCAGCCTCGACGACGCGGGCGCCACCTTCGCCGGCACCGAGCCCACCGCCACCATCCGCAACGCCGACACCGGGGAGGTGCTGGTCACCTTCACCCCGCCGCGGCTCACCCGGGAGACCGCCCTGGTGGTGGTCGAGGTCTACCGCCGGGGCGGCGCCTGGAAGGTCCGCGCCGTCGGCCAGGGCTACGCCGACGGCCTGGCCGGCATCGCCACCGACTTCGGCGTCACGGTGGACGACTCGCCCGCCCCGCCGCCCGCTCCCCCGCAGTCCGCCCCCACCCAGGCCGCGCCCACCAAGGCACCGCCGAAGCCGGTCACCCCGCCCGCCGTCCCGGCCTCGCTCACCAAGGTCACCCTCGACAAGGGCCGGGTCAGCCTCACCAAGGGCGGCTCCGTCTCGCTGGAGAAGAACGGCAAGCCCTTCCTCGCCGCCGTCCGGATGGGCCTCGGCTGGGAGCCCGCCGGGCGCGGCCGCAACATCGACCTGGACGCCTCCTGCATCGCCTTCGACGCCCAGCGCAACAAGGTCGAGACCGCCTGGTTCATGAAGCTCTCGGTCTTCAACGGCGCCATCGCCCACTCCGGCGACAACCTCACCGGCGAGGGCGCGGGCGACGACGAGGCCATCACCGTCCACCTGGACGGCCTCCCCGCCGAGGTCTGCGGCCTGGTCTTCGTCGTCAACTCCTTCTCCGGCCAGAAGTTCACCGACGTCAAGAACGCCTACTGCCGCCTCCTCGACGCCGGCTCCGGCCAGGAGCTGGTCCGCTTCGACCTCACCACCTCCGAGCCGAGCACCGGCGTCGTGATGTGCAAGCTGGTCCGGCAGTACTCCGGCGAGTGGGTGATGACCGCCATCGGCGAGTACGTCAACGCCAAGACGGCGCGCGCCATGGTCAAGCCCGCGGGCGCGATGCTCTGAGCCCCCCTCGCGGGGACGCCGAAGGGCCCGGGGCTGCTGCCCCGGGCCCTTCCGCCGTGACGACCCGTCAGCCCCGGGTGGCCATGGCGCGGAGGAAGAAGGTGAGGTTGGCCGGGCGCTCCGCGAGGCGGCGCATGAAGTAGCCGTACCACTCCTGGCCGTAGGGATGGAATATAGAACCGCGCTATGGTGAGATGGTTTTGATTCGGACTCCTAGCCGTTAGCCTGGCATCGGCCGAGCGGCAGGCTGCTCCTCGCGGGGCGGATGCCGAGCCCATCACTGTGGCTACTCGCTCTAACGACGGCGGTTCAA
>NZ_BAAAYB010000027.1:0-25821 GCF_039535905.1 Kitasatospora albolonga | reverse complement strand
CAAGGCCGCCGACCCGACCTCGGTGCTGGGAGCCTCCAAGCGGCTGGCCGAGCTGATCGTCCAGGCCAACGCCCGGGACGCCCGCAACCTCGGCACCGGCGTCTTCTCCGCCGTCCGCTTCGGGAACGTGCTGGGCTCGCGCGGCTCGCTGCTCTCGGTGCTGGCCGAGCAGCTGCGCAGCGGCGGCCCGGTGACCATCACCCACCCGGACGTGACCCGCTTCTTCATGACCATCGAGGAGGCCGTCGGCCTGGTCCTGGAGGCCGGCCGGATGGCGCACGGCGGCGAGGTCTTCGTGCTCGACATGGGCGAGCCGGTCCGGATCGTCGACCTGGTGCACAACTTCGCCCGTCAGGTGCAGCTGGAGGCGGAGGAGGTGGAGATCCGCTACACCGGCCTGCGGGCCGGCGAGAAGCTCAACGAGGCGCTGTTCTCCGAGGGCGAGGAGCGGCTGCCCACCGCGCACTCCCGGATCTACGCCACGGTGGCCGACGACCTGGCCGGCCCGGAGGACCTGGCGGGCTCCCTGACGGCCCTGTACGCGGCCGCCGCGGGCAACTCCGACGCGGAGGTCCGCCGCCTGCTGGGCACCATCCTGCCGGGCTACACCACCCCGGAGCCCAAGCCCGTCCCGGCGCTCAGCACGCCCTACCCGGACGGCTTCTGACGGTACGGAGCGGTCGGCCCGTCGGCAGCCTCCGCCGACGGGCCGTCAGGCCTGGTCGAAGGGGGCGATCAGCAGCCGCAGCAGGGTGGCCAGCTCGGACTGCTGGGGCCCGGTCAGCTCGGCCAGCAGCGCCCGCTCGTGGGCCAGCAGCCCGGCCAGCGCCTGGTCCGCCCGGTCCTGCCCGTCCTCGGTGAGCCGCACCAGCACGCCGCGCCGGTCGTCCGGGTCGGGCAGCCGGACCACCAGGCCCTTGCCGGTCAGCCGGTCGATCCGGTTGGTCATGGTGCCGGAGGTCACCAGGGTCTGGGTGAGCAGCTGCCCGGGGGAGAGCTGGTACGGCGAACCGGCCCGGCGCAGCGCGGTGAGGACGTCGAACTCCCAGGGCTCCAGGCCGTGCTCGGCGAAGGCCGTGCGGCGGGCCCGGTCCAGGTGCCGGGCGAGCCGGCTGACCCGGCTGAGCACCTCGAGCGGTTCCACGTCGAGGTCGGGGCGCTCACGGCGCCATGCAGCGACCAGCCGGTCGACCTCGTCCTCCATGTGGATCAGTGTATCCACGGGTGTGTCGATATAAAGCCTCTTGACGTCAAGACGTCGGACACCCCGAAGTCAGGCGGCGGTCACAGCTGCCGGTCGCCGACCAGCTTGGGGTGCCGCTCCAGACCCTCCAGCCCGTGCCAGGCCAGGTTCACCAGGTGCGCCGCGACCTCGGCCTTGCCGGGCTTGCGCACCTCCAGCCACCACTGACCGGTGAGGGCCACCATGCCGACCAGCATCTGCGAGTACATCGGGGCGAGGCGGGCGTCGAAGCCCCGCGACTTGAACTCCAGGCCGAGGATGTCCTCGACCTGGGTGGCGATGTCGCTGATCAGCGAGGCGAAGGAGCCGGTGGACTGGGCCACCGGGGAGTCCCGGACCAGGATCTTGAAGCCGTCGGTCGAGGTGTCGATGTAGTCCATCAGCGCGAACGCCGCCTGCTCCAGCAGCTCCCGGGAGTGCCCTCCGGTCAGCGCGCCGGTGACCATGTCCAGCAGCAGCTGCATCTCGCGGTCGACCACCACCGCGTAGAGCCCCTCCTTGCCGCCGAAGTGCTCGTACACCACCGGCTTGGAGACCCCGGCCCGCTCGGCGATCTCCTCCACCGAGGTGCCGTCGTAGCCGCGCTCGGCGAAGACCGTGCGGCCGATGTCCAGCAGCTGCTCGCGGCGCTGCTTGCCGGTCATCCGGACCCGGCCGCCCTTGCCGCCCCGGGCGGGGGCGGTGCGGGCCGGAGCGGTGCGGGCCTGGGTGGTGCGGGCGGCGGGAGCGGCGGCCCGGGCGCGCGCGGCGGGCGCGCCCGGGGCGGCCTCCGCTCGGTCGGTCCGGTCGGCTGCGCTGTCTCCGTTGCTCCCGTTCACCCTTACATCATGCTGTAGACGTCGGGTCATGCGGTGCGGCGGGCGGCGATCCGGGCCTCGTCGGGCCAGCGGACGTCCCGGGCCCAGCCGAGCTGCTCGAACCAGCGGATCAGCCGGGCGGAGGAGTCCACCTGGCCGCGGAGCACCCCGTGCCGGGCCGAGGTCGGGTCGGCGTGGTGCAGGTTGTGCCAGGACTCGCCGCAGGAGAGCACGGCCAGCCACCAGACGTTCCCGGAGCGGTCCCGGGACTTGAACGGCCGCTCGCCGACCGCGTGGCAGATCGAGTTGATCGACCAGGTGACGTGGTGCAGCAGGGCCACCCGGACCAGCGAGCCCCAGAAGAAGGCGGTCAGCGCGCCCTGCCAGCTCATCGAGACCAGGCCGCCGATCACCGGCGGGATCAGCATCGAGACCAGCGTCCAGAGCCAGAACAGCCGGGAGATCGCCCTTATCACCGGGTCGTTCACCAGGTCGGGGGCGTACTTCAGCTGCGGGGTCTGCTCCTCGTCGAAGAGCCAGCCCATGTGGGCCCACCAGAGGCCCTTCATCAGCGCGGGAACCGACTCGCCGTAGCGCCAGGGCGAGTGCGGGTCCCCCTCCTTGTCGCTGAACCGGTGGTGCTTGCGGTGGTCGGCCACCCAGCGCACCAGCGGGCCCTCGATGGCCAGGCTGCCGGCGATCGCCATCGCGATCACCAGCGGGCGCTTGGCCTTGAAGGAGCCGTGGGTGAAGTAGCGGTGGAAGCCGACCGTGATGCCGTGGCAGGCCACGAAGTACATCACCGTCATGATCGCCAGGTCGGTCCAGCCGAGGCCCCAGCCCCAGGCCACCGGCACGGCGGCCAGCAGGGCCAGGAACGGCACGCCGATGAAGAGGCCCAGCGTGATCCGCTCGGCGAGGCCCTGCTGCTCACCGCCCCGGGTGGCGGACAGCTGGGTGGCGGCGACCGCTGCCGCTTCCGGGGGCGCTTCGCTGGCCTGGATCGTCATGAGGGTCCTCGAGGGAAGGGGCTACCTACGTAGCCGTAACCTACGGCATCGTAGGTACTGCCGCCCCGGATGGGAAGACGTGTCGGGGGCGGCCCGGGGGCGGCGAAGGTGGTGGATGTGCGGCGCCGCAGCCCGTAGGCTGTGGACCGCGCGCCGGGACACCGGCGCGGTGCCCGCCCTTCCCGGATCGTCTAAGGGCAGGACAGCTGGTTTTGGTCCAGCTTATGGGGGTTCGAATCCTCCTCCGGGAGCCGTTCAGTCAGCCTTCGGCCGGTGCTCCGGCCGGAGGCTGACGGGTTTTCAGCCAGGATGTCCGGATAGTCTCTGAGCAGCCCGGGCGCGGCCGTGCGGAGTGCCGACCCGAGGGCGCCATCCCCTCCCCCCTCCCGACCCGAGGAGCCTCCCGCGTGAGTGCCAACACCCCTGCAGCCGTGATCGTGCTCGCCGCCGGCGGCGGGACGCGGATGAAGTCCAGGAAGCTGCCCAAGGTGCTGCACCCGGTCTGCGGCCGCACCCTGGTCGGCCACGCGGTGGCCGCCGCCCAGGAGTTGACGCCCCGGCAGCTGGTCGTGGTGGTCGGCCACCAGCGCGAGCTGGTCGAGGCCCACCTGGCCGAGGTGTACCCGGGGGTCTCCACCGCCGTGCAGCTGGAGCAGAAGGGCACCGGCCACGCCGTGCGCACCGCGCTGGCCGAGCTGGCCTCCCGCGGCGAGCGCCCCGAGGGCACCGTGGTGATCACCACCGGCGACGCCCCGCTGCTCACCGGCGCCACCCTGGCCGCCCTGGTCGCCGCCCACGCCGGGCAGGGCAACGCGGCCACCGTGCTGACCGCCGAGGTCCCCGACTCCACCGGCTACGGCCGGATCCTGCGGGACGCCTCCGACGCGGTGGCGGCCATCGTCGAGGAGAAGGACGCCACCGAGGCCCAGCGGGCCGTCCGCGAGATCAACTCCGGGGTGTTCGCCTTCGACGCCGAGCTGCTCGGCGAGGCGCTGGCCAAGGTCACCACCGACAACTCCCAGGGCGAGGAGTACCTCACCGACACCCTGGAGATCCTCCGCACGGCCGGCCACCGGGTCGGCGCCGTGGTCGCCGCCGACCACCGCGACGTGCTCGGCATCAACGACCGGGTCCAGCTGGCCGAGGCCCGCCGGATCCTGAACGCCCGTCTGGTCGAGCGCGCGATGCGCGAAGGGGTCACCGTGGTCGACCCGGCCACCACCTGGTTCGACGTCCAGGTGACGTACGAGCCCGACGCCGTGGTGCTGCCCGGCACCCAGCTGCACGGTGCCACCCACCTGGGCGAGGGCTGCGAGGTCGGCCCGAACTCCACCCTGACCGACACCACCGTCGGCGCCGGCGCCAGCGTGAGCAACACCACCTCCATCGGCGCCGAGATCGGCGAGCTGGCCCAGGTCGGCCCGTACGCCTACCTGCGCCCCGGCGCCAAGCTGGCCCGCAAGGCCAAGGCCGGCACCTACGTGGAGATCAAGAACTCCGAGCTGGGCGAGGGCGCCAAGGTGCCGCACCTCTCCTACATCGGGGACGCCACCATCGGTGCCCACAGCAACATCGGTGCGGCCTCCGTCACGGTCAACTACGACGGCGTGAACAAGCACCGCACCACCATCGGGGCCCACTGCCGCACGGGATCCGACAACATGTTCATCGCCCCGGTGACGGTCGGTGACGGCGCCTACACCGCCGCCGGCTCGGTCATCACCAACGACGTGCCCCCCGGCGCACTCGGCGTCTCCCGCGCCCAGCAGCGCAACATCGCGGGCTGGGTGGCCCGCAAGCGCCCCGGAACCGACTCGGCCCGGGCGGCCGCCGAGGCCGCCGGGGAGCAGCAGTCCTGAGCGACCCGATCGGCCCACCGGGGATCTTGAGGGGCGGTCCCGGGGCGGACGCCGGCCGGGCCAGCGCGTAACCTTGAGTACATGCGTGCGCCACTGGGCTCCCTGGCCCGTGTTCTGGGCGTACCCCCATCCATTCGCCGACCACCTCGCCCGGGCGCCTGCCCGGGCGAGGTGCGGCGGACCATGCGGCAGCAACGCGAGGAGACGGTTCAGTGAGCGGGATCACGACGTCGGGTGAGAAGAAGCTCAAGCTCTTCTCCGGCCGTGCCCACACCCAGCTGGCGGAGGAGGTGGCCCGGGAGCTCGGCACCGAGCTGGTCCCCACCAAGGCCCTCGACTTCGCCAACGGTGAGATCTACGTCCGCTTCCTGGATTCCGCCCGGGGGGCGGACTGCTTCGTGATGCAGAGCCACACGGCTCCCATCAACCAGTGGATCATGGAGCAGCTGATCATGATCGACGCGCTGAAGCGGGCCTCGGCCCGCTCCATCACGGCGATCCTCCCGTTCTACGGCTACGCCCGGCAGGACAAGAAGCACCTCGGCCGCGAGCCCATCTCGGCCCGCCTGATCGCCGACCTGCTGCGCACCGCCGGCGCCGACCGCCTGATGGCGGTGGACCTGCACACCGCGCAGATCCAGGGCTTCTTCGACGGCCCGGTGGACCACCTGTTCGCCCTGCCGATGCTGGCCGACTACGTCGGCGACCGGGTCGCCGACCGCTCCAAGCTGACCATCGTCTCCCCGGACGCCGGCCGCGTGAAGGTCGCCGACCAGTGGTGCGACCGCCTCGGCGCCCCGCTGGCCGTCATCCACAAGCGCCGCGACCTGACCCAGGCCAACACCATCCTGTCGGCCCAGGTCGTCGGTGACGTCAAGGACCGGGTCTGCGTCCTGGTCGACGACATGATCGACACCGCCGGCACCATCTGCGCCGCCGCCGACGCGCTCTTCGACAACGGCGCCGCCGACGTCATCGTGGCCGCCACCCACGGCGTGCTCTCCGGCCCGGCCGCGGACCGCCTGAAGAACTCCCGGGTGAGCGAGTTCGTCTTCACCAACACCCTGCCCACCCCGCAGGAGCTCCAGATGGACAAGGTGACCACCCTCTCCATCGCCCCCTCGATCGCCGCCGCGATCAAGGAGGTCTTCGAGGACGGTTCGGTCACCAGCCTGTTCGAGGGCGTCCACTGATCCCGGAGAAACGTCCCTGCTGACGGACGGTCAGCGACGATCGGCCCTCCACCGTTCACGGTGGGGGGCCGTGTCGTCGCCCACTCGCCTCCGGGCCGCTTTCCCCGACGCCGACACTCGTCGCTCCCTCAGTCGCTTCGCTCCTTCCCTCGCTCCTCCCTTTCGGCGTCGGCGCGGCCCTTCGGCTCGGGGCGGATTTCGTGGTTGACGAGCTTCCCGGTTAGACTCGTGAGACTGCTCGGCGAGGGATGCTGTGCGCCCAAAACGGTGCCGTGTCCGTGATCGACGCGCTGACCTCACGGTCCGTCGTCTCCGCCGCCGAGCGAACCCCCAGCGTATTTGTGGGTGTGGCTTCGGCGGTTTTCGCTTGTCTGCACCCGGACCTTCACGAGGAGCAGACGTGTCCGAGATCCGCCTTGCCGCCGAGTCCCGCACCGAGTTCGGCAAGGGTGCCGCCCGTCGCGCCCGCCGTGCCGGCTTCGTCCCCGGTGTCGTCTACGGCCACGGCCACGCCCCGGTTCACCTGAACCTGCCCGGCCACGACCTGATGATGGCCCTCAAGACCCCGAACGCCCTGCTGGTCGTCCCGATCGAGGGCAAGGACGAGTACGTCCTGCCGAAGGCCGTCCAGCGCGAGGCCATCAAGCGCTCCATCGAGCACGTCGACCTGCTGCTGGTGAAGCGCGGCGAGACCGTCACCGTCGAGGTCCCGGTCCACACCGAGGGCGAGCTGGCCGCCGGTGGCAACCTGCTCGAGCACGTCCTGAACGCCCTGCCGATCGAGGCCGAGGCCACCCACCTGCCCGAGGCCGTCACCGTCTCGGTCGAGGGCCTGGAGGCCGGTGCCTCCGTCACCGCCGGCGACATCGAGCTGCCCAAGGGCGCCAAGCTCGCCGTCGAGGCCGACACCGTCGTGCTGCAGGTCATCGGCGCCCAGGCCGCCGAGCCGGCCGCCGAGGAGACCGCCGAGGTCACCGAGGCCTGAGCCTCGCCCCGTACCTGACCGCTGCCCCGGTCGCTCCCTTCGGAGTGACCGGGGCAGCGGTGCGTCCGGGATGATGGCCGAAGCGAATCAGGAGGAGCGGTACACATGGACGACTACGACGGTCCCTGGCTGGTCGTGGGCCTCGGCAACCCGGGGGAGCAGTACGCCCGGAACCGGCACAACATCGGCTTCATGGTGGCCGACCTGCTGGCCGGGCGGATGGGGGCCAGGTTCAAGGCGCACAAGAGCCGCGCGCAGACCGCCGAGGGGCGGATCGGCGGCAAGCGGGTGGTGCTGGCCAAGCCGATGACCTTCATGAACCTCTCGGGCGGGCCGGTCACCGCGCTGCGGGACTTCTACAAGGTGCCCACCGGGGCGGTCGTGGCGGTCCACGACGAGCTGGACATCGACTACGCCACCCTGCGGCTCAAGCTCGGCGGCGGCGACAACGGGCACAACGGCCTGAAGTCCATCACCAAGTCGCTCGGCCCGGACTACCACCGGATCCGCTGCGGCATCGGCCGCCCGCCGGGCCGGATGGAGGTGGCGGACTTCGTGCTCAAGGACTTCTCGTCCACCGAGCGCAAGGAGCTGGAGTGGTTCGTGGACCGCTCCGCCGACGCGGTGGAGGCGCTGCTGACGGAGGGTCTGGAGCGCGCCCAGTCCACCTACAACTCCTGACGGACCGTCAAGAAGTCGTCCTGGTTTGCGCAACGGTCGTACAACGCTTGCTTGATCGTTCCGAAAACGGTGTGGGAACGACCCGTCCGATCCGATAGCGTCGACCCGTGCACGGGGTTGAGGGGTCGGTACAGGGGGTAAGGAACGTGGTTCGCTCGAAGCGGGTCCGGGTCGCTCGCGTGGTCGGCGGGACGGCACTGCTGGTCACGGCGCTGGGTGCGCCGGCGGCGCGGGCGGCGGAGCCGACGGGGGGCCCGGTGGCGACGCCCGAGCCCGCGGCGGCCCAGTTCCCCGGGCCGAACGACGTCGACCTGGAGGGCGGCTCCGGGCTGTACGCGGTCGGCGGCGGCCTGGTGGTCGCGGCCGGCGGCGCGGCGATGTGGCTGCGCCGGCGCCGGGCCGGACAGCCGACCGTCCACTGACTCCGCGGGAGAGCGGCAGAACACCGCGAGGGCGGCCCGGGAAGTCCCGGGCCGCCCTCGCGTTCTGAGCCTCCGTCAGCCGGTGTTGCGCAGGCCGGCGGCGATGCCGTTGACGGTCAGCAGCAGCGCGCGGGCCCGCAGCGGGTCCTCGTCGCGGCCCTGGGCGACCAGCTCGCGCTGGCGGCGGAGCAGGGCGACCTGGAGGTAGGAGATCGGGTCGAGGTAGGCGTCGCGGACCTGGAAGGTCTGCTTCAACACCTCGTTGTGCTCCAGGAGTTCGCCCTCGCCGGTGAGGCGCAGGACCTCGCGCAGGGTGAGCTCGTGCTCGGCCACGATCTGGTCGAAGACGTGGTGCAGCTCGGCCGGGACCAGCTGCTCGACGTAGTGGCGGGCGATCCGCAGGTCGGTCTTGGCCAGCGTCATGGCGACGTTGGACAGGAAGTTGCGGAAGAAGTGCCACTGGCCGTGCATCTCGTCCAGCACGTCGCCCAGGCCCGCCTCGCGGGCGGCGGCCAGGCCGGAGCCGACGCCGTACCAGCCGGGGACGATCTGCCGGGACTGGGTCCAGCCGAAGACCCACGGGATGGCCCGGAGGCCGTCCAGACCGGCGCCGGAGTCGGGGCGGCGGGACGGGCGGGAGCCCAGGTGGAGCGAGGCCAGCTGGTCGACCGGGGTGGCCGCGAAGAAGTACTTCGGCAGGTCCTCCTGCTCGACCAGGGCGCGGTACGCGGTGTGCGCGGCCTCGGAGACCTGGTCCATCGCGGCGTCCCAGCGGGCCAGCTCCTCGGGGGCCTGGCGCGGGGAGGTGTGCAGCGCGGAGGCGGCCAGGGTGGCCGAGATGGTGAGCTCCAGGTTCTCCCGGGCGAGGGAGGGGAGCAGGTACTTGTCGGAGATGACCTCGCCCTGCTCGGTCACCTTGATCTCGCCCTCCAGGGTGCCCCAGGGCTGGGCCAGGATGGCCTCGTGCGAGGGGCCGCCGCCGCGGCCGACGGTGCCGCCGCGGCCGTGGAAGAGGCGCAGCCGGATGCCGTAGCGGTGGGCGACGTCGCGCAGCCGGCGCTGGGCGCGGTGGATCTCCCACTGGGAGGTGGTGATGCCGCCGAACTTGGAGGAGTCCGAGTACCCGAGCATGACCTCCTGGATGTCGCCGCGCAGCGAGACCAGCAGGCGGTAGGAGGGGTCGGAGAGCATCTCGTCGAGGATCCGGTCGGCCTGCTGGAGCTCGTCGGTGGTCTCCAGCAGCGGCACGATGCCGATCTTGGCGATGCCGGCGTGCAGGTCGATCAGGCCGGCCTCGCGGGCCAGCACGGTGGCGGCGAAGACGTCGTCGGCGCCCTGGCACATGGAGATGATGTAGCTCTCCACGATCTCGTCGCCGAAGCGCTCGAAGCCCTCGCGGATGGTGCTGAAGACGCCCAGGGTCTTGGTGCCGGCCGGGTCCAGCGGGGCCGGGGTGGGGGCCAGCGGGCGGCGGGAGCGGAGCTCCTTGGCGAGCAGCTTCTGGCGGTACTCGCGCGGCATGTCGGAGTAGCGCCAGGCCTCCTCGCCGAGGCGGTCGAAGAGCTGGCCGAGGGCGTGGTGGTGGGCCTCGGCGTGCTCGCGGACGTCCATGGTGGCGAGCTGCAGGCCGAAGGCCTCGACGGTGCGGATCGCGCGGGCCAGGCGGCCGTCGGCGATCAGGCCGCCGCGGTGGGCGCGCAGCGAGTCCTGGATCAGCTTGAGGTCGGCGACCAGCTCGCGGGTGCCGAGGTAGTCGCGGCCCGGGAGGTGCGGGGTGCCGGCGGCCAGGCGCTCGCGGGTGTTCTCCAGCTTGAGGCGCACGCAGGTGGCCTTGAGCCGGTAGGGCTCCTCGGCGTTCATCCGCTTGTAGCGCGGGCTGAGCTCGGGCAGCAGGCGCAGGTCGGCGTCGAGCGAGGCGAGCAGCTCCTCCGAGGCGCCGGCCAGCCGGACCGAGGTGGAGAGCGAGCTGCGCAGGTCGTCGACGGCGGCCAGGGCGTCCTTGATGCCGTACTCGTGCTGGAGGTTGAGCACGTCCCAGGTGACGGCCGGGGTGACGTTCGGGTTGCCGTCGCGGTCGCCGCCGATCCAGGTGCCGAAGGTCAGCGGGCGGACGCCCTCGGGGAGGGTGAGGCCGACCCGGGCCAGCTCCTCGTGGAGCTCCTCCAGCACCTCGGGGACGGCCTCGCGGTAGAGCTCGTCCAGGTAGTAGACGGCGTTGCGGGCCTCGTCGGTGGGCTCGGGGCGGGCGATCCGGAGCTCGTCGGTCTGCCAGAGCAGGTCGATCACCTCGGCCAGCCGGCGGTCGGCCTGGCGCTTGGCCGAGCTGTGGCGGGCCGGGTCGGTGGCGGCGAGGCCGGAGGCGACGTGCTCGCGGTGGATGCGCTCCAGCAGCTCGCCGATCCGGCGCAGCTTGTTGAGCACCGAGCGGCGGGCGGCCTCGGTCGGGTGCGCGGTGAAGACCGGGCGGACCGCGAGGTTGGCCAGGGTGTCTTCCAGGTGCTTGGGGTCCGCCTCGGCCAGCTGGTCGGCGGTCTGCGCCAGCAGCGAGCCCTCCTTGGCCCGGCGGGTGGCGAACTCGCGGCCGCGGTGCACCTGCTCGGTGACGTTGGCGAGGTGGAAGTAGGTGGAGAAGGCCCGGACCAGCTTGGCGGCGGTCTCCAGGTCGATCCCGGCGAGCAGCTCGGCGGTGGCCTCGCCGTCGGTGCGGCTGAGCAGGCGGACCTGCTCGACCAGGCCGAGCAGCTCGGGCCCTCCTGGCGGACCAGGGTCTCGCCCAGCAGGTCGCCGAGGCGACGGATGTCCGCGCGCAGGGCGGCGTTGTCGGCGATCGGATTCGGGTTCTCCGCCGAGGTGGGGACCGGAGCGGTCACGGCTGGCTCCCTGTGGTGGTGGGGTTCGGCAACGGCTCGCGCGGACCTCGCTGTCCGACGCGCCCAGCATATGTGGCACCCGGTGCCGTCTCACCCGGGTAACCGAATGTCGGACACTCAGGAGTCGCGGGGCGAGGGTCCCGGGCTGGTCCGGGTCGGTCTCCTGAGGGGATGGTCGGTGCCCGCACCTGCCCGACCGTACGGAGCCCGGCCGACCTTGTCAGGTCGCCCCGCTGGTGCGGCCGATCGGCGGCCGGTTACTCGGGTGCCCGGCGTGGAGGCGCTGCCATAGGCTGAGCGGCATGAGCAACTCGCCGGACGGGGGCGGGCCGGGCCGATCACTCTGGTGGTGGGAGCGGCGCCGCAGCGTGGTGCTGGATGTGGGGCTGGCCGCGCTGGCCGCCCTGGAGTGTGCCGCCGGGGCCTACGCCACGGCGGTGCAGAAGTTCGACTGGTCCACACCCCTCGCGGTGGCCACCGCGGTGGTGGGCGCGCTGTGCGGGGCCTCGCTGGTGGTGCGGCGGCGCTGGCCGGCCGTGCCGGTGGTGCTGGCCCTGCTCTTCGTCCCGGGGTCCTTCGGGGTGGTGCTGCTGGTGGTGTCGCTGTACACCCTGGCGGCCACCTGGGAGTGGCCGTCCAGACGGGGGCGGGTGGTCTCGCTCTCCGCGCTGGCCTTCGCGGAGACCGTCGCGGTGGTGCTGTTCGGCATGTTCGAGCCGGTGCCGCCGGAGGAGACCACCCCGCCGGTCTGGGTGCTGGTGCTGATCGCGGTGCTGGTCTCGGTCGGCGTGACGGTCCCGCCGGTGGTGACCGGCCTCTACCTGGGCGCCCGGCGGCGGCTGGTCGAGAGCCTCAAGGACCGGGCGCACGGTCTGGAGACCGAGCTCGACCTGCTGGCCGAGCAGGCCCAGGAGCGCGCCCGCCGGGCCCGGCTGGAGGAGCGCACCCGGATCGCCCGGGAGATGCACGACGTGGTGGCGCACCGGGTCTCGCTGATGGTGGTGCACGCCGGGGCGCTGGAGCGGATCGTCGCCAAGGACCCGGAGAAGGCCCAGCAGAGCGCCAAGCTGATGGGCGAGGTCGGCCGGCAGGCGCTGAACGAGCTGCGCGAGATCCTCGGGGTGCTGCGGATGTCCGAGGAGGGGGCCGTCGCGGTGGACGACCTGGCCGGGCTGCCGGGGCTGGTCGAGCAGTCGGAGGCGGCCGGGATGCTGGTCACCCTGACGGTGAGCGGCAGCCGGCTGCCGTACACCACCGAGGCGGAGCGGACCGCGTACCGGGTGGTGCAGGAGGGGCTGACCAACGCCCACAAGCACGCCGGCGGGGCCAGGGTCACGGTGCTGCTGGCGTACGTGCCCAACGGGGTGCGGGTGGCGGTGCTGAACGAGTGCCCGGGCGGGGCGGCCAAGCGGGCCGGGCTGCCCAGCGGGGGCAACGGACTGGTGGGCATGGAGGAGCGGGTGCTGGCCCTGGGCGGCACCTTCGCGGCCGGGCCGGAGCCGGACGGCGGCTTCCGGGTCGAGGCGGTGCTCCCCTCACGCCTCGCGGTGCAGGACACCAGGCTGGCGTAGCAGCCGCTCGACCGGCGGCTGCACCAGCGGGCGCGTCAGCCGGACGGTGACCGGCAGGGCGAGCAGGACGGCGAGGGCGAGCGCGAAGGCGCCGTACAGCGGCAGCGCGGTCCAGGCGTGCCGGAGCACCCGGGCGTGGTAGACCCCGCTGGCCTGGAGCGCCTTCAGCGGCAGGCCGTGCAGCAGGTAGACGTAGAGCGAGGCGGCGCCCAGCGAGGTCCAGCCCAGCCGGCGGTCCGGGAGCAGGGCCAGGAACGAGGCGGCGGCCAGCAGCGAGAGCAGGCCGAGGACGACCCTGACGGCCAGCCAGACCGGGTAGCCGACCTTGAGCTGGGCGGCCGTCCCGGTGTACTCCAGCCAGCCCGAGTCCAGCAGGAACGGGTGGGCCGCCCAGACCGCCGCGAGGGTGAGCAGCAGGCCGAAGGGGGCCAGCCGGCGGACCGCCTGACGGCGCAGCAGCTCGAAGTGGCCGGGGCGCAGCACCAGGCCGAGCACGAACCAGGGCAGGAAGCCCAGGGTGCGCCCGAGCGCCAGCTCGGCCGGGAAGGCGTGCAGCGCGCCGGAGCCGAGGGCGATCAGCACCGCCACCGGCAGCGGGTGGCGCAGCGCCGTCCAGAGCGGCACGCTGAGCCGCCAGAGCAGCAGCGAGAGCAGGAACCAGGTGAGCCAGCGCGGCTCCAGCAGCGGTATCGGCTCCAGCTTCCGCTCCAGCGCCATCCCGACCACGTTGTAGAGCACCTGGAAGACCAGGTACGGCACCACCAGCTGGGCGATCAGCCGGGCGCCGTCCACCTGCGGGCGGCCGGGCCGGGGCCGTGCGAAGTAGCCGCACAGGGTGATGAAGACCGGCATGGCGAAGGCGGCGACGGTGAGCACCACGGCGCCGACCAGCCGGTCGGCGGCCAGCAGCGGCATCCAGGTGTGGGCGCAGACCACCAGGGCGACCGCCGCGAACTTGGCGTTGTCGAAGAGTGGTTGACGGTCCACCGGTCCCCCTGGTGCAGATGTGTGGGGAAAGTGTGGTGGCTCGGAGGTGCCGGTGGGAAGGGATTGCCCGAAGTGGCACGTGCCGCCGGAGGGCGTCGGGTCGTCAGACCGACAGCGGGAGCAGCCGCTCCGGCCGCAGGCCGAGCACCAGGGCGCCCACCGCCTGGTCCACCGAGCGGCCCAGGTACCACTCGCCGGCGTGGTCCAGGCTGTAGACCCGGCCGTCCTCGTCCAGCGCCAGCAGCGCCTGCCCGTACGACTCCTCGCCCAGCGGGGCGACCCGGCGGCCCAGTGCCCGGCCCAGGTCGGCCAGGGTGCGCGGCTGGTGCAGCCCGCAGCGCGGGTCGAGCAGGAAGGGGGTGCGGGCGATCTCCCGCCCGGCGCCGGACAGGTCGAAGGCCAGGCCGCCGAACTCGGCCCAGGCCTCGATCGCGGCCGGGAAGACGGAGTGCTGCACACCCTGGGGATCGCCGTGCGCGACCAGCGCGTCGGCCCACTCCTCGGCCTGCCGGATCTGCCAGCGGCCGGGGTGCCAGCCGGCCTGCTTGAGCTCGGCGGCCACGTCGGCGGGGAAGCGGGGCTGGGTGCGGAGGGCGGAGTTCAGTGCGGGCTCCAGACTGACGGGACGGGGGGACTCAGGGGGCGGCCGGGCCGACGGCCACGCTGGCCACCTGGAAGTGGGCCAGCAGCGGCTCGCAGGACCGGCAGGGCGGCGCGTGCGTGCCGTGCGCCGGATCGCCCTCCTCGCGGATCCGGACGGTGGTCAGCCGGGAGCCCTTGAGGGCCTTGCGCGCCTCCGGCAGGCCGAGCGGTTTGCGCGCGGCCCGCTTGGAGCGGTTGGCGTCCACCTCGGTCAGGTACCGGGAGAGCAGCACCGCCTCCGGGCAGCGCCCGAGGAAGCGCTCGCGCTGGTCCAGCGGCAGCCCGTCCAGGAACTCGCCGACCAGCGGGTGCAGTTCGGGCAGCTCGTCCGGCTTGTGCCCGGCCAGGGTGTGCACGGTGCCGTTCTTCAGGGAGAGCGCGGCGGCCACCGCCGGCAGCAGGCTGTCGCGGTGGTGGCGCAGCGTCGGGGCCTGCTCGGCCTGCTCCATGACTGCTCCTCACCTGCTCGGCCGCCCTTCGGCGGGTGGTGCCCCGGTGCACCACACTAGGCACCAAGCCTGCCAAATGCCGCCGACAGGGCGGACGCCGGGGGTGCGCGCCCCGCCACGCTTCACCATTCCCACACGGTTTCCCGATTCGCCCCCCGAGCGCCGATGGCAGCCGATAGCGTTCCGCACCAGGGCCGGGCCGCCATCCACCGGGGGATCGGTGCGCGGTCATGACGAGTGCCCTCTCAACTGTCGGGCAAGGGGGGTCTTGCGATGACGAACGCAGCTGACCAGGTGGCGCACGAGGCGCCGGGCGAGCACGTGGAGACACCGGGCGTGCCCGGACCGCGGTCGGCCGACCGGATCGGCATGGCCGTGGTCGGGGCGGGCTACTGGGGGCCGAACCTGGTCCGCAACGCCCAGCAGACCGCTGCCATGCGGTTGCACTGGCTGTGCGACCTGGACGAGGCCAAGTCCCGCCGGGTGCTGGGCGAGTACAGCACCGTGAAGCCCACCACCTCCTTCGAGCAGGTGCTGGAGGACGAGCGGGTGCACGCGGTGGCCATCGCCACCCCGGCCGCCGGCCACTACAAGCTGGTGCGGGCCGCCCTGGAGGCGGGCAAGCACGTGCTGGTGGAGAAGCCGATCACCACCTCGGTCGAGGAGGCCGCCGAGCTCTGCGAGCTGGCCGAGGAGCGCGGCCTGGTGCTGATGACCGATCACACCTTCTGCTACACCCCGGTGGTGCGCCGGATCCGCGACCTGGTGCACGGCGGCGAGATCGGCGACGTGCAGTTCTTCGACTCGGTGCGGATCAACCTCGGGCTGGTCCAGCCCGACGTGGACGTGCTCTGGGACCTCGCCCCGCACGACCTCTCCATCCTCGACTTCGTGCTGCCCCCGGGCGTCGAGCCGGTCGGCGTGAGCGCCCAGGGCGCCGACCCGATCGGGGCCGGCCGGGCCTGCGTGGCCTACCTGACGGTGCGTCTGTCCAACGGCGCGCTGGCCCACTGCCACGTCAACTGGCTCTCCCCGACCAAGGTCCGCACCACCATGATCGGCGGCTCCCGCCGCACCCTGGTCTGGGACGACCTCAACCCGCAGGCCCGCCTCGCCGTGCACGACCGCGGCGTGGACCTCACCCCGCCGGACGAGCTCACCGACGCCATCCGCCACCAGGCCCTGATCTCCTACCGGGTCGGCGAGATGGTCGCCCCCGCGCTGGTCGAGCAGGAGGCCCTGCGCAACGTGATGGCCGAGTTCGCCGCCGCCATCACCGAAGGCCGGGCCCCGCTCACCGACGGCCGCTCCGGCCTGCGGGTCCTCAAGCTGCTGCACGCCGCCTCGCGCAGCCTGGAACTCGGCGGCGCCACCGTGCCGGTGAACGCCGACGACTCCGCCGACGACTCCTCCGACGTAGAACTGATCACCGCACAGGAGAGGGCCACCGCCCGATGAACGCCGTACCGATCGAGGGTTCCCGCTGCCTGGTCACCGGAGGTGCCGGCACCATCGGCTCCACCGTGGTCGACCAGCTGATCGCCGCCGGGGCCCGCGAGGTCGTGGTGCTGGACAACTTCGTCCGCGGCCGGATGGCCAACCTGGCGGACGCCGAGGCCGCCGCGGCCCCGGGCCAACTGCGGGTGGTGGACGGGGACATCCGCGACCGCGCGCTGCTGCGGGAGCTGCTGGGCAGCGACACCGACCTGCTGTTCCACCTGGCCGCGATCCGGATCACCCAGTGCGCGACCGAGCCGCGGCTGGCACTGGAGATCATGGTGGACGGGACCTTCGACGTGGTCGAGGCCGCGGCCGAGTGCGGCGTGAAGAAGGTCGTGGCCTCGTCGACGGCCTCGGTCTACGGCCTCGCGGACGTCTTCCCGACGCCGGAGACCCAGCACCCCTACAACAACGACACCCTGTACGGGGCGGCGAAGGTCTTCAACGAGGGCCTGCTGCGGTCCTTCCACGCGATGTACGGGCTGGACTACGTCGCACTGCGGTACTTCAACGTGTACGGCCCCCGGATGGACGTCCACGGCAAGTACACCGAGGTCTTCATCCGCTGGATGGAGCGGATCACCGCCGGGCAGCCCCCGCTGATCTTCGGCGACGGCGCCCAGACCATGGACTTCGTCTACACCGAGGACATCGCCCGGGCCAACCTGCTCGCTGCCTCGGCGCCGGTGACGGACCGGGTCTACAACATCGCCTCGGCCTCGGAGGTCTCGCTGCGCGGGCTGGCCGACGCCCTGCTGTCGGCGATGGACTCCGAGCTGGACGTCGAGCACGGGCCGGCCCGGGACACCGCCGGCGGCGTGACGCGGCGGCTGGCTGACATCTCGGCGGCGGAGCGGGACCTGGGCTGGAAGCCGGAGTTGGGGCTCGAAGACGGATTGCGCCGCCTGGTCAGCTGGTGGCAGCAGGCTCGCTAGAGGCCACCCCGGGGGCGCGAGGAACTGCGCGGCCAGCCACCATCCCGCCGTTAGATCGCGGCACCTGCAACTGAACCACTTCGAAGCGACTGAACGGCGCGTGCCTTCCGCTGCGCGCAGTTCCTCGCGCCCCTGAGGGAGTTAACGTCCGTTGTCCAGCATTCCGGTGATGATCCCCTGGCTCGGTGAAGAAGAAGCCCTGGCCGCCGCCGATGCGGTGCGCTCGGGCTGGGTGGCCCAAGGGCCGCGGGTGGCGGAGTTCGAGCGGGCGTTCGCCGAGTACCTCGGCGTGCCGCACGCGGTCGCCGTCTCCTCCTGCACCACCGCCCTCCAACTCGCCCTGATCGGGGCCGGGGTGGGCCCGGGCGACGAGGTGGTGGTCCCGTCCTTCTCGTTCATCGCGACCGCCAACGCCGTCACCTACCTCGGTGCCGTCCCGGTCTTCGCCGACGTGGAGCTCTCCTCGGGGAACCTCACGCCGCAGACGGTGGAGCCGCTGCTCACCGACCGCACCAAGGCCGTGATCGTGGTGGACCAGGGCGGCGTCCCGGTGGACCTGCCCGCGATCGAGGCGCTGGTCGCGGGCCGCGGGATCACCGTGGTCGAGGACGCCGCCTGCGGCGCGGGCTCGCTGCTGAACGGCCGCCCGGTGGGCAGCGGTGCGGCGATCGCCGCGTACTCCTTCCACCCGCGCAAGCTGCTGACCACCGGCGAGGGCGGCATGGTCACCTGCCAGGACGGCGAACTCGCCGCCCGGCTGCGGCGGTTGCGCGAGCACGGGATGAGCGTCTCGGCCGCCGACCGGCACGCCGCCAGCGGCGGGGCGAGTGTGGTGGAGACGTACGACGAGGTCGGCTACAACTTCCGGATGACCGACATCCAGGCCGCGATCGGCCTGGTGCAGCTCGGGAAGCTGCCGGCGCTGGTCGCCCGGCGCCGCGAACTGGCGGCCCGCTACCGGGAGCTGCTCGGCCCGCTCGGCGAGCGCCTGGTGGCGGACCCGCCGCACGGCAGCTCCAACTTCCAGGCCTGCTGGCTGCTGCTGCCCGAGGACGCCCCGGACCGCACCGAGGTGCTGGCCCGGCTGGCGGAGAAGGGGATCTCGGCCCGGCGCGGGATCATGGCGGCCCACCTGGAGCTGCCGTACAAGGGGGCGGCCCGGGTGGAGCTGCCCAACACCGAGCTGCTGACCGGCCGTTCGCTGATCCTGCCGCTCTACCACACGCTGACCGAGGAGCAGCAGGACACCGTCGTCGCGGCCCTGTTGGAGATCGTCGGGTGACGGTGATCAGGCACCTCGGCCACGCGGGCTTCGTGGTCGAGCACGCCGGGCTGCGGATCCTGATCGACCCGTGGTTCCACCCGGCGTTCCTGGACGCCTGGTTCCCGTACCCCGACAACCGGCCGCTGCTGCCCGAGGTGGTGGGCGGCCGGTACGACTACCTGTACGTCTCGCACACCCACGAGGACCACTTCGACGAGCGGCTGCTGGCGCAGCTCTCCCGCGAGGTCACGGTGCTGGTGCCCCGGTACCGCTCGCAGTCGCTGCGCCGCCGGCTGGCCCGGATGGGGTTCGGGCAGCAGGTGCTGCTCGGGCACCGGGAGTCGCACCGGCTGGGGCCGGACGCGGTGGCCACCGCGTACCTGGACACCAGTCACAAGGAGGACAGCGGCCTGCTGCTGGACCTCGGCGGGTACCGCTTCCTGGACCTGAACGACTGCAACACCCCGCTGTCCGAACTGCCCACCGGCATCGACCTGCTGGCGGCCCAGTACTCGGGCGCCATGTGGTACCCGAACGCCTACGGCTACCCGCCGGAGGAGATGGCCCGCAAGACCGCGGCCGTCCGGGCGGACCTGCTGGACACCCTGGTGCGCAAGGTCCGGCTGACCGGCGCCCGGGCCTACCTGCCCTCGGCCGGTCCTGCCTGCTTCCTCGACCCGGAGCTGGACCGGTTCAACGACCGGGCGGCCACCATCTTCCCGCACTGGGAGGACGTGGCCGGGGAGTTCGCCGCCGCCTGCCCCGGGGCCGAGGTGATCCGCACCGCACCCGGCGACACCGTGGACGCCCCCTCGGTGCCCGGGAGTTGGGCCACCGACCAGCAGGGTTACCTGGACGCCTACCGGGAGCGCCGCCGCGACGAGTGGGAGGCGTACCACCGGGGCCCGGAGCCGGTGATCCGCGCGGCCGAGGTGGCGGCGCACTTCGACCGGCTCCAGCGGCTCAACCGCCCACTGCTGGACGGCTACCGCCAGGGCCTGCGGCTGGAGGCCGACGGAGCGGCCTGGGGCGTGCGCCTGGGCGAGCTCGCCGAACGGGTCGAGCTGGAGGACGAGCCGGTCGACCCCGGCTACACCATCCGGGTCCCGCCCCGGGCGCTGCGGGCCGTGCTGGACGGCCGGACCGGCTGGGAGGAGGCGCTGCTCTCCATGCGGCTCTCCCTGCACCGCGACCCGGACGTCTTCGACCTGACCCTGCTCAGCCTGCTCCGCTACGGCCACCAGCCTGCCCAGACCCGGCAGTTGGTCCGCGAACGGAGCGGGGCCGGGGATGCCGTGGTGGAGCGGGACGGCCTGCGCTTCCAGCGGTACTGCCCGCACGCCGGGGAGGACCTGGCCCACGCCGAGGTCGCCGACGGCGTGATCGAGTGCCCCCGCCACCACTGGCGCTGGGACGCCCGCACCGGCCGCTGCCTCTCCGGCGGCACCCTCCCGCTGCGCGTGGAACCCGCCGCAGCCCCTGTTGACCCCCTGCTCGAACCGACCCTGGAAGGGCCAGTCCGATGAACCCGATCCCGCTGGTGGACCTGCAAGCCGCCCACGCCGAGGTAGCCGAGGAGGTCCGGGAGGGCATCGACCGGGTGCTCGCCTCCGGGGCCTACATCAAAGGGCCGGACGTGGCCGCCTTCGAGGCCGAGTACGCGGCCTACTCCGGCGTCGCCCACGCGATCGGCGCCGCGAACGGCACCGACGCCATCGAGATGGCCCTGCGGGCGCTCGAACTCCCGCCCGGCGCCCGGGTGGTGATCCCCGCCAACACCTTCGTCGCCAGCGCCGAGGCGGTGGTCCGGGCCGGGATGCGGCCGGTGCTGGTGGACGCCGACCCTGAGCACCTGCTGATCGACCCGGAGCGGGCGGCGGAGGTCGGGGCCGAGGCCTACCTGCCGGTCCACCTCAACGGGCAGCTGGCGCCGATGGAGCGGATCCTGGAACTCGCCGACGGCCGCCCGGTGGTGGAGGACGGCGCCCAGTCCCAGGGGGCCACCCGGCACGGCCGGGTCTCCGGCTCCTGGGGCGTGCTCGCCGCCACCAGCTTCTACCCCGGCAAGAACCTCGGCGCCTACGGCGACGCCGGTGCCGTGGTCACCGACTCGGCCGAACTCGCCGCCGCGGTCCGGGAGATCGGTGACCACGGGTCCAGCCGCAAGTACGTGCACGAGCGCTTCGGCTTCAACTCCCGGATGGACACCATCCAGGCGGTGGTGCTGCGGGCCAAGCTGCGGCGGCTCCCGGCCTGGAACGAGGCCCGCCGCGCGGCGGCGGCCCGCTACGACGCGCTGCTCGGCGAGTTGGGCGGGGTGACGCTGCCGAAGACCCTGCCGGGCAACGAGCACGTCTGGCACCTCTACGCCGTCCGGATCGCCGGGGGCCGCCGGGACGAGGTGCTCGCCGCCCTGAACGCGGCCGGCATCGGCGCCGGGATCCACTACCCCGCCCCGGTCCACCTCCAGCCCGCTTTCGCCGACCTCGGCCACCGCGAGGGCGACTTCCCGGTCGCCGAACGGGCCGCCCGCGAGCTGCTCAGCCTCCCCCTGCACCCGCACCTGACGGAGGACCAGCAGACCTACGTCGCGGAGACCCTGACCAAGGCCCTCTAGGGACCGAGGTCATACCGCTGGGGCGCGGGGACGTGCGCGGCTACACCGGGGGCGCGAGGAACTGCGCGAATCGGGAGGCGGCTCACCTGCAACTGACCCACCGTCGGCCAGTTGCACGTGCTGCCGTTCCCCCGCGCGCAGTTCCTCGCGCCCCTGCGGGGCGCAACCACCTTCGCCCTGCGAGGCACAGCCACCTCGCCCGTGCGAGGCAAAACCACCTGCGCCCGCCCCCCCGGGGCGTCAGTCGGGAAGCCTGACCTCCAGCCCCGCGAGGACCGCCGGGTCGGCGGTGACCTCGATGGCGTCGATGGTGCCGTCCGCCGCGAAGGCGAAGCGCAGGACGACGGTGAGGCGCCCGAAGGGGGCCATCACCAGGGCGAGGGCGTCGTTCACCAGGGCGACCTCGGTCGCGCGGGCGCGGGCCATCGCGGCCATCGCCCCCTGCGCCACCGGGAGGGCCCCGGAGACGGTGACCGGTTCGGGCGTCGGGATGACCATGCGGTCGGCCCGGAGCACCACGTCCGGGTGGAGGAGGGCGAGCAGGGCGTCGAAGTCCCCGCCGCGGGTGGCGGCGAGGAAGGCGTCCACCACCTGCCGACGCCGCGTCAGGTCCGGGTCGGGGCCCGGCGCGGCGCCCCGCACCCGGCGGCGGGCCCGGCTGGCGAGCTGCCGCACCGCCGCCGGGGTCTTCTCCAGCATCGGGGCGATCTCGTCGAACGGGACCGCGAACATGTCGTGCAGCACGAAGGCCAGCCGCTCCGCGGGCGTCAGGGCGTCGAGCACCACGAGCAGCGCCAGGCCGACCGAGTCGGCCAGCAGTGCCTCCTCCTCGGGGTCGGCCCCCGAGCCCCGCTCCAGGGCCCGGTCCGGGCCCTCGGGCCCCTCGGGCCCGTGCTCCAGCGGGTCCTCCCGCCGGGTGCGCCGGGTGCGCAGCAGGTTGAGGCAGACCCGGCCGACCACGGTGGTCAGCCAGGCGGCGAGGTTCTCCACCTCGGAGGTGTCGGCGGAGGCGGCCCGCAGCCAGGCCTCCTGGAGTGCGTCGTCGGCCTCGCTCAGCGAGCCGAGCATCCGGTAGGCGACCGCGCGCAGGTGCGCGCGCTCCTCCTCGAAGCACCGTACGAGGTCCAGTTGCCGGTCCATGGGTGTCGCGTCCCCCCGTTCGCTCATGGGTGTGTGGTCGCCGCGAACCTACCGGGCCGAGGTGGACGGCTCCCGTGACGGGGCACCTGTCGACGGTCCGTCAAGTCCGTCCGGACCTGGTGGACCGGACGGGGAGTACCCCTAGGCTGTGGGCAGCAATCCGTCGCAGCAGCCAGTGGGGGCACCCAGATGACTACAGGCCGGCCCGGGACCGCCGCGCCCAACGGGGCGTACGCGGGGCAGGTGGTGCAGTTTCCCGACCCGTTGAGGGCGGGGAAGTACCCGGCCGGGGTGCGGGTGGACGAGAACGGCCTGCCGGACTTCTCCCCGTACGCCGTGGCCGCCGCCGAGGTGGCGGACCCGCCGGAGGGCTTCGGCGTGGACGAGATGCGGCTCACCGACTACGTCTCCGCCAACGCCGCCCTCTACACCCAGGGCCACGAGCTCTGGGCCGACCTCCCCACCGCCGTGGCCACCCCGGCCGGCTGGACCTGGCACCACGTCAGCGGCGGCGCGCAGCCCGGCTGGCGGCGGATGGAGCTGGTGCCCGTCGAGGTGAAGGCGCTGTTGCGCCACCACGGCGGCCTTGCGCACTCCGGCGCGGACCACCACCGCCGGGGCACCCGGCCGCTCCAGGAGCAGCGCCCGGCGCACTTCCCGCTCGCGCTGGACGGCGGCGACCCGCTGGCCGTCACCGAGGACCTCGCCCAGCGCGCCGAGCAGCGCCTGGGCCACCCGCTGCCGGACGCGTACCGCGACTTCCTCAAGCTGGCCGGCGGCCGCGCCCCGGTCGGCGTCGCGCTGGACGTGGGCCTCGGGCTGCTGGTGGACCAGCCGTTCCTGACCCTCAGTGAGGAGTACGGCGTCCAGGACCTGGTGTACGCCAACAAGTGCCTGCGCGACCACCTCACCAAGGACTACCTGGGCGTCGCCTACCTCCAGGGCGGCCTGCTGGCCCTCAAGGTGCGCGGCGAGGAGACCGGCTCGGTCTGGTTCTGCCCGTACGACGACGCCCGGGACGCCGGCGACCCGGACGAGACGCCCGAGCAGCGGGTGGCCCGGCTGCTGCTGCCCTGCGGCGCGGACTTCGACGAGTTCCTGCTCCGCCTGGCGGGCAGCCCCCAGGAGCTGGAGACGGTGGCGGCGATGATGGTGGACGGCGGCTTCGCGCGCGCCGTCCCGGTGAGTGCGGAAGGGGTGCGGCAGGCGTGGTGACCTACGCGCAGGCCCGGGAGACGGCCGAGGACTGGATCAACGCGGGGGTGCCGCGCTCGCGGCAACGCGAGGTCCGGGTGCGGGAGTTCGACCTGGGCTACGTCTGCTGGGCGGAGGAGGCCACCGACGTCCCGTCGGCCGACCCCGGCTCGGCTCCCGGCCCCCGGCTGGTGATCGCCCGCGAGACCGGCGCCAGCACCCTCTGGCCGGCCCTCCCCGTCAACGAGGTGGTCGCCCGCTACGAGGCCGCCTACGGCACCCCGAGCGAACCCAACCCGGCCGGTGCCGCCAAGCCCGCCCCGGGGCGGGTGGAGGCCACCTCCTTCCTGCTCAGCCCCCCGCAGTGGCTCCAGGAGGCGGGGGAGGCGGCCATCGCGGCCGAACGCGCCCGCCTCGGCGGCGAGCCCGACGCGGCTTCGGCGGCTGCGGCTGCGGACACCACCCTGCCGGGTCCCGGCAACGCTCCCACCGGTGAGGGCGCCACGCTGCCCGGGCCCGGTGCGGGAGCCGCGGGCGCGGGGTCGGCCACGGGGCTGCCCGAGCCCGGGGCCGCCGACGCGGGTCCGGTCGCGGCGGGCGGACCGTCCGCCGGTCCGGCCGAACCGGAGGGACTGGACGCCGCGCTGGCCTTCGCGCTGAGCGGCTCCCTCGACCCGGCCGTCGCGCCGGGCCCGGTTCCGGCGGCACCGAACGGCGGCCTGGCGGAGCCGGGCCACGCGGACGGCCCCGGCGCCGGCCCCGGCGCCGGCCCGGGCGCCGCTCAGGCGGCTCCTGCGGCGGGTGCCCAGCCCGCCCCCGGGCAGCAGCCCGGTGCGTTCCCGCCGCCCGGTGGTCCGGGGGCGCCGTTCCAGCCCGGGCCCGAGGGCTTTCCGCCGCACAGTGGTCCCGGGACTCCGCCGCACGGTGCACCGGGTGGCTTCCCGCCGCCCCAGGGTGTGCCGGGCGCGTTCCCGCCGCCCGGAGCTCCGTTCCCTGGTGGTCCGTCAGCGGGTGCGCCGCAGGCTCCCGGTGGCTTCCCGCCGCCCGGCGGGCCCGGAGCGCCTTACCAGCCCGGGCCCGGGGGCTTCCCGCCGCCCGGTGGTCCCGGGACGCCTCCGCAGGGTGTGCCGGGCGCGTTCCCGCCGCCCGGGGCTCCGTTCCCTGGTGGTCCGTCAGCGGGTGCGCCGCCGCACGGTGCTCCCGGTGGCTTCCCGCCGCCGTACGCCGGTGGGCCGTACCCGCCGCCGGGTGGTCCCGGGACGCCGCCGCACGGTGCTCCCGGTGGCTTCCCGCCTCCGCAGGGCGCGCCGGGCCCGTTCCCGCCGCCCGGTGGTTTCCCGCCGCCGGGCGGCCCCGGGACGCCTCCGCAGGGTGTGCCGGGCGCGTTCCCGCCGCCCGGGGCTCCGTTCCCTGGTGGTCCGTCAGCGGGTGCGCCGCAGGCTCCCGGTGGCTTCCCGCCGCCCGGCGGGCCCGGTGCCCCGCCGGTGTTCGCCGCTCCGCCGGAGTCCGGCCGCCCGGCCGGGGACGCCCCGACCCTGCTCGCGCCCCCGCCCGGCGGGCCCGGCGCGGGCCCGGTCGGCGACCCCTCGCACGCGCCGACCCTGCTGGCCTCCGAGGTCCCCGGCCTGAGCGGACTACCGGGCGCCCCCGGACGGGGCGGTCCGACCGCCCCGCCGCCCCCGCCCCCGGCCGACCTGCGCGGGCCCGGCGCCCCGCCCGTACCGCCGGGCCCGACGGGTCAGGCCCCGGGCCGGACCCCGACCGCCCCGCCCCCGCCGCCGCCGGCCGAGCTGCGCGGTGACGGCGGCCCCGGCGCGGTCGGCGGCGCGGCCCCCGGCACCCGCCCGCTCCCGGGCGCGGCACCGGTCGGCTACGGCTACCCGGACGCCGGCTCGGCCGGCGCCCCGGCCCCCGCCGCCCCCGCCGAACCCGCGGCCCCGGCTCCGGCACCGCAGGCCCCGGGCGCCCCCGGTCAGCCCTCGGTCGGCCCGGGCAGCAGCGCCGTGGTCCGCTACCGGGGCCCGGACGGCTCCGAGCAGACGGTGATGCAGCGCAGCGAACCGGGCACCCCGCACCCCGAGGTGAAGGTGCTCGCCGAACTGCGCCGCCTCAACGTGCCCCCGGACCAGGTGCTCGAACTCCACACCGACCTGGAGCCCTGCGACCTCCCGGGCGGCTACTGCCAGCGGATGGTCCGCGCGGCCTGGCCGAACGTCCGGATCAGCCACACCGCCGCGTACGGCCGCGACCACCAGGCCCGCCAGGCCGGCATGGCCGTGCTGCTGGACCACCTCGACCAGCTCCACCAGCTGGCCGCGGGCCCGCAGCGCCCGCGCACCGTCCGCGTCCCGCTGCCCCCGGCGGGCTCGCCGCCGGCCGGGGCGGTGCCGCTGCCGCCCACCGATCCGCAACAGCTGGGCGGCGAGTTGGCCCAGGTCTTCGGGCCTGCGGTGTTCCGCTTC
>NZ_BAAAYB010000026.1:0-58869 GCF_039535905.1 Kitasatospora albolonga | reverse complement strand
GAGTGGGTCTGGCCCCGCACGACCCTGCCTGAGGAGGTGGTGGTGAAGCTGATGACGGCCTCGACCGACCCGGACGACCTGGTGACCGCCGACGAGATCGCCTCGTCACTCCCCTTCTCCCGGCAGATCCCGGACTCCTACTACCGCAGCCTGCCGACCCACCCGAACCCCAAGCTGCGCATCCAGGCCACCTTCACCTGGCAGAGCCTCACCGACGACCAGCGCGAGGCCCTCCGGGCCGACCCGGACCCGGCCGTCCGGGCCGCCGCGCAGCGGGGCGACCGGGAGTACGACCCGGCCGCGACCGAGGCCGACCTCCCCGAACGGGACTGCCACGCCCGCGTCCACATCCTGCTCCACCACGCACTCCCGCAGTCCGTGATCGACCGGTGCTTCGCCGATCGGCGCAACCTCTGGTCACTGGCCACCAACCGGCACACCCCCGCCGACGCGGTCGACCGCCTGGCCCGCGATCCCGACCGCACGGTCCGCCTCGCGGTCGCGCAGCGGAACGACGTCGGCCCCGAGGTGCTGGCCCTCCTGGCAGAGGACCCGGACGAGGAGGTTCGCGCCCACGCAGCGGTCCGCCCGCTGTTCCAGGCACGACCGCACAGCTCCCCCGGGTGGCAGCCCCCCGCCCCGGCCGGCCCCGAACTCACCGCCTGGTACCGGGCCTGCGCCACCTCACCCCACCTGCTGGCCCGTCAGGCCGTGGCCGGCTCGCCGATGCTCCCGCCGGAGCTGATCCCGCTGCTGGCCGCCGACCCCGACCCGTCGGTCCGCCACCTGCTCGCGGAGTACCAGGAGAACGCACCCGCCGAAACCGTCCTGGAGGCGTTCGTCGCCCGGCCCGACCTGCGCGAGACCCTCCACCTGACGACCCGTCTCCCCCGCACCGGCCTGGCGCACCTCCTCGCCCACCATGACCCCGGCGTCCGCGCCCTGGCCGCCGCCGACCCGACCCTCCCCGAGCCCCCGGTCGCCCTCCTCGACGACCCGTCCCCCGAGGTCCGCCGGGCAGCGGCCACCAACCCCCTCCTCCCGGCCGACGTCCTGGAAACCCTCCTCCAGGACCCCGACCTCGCCCGCCCGGCAGCCGCCAACCCCTCCCTCACCGGCCCCCGCCTCCACGCCCTCCTCGACGCCGCCGGCCTCGCCCGCCCATGACCCGCCCTCAGAAGCCCCCGCCCCAGCCGAAGGTGAGCCCGTACGCCCGCCCCATCGCGTGCCACCCGCGCCCGCCGTCGTACCGGACCCACACCCGGGCGACGCCGAACCACACCGCGAACACCCCGAGCACGACACCAACCGCGACGACCTTCCCGAAGCACGCCAACAGCACCACCGCGACGACCACCAGCCCCGCCCCGAGGTGAGCGGCCCCCAGCTCCAACGGCGCCTCGGCCCGCGCCACCCGCCCCGCCGCCCGCTCCTCGGCGAGCCGCCGCTCCCGCACGTCCTGCGGTTCGTCCTGGTCGAAGTACACGGCGCCTCTCGGAAACTCTGCTCGGGGATCGATCGCACACGAGGCTACGTCAGCGGGCCCGCCGCCGACCGAAGGTGGAACGGTACGCACGCCTGACGGCGACCGGCCACTCCTCGCCGTCACTCCGCGCCACAGCGAGGTTGAGCACGTACACCAGCAGCATCACCGCGGCGAGCACCCACACGAACTCCAGCACGCCTCGATACGCGGAGAGGGCCATGGCCCCGGCCACCCCCACCGCCCCGACGTGCGCCCACCCGAGGTCGAGCGGCGCCGCGAGCCGCGCCGCCCTCCGCTCCTCCCTGACCGCGGCCCGCCTCTCCCGCGCCGCCACCTTCGCCGCCGCCCGCTCCCCGGCGAGCCGCCGCTCCCGCACGCCCTGCGGTTCGTCCTGGTCGAACTTCACGTGTCCCCCGATGGCTCTACAACTCACGACTCATCCGACTGCGGAGACTAACCCCCCTGACGCCCCGTCATCCGGGCGGGGCACCTCAGTCTCGCCGCCACGTGACATCCTGGCCGTCATCAACAGAGCGAGGAGGAAAACCTCACTTCATGCACAAGCCAACTGCAGCCCTGCGTACTCTTTCCGAGATCGTCATCAGCGCGAATGTGGGAGTGATTCACCTGAGGCGAGTCGGCGAACTACTGGTGGCGAGGGCCGAGCTGAGCAACCGGATTCTCTACTCAGACCGAAAAATCAATGTCCTGATGAATTCCTCGCTGATCTCATGTTCGGAACCGCTGCCGTCGAGCAATCCTATGTGAGCGCCTGGGAGGCGTGCGAATCAGGCACCGACGAATGGCGCACGAGCGAAGGGCTTCCAACCCTGGACAGTGCATTGCACCGCGCCGCCGAGTACTAGCTCGAGATCGCCGGGCAAGCATGGTCGACCCCTGAGGTGCAGTCTCGACCTTCTGTACGAAATCCAGCCATGGCCACGAAGGACGCTGTCAAGGGAGGGCTGACCAATGCTAAAAGGCATCCACGCAGTTCGATGGCATGAGCTCCAGGATGCCTGCGGCCCCGCCCGGGACGTTCCCGACCTGCTCTCACGGGCAGCCTGGGGCGACGCTCCGAGCTCTCGGGATGCAATCGATCGCCTCAAGGACCACATCTGCGAACTCGGCTTCGTCGTGAGAGAGGCGACCGCTCCGACCATTCCTTTCCTGGTGGAATTGGCCGAAGCGCCACACATCCAGTGCAGGCCGGAGATCCTTGATCTGCTGCTGAGCATCGCACGGGCCAACCAATGGAGCAACGCAGCGGCAGCCATGCCGTCGGATCGCGCCGGCGACTACGCGGAACCGTTGGACTGGGAACGTGCATGCCGCTCTGCGCTCCACGACGCCGCGCCCTCCCTGCAAAAGCTGGCGTCATCCCTGGAAAGCGACGTAGCACAACCGGCCCGTGAAATTATTCAGCTCCTGAAAGGGTCCGACGATTCGGGCCGACAATCTCATGAACATGCGCCTCGGCAACGGATGGATCCATGGATGTCGCAATAAGCGGACGGTCTGCGCAGAGCCTCGGCCGGGGTTCTCCAACCGAGCCTCCGGCAGGCCCTCCTGACGACCCGCCACCCGATCGGAGCGCTGCGGGTGCGGCGCGCCGACGGGCCGTCCTACGGTGCCGGGGTGGGGGCGGACCTACGAGAGGTGAGCAGTTCCATGGCAGCGAAGTTCGAGCTCTACACCGATGAGTCGGGTGTGCACCGGTTCCGTCTCAAGGCCAGCACGGGCGCCGTGATCATCACCAGCGAACCGTACGAGACCCAGGAACAGTGCATGAAGAGCATCGAGTCGATCCGCAAGGCCGCGCCGTACGCGAAGGTCTCCGAGGCCGGCGCGGCGGCACCGGCGTAGCCCGCCGCACCGGAGGCCGGCCCACGACGACGAGGTGGGCCGGCCTCCGGTGCGCGTGCGCGACCGTCCGTCAGTAGACGCTGACGCCGTAGGCGGCGAGCGCCTCGGTGACGGGCTGGAAGAAGGTGGTGCCGCCGCCGCTGCAGTTGCCGGAGCCGCCGGAGGTGAGGCCGTGGGCGGTGTTGCCGGAGAAGAGGGCGCCGCCGCTGTCGCCGGGCTCGGCGCAGACGGTGGTCTTGATCAGGCCGCGGACGCTGCCCTCGGCGTAGTTGACGGTGGCGTTGAGGGCGGTGACCTTGCCGCTGTGCACCTTGGTGGTGCTGCCGCTGCGGGTGACGGTGGTGTTGACCGTCGGGGTGGAGGCGGCGGTGATCCGGCGGGTGGTGCCGTTGTAGAGGTCCACGCTGGAGGGCGGCACCGAGCCGTTGGTGTACTTGACGATGGCGAAGTCGTCGCCCGGGAAACGGGAGTTGGTGGTGTCGCCCAGCTTGGTGGTGTGCCCGGAGGTGGTGTACCAGGACGGGGCGTCGTTGCCGCAGTGACCGGCCGTCAGGAAGTAGTAGGTGGTGCCCTTGCGCACGTTGAAGCCGAGCGAGCAGCGGAAGTTGCCGCCGTAGATGGCGTCACCCCCGGCCAGCTTGATGCTCAGGGTCCCGGGCACCCGCTCGACCCGCACCGCCCCGCCGAGCTGCTCCGCCACTCCGGCGACCTGGGCCAGCCGCTCCCCGCCCACGCTGTCGTCCACCGTCAGCACCACCTGGTTGCTCACCGGATCGACCGCCCAGGCCGTCCCGGGGACGGTGGCCCGGCGGTCCAACTCGGAGGTGGCCGAGGCCAGTTCGGCACCACTACGACTCACCAACCGGGGCAGCGCACCGGTCACCCGCACCTGCTGCGCGGCGGCCGGGTCGGTGACGTTGACCACCAGGCGGCCGCTGTCGTCCAGGTAGGAGCCGGCCGTGCGGCCCTCGCCCAGGCTCTGCTGCAGCCCCTCGGCGAGGGCGGTGACCTGGTCGCCGGTGGGGGCCGGGCGGGCGGTGGCGGTGGTGGGTGCGGCCAGTGCGGCGGTGGTGGCGAGCAGGGCGGTGGCCGCGAGCAGGGCGGCGGGGCGGCGGTTCCTCATGGGTCTCTCCGTGGGGGTTCAGGAGCCGGGGGAGGCGTTTCCTCCCCTCCACCATCCGGCCGCCCCATGCACACGTCAATCCGGGCCGCCCTGCCAATCCGCCCGTCAACTCGCCATTGCCTCACGAGAGTTCACCTTCCGTCGCTACCCCAGCCGCTCTGCTCCGTCCGGGTGCAGCGTGGTCACACCGCCCCGGACCACCAGCGCTTGGCCGTCCCGCAGCGCACGGTGCGGCACACCCGTCCGGCGGTACTCCGCGGCCACCCGCCCCAGCGCCTCGCTCTCCGGATGCCCGGGGGAATCCACGTGCGGCACCACCACGTAGTCCAGCACCCCCAGCCCGTCCCACCGCACGGCCGCCCCGTCCCCGTACGCCACCGCCACGTCCGCCGGGTCGTCGCACCCCTCCAGCCCCCGCAGGCTCCTCCCGAGCACCGCCGGCCCGGCGCTGTACCCGGCGTAGACCAGCTCGTCCCGCCGCACCATCCCGGTCAGCACCACGTCCGCCCCGCTGCGCGCCAGCGCCTCGCGCAGTACGAAGACGTTCCCACCCCTCACCCACACCACCGGGTACCGCGCCAACTCCTCCGCGACGGCTCCGGGTTCACCCCCGAACCACTCCCGGAGATCCACCTCCACCGGCGCCAGCCCCAACCCCGCCAACGCCACGAACTCGCGCTCCACCCCGGCCCGCCGCACCTCCCCCGGCGCGGCATCCATCGCGTTCGCCACCACCCCCACCGGGCACCCGGCCCCCACCCGCCCGAGCAGCCCCACCAACTCCTCCGGGCAGTCACCGAGCCGGAACGAAGACAGATACAGTCGCATCCGCCCACACTAGCCACCCGCCCGGAAGCCTCCGCGGACAGCTCGACCACCCTGGTCACGGCCGACCAGTACGACTCCTGGCCCGAGAGCCGCTGCTCCGCCCTCGAGATCGTGGACGGCCTCGCAACGCCCACCCCGCCCACCCAAACGCCACCGCCGACTGGCCCGTCCCCTCGCCAACGCCCTCGACACGGCCACCCCACTCGAGGACACGCTCGTCCGACGGGTCGCCAGTGATCGCTTGACCTCAAGTGCACTTCAAGTTGAAGGATGGTGCACAGCTCCCGGGAAGCCCGGGGCAGTCGAGGAGGGGTGTCGTCATGGAGCAGCCGCAGATCACCGGGGTCGCCGCGCCGCAACAGGACGTGGACGCGATCGTCGGCCTGGTCGCCGCCGTCGAGAAGGCCCAACAGGCCGCCGCCCCGGACGACTTCCTCGCGCACTTCCGGCCCGACGCGATCTGGACCACCGGGCACGGCAAGCTGCTGATCGGATTGGAGGA
This sequence comes from Kitasatospora albolonga, assembly GCF_039535905.1. GTDB lineage: Bacteria > Actinomycetota > Actinomycetes > Streptomycetales > Streptomycetaceae > Kitasatospora > Kitasatospora albolonga. Next base: position 53,064 of record NZ_BAAAYB010000026.1, on the reverse strand, counting down.
GATCGCCGCCTTCACCCGCGCCGTGCTGCCGCCCACCGCCACCGCCCTGGTCACCGCGAGCTACGACGTCGCCCACATCCTCTTCATCCGGCCGGACCTGGCCGCCGTGAAGGTCCGTCAGCGGCCGCTGAACCGCGCCGACGGCCGCCACCTCGACGAGATCTTCCGCGGCCACCCGGACCCGGCCGCCCTCGCCCAGGAGCACCCCGAGGCGCGCCCCGGCAACCCGACCTACGTCCTCGCCAAGGACGACGGCACCTGGCGCATCGCCGCCGCCCAGAACACCACCGTCCAGGACCCGGAGACCCTGGCCGCCCGTCCGTGAACAGCCGCGAGGTCCGGGCGGGCTGCCGTCCGGACCTCGGGGCACGGGCTCAGGCGCTCGGCTGCAGCCTGCCGATCCGGCCGAGGTGGCCGGCCAGGAGGTCCTCGTGGGCGATGGCGAAGTCACCGTTCGCCAGGTTCATGTACCCGGCGTGGGTGCCCATGACCGTGGGCGGGAGGTACTCGTGCAGCGCGGGCGGCATGTTGAAGGGGTAGCGCACGGGCGAGCCCCAGCCGTCCGGTGCCTCGTCGGTGCCGAACAGGAGCCAGTGGTCGACGGGTACGCGCGCGTCGAGGTCCGGGGCCCCACCGGTGTGACTGTCCAGGGACGGGGCCACGAGCAGGTCCGGGTCCAGTGGCTCGTACCAGAGCAGGAGCGGTTTGGCCTTCCTCGCCTCGGTGTTGTCGAAGCAGCACAGCGCGATCGTGTGGTCCGGGTAGTGGTCGGCGTAGAAGCGCAGCAGCTCGGGGTCGAGCGCGGGCCGTTTGCGCGCGGGCACCCGGCCGAGGGCGGCACGGATCAGCGTCGGGTCGTCGGCGAGCACCACCGTGTAGATGTCGTGGTCGAACACCTCGACCGCCCCCCGCGTCCGACTGTCCATCTGTACGGGCCCGACACCCCGGCTGACCGGAAGCAACGCCTCCACCATGCTCTCCAGGATGGTGGAGCACCCGCCCGCCGAGAGGAAGTTCCCCTGGGTCACGGACCGCGCGGGCAGGTGGAGCAGCATGGCGTTGGGGCCGGAGGCGAGGTTGACCGCCGTGTTCTGGTAGCCCAGGACGTGGATCAGCCCGTGCAGCGGGTGGTTCCGCCGTCCGACGAAGAGGGTGGTGCCGGAGAACTCGGCCCGGGCCGAAGAGACGCACATGGGCTCAACCTAGCCGCGCCGTCCGCTCCGTAGAGGACCGATCCCGGAAAAACCTGGTGCCCCGGAAGTCCCCGGCGGTCCACAATCGGTTCCGCGGACGGGTGTAGCTCAGTGCCAGAGCAGCTGACTCTTAATCAGCAGGTCGGGGGTTCAAGTCCCTCCACCCGTTCCGCACCCCAGGCGTCCGGCCCGAGGCGTCAGTCGCCCTGGGACCAGGCGGCGCGGGGCAGCGAGAGGTAGATCCCGAAGTCGTCGAGACCGGTGGCCGAGCCGATGGCCTCGTGGAGGGTGTCGACCCGTTCCTGGCGGTTGGCGTCCCGGCTCGGGAACCACTTCGACCTGATCTCGATCACCACGGGCAGGCCGCCACGGTCCAGCGCGCCGAACGCGCGGAAGCGGACGTCCACGTCCCCGGGCTGGAGGTCACCGTCGTACGGCTCCTCCGGACACTCCACGGCCAGGGACACCAAGTGCGGCAGCACTGCGGCCAGTTCGCGCAGCTGGGACTCCGGGACGGTGGGGGCGTGGGTCACGTCGACGATCGGCATGCCCGAACCCTAACTCCCTGGCCCACGCCACCCTCGCTCCCGGCCCGCTGCCCTCCGGCCTCCGGCCTCCCGGCTTCCTGGCCCCGGTGGAACCGGCCGGTCAGTTCGTGCCAGCGGTACGAGCCGGCCAGGGCCTCCTGCAGGGCCTCGACGAAGGCCACCGCGTCCGGTGGCACGGCCGCCGCCGCCCGGGCCAGGGTGTTCACCCGTGCGGTCAGCAGCGCGTCGACGAGGTCCTCGGCGCCGCGCAGGGGCATCCCGAGGGCCTTGCGGGTGACCTCGACGCCGTTGTTGCCGACGGAGCCTTCCTCGATCTCCCGCTCGTAGGAGACCAGGTCGTTGTGCAGGCTGACGGCGTCCACGAACGCGTCCAGGGCGGAGCGCAGTTCACGGTCGCGCAGCAGTTCCGGCCGGAGCTCGCCGCCCGCGTGCTCCATCAGCAGGGCGGTGAACTGCAGGCCGCCGAAGTCGCGGCGGGCGCCGAGGTACTCGACCAGGTCGTCGACCGCGTGGTCGACGTGCTCCAGTTCCCACAGCACGCCCTCCAGGAAGCGCCGCACGCTCCCGACGAAGCGCTCGCGCCAGAAGGGGCTCGCGGCCGCGGCGGTCTCGGGCCAGAGCTCGGCGAAGGCCCGCTCCACCGGGTTGGCCGGGACGGGCAGGTGCGGCGAACCGTCGAGCGGCAGGAAGCGCATCAGCCGCTCGGCCCGGACCTCGGCCGGCACCCGGTCGTGGTCGCGTCTCGAGAGCGGGAGGAAGAGGTCGTCGACGAACCAGAGCGCGACGTGCCAGGCGGTGACCAGGTCCAGCTCGCGGGGGTCGGCGTCCGGGTGGGTCAGGGCGATGAACAGCGGGAAGTCGGCCCGCCGGAAGGTCTCCTCGCTCCACCGCCGGGGCCACGCCAGGTACTCCTGGTCGAACATGCCCATCCGCCGCGCCCACTCCAGAGCACGTGAACGGGCCTGGTCGACGCTCGGGTTGAGGCGGGAGCGGAACGGCATGTGGAACGTCGGCCGCGCGAGGATGTCCATGATCGGCAGCCTCCCGTACCGCCGCACTCCGTGGTCGACTTCGATCGAAGATCGGCCAGAAGTTGGCCTGAACACATCACAGAAGAGCCCGCGCAGAGCACCTCAGGCTGCCGCAGCGGCTCCGAACGAGGCCCGGGCCCGCTCGATGAACTCCCCCACCCCCGGCTCCCGCCGCCATGGCCCCAGCGCCGCACCGAAGTCCCGGACGTAGTCGACCGCGCGGGCGGAGCGGACCCCGGCGAGGACGTCCAGCGCCTGGTGACCGACCGTCAAGCCTCGCTCCAGCTCCCGGGATTGGAGGTGCGCGGTGGCGACGACCGTCAGGCGCAGGCCGACGGAGCGGGTGAAGGCGCCGGTGGGGATCGCTGCCGTGCGGTCGTTCCAGCCCAGAGCGGCGGTGGGGTTGCGGAGGTCGCGGAAGACCTCGACCGCGTCGGCGGCGAGCCGGGCGGGGCCGTAGAAGTCGATCCAGGCCGGTTCGCCCGCACCGCCGCCCACGCGGGACTGGTCGAGCAGGCGCTCGGAGGCGGCGAGCGCGGCGGAGGCGGCCCGGGCGTCCCCCTCCCGCGCGTGGGCCCGGGCCTCGATCAGCTTGGTGAAGGCCAGCACCCGCGGGGCCGAGCGGCCCTTGGCCCGTTCGAAGGCGCCCTGGGTCATGTCCACCGCCTCGCCCGCGAAGCCGCGCAGCAGGGTCTGCATCGCCATGGTGGTGAGCACGTAGCAGCCCAACTGGACGTCGCCGCCCGCCCGGGCGAGCCGCAGGGCCTGGATGAAGTGCCGCTGTGCGGCGTCGTGTTGGCCGGTGTCGAAGGCCGTCCAGCCGGCCAGCCGGGAGAGTTCGGCGGTGACGGAGAACAGCCGGCGGCCGACCCGGTCGTCGAAGGAACCGTTCAACAGCGGGACGGCGCGCTCCCGCAGGCAGGCGGTCACGGAGCCGGCGCGCCAACTCCCGCCGCCGTACTTGGAGTCCCAGCGCCGCGCCTCCTCGGCGGCCTCGCCCAGCTCGGCGAGGTCGGCGGCACCGACCCGGCCCCGCGCCGTGTTCCGGCCCCGGTGGGCGGCGTCCTCGTCGGCGGGGTTGACCAGCCAGCGCGTCACGGGGGTGGCGAAGGAGGAGACCGCGAAGCCGGTGCCGGTGAGGAAGTCGCGCCGGTTGACCGAGCTCCAGAAGGCGGTGGCCACCCGGACGGCCTCGGCGGGGTCGCGGGGGAAGTCCAGTCCCGCCGCCGCGTCCGGCTCCGGCCCGGCCTCCGCCATCCCGATCTCGGCCAACGCGACCGGCCTGCCGAGCCGTTCACCGATCGCCCGGGCCAGCAGTGCGGGAACGGGCCACTCCGGCACCATGCCCCGGCGGCACCAGTTGGCGACCGAGGTGTGGGTGTACCGGGTGGTCAGCCCGGCCCCGGCCGCCAACTGGTTGACCCGGTGGGCGAGCGCCTTGCGGCTGGCCCCGTCGCAGGCCTCGATCATCCGGGCCAGCGCCTCGTTCGGCGGCTTGGCCCTGCGCGCGGTCGTTCCCACGGTCGGTGCCTCCTTGCTCCGCCCCCGCCACACCCGGCACGGGGGTTGGTATGTCCGGCGGCTGATGCCGGATCACCGAGGTTAGGACCTCTGCGGGCCCGGTGAGGTTCCCGCGCACCGTGCGAGCCCCCGTGTGAGCCCCCTGCCGATCCGGTGGGTCCGGCCCGGAACGAGTGGCACCGTCCGCCACCACCAGGCGCACGCGGCGGGCCGCGAGCCGTGAGCCTCCCTGCGAGCCCTCCCCCGACTCGCACCCTCCGGGTTGGCTGAGGAACGTCCGAACCCCGACGGAAGGACCCACCCCATGAGGCTCACCGTGATCGGCTGCGGCCACCTCGGCGCCACCCACGCCGCCGCGATGGCCGAACTCGGCCACCAGGTCCTCGGCCTGGACCTCGACCCCGACAAGGTCACGGCCCTGAACTCCGGCCGCGCCCCGTTCCACGAGCCCGGCCTCGACGAGCTGCTGACCCGTCACACCGCCTCCGGGCGGCTGCGGTTCACCACCGACCAGGCCGAGGCCGCGGCCTTCGCCGAACTGCACTTCCTCGGCATCGGCACCCCGCTCGGCCCGGACGGCGCCTACGACCTCGCCGCGCTGCGCGCCGCCGTCCGCAGCCTGGCCGCCCGGCTGACCGGCCCGGCGGTGGTCGTCGGCAAGTCCACCGTCCCGGTCGGCACCGCCGCCGAGCTGCTCGCCCTGCTCCAGGACGCCCCGCACCACGTCGAGTTGTGCTGGAACCCGGAGTTCCTCCGCGAGTCCCGGGCCGTCCAGGACACCCTGCGGCCGGACCGGCTGGTGCTCGGCTTCGCGGACCGCAGCGGAGGCACCGGGCAAGGCCGCCGCGCCGAGGCGTTGGTGCGCGAGGCGTACGAGGCGGTCATCGCGGCCGGGACCCCGGTGGTGGTCACCGACCTGGCCACGGCCGAGCTCGCCAAGTCGGCGGCGAACGCCTTCCTGGCCACCAAGATCTCCTTCGTCAACGCGATGGCCGAGGTCTGCGAGGCCGCGGGCGCGGACGTGGAGGTGCTGACCGAGGCACTCGGGTACGACGTGCGGATCGGGCGGCGGGGCATGCGGGCCGGGCTGGGCTTCGGGGGCGGCTGCCTGCCCAAGGACCTGCTCGGCTTCGGCCACCGGGCCGCCGAACTGGGCGCCGACTCGGCGGTGACGCTCCTGCGGGAGGTCGGGGCGGTCAACACCCGCCGCCGCGAACGGACGGTGGAGCTGGCTCGCGAGCTGCTGGACGGCACCCTCGCCGGCCGCCGGATCACCGTCTGGGGCGCCGCCTTCAAACCCGGCACCGACGACATCCGCGACTCCCCCGCCCTCGCCGTCGCCGACGCCCTCCACCGTGCGGGCGCCACCGTCACCGTCTCCGACCCCCGCGCCCTCGACAACGCCCGCAAGGCCCTCCCCCACCTCGGCTACCTCGACGACCCCACCGAGGCCCTCACCGGCGCCGACCTCCTCCTCCACCTCACCGAGTGGCCCGACTACACCCACCTCGACCCGGCCGCCCTCGCCCCGCTCCCGGCCACCCCCCGCGTCCTCGACGCCCGCCACACCCTCGACCCCGCCACCTGGCGCACCGCCGGCTGGACGTACCGCGCCCTCGGCCGCCCGTAGGGCCGGCCCCCGCCCGCGGGTGGCCCGCAGACGGCGGCACGTGGCGTCCCGTCAGCAGTGGCAGGAGACGTCCAGCACCACGGACTCCGGGTCGAGGGCGTCCAGGTAGGCGTTGGCGTCCCGCAGGTAGCCGTCCTCGCGCATGTCGGTCCACCTCCCGTCGAGCCGCAGCAGCGCGTAGCCGGGCACCGCGTTGGCGCGGGCCAGGGCGAGGTTCCCGGCCCGGTCCTCGGTGAACCGGAACGGCCAGTCGGCCGGCTCCTCGCCACCGGCCACCCACGCGTCGTGCCGCTCCCCGGCGAGGCGCTCGTGCGCGGCGCGCAGCGCCTCGAAGTCCAGCAGTCCGCGCGGGCCGCCGTCGCAGCGGTTCGGCAGGCCGGCAAGGAGGTCGCGGTGCCGGGGCACCTCGCCGTACTCGTACCGGGCCAGCAGCGGATCGTCGGCGGCGTCCGGCCGGTGCAGCAGCCGCGGGCCCCCGATGCGCAGGCTCAGGGCGTCCCATTCGCCGCGCGGGTTGCGGGTGGAGAGGTGGTACCCGCGCCCGGCCTCGTCGACGTAGAGATGACCGTCGTCCCCGGGGACCGTCCCCGCCCAGGCATTCATCACCTCGGCGACCTCGCTCCAGCGGAGGTCCGCCCGGTCCGGCAGGACGCCCCGCTCCTTGTTCACCCGTACCCAGTACACGTCGTTGGGATCCGCCGCCTCGTGGTCCCGGTACTCGGGCACCTCGAGCTCGCTGTAGTAGGGCGCCAGGGCCGCGACGACCGCCTCGTCGTAGCGCTCGGGTGGCATCGTCGGCAGGACGACCAGCATGTCGTACTTCGACACCAGACATTCCTCTTCGTTCATCGAGCAGCTGAGCAGCTGCGGAACCGCATCCTGTCGCAGGGCGGCGCCCCGCCGCATCCGGGTTCCGAGTGGTGCCGTTCCTGCCGTCACGTACCGCCCCGACACCCTGACACATCGGTGGCCCCGGAGTTGACAGGGTGTCGGGTCACAGGGGGTGGTGGCAGGGGGTAGCCTCCCGGGACTACGTCGAGGCAAGGCAGGTCGCAGCGGTGAGCACCGTGAGTTCCGCAACCAACGGTCCCGTGGTCAACGGGGGTGTGTCGTTCTGGTACTCGGCCCTCGGGCTGCCGGAGCAGCGGCCGCCGCTCGACGGCGACCGGACGGCGGACGTGTGCGTCGTGGGCGGCGGGTACACCGGGCTCTGGACGGCGTACTACCTGAAGAAGGCCGAGCCGACCCTGCGGATCGTGGTGCTGGAGCAGCGGTTCTGCGGCTACGGCGCCTCCGGGCGCAACGGCGGCTGGCTGTACAACGGCTTCGCCGGCCGCGGCGCCTTCGCCCGCCGCTACGGCAAGCCGCGCGCCCAGGCGATGCAGCGGGCGATGGACCAGGCGGTCGACGAGGTGGTGGCGGTGGCCGCCGCCGAGGGCATCGAGGCGGACATCGTCCGCGGCGGCGTGCTCGAAGTCGCCCGTACTCCGGCCCAGTTGGAGCGACTGGCGGCCTTCGCGGCCGAGGAGCACGGCTACGGCGAGACCGACCTCCAGGTGCTGACGGCCGGTGAGGCGGCCGCCCGGATCGGGGTGGCCGGGGTCCTCGGCGGGACCTGGACGCCGCACGGCGCCCGCATCCAGCCGGCCAAGCTGGCCCGGGGGCTGGCCGCCGTCGTGACCGGCCTCGGGGTGGAGGTGTACGAGGGCACGCCGGTGACCGCGATCCACCCGGCGCGCGGGACGGCCTCCGCGAGCGCCGAGACCCCGTACGGCACCGTCCGGGCGACCCACGTGCTGCGCGCGACCGAGGGGTTCACCGCCGGCCTGCGCGGCGAGCGCCGCACCTGGCTGCCGATGAACTCCGCGATGATCGCCACCGAGCCGCTGCCGCCGGAGTTCTGGGCGGAGACCGGCTGGGAGGGGCGCGAGGTGCTGGGCGACTTCGCGCACGCCTACATGTACGCGCAGCGGACCGCCGACGACCGGATCGCGCTGGGCGGGCGCGGCGTGCCGTACCGGTTCGGTTCGCGGACCGACAGCGACGGGAGCACCCAGCAGGAGACGGTGCGTCAGCTCCGCGAGGTGCTGGACCGCTTCTTCCCGGCCGCCGCCGGGGCCCGGATCGACCACGCCTGGGCGGGAGTGCTGGGCGTGCCACGGGACTGGTGCTCCACCGTCGAGCTCGACCGCCGCAGCGGCCTCGGCTGGGCGGGCGGCTACGTCGGCTCCGGCGTGACCACCACCAACCTGGCCGGTCGCACCCTGCGCGACCTCGTGCTCGGCGAGCACACCGAGCTGACCTCGCTCCCCTGGGTCGGCCACTCCGTCCGCCGCTGGGAGCCGGAGCCGCTCCGCTGGCTCGGCGTGCACGGCATGTACGCCGCCTACCACGCCGCCGACCGCCAGGAGGCGGACGGCCGCACCACCACCTCACCCATCGCCCGCGCCGCCGACCGGATCGCCGGGCGCTGACCTGGCTGCCGGGCGCCGATCCGATCACCGGGCACAGCCCCGATCGCCGTGCGCTGACCCTCCGTCAAGTGCTTGTCCGGGGGCCCGCTTCGGGTCGTCCACGACCCACCGCCTAGGCTGCCGGAAGGAAGCACAGGAGACGCCCCGAGGAGAGCACCCGATGGATCCGCGCCCGGCCACCCCCGCCGACATCCCCGAGCTGGTACGCCTGCGCGCCGTCGCGCTGGAGGGCCTCGGCGTGGACCCGGGCCCCGCGGACGCGCCGTGGCGGGCCTCGGCGCGCGACTGGTTCGCCGAGCGGCTGACCGGGCGGGAGGACCTGCGCTGCCTGGTGGTGGGCGGGGACCCCGGGGAACGGCTGGCCGCGACGGGCCTGGCCTGGGTGACCTACCACCTGCCCTCCCCGCCCCGCCCGGACGGGCGCCGGGGCTACGTCGACGGAATGGTCACCGACGTCACCGCCCGGGGCCACGGCCACGCCCGCCGGATCGTCGACGCGCTGACCGCCTGGCTCGGCTCGCTCGGGGTGCACTACGTGCAGCTGCACGCCAGCGAGGCCGGCGCACCGGTCTACCGGGCGGCCGGGTTCGTGGACGGCGCCTACCCGGGCATGGACCTCACCCTCACCCTCTGACGCGCGGGTCGCACCCGTCACCGCTTCACCGGCCTCCGGCCCGGGTACGTGACCGGGAGGGGGCGGGGCATGACAATGGCCCCCTGTACGAGCGAGAGCCGGGGCGTGAGCGAGTGCCTGGAGGTCGGATGACCGAGTCGATCGCCGAGGCCCTGACGGGCCGTCGGGTGGAGCGGGTGCGCGGCGGCGGCCAGGTCAGACTCGACCTCGACGACGGGCTGACGGTGCTGGTGGACAGCGACTTCCGGCTGCGCACCCCCGGCGGGGTGGAGCACTTCTACCCGCACCTGGGCGCCGACGTGGCGGGCGGCCTCGCCGAGTTGGCCGGGGCCCGGGTCACCGACACCACCGTCACCCCGGCCGGGGGTCTGGAGCTGGCTTTCGACTGCGGGCGCAGGCTCTCGGTGCCCGCCGACACCGTGCACCGCCCGTGGCAGGTGTCCGGCCCAGCCGGCCCGTTGTTCACCGCCGAGCCGGGCGGGTACCTTACGGGCTGAGGACGCTGACGGAGCGTCATCGCACGGGGTCAAACGGGGGAAGCACCAGCATGTTCGGGATCATCAGACCGTGCCGCCACAGCCTGTCCGAATCGCTGCGCACGGAGTGGCTGGCGCACCTCTGCGGCCTCTGCCTGGCCCTGCGCGACGACCACGGGCAGCTGGCCAGGACCGCCACCAACTACGACGGCCTGGTGATCTCCGTGCTGGTCGAGGCCCAGTCCACGGCCGGCCCGGACCGCCGCAAGGCCGGGCCCTGCCCGCTGCGCGGGATGCGCGGCGCCTCGGTGGCCAGGGGCGAGGGGGCGCGGCTGGCGGCGGCGGTCTCGCTGGCACTGGCGGCGGTGAAGGTCGAGGACCACGTGCTGGACGGTGACGGTGCGTTCGCCCGCCGGCCGGTGGCGGGGGCCGCCGGGATGGTGGCCCGGCGCTGGGGTCGGCAGAGCGGGCGGACGGGCGGGGCGGTCGGGTTCGACACCGCCGTGCTGGTCCGGGCCGCCGAGCGGCAGGGCGCGTTGGAGCGCTCGGCCGGTCTCGGCAGCCCGGTGCTGGCCGTCACCGAACCGACCGAGACCGCGACCGCCGAGGCGGTGGCGCACACCGCCGTGCTGGCCGGGCGTCCGGGGAACGCGGCCGCGCTGCACGAGGTGGGCCGGCTGTTCGGCCGGCTGGCGCACCTGCTGGACGCGGCCGAGGACCAGGCGGAGGACGCCCGTACGGGGGCCTGGAACCCGCTGACCGCGACCGGCACCGACCGCGCGGAGGCCGAGCGTCTCTGCCGCGACGCCGTGCACGGGATCCGGCTGGCCCTCGCGGAGGTCGAGTTCACCTCCCCCGCACTGGCGCACCGGCTGCTGGTGCACGAGACCGGCCGCGCGGTCGACCGGGTCTTCACGCCCACCGCGCACTCCCACCCCCACCAGGCCCCGCCGCAGGCGCCCGGCCAACCGCCGCACGCGCCCGAGCCGCCCCGCCCGAACCGCTCCCTCCCCGCCGCCTGTGCGATGTGGGCCTTCATGGCCTGCACCTGCCAGCTGCTCTGCTGCGAGCACGAGGACCCGTTCAGCGGGCAGCGCAAGGAGGGCGCCTGCGCCAACGCCGACTGCGGCAACTGCGACTGCAGCGGCTGCGGTGACTGCTGCAGCTGCTGTTCGGACGGGTGCTGCTGCGACGGGTGCGACGGCTGCGGCTGCGACTGCTGAGGGCCTACAGGATCGGGGCCCGCACCCGGGAGCGCTCAGGCGGGGTGCGGGCCCGGCTGCGGGACCATCCGGTCCAGGCCCTTGCGGTCGTAGTACCGGGTCATCGCGAAACCGAAGGCCAGGGCCACCACGAAGCCGATCGCGATCATGATCCAGCCCCGGGTCAGTCCGGCGTCGGCCCGGGCGTCGAAGTAGAGGATCGACCGGACCCCGGCGGCCAGTTGGCGCATCGGCTCGAAGACCGCCAGGAAGCGGTAGAAGCCGGGGACGGCCTCCAGCGGCACCGTGGCGCCCGAGGAGGGCAGGGCCAGCGCGATGAAGACGAACATCGCGACCAGCTGCCCGATGCTGCCGAAGGCCGCGTTGATCGCCTGCACGCCGAGCCCGACCGACAGGCAGGCGCAGTAGGAGAAGAGCCAGAGCAGCACCCCGTGCGGGGCGTCCATGCCGAGGATCGCGATGGTGGCGAGCATGACCAGACTGGTCGTCAGCACCGAGAGCCCGGCGGTCATCGCCATCTTCAGCACCAGGGTCTGGGTGCGGCTGATCGGCACCGTCGGGCGGCGGGTGTGCCAGGGACCGATCTCGGTGTCGGCGTAGCCGAGCGCGGTGTCGACGCCGCTGTGCACGATGTTGGCGCAGAGGAAGCCGGCCAGCACCAGCAGCAGGGTGTAGTAGAACGCGCTCAGGCCGAGCCCGGTGTGGGCGCCGATCGGGTGGCCGACCTGGGTCCTCACCTCCACCGGGTCGGCGAGCAGCAGCTGCGTGGTGGCGCTCGCCCCGGCCAGGGCGGGCGAGGCGGTGAGCTGCTTGCCGACCGTCAGCGACACCTGGTGGGCGGACCGCTGGGTGATCTGGGCGGCCAGCGAGGAGCCGAGGCTGCCCATCCCCGGGTTGGTCAGCACGGTGAGGGCGGGCCGGGCGGTGGCCTGAGCGGTCGTCAGCCCGGCCACCGTGGCGGTGAAGTCGGTGGGGACGACCAGGGCGCCGTAGACCTTGCCCGAGTCCAGCTGGTCCTGGGCCTGGGCCCGGTCGAGCAGCCGCCAGTCGACCTGTCCGGCCGGGGTGCCGCCGGTGACGGCCGCGGTCACCTGGGTGCCGAGGTTGGCCTGCTGTCCGGGCAGCGGGGCCCCGGTGTCGGAGTTCACCAGCGCGATCGGCAGCCGGTCCAGGCTCTCCGAGGGGGTGAGGATGCCGCCCATGTAGAGCAGCGAGAGCAGCAGGGTGACCAGCGCGCTCAGCACCCCGGGGGCGATCCAGAGCTTCCAGCGGCGCAGCACCCGCCCGGCGGTGGCCTGCGGTCCGGGGGCCTTCGGGGGGATCGCGCTGGACATTCCACTCCACGTGCTCGGAGGTCGACGGTCGCCGCTTCCCTCGACCATAGGCGGCCGCCACCGCCCTCCCCCGGCACGACACAGCCGCGCCCGGCGGCCGGTGCACGGGGCACCGACCGCCGGGCGCGGTGGGACTGAGGGGGTGTCGGGTCAGAACTGCGCGCTGACGGTGACGCCGCTGAAGTCCGTGACGGCGTGGAGGCTGACGTAGCGGTAGCCAGCCGTCGGGTTGTTCACGGTGATGGACTGGGTGGTGCCGGTCTGGGTCGACGAGGCCGTGAAGGCGCTCGGCGAAGCCCAGTTGTCGGCGTTGTAGTACAGCGCCGCGGTGCCGGTGCCGCCGGAGGTGGTGACCTTCAGCGTGGTGGTGCCGGCCGGCAGGTAGAGGTACATGTAGTCGGTGTTGCCCTTGGTGCGGGCGCGGTCGGACCGGGAGCAGTTCTTGCCGAGCTCGTCCAGCCGGGCCTGGGTGCAGGCCGGCAGGGTGACCGGGCCGCCGTCGACCAGGGTGGTGACGGTGGTCGGCGTGGTGGCCGAGCGGCCGGTGTCGTCGGTGGTGGTCAGGGCGACGGTGTAGGAGCCGGCCTTGGCGTAGGTGTGGCTCGGGTTGCGCTCCTCGGAGGCCGGGGTGCCGTCGCCGAAGAACCAGCTCCACTTCACGATCCGGCCGGAGCCGGTCTGCAGCGAGCGGTCGGTCAGCGAGACGGTGGCGCCGTTCACGGTCTGGTCGAACACCGAGGTCGGGCCGGGGGCGTAGCAGGCGCCGGCCGCGCAGGCGTCCAGCCAGGTGGTGAAGTCGGCGTCGTAGGAGGTGCCGAGACCGTTGTAGAAGGCGTAGGCGCCCTGGTAGTCACCGACCCGGAAGCGGTCCATGATCGTCTTCACGTCGGCGGGGTGCTTCTCGAGCATGTAACGGACCGCCAGGTAGCCCCAGGGGTAGACCCGGGTGGAGTCGGCGTTGCCGTACGTGGTCTGGAAGAGCTCGCTCAGCTTGTAGGTGTGCTTGGCCGCCTGCGCCATCGCGTCGACGTCGGTCGCGCCGCGGTAGGTGTAGGAGGTGTACTCGGCCAGGCCCTCGACCCACCAGATGGTCGGGACCGACATCTGGGTGGAGAAGTTGCCCTTCATGTCGTAGATCGCGTCGAGGTAGTGGGTGTACTCGTGGTTGAGGTTCCACACCCGCGCGGTGTCGTTGACGTTCCAGGCCTTCTGGTACATCACGGTCCGGGCCTGGTTGGCCGGGTCGGTGGCGTCCATCACGGTCTGGCCGCCGTTGTCGGTGCCGTTGTTGAAGATCGGCCACGAGTAGGTGGTGTAGTCGGCCTTGTTGGCGAAGATGCCGAACACCACGGTCTTGGCGTACTGGTTCGGGATCGCGCCGCTGTCCTTGACCACGTTGTGGAAGAAGGCGTCCTGGCCGCGCAGGCTGGCGCAGACCGCGTCCAGCTCGGCGCGGGACAGCGCCTGGGCCTTGAGGATGCGGTTGTCGCAGGTGAGCTGGTTGGGCAGGACCTTGGCGGTCATCACGGCCGGCAGGTCGCAGGTGCCGTAGGTGCCGCAGTCACCGGGCCAGCTGACGCTGATCTGGTAGGCGGTCTTCACCCACAGGGCGCCGTACGGGCCGGGGATCGGGGAGGCGTCGAGCACCCGCTTGACCTGCGGGCGGGCGACCGCCGCGATGGTGGCGTTGGCACCGGAGAGCTTGGCCAGGTTGTTGCCCGAGTTGGCGGCCAGCGCGCCGTTCGCACCGGCGAACAGGTCGCGGTGGTTGACCGCGAAGTCGGCCATCGTGACCAGCAGGCTGGTGTCGGCCGTGAGCGCGTTGACGAACTGCGGGTTGGAGGCGCCGCGCCAGGTGGGGGTGCGGAAGATGGTGTTGACCGCGCTCGACATCTTGACGCTGGCGTCGTACGCCTTGTCGTAGGCGTTCAGGTAGCGCTTGTAGACGTCGAGGAAGCTGCCCTGCAGGTTGATGCTGTCGGTGAGGACCAGCGCTTCCTTGAGGATGTCGGCGTTGGCGTCGGTGACGTCCATCGAGCGCGGGTTGGCGAAGTAGGCGTCCGCGCCGAGCTTGACCGAGTTGGTCAGGGTGGAGTCGTAACTGCCCACCGTGTTCGCGAAGTTGTACTGCGCGTAGTAGCCGGCCCGGAGGAACAGCACCAGCTGCTGGACGCCGTTGGCGTTGGTGCCGTTGTAGGCGGTGGCCTTCTCCTTGTACGCGGCGGCGACCGGCAGCATCTGGGACTGCTTGAAGACGCCGGGCGCGGTGGTGGCGTTGACGCCCTCGAAGAGCGTCGAGACGCAGTCGGTGGTCGAGTTGAGGACGAAGTCGACCAGGGCGGCGCCGGTGCGCGAGCTGAAGTCGGCGGGGGTGCAGCTGGCCGCGGCACCGGCGGCGGCCGCCAGCCCGGCGGCCTTGCCGGCCGGCTTGCCCGCGGGCTCGGCGGCCTTGGTCACGGCACCGGTGCTCTTCAGCTCGCTGGGCTGGCTGAGCACCTCGGGGGAGAGCGGGGCGGTCGACTCCTCGAAGCGCTCGGTGGCCTCGACGGTGTCGGTGAGGGCGCCCGCGGGCTTGGGGGTCGCGGGGGCGGTGACGGCCGACGGCTTGCCGCCGACCGAGGCGGGCGCGGCGGTCGCGACGGCGGGCATCAGGGTGCCCGCCGTGATACAGCCGGCCACCAGGCCTGCTGCGAGGGTGGGCAGGGGTATGCGCAGACGCACGGCCAAGTCCTCTTCTTGTGGGGGTAACTCACGGGACGTCAGGCGGGCTGATGGGGGAATTGGCATGCATCCTGCCACCACCGGGGCCATAGAACAATGTCACAGTTCATATGACATACCCCGGACCTCCCCGGGATGGCCCCTCCACGGACACCCCCGTACGCTTCGGGTCACAGCCGTCCTGACCAGGCAGTCCTTACCGAACCCAGGGAGCAGTACCGTGACCGCAGCCTCCGTAGCCGTCGTGACCAGCGGAATCGGCCTGGAGCTGGACGCCGACCTGCCCGAGGTGGTGAAGGCCCTGCGGGCGGCCGGCGCGAGCGCGGAAATTCTCATCTGGGACGACCCCTCGGTGGACTGGGGGCGGTACGACCTCGCGGTGATCCGTTCGACCTGGGACTACTCGGAGCGGCTGGCGGACTTCCTCTCCTGGACCGAGCGGGCCGGCCGGGCCACCCGACTGCTCAACCCCGCGGCCACGGTCCGCTGGAACAGCGACAAGCACTACCTCGCCGAGCTCGCCGCCCGGGGCGTGCCGACCGCACCCACCCGCTTCGCCGAGCCGGGCGGGGAGTTCGGCCCCGAGGACCTCCCCACCGGGCGGGGCGTGGTGGTCAAGCCCGCCGTCTCGGCGGGCGCCGTGGACACCGCGCGCTACGAGGCCGGGCGGGCCGGGGACGCCCTGCGGCACGTGCGGATGCTCACCGGGCAGGGGCGCGCGGCCGTGGTCCAGCCCTACCTGCGCCTGATCGAGGAGGGCGAGCGCGCCCTGGTCTTCTTCGCCGGCGCCTTCAGCCACGCGATCCGCAAGGGCCCGGTGCTCACCGAGCCGAACGTCATCGACAACGACCGCACCGCCCACCCCGGCGTGAGCGCGTACGAGCCCACCCCCGAGGAGCTCGCCACCGCCCGCGCCGCACTGGCGGTGGTCCCCGCCCCCGGCGCCCCGCTGCTCGCCCGGGTCGACCTCGCGCTGGACGACGACCGCCGCCCGGTGGTGATGGAGCTGGAGCTGATCGAACCCAACCTCTTCCTCGCCCACCACCCCGACGCCCTCGGCCGCTTCGCCGCCGCCGTCACCTCCCTCGCACACCACGGCGCCCCGTGACCGGGGCGGTCACGGGGCGCTGAGGGTGCGTCAGCCGGGCGTCGGCGGCGTCGGACGGGGTCAGACGGCGGCCGGCGCCGCCGCCTCGATGGTGCGGATGGTGCGGGTGGCCGGGGAGACCGTCAGGCGGACCACCGTGCCGGGGACGACGGTGGCGCGGCGGGCCGGCAGCGCCCAGGCCGTGGTGCGCTCGGCGTCGCCGGTGTCCAGGGCCAGGAACAGCGGGGCGTCCTCGTCCTTGCGCGGCTCCACCCGGAGCACCTCGCCGGTGAGCACCAGCGGAGCGCCCCGCTCCCGGACGGCGAGCACCAGGTACCAGACCGTCAGGAGCGAGAAGGCGGCGATCGCCACGCTCTCGCCGAGCAGCGGGCCCGGCGTCTCGAAGGCGTGCTCCATCCAGCCGTTGCCGCTGGCGAAGTTGCCCGGCATGGTCGCCAGGAAGGCGGCGAACAGCGTCCAGCGGCCGAACTTCTCGGCCACCGCGATCGCGGCCAGGGCGATCGCCACCCAGCCCAGGGTGAGCAGCAGGCCGGCCCGGCGCAGCGAGTGCTCCGCCTCCGGCCCGGTGACCGCCCACTCGGGGCGGCGCAGCGCCGCGAACAGCACCAGGCAGACCACCACCAGGGCGGTGGCGCCCGCGAGTTGGAGCAGCTTGCCGGTGCCGGCGCCGAAGCCGGGGTGCAGCCTCGGGTAGCGGATCCGGACCGGTCGCCAGGTGCCGCCGTAGGAGGACCAGACCCGGCGCTTGTCGCCGGAGTCGAAACCCAGCAGCCGGGCCGCGTCGCTGGTGACGCCGAGCGCGGCGCCGTAACCGAGGTAGCGGTCCCAGACCGTGACGGCGGCGGGCGGCAGGGCGCCGAACTCCTCGTGGGCGCGCAGCCAGCCCTGGACGCCGGCCCAGTGGCCGGCCCGCTCCAGGCCGCGCGGGGTGGCGCGTTCGTGGCCCAGCACCCGGGTGAGCACCCAGCTGAACGGGACCAGCGGGAGCAGGGCGGCGGCGACCACGCCGCGGATGCCGTGGTGACCGGCCAGTCCGGCCCCCGCGAGCGCCGCTCCGGGGAGGCAGGCCAGCACGCCGAGCAGGCCGATCAGCACCGGGCCGAACCGGGGGCGGGAGATCCCGCGCTGCCAGGCCTCGGTGACGATCTCCTTGCGCAGCGCGGCGTTCCACGCCTTGGAACGCTCCTCGGCCCGGAAGGCGATGGCCCCGATCGGGGCGCCGTCGGCACCGGCCCGCTCGGCGGTGCGCAGCAGCACCCGGCGCTCGTACGGGGTGAGGTCCTCGGCCGCCTTGCCGGTCAGGTGGACGGTGGTCCGGGCCGGCTCGTTGCCGGGCTGGCGCAGTTCGAGGTGGCCGCGGGCGGCCAGGTCGAGCAGGGTGGCGGCGGCCGCGTTGTCCACGGAGCACCAGCCGTTGGCCAGCAGGGCGACCAGGGCGGGCCGCTCGGGGTCCTCGCCGAACTCCTGGGTGGCGGGGCCGGGCCGCACGGTGCCGTTCCGGGTCGCGGCCAGCGCGGCGGCGAGCACCGCGAACCAGAGCACGGCCAGCCCGAGCGCGCCCCAGTAGAGCTGGGTCTCCAGGCTCACGCGAACCTCACCTCGGTGGGCGCGTCGGCGACCGGACCGGCCTCGAAGTACTCGCGGTGGCCGTGGGCGCCGCCGATGCCGGCGACCAGGTTGGCCGGGAAGCTCTCCAGGGCGTTGTGGTAGCTCTGCACGGCGCTGTTGTAGAACTGCCGGGCGTAGGCGATCTTGTCCTCGGACACGGTCAACTCCGCCTGGAGGTTGGAGAACTGGCGGTCCGCCTTGAGCTGCGGGTAGCTCTCGCCGAGGGCCAGCAGCTTGCCCAGCGAGGCGGTCAGCACGTCCTCCGCCGCGGCCTGGCCGGCCACGGTGAGGCCGCCGCCGGTGGCCGCGCCGCGGGCCGCGATGACCGCCTCGAAGGTGGCGCGCTCGTGCGCGGCGTACCCGCGGGCACCTTCGACCAGGTTCGGTATCAGCTCGTGACGGCGCTTCAGCTGGACGTCGATCTGCGCCCAGGACGCCTTGGTCTGGTTGCGCAGCCGCACCAACCGGTTGTAGGTCCGGACCACCCACCACACGGGGAGCACCACCAGGACCAGGACCGCGACGAGCACACCGATGAGGACACCCACGGTGTCGACCTCCAGAGGGGAAGAGACCTCGCACTCCGTGGAGGTCGGGCAAAGATCCCATGGATATCACGCCGGGGACACCGGCCCGAAGGGGGTTTCCTCCGGGCCGGTGCGCGGTGCTACTTGAGGCCGCTGTCGAGCGCGTTGATCAGGGTGCCCGACGGGGTGTCACCCGTCATCTCCCAGATCATCGCGCCGAGCAGGTTCTTGTTCTTGATGTAGGCCGCCTTCTTGCCGATCGACCAGGCGTCGTCGAAGGTCCACCACTGCCCGCCGGCCCCGGTGTAGCCGAAGGTGGAGACGGACTGCTCGTCGTGGACGACCGTCATCCCCGGGAAGGTGGTGATCAGATTGTTGTAACCGCGGGTGCCGGCCTCCTCGGCGAACTGCCCCGGCGCCGCGCCGGTGGCGGCCTGCCACTCGCCCTTCACCCCGCCGTCGGTGACGCCCTGCCAGCCCCGGCCGTAGAACGGGAAGCCGATGGTGAGCTTGCGCGGGTTCACCCCGGCGTCCAGGTAGGCCTTGACCGCCGCGTCGGTGGAGAACTTCACGGCGTACGGGTCCTGGGCGTCGGCGTAGAGGTTGGCCTGGTGGCCGGCCCGGTTGGGCTCCCAGGAGTTGTCGCTGCCCGCGCCGTGAACGGCGTAGCGTGCCTCGTTCTCCGGCAGCAGCTCAACGAACTGCTCGTGCTGAACTTGAATGAGTGAGCCTTTTCAGGCTGGGCACCGATCGGGTGACGGCTGCGCTGTCGGGGTGAGTGCAGAACGAACAAGGTTCCCGGACGGTTGAGCAAGATTGTCCCCGACCAAGACGATCAAGCTTCCGACACCCGACCCCACCTCACCAGGCCATCACGCTCCCACGCCACCCACAACACCCCACCCCAACAGCCAACCCCGCAACCAAAAGGACGAGCCGTCACACCTCACGGGCGTGCGACGGCCGCACAAGGAGCCGCTGGAGACCGTCAAGGTCGGGTCCGGCGGTGAAGAGTCCGTCGAGCTGGTCGAGTTCCCCCTCGGGGTCTGGCTCAACAACACCAAAGCCCGGCGCGAGGGTCTGTACGGTGACCGGTGTATCTCCTGATCAAGGAAGAGCACCTGATGAGCGACGTGATCGTCTCGGTTGAGGCGGTTGAAGAGGTCCGGCCGGCCGGGCTAGCGACTGACCTGCTGGACGAGCAGTTGATCGGGCAGTTGGTCGACCGGGCCCGCGCGAGCGGGCTCCAGTTGACCGGCGAGGGCGGGCTGCTGCAGCAGCTGACCAAGCGCGTGCTGGAGTCCGCTCTGGAGGGAGAGATCACCGACCACCTCGGCTACGAGAAGCACGACAAGGCCGGGGCTGGTAGCGGCAACTCCCGCAATGGTGCCCGCTCGAAGACCGTGCTGACGGACGTCGGCCCGGTCGAGATCGACGTGCCGCGCGACCGCGAGGGCTCCTTCGAGCCGCAGCTCGTCAAGAAGCGCCAGCGGCGGCTGTCCGGCGTCGACGAGATGGTGCTGTCCCTCTCGGCCCGGGGCCTGACGCATGGCGACATCTCGGCCCACCTGGCCGAGGTCTACGGCGCGAGCGTGTCCAAGTCGACCATCTCCACCATCACCGACAAGGTCATGGACGGGATGGCCGAATGGCAGAACCGCCCTCTGGACCCGGTCTACCCGGTCGTCTTCATCGACTGCATCCACGTGAAGGTCCGCGACGGACAGGTCGCCAACCGGCCGGTCTACGTCGCCCTCGCGGTGACCGTGGACGGCACCCGGGACATCCTCGGGCTGTGGGCCGGCGACGGCGGAGAGGGTGTCAAGTACTGGCTCCAGGTCCTGACCGAGATCAAGAACCGCGGCGTCGAGGACGTGTGCATGGTCGTCTGCGACGGCCTGAAGGGCCTACCGGACGCCATAGGCACGGTCTGGCCACAGGCGATCACACAGACCTGCGTGGTCCACCTCATGCGGGCATCGTTTCGATACGCGGCCCGCCAGGACTGGGACAAGATCTCCCGCGCGCTCAAGCCGATCTACACCGCGCCGACCGCCGACGCCGCCGAGGAACGCTTCCTGGAGTTCCAGGAGGAGTGGGGCGCCAAGTATCCGGCAATCGTTCGGCTTTGGTCGAACGCCTGGGCCGAGTTCGTGCCGTTCCTCCAGTTCGACGCGGAGATCCGCCGGGTCGTCTGCACGACCAACGCGATCGAGAGTGTGAACGCCCGCATACGCAAGGCCGTCCGCGCCCGCGGGCACTTCCCGAACGAGCAAGCGGCCTTGAAGTGCGTCTACATGGCCGTCATGAGCCTCGACCCCACCGGCCAGGGACGCAAACGCTGGACCATGCGATGGAAGCCCGCCCTCCAGGCGTTCGACATCGCCTTCGACGGCCGTCTCTCCATCGGCCGCCGGTAACTCACACAACACGAGATACACCAGTCACTGGACACACCCCCGCGCGAAGTTGACTCCGGATCAGCTCGCGCAGCTCGCCGAGCACGGCGTCGGGTGGGCAGTGGCGGGGGCGTGAGTCATGACCGCGCGTTGATCTGCATGGTGCTCCTTCCTCATCAGCTCTGCGGGGCGTACGAGAGCCACAGTCCCGCCGCGATGCCCAGCAGCATGAAGACCCCGAACCGGTCGCTCCGCCGCAGGCCAGGTCGTCATCCACCCTGGAGGGTTGGGAACTTCACCCCCGCGTGCAGCAGGACCACGTCCGGCTCGGGTCGTCATCCACCCTGGAGGGTTGGGAACGCCACAGGGCCGGGCCGTAGGCCGCCTCGTCGCCCGTCGTCATCAGCCCTGGAGGGATGGGAAGTCGGGGAGTTGATCTGTTGTCACATGAATCAGCATCGTCGTCATCAGCCCTGGAGGGTTGGGAACGCCGAGGTACGGGCGAGCACCGTGATGGACGGCGTCGTCGTCAACCCTGGAGGGTCACGAACCCGGTAATCTCCCAAAGGTTCCGGCGGTCGGCGTACCGGTCGTCATCCGCCCTGAAGGGTTGGGAACACTGACGATCTGCCCGTCCCGTATGACGCGCTGCTAGTCGTCATCAGCCCTGAAGAGTTGGGAACTCGTGCACCCATATAGTGAGTTGGGGGGGAGGCCGTCGTCATCAACCCCGAAGGGCTGGGAACCCGAGCTTGGCACCGCCCCACCACCAGGACCCGCGTCGTCATCAACCCCGGACCGGAGGGTTAGGAACGCCGGGCCCGGCACCTGCTCCCCCGTCGGTTACCGGGTCGTCATCAGCCCAGGAGGGTTGGGAACGCGTGCCAGTAACGGGCGGCCTGGCCGACCTGCTGGGTCGTCATCAGCCCAGGAGGGTGGGGAACTTCAGCCGGTCCTTGGCGTCCTACTCCATCGCCTGTCGTCATCAGCTCAGGAGGGTTGGGAACATCTGTGCCGCCATGGCGGAGGCCCCACCGATCGGCGTCGTCATCAGCCCGGGAGGGTTGGGAACTCGATGCCCGGGAGGTGGTCGGGCAGGACCCCGAGTCGTCATCAGCCCGGGAGGGTTGGGAACATCCAGGCAGGGAGCTCCTCCCAGGGGATGAGCCCGAGTCGTCATCAGCCCGGGAGGGTTGGGAACGCCTGGGCGATGGCGGCGGCCTCGGGGTTGAGGGCGGTCGTCATCAGCCCAGGAGGGTTGAGAACCCGGACCGCGTCCACCTGCTGTGCCTGCGCGACGTCGTCATCAGCCCAGAAGGGTTGGAAACGCGCGGGCTGCCCGCCCGCGCCCCACCACCAGGAGGTCGTCATCAGCCCAGCAAGATTGGGACACTAGGCTGCCTGGCAGCGGGCCGTCGGTCAGGCAGTCGACATCAGCCCAGGAAGGTTGGGAACAGCGGCTGGTCCTGGTAGCCGCGCTGGTTGGTGGCCGTCATCATCAGCCCAGGAGGGCTGGAAACGCGCAGTCCTCGCCGGCTTCCACCGGATGGACCCAGGTCGTCATCAGTACAGGAGAGTTGGGAGCTCCCACTGTCCATCCGCACCAAGACCGCCGAAGCCGGGCCATCATCCACCCAGGAGGGTTATGAACGACCACAGCCGGGCGGTGTATATGACGATGCTGTAGTCATCATCAGCCCTGGGAGGTTGGGAACAGGTCACGCACGGACTGGCCAAGATGTTGCAGGGTCGTCGTCATCAACACTGGCGGGGCGGGTTAGGAACAGGAGTGTGCCCCGAGACAGCCGACGATGCCGCCGGTCGTCATCAGCCCAGGAGGGATGGAAACATGCGTTCCTCCGACAGGCGGCGCTGGCCGTGCTCGCCATCATCCACCCTGGGGTTGGGAACGCATCCTGGTGGGCGGAGTAGAAGATCGTGGCGTCCGCCGTCATCAGCCCGGGAGGGCTGGGAACACCTTCAGCGCGCCGGACGGGGTGCGCTCCGTGAGCATCGTCATCAGCCGTGGGGGGTTGGGAACCTCATGGGCTTGCCAGCCTCGCCCCCGGATGCCATATCGTCATCAGCCCTGCAGGGTTGGGAACGGGTGAGGTCGAGCTCGAGGCATGGTCAAACCTCCCGGTCGTCATCAGCCGGGCGGGTTGGGAACGCGTCCGTCTCGATCCAGGCAGTGAACCGACCCGCCATTGTCATCAGCAGGCGGGTTAGGAATGTGTACGGCACGCATGAACCGAGCGTGCGCAGCGGGTCTTCATCAGCCTCCTCAGGGCGGGGAACCGGCCAGGACCACCCCGGCCGAGTCCCGCGATCCGGAGTCGTCATCAACTCCAACTCAGTAGGGTTAGGAACCCAGCCCACAGGGCGAGGGCCAGAACGAGCTCGCGGGTCGTCATCAGCCCGGGAGAACCCGGCCCGGCCCGGCCTGGCCCGGCCAGTACCTCGCCCTCCGCTCCCGTCGTCATCAGCCCTGGAGGGTTGGGAACAGGCCTCCCACTCCTGCATGGCCCACCGGGGCGCGCGTCGTCATCAGCCCTGGAGGGTTGGGAACAGGCCTCCCACTCCTGCATGGCCCACCGGGGCGCGCGTCGTCATCAGCCCAGGAGGGTTCGGAACCGGCCGTCCAGACTGCGACCCTCCGCCTCCCCGGCGGTCGTCATCAGCCCTGGAGGGTTGGGAACGCCCGCACCCCGGGCACCAGCAGCCAGTCCCGCGACGTCGTCATCAGCCCAGGAGAGTTGGGAACCCGGGCTCCAGGGCGAAGTGCCCGCCGTGCTCCAGCGTCGTCATCAGCCCTGGAGGGTTCGGAACGCGGTCCCGGTGGAGCGGCCGGCTTCCAGGTAGAGGTCGTCATCAGCCCAGGAGGGTTGGGAACGCGGACACCTGGCCGACGACGGCCGCCTGTACATCAGTCGTCATCAGCCCTGGAGGGTTAGGAACCCGTGGTCGTTCTCTGGTACGTGCTGATGACCGCACGTCGTAACCCGTAGACCAGGTTCCGCAGGGTGGATTCCTGCATCGTCGTCATCAGCCCAGAAGGGTTGGGAACAACAACTCCCGGGCGATCTGGCGGCGCCGGACGGGTCGTCATCAGCCTTGGAGGGTTGGAAACTAGAGGTACTGGGCCAGCTCCTCCTCCGACGGGTACGTCGTCATCAGCCCTGGAGGGTTGGGAACATGGTCTCGGCCGCGTAGGTCACGCTGACCGCGCCCGTAGTCATCAGCCGTGGAGGGTTGGGAACCGGACATCGAGGGCTGGTCGCTGGAGAACTCCCTGAGTCGTCATCAGCCCAGGAGGGTTGGGAACCCGGGGCGTAGAAGGGGCAGTAGGCGCAGTCCGGGGGTCGTCATCAGCCCTGGAGGGTTGGGAACCTGACCTCGTCGCGTTCCACGCGGGCCTCTCCCTCGTCGTCATCAGCCTTGGTGGGTTGGGAACTCAATCTCTAGCACGACGGGGGTGTCTACAGACGTCGTCCACTCTGAGGGCAAGGAGCCCACAGCGGCGTGGCAGCCGGTGGGGCGGTCGCGGAGCATAGCCGTATCGCGCGGGCTGCAGAGTGCAGCAACTGTCCAGTAGTGCGTTCTCGCTGGCCAGGGACCTTTGGATGGGTGGCCGGGAGCACGGGATGCTCTTGCTGCCGCCAGTTAGCTCTCCTGGAACCGTCTTGCGGCGGCTCGCAGGTGCCGCCCTTGGCGGCAATATCACGCGGCAGCGAGTGTTGGTGCGAACTATGAGGAACTGCGGCACTGGACACACTAGGACGTCTAGCTTTCGCTGCGCGCGGGTGGTTCCTGCAGGTTCCGGGTGCTGGCTATCGCAAGGTCTGGAGGGTGCGTTGAGGGTGAGGGTTGATGTGGCACCGGATTCGCCGAGCATTCGGTGGGAGGACGTCCACGGTGCAGCGCGGGGTGTGGTGTATCGGCTGCTCGAAGCCCAGGACGACGGTGCTCTGGCCCGTGAGCTGCACGACAATGGCTGGAACGGGATGCCGTTGAAGCCGGTGGGCGTGGCGGGGCCACTGTTCGTCGGAGCGCCGCCGCGCCGGGGGGTGTACACGACGTCGCAACAGGGTTCGGTGTGGTTCGGGTCTCCGGTTCCGGAGATCGCCTCTGCACTGATGAGGTCGCTGGCGTCGTGTGAGGAACTGGTGTGGGGCGCAACGAGGCTGTCGGTTCGTGGGATCGCTCTGGAGGGTTCGGCACCGGCGCCGGCTGGTGGTGGTCCGTTCGAGTTGGAGACGCTGACGCCGGTGGTGTTGAAGCACGAGAGCCGGAACCTGCTCCCTGGGGACGAGCATTTCGTGGATCGGCTGTCCCATAACCTCGCGCACAAGGCGGATGTGCTGGGGTTGCCGGCTCCGCGTGGGGTGCGGGTGTTGGAGGCGGGGCCGCGCCGGAGGTTCACGGTGCGTGGTGCGCCGCGGATCGGGGCGCGGGTTCGGGTGGAGCTGGACGCTGATGTGAGGTTCGTTGAGGCGCTCAGGTCTTGGGGGTTGGGGCTGGACACCATTCAGGGGTTCGGGTGGATCAGGTGAGCGTCCTCACCGCGTCGGGCCATCCCTTGCAGCGGGCGGGGGCGTGGGCGGTCGCGGTCATGGCCGGCCGCGCGGACCCGGAGGAGGTAAGTGCGGGGGATCTGGAGGCTGTGGCCGCTGTGCTGGTGGCGGATGTGGTCGCTGCTGGGACGGCGTCGAAGGACAGTGGCCGGTACGACTGGTGGAAGGTGCTGTTCGCGCTCTACCCCAACTCGAAGGCCACCCACAGCAAACGCCCGTCGGAGGCGGCAGTGCTCCGACCGGCGATCGAGGAGTTGTTCGCTCCTGACAGCGCGGGTACGGCGGCGTCGTGGCCGTGTACGTTCTGCGGCGCCGGGGCCGGGGTGGTGTGGTCGAAGTCGAATCTGCCGCTGTTCGACACGAGCAAGGCGCTGAACAACCTGCCGCCGAAGCTGGCGGGCTGGCCGGTGTGCCGGGGGTGCCGGGTCGCGGTGTGGGCGCTGCCGTACGGGGCGTGGGTGACGGCAGGGTCCGCGACAGTCCTGTCCTGCGAATCGCCCACTGCGGAGCGGGAGTTCGCCAGGCGCAACGTCCGCCGGGCCCGGATGGTGATGCAGGCCGGCTTCACCGGGCTGATGGCCGCGGCGAAGCCCGAGCGGGTGGTGCTGGCCGCGCTGCGCAACGCGGGGAGCGGTCTGTGCGCGAGCACGCTGTGGAGTTTCAAGAACGACAACCAGGAGCCGTGGCTGCGGGTGACCCGGGCCCGGCGGGCCGTGCCGGTGTTCTTGGCGATGGTGGACGGCAACGCGGGGCTGCGCCGTGGGTGGCGGCTGCTGTGCGGCTCGCTGAACCAGTACGACGCGGCGGGAACACTCGTCGCCGGCGGTCAGGGCGTGGCGGCGCGGCTGTTGTTCGAGGCGGAGGACGGCCGGAGCCGGCCGCTGCTGGGGCAGGTGCACCGTCTCCTGTCGGACACCGACGAGGCGTGGCCGCTGGCGGATCGCCGGGCTCTGGGCTCGCTCGCTTTCACCTATGCGAAGGAGGTCTTCGGAATGGACACGGACGTGGAGCCTGTGGCACAGGTCCTCGCCGAGTGGATTGCCCAGGGCACCAGCCCGCGCGGCCGGCTGGCGGAGTACCGCAACGCTGCGCTCAACGACTACCAGCTCGGGACGCTGCTGGTACAGGCGCACTTCCGTCTCCAGCTGGACGGATCGGCGGTGGCACTGGCCGGGCCGGAGGCGTGGAAGCCGCTGATCAGGCGTCAGTCGCGTTCGTGGGAGCTGCGGATGCTGCTGTTCGCGCGGGTGTGCGAGCTGCTGCAGGAGCGCGGCGTCGCCGTCAGCGCCGGCCGCTCCGGCAGGGGCCCGGACGAGGGAACCGAGGACGAGGACCGTCCGCCCTTCGCCGCGGGCGGCGATGAGGACGGCTACGACGAGTACGAGTTGGAAGGGGTCTGACATGGCTTACCTGGCAGGGACAATGGTGCTCGCGGTGCGGGCGGGTGCGCCGAACAACGGCCGCAGCGAGGACACGACGGCGCGGGTGAAGTACGCGCAGATGCACGATGGCCGGCATCCGTACGTGTCGGCGCAGGCCGCGCGCCGCTGGCTCCGGGAGACGATGGTCGAGCTCGGCATGGTGCCCTCCCCCGTGACCAGGGTCGGCAAGGCGCAGGGCAAGGCGCAGAAGGCGAATACGGCGGCGGACCCGATCCGGTTCGTCGATGATGATCTGTTCGGGTACATGCGGGCGGGGGCGAAGAAGGACGATTCCGCGACGACGTTGCGGGACAGTCCGTTCATGCTGGGGACGTTGCTGTCGGCGGAGCCGGTGCGGGTCACCTCCGATTTCGGTGTGATGTCCCGTGGTGTGCCGGAGCCGGTGTTGCACGGTC
The DNA here is from genome assembly GCF_039535905.1 of Kitasatospora albolonga. GTDB lineage: Bacteria > Actinomycetota > Actinomycetes > Streptomycetales > Streptomycetaceae > Kitasatospora > Kitasatospora albolonga. Next base: position 26,226 of record NZ_BAAAYB010000026.1, on the reverse strand, counting down.
ACGAGTTCTATTCGGCGGATCTGGTGGCGCCGTTTCTGCTGGACGTGCCGCGGGTGGGGACGTTCACGATGCCGAGCGCCGAGGGTGTGGGGCGGCCGAACTACCTGACGCAGGATCAGGCGATGCAGCTCGCGGATGCCTTGTCGTTGGGTGCTGTCAGCGGGGATTTTCGGGGGCAGCCGGCTGTGCGTTTGCCGATTGGGGAGCGGCGGCGGCGGGCGTCGTTGCTGCCCGGGGCGCTGGCGAACCTGAGCGGTGGTGCGAAGCAGGCCCTGCACTACGGTGACCGGGTTCCGGCGCTGCTGGTGATGGCCCCGTTCGAGGGCGGTGTGAACCCGTTCGGTCACGTCGTCGCCAGTGATCCGGATTCGGGTGTGCGGATCCGTGGTGATGTGCTGCGCAAGGAGCTGGCGGCGTGGGCGGGTGAATGGACGCCGCCGGTGCGGATCGGCTGGCGGCCGGGCTTCCAGGACCTGGCGCGCGAGGACTTCGAGAAGGAGTGCGCCCAGGAGATCGCGGAGGGCACCATCGTCGTTGACCATCCCCGCACCGTCCTGCTGCAGCTGGCCGCCGACCTGGCCGAGGGCCGGCTCGACGGCTGGTTCGATGACCCGGTCCGCCGGTGACCGCGCCCCTGTCCGGTCCGGTGCAGGCTGTGCGCGTCGAGTTGTACGCGCCCGTCGCCTCCTTCCGCGACCCGCTGTTTCCCGGGCTGACCCGCTGCCTTCCCGTTCCGCCGCCCTCGACGGTGCGCGGCATGCTCGCCGCCGCGACCGGCAGGGCCGCGGAGCCGGTGGTGTTCGGCATGGCAGCCTGGGCCGAGGGGCACGGCGTCGACACCGAGACCTACCATCCCATCGCCGCCGACGGGAGCCTGCCCGCGTCAGGGGGACGCGTGCGGTTCGGCAAAGGCGGCGCGACCGCCAAGGACCGGCCCTTCCTGGCCGGCGTCCACCTGACGCTGTGGCTGCCCGAGCCCGACGGGGAGCGCGTGGCCGCCGCGCTGCGCCGGCCCGTGCACGCGCTGCGCCTTGGCCGCTCGCAGGACCTCGTCCACCCCGTCGGCGCGGGAGAGGTCACGCTCGTGCCCGCGGCCACCGCGCTCGTCGGCCACGCCCTGGCTCCGCCCGGCGGGCACGAGCTCCCGCAGGCGCACCTTCACCGGCTCGCCCGCACCACTTCCGCCGACCGACTCACCACCACCTGGGCCGACCACCTGTGGTGCGACGAGCCCGCGCGTACGCCGGTGGCCGTCCACGGGGCCTACCGCGAGGCCCCCGCCCATGACCACATCCCCGAGGACACCCAAGCCGTATGGCTCCTTACCTCCTGACCCGGCCGCCACGCCGGCGCGCCCTGACCGACCTGCTCGCCAAATCCCGCCCCGTCAAGGCTCCCGAGCGCCTGACCACGCACTCGCGCACCGTTCATCTGATGGCCGCTCAACTCCAGGCCCGCATCGCGGACGCGGGCGTCATCGCCACCGACCCACGCTTTTGGACGCTGATTCGGGCAGCGGCCCTGCTCCACGACGCCGGGAAGATCGCCGAGGGGTTCCAACGCCAGGTGCGGCCCGGCGGTCGGCAGTGGGGGGAGCGCCACGAGGTCCTCTCGCTCGCCTACGTCGACCTCCTCGCACCGGCCGCCGGATGGAGCGAGAGTGAGCGGCTGCTGATCGCCACTCTTGTGGCCAGTCACCACCGGCCGCTGTTCACCTCCAACTCCCTCAGCGGCGGCAAGCCCGCCCTGGCGCAGCTGTACAACAAGCGCACCGACTGGATGCAGGCGTTCGGTGTCCTGGCGGCGCCCGAGCGGGGACCGCAGGTGGTGCGCGGGCTTCACCAGGAACTCCTGGCCTGGTTCGCCGGTTTCCTCGGCACCGACCCGCCGCCCGCCGCCGGCGGGCCGGCGCTGGCGGAGCGGGCCGGTGCGCTACTCGGCGAGGTGTTCGACGCCTGGGGCGGTGAGTGCGAGCCGGACCGCGGCCTGCTCGCGGTCCTGGCCCAGGGCGCGCTGACCCTCGCCGACCACGCCGGCTCCGCCCACGCCGACCTGCAGACCCACCTGCCCCTACCTGGCGACTACCTGCAGCGCCTTCCCTTCACCCCGCACCGCCACCAGGCCGAGGCCGCCCGTGCCGACGGGCACCTGCTGCTCACCGCCTACACCGGCAGCGGCAAGACGGAGAGCGGGCTCGCCTGGGCCGCGAGGCAGTTGGGCAGCATGCCGGGCCTGCCCAGGATCGTGTGGACCCTCCCCTACCGGGCCTCACTCAACGCCGCCCGGCGCCGCTTCGAGGAGGCCCTGGCCTACGGGGTGACCCCCGACATCGGCCTGCTCCACGGCGCCCTGGCCCGCACCCTCCTGACGGAGGCCCTCGCGGAGGACTGCACACCGACCAAGGAGGACGCGCAGAAGGCTAAGGCCCGCGCGAGTGTGATGCGCCTGTTCAGGCAGCGCCTGCGCGTGGCCACCCCACACCAGCTCCTCACCGCGGCGCTCGCCGGCCCGGCCCACTCCTCGCTGCTCCTGGAGCAGGCCAACTCCCTGTTCGTCCTCGACGAACTCCACGCCTACGACCCCGAGACCTTCGGCCGCCTGTGCGCGTCGATGCGCCTGTGGGAGCGCCTGGGCAGCCGGATCGCGGTCCTGTCCGCCACCCTCGCCCCGCCCCTCCTCGGCCTGATCACCGATACCCTCACGCTGCCGGTGACGCCCGTGCGTGCCGAGCCCGGCACCGCTCCCGTCCGGCACCGCCTGGCCGTCGACGACCTTCCTCTCACCCACCCCGCGAGCATCGAGCGCCTGCGCGGCTGGCTCACGGAAGGCCACAGTGTCCTCGTGGTGGCCAACACCGTCGCCGCCGCGCAGTGGCTCTTCGAAGCCCTCGCCGACGACGCCCGCGCCACCTGCCCCGGTAACACCGAGGCTTGGGAAGGGGACGATGCGGCGCTCCTGCTGCACTCCCGGTTCAAGAACCGCGACCGGGACGCCATCGAGGAACGCCTGCTGGCACGCCATCCCGAACGCCGCCCAGGCCGGCCGCGGCGCAGCGGCGGGCTGGTGGTGGCCACCCAGACGGTCGAGGTGTCGCTGCAACTCGACTTCGACCGCGGTGCGGCGGAGAACGCCCCCATCGAGGCCGTCGCCCAGCGCGCCGGCCGGGTCAACCGCCGTGGCCTGCACCCTCAAGGGCCTGTCGAGTTCCGTGTCCATCGCCCAGACAGCCACCGGCCCTACGAGCAGGCAGCGGTGGACGCCGCCTGGAGCGCCCTGACGACCCTGGCCGCGGAAGGTGCCACCAGCCTCAGTGAGCAGGACATCGACCGCCTGCTGCACCTCGCCTACGACACCGACTGGGGCCGCGGCTGGGCGCAGCGCGCCCGCGCCGCCCGCGACGGGTTCGCCACCGAGTTCCTCACCTTCCGCGAACCGTTCCTCGACCGCACCGAGCACGCCAAGACGCTCGGCGAGCGCTTCGACAGCGTCGAGGTCCTGCACCGCGACGACGAACAGGAGTACAGCGCCCTCATCAAAGGTGAGGCCGGCGACCCGCTGCTGGCGGCCGGCATGCTGATCCCGCTGCGCCACACCCAGTTGAAGACCTACCGGGCGAAGTACAGCAGGAGCCTTGGGCTGTATGTGATCGACGGCGAGTACGACACCGTCCTTGGACTCCTTCCGCCTGGCATGCCGGAGACGATCCTGTGAAGTCCCTTCCCACCGACCCGGTCCAGGACGAGCACGGCCTCGGCGGCGTCCACATCAAGTACCTGCACCACTGCCCCCGCCAGCTCTGGCTCTACATGCGCGGATACCGCCCCGAAGCGGGCAGCGACCTCGTCGCGTTCGGCGAAGCCGTCGACGCCACCACCTTCACCCGCCGGCGCGACGTCGACCTCGGCGAGGCCCGCATCGACTGGGTCACCACCGGCGCCGTCGTCCACGAGACCAAGTCCTCCCGCGCGCCCTCCCCCGCCCACGACGCCCAGGTGCGGCACTACTGCCTGCTGCTGGAGCGGCGCGGCGTCAACGTCCGCGGCGGCATCGTCCACTACCCCCTCATCCGCCGCACTACCGACGTCGCCTGGAACGACGAGGCCCGCGACCAGGCCGAGGACGCCGAAGCCGAAGCCCGCGCCATCATCGCCCGAAGCACCGCACCCGAGCGCCTCACCCGAGCCGCCTGCAGCGGCTGCTCCTACCTCGACTACTGCTGGGGAACCTGATGCCCGCCGCCGGCCGCACCTACTGGCTCACCGAACCCTGCCGCATCCGCCGCGAGAACGACAGCGTCCGCATCGAACGCCCCGACGGCCAACCGGTGCGCATCCCCGTCACCGACATCCGCGACCTTGTCGCCTTCGACCACATTGACGTCAACACCTCCGCCCTCTCCCTACTCGGGCGGCACAACATCACCCTCCACGTCCTCGACCACTACGGCAACCACACCGGACACTTCGCCGCCACCGAATCCATGTCTTCCGCCACCGTCCTACGACGCCAGGTCCACCTCACCACCGACCCCGAACACCAACTCCCCATCGCCCGAGCCCTCCTGGCCGCCACCGCCGAAAACCTCCGCTGGGTCCTCGACAACGACCTCCTCGACCCCGCCCTGACCACCCTGCGCGACAACCTCCCCAACTGCCACGACAGCGCCCAACTCATGGCCCAGGAAGGCAACTTCCGCCGCACCGTCTGGGCCGCCCTCGACACCCAACTCCCCACCTGGCTACGCCTCAACGGCCGCACCCGACGCCCGCCCACCAACGCCGGCAACGCCTTCGTCAGCTACCTCAACTCCATCGTCTACGCCCGCGTCCTCACCGCCCTGCGCGCAACCCCCCTCCACCCCGCCATCGCGTTCCTGCACGCCGACACCAACCGGCGCCGCAACACCCTGGCCCTCGACCTCGCCGAACCCTTCAAACCCCTCTTCGCCGAACGCCTCCTGCTACGAGCCGCCCACCAAAAGCACCTCAAGCCAAGCGACTTCGAGACCGGAGTCGGCCACGCCTCCCTCAGCACGGCAGGCCGCAAGAAGATCGCCGCCCTCGTCCGCGAAGAACTCGCCACCACCGTCCACCACCGCACCCTCAAGCGGAAAGTCAGCTACGAGGAACTCATCCACCTCGAAGCCCTCAAACTGGTCCGCCTCTGCCTCGAAGGCACCCCCTACAAGCCCTTCCGCCCCTGGTGGTGAACCCCCTCCCATGTTCGTCATCCTCGTCTACGACACCGCCGCCGAACGCAACCCCAAAGTCCTCAAAACCTGCCGCAGATACCTCCACTGGACCCAACGCAGCGTCTTCCAAGGCGAACTCACCCCCGCCCAGTACCGCGCCCTCACCAGCACACTCGAAACCGTCATCGACCCCACCTACGACAGCATCATCACCTACACCACCCGCTCCCCCGACTACATCAACACCGCCACCATCGGCACCCACCTGGGCGGCCCCGGAGACATCATCTGACCAGCACTGATGCACCACCGCCCAACCCCTGCACAAAGCACCGCTGGCCCGGCGCAGGGGTATTCTCTGACCTGCGGCTTTACCCTCGGGTCGCCATCAGCCCAGGAGGGTTGGGAACCGGCGCGACTCGACCAGATCGCCGCCGCCTTCCCCCGTCGCCATCAGCCCAGGAGGGTTGGGAACTCGCCGCAGGCGAAGAACGGCTGCGAGAGCTCGAGTCGCCATCAGCCCAGGAGGGTTGGGAACCCAAGCTTGTCCCACTCCCCCTGGAGCTTCTCCAGCGTCGCCATCAGCCCAGGAGGGTTGGGAACGCGACGCCGAGCCCACTCTCGACGCCGTCGAGACCCGTCGCCATCAGCCCAGGAGGGTTGGGAACGCGGCTTCTGCCGCCCCGCCATCACCCCGGCCACCCGTCGCCATCAGCCCAGGAGGGTTGGGAACGGCACATCCGCCTCCCGGAGGCCGGCCCGCTCGCCCTGTCGCCATCAGCCCAGGAGGGTTGGGAACGCAGGGAACTGCTCGGCTGGACCTGCCCCTCAGCAGTCGCCATCAGCCCAGGAGGGTTGGGAACACACGTTCTTCACCACGCTCCGGGCCGACGACGCCGAGTCGCCATCAGCCCAGGAGGGTTGGGAACCCAGCTCAGCGGGGGTCGTCATAAAGGCATTCTCCCGTCGCCATCAGCCCACGAGGGTTGGGAACTGGGTCTCCTGGGGTGGGGCCGGGCGGCAGGCGCCGTCGCCATCAGCCCAGGAGGGTTGGGAACATGTCCTGGCCGTCCTCGCGCACGAGCGAGAGCATGGTCGCCATCAGCCCAGGAGGGTTGGGAACGCGGTGGTCGGGTCCAGCTTCAGTCCGTCCGGGGTGCCGTCATCAGCCCAGGAGGGCTGGGAACCCGCTCATCTGCTGCTCCTCGTAGGGTGCGTCTGGTCGTCATCAGCCCAGAAGGGTTGGGAACTTGAAGGCGCCCGCGGTGCCAACGAGGTTGGCCCGCGTCGTCATCAGCCCAGGAGGGTTGGGAACGCGGCCTCCAGCGGCCAGCACGACGGATCGGCCACGTCGTCATCAGCCCAGGAGGGTTGGGAACACCGGCCTTGCAGGAGGATGATCCCGAGCCAGTCCCGTCGTCATCAGCCGGGGGGGGTTGGAACTTGCTGACGTAGCGCATCGCGTACCGCGCGCCGGCGTCGTCATCAGCCCAGGGGGGGTTGGGAACGTTCAACGTGCGGTTGTACACCAGCACGCTCCAGGGTCGTCATCAGCCCAGGAGGGTTGGGAACATGCTAAGGAGGCCGCTCTGCGGGGAGCAGGTCTCGCCATCAGCCCTGGAGGGCTGGGAACCCAGCTGGCCACCACGGCGGCGTCGGCGAAGCCCAGGTCGGTGACGAGCCTCTTCACGGCGCTCCGCTCGCCCTGCGACTTCTCCCGGGCAAGCAGACGCGACAGGGTGTCCTGGGTGATCAGAGTGCTGCCCGGGTCCGTGGCCGGCGGCTGAACAGGCGGCTCACTCGACGGAGCGCCCGCAGGCTGGGCAGGCTGAGGCAGAGCGTTCATTCGGATTCCTCCGGAGCAGCGCCCCCGCGCCGAAGATCAGTGTAGCCAACCACGCCATGAGGCGATGAGAATGGGCTTCTGCAGCTCACGGTGCTGACGCAGAAGGGGGGAGGCACGGATGCTGGTTCGTGCCCTAGCTCAGTGATCCCACCGCCACCCCAACGTAGAGCCCTGGCAAATCCCCAGGACCGGACGAAGCCGTTGGTAACGGCACCGGCGCGGACAGCCGAGGAGCGGTTAGAAGGCGATCCTCCCGTGGGTCTCGCCATATACGGAGCTAAGACATGGGAGGAGGTGTACAAGAAGGTCAACTCCGAGCTCACAGACGTCCGAGAGCAACCGCAGATAGCCCCCGCGTTCGAGGAGATGATCCGGCACCGAGTGCGGCACGCCGCGAGGTACAGCACCCCTGAACGGCTCGCGGAGATCGCACAGCAGTGGCAGTGGGTGGTCGTTGACGAGCTGCGGCAGAGCGACGCGGAACACCGCAGAGCCGAGGAGGAAGCCTGGCAGCTTGAGAGTCGCCTGCAGCGCCGTGCGCGCCGCGAACGAGTTCGAACCGCTCGGTTGCCCGCCGTCGAAGACATTCAAGCTATCTCAGCCCAGCGCCCCTTCGAAGTCGCCATCCAGCTCGTCTACGTTGTCGAGCACACCGAGCTACGGGCAGTGAAGGTTGGGATCGGTAGCTCCCTGCGGATTCTGGATCATCTGCGGCACGGCTGGCAGGAAGTGAACCGGTCCCGGATGCGACTAGATGCTCGCACCATCGAATCCGAAGTCCTCACTCGTATCCGTAACGCGGGCATCTCTCAGTTCCTCACCCGAGCCCAGATGCCGCAAGGGGGATTCACAGAGACGATGGACGCCTCCCTGATCTCCCCTGCCGAGGTGTGGGCGATGGTCGAAGGGGAGATCGCTGCTCGAGGAGCTTCCGGCCCCGACACCGGCAGGGCCGCCTTGAAGGAGCCATCAGAGAATGACGGCCCCCCGTGATCACGGGCCCAGAACGTCACCCAGCACCGGGACCTTAGGGATCTCCGGCCCTGCCTCGGGCAACCCCAGGTACTCGCGGACTGCCCCGTTATCGCCGGTAGCGTCGGCCAGGCGTGCGGCGGCGCGTCGAACGCCCTGGATTGGATGCGCTTCACCTCCTGTACCGCGTCCTCGATCGGGTAGCCGGCCGCGGCGAGCATCCGCACGCTCGTCTCCAGGCTGAGCACCCCGGCGCCGAAGCCCTTCACCACCTCATCCAGGACTGCGGCCCGGTCGGTCGGGGTGTGCGGGCCCCAGGTCAGCCGTGCGGGCAGCGTCTCCCCCGCCGGCCAGCCCTCGGCCTGTCCGGCTTGGTGGAGGCGGCACACCATCTTCAGCAGCAGCGAGTACTTGTGCGCCCGGGCCAGCCGCATCCCGCTAACCAGAGCGTCCAGCGGCCCCAGCGCCAGCTGGAGTGCGTAGCCGGACGGCACGGCAGACGGGTCGAGGGTGCCCAGGCCGGACGAGGTCAGTCGGGAGTTGCCCGCCAGCCGGTCGAGGAGGTGGTCGACCCGGGACCGCAGCTCGGCGAGCTGGTTGGACGTGTCGAGGGTGTCCATCGAGCCGCCCTCGGCCAGCGACCACACCGTTCCGGCTCGGACCTGGAGCGGGAGCGTCGCGCCCGTCACCCGGTCCTTGGGCAGCCGGACGCCGGACAGGCCGATGATCGGCGTGCCGGTGGTCGCGGACGCGGCGGCCGAGTCGGAGTCCGTCGCGGCGAGTTCGTCGAGGGTCTGCATGACCTTCGCGATGGACGGCTGCCCCCAGTGCTCGCCCGCGTCGGGGATCGAGTTGGTGACGTGGACGACCGGCAGGAAGTCCAGCATCAGGTCGAGCCGCTCCAGCACCTCGCCGTCGGAGCGGACGCGGTAAGCGGCCTTGTCCGTCGGCAGGTTGTAGACGTCGTGGTCCTTCTTCAGGTCGTCGAGCAGCCACTCGGCGTCGGTCAGGTAGCAGGTCAGCCCGGACTGCTGTCCGGGCCCCCACGGGTAGGTGCGCCGGATCGTGCCGGTCTCCGGGTCGAGGTGGTCGCCGGCGATCAGTACCGGCTCGCCGTCCGCCCCGTACATCAACTCCCGGGCTGGCTGCCCCGATCGAGTGCGGCCCGGCGTGCTGGCCGCGCTGATCGGCCCAAGCTCGTACGTGATCCGTCGCAGCCTGGCCTTCACCCCTCGACGCTCGTCCTCGGGCAGCTCCCACGCGAAGTGCACCCGCGGCGGGAACTCCGCCGCGTCGGCCTCGTCGTCGGGCCACTCCGGGAAGTAGAACCCGGCGTCCATCACCCGCAGGATCGGGCGGCCCTTCGACGGCTCCCACGCCAGGGTGTGCACGGTGTCGCCGCACCGAACCGCCGACCGCTCGGCCTGCTGGATGCGCAGCGGCAGCAGCTCCTTCTCCGCCCACTCCCGCAACCGGCTCTGCACCGACAGGGCTGCCACCGTGCCGGTCGGCGGTGCCTCGTCCTCCGAGTGCTCCGCCCCGGGCACCACGATGGTCTGCTCGGAGCCGAGCATGTAGCCGAGAGCGGTGTCGATCAGCTTCGCGGCGTCGCCGAGCTCGCGCCGCTCCAGTCCGGTGTCGTCGCCCGAGGCGGCGGCGATCTGTCCGGCCTGGTTGTTGTCGTAAGCGGCGAGCAGCTTGTACGCCTGGAGTCGGCGCAGATCCTCCGGAGGCACCCAGCCGGCGGCCAGCTCGGCGAACGGGCCCGAGCCGCGGCGGATCGGGGCGGCCATCACCGGCTTGTAGTTCAGCCAGCTCCAGCCGTCGATGACGAGTTCGCGCAGGCCCACAGTGCTCCTCCGAGCAACCAGGCCGCACGCCGATGGTCAGCGTAGCGGACTGCAGCCATCGAGGTCTCGCCTGCGTGAATCCTTCAACGGGAAAACGACCTCAAGCTTTCCAGCCGCCTCATAAACGGTTCCCATAGAAGGAACTTTGCCAGCTCTCGCGGCATCCAAGGTGGTTGCATTCAGAATCTGAACGGCCTCGGCTAGCTCGGTCGGCGTGGCATCAGGGAAGCACTCCAGGACAATGGCAGCAACGACCTCATCCGGACTCGCATCAGTGGGGAACTCGGCATACTCTTCGGCGTCAAGATCAACCTCGAACATGTGTACCCCTAGGTGGCGCGAGAAACTATTGCCCTTGGCTGCAGAGTAAAGCAGCCCCCGCGCTCGCAACGGACTGTAAGTGACGAGACGGTCTGGGTGACGCAGCTTGCCAGTGCGTACAGCTCACAGCATCGGACCAGGAGGTTATCGTCCGGGCAAAGCCTGGCCCGTGCGACACGGACAACGGTAGCGGCCCAGTGGTCGTTCGCCAAGGAGGAGGCCGACGCTGTGCCCAGATGGTCATGAAGTGCCAAGAACTGAGTTGCGAAGTGCACCTCCGTCTCGGACGACTCTGCATCATCGCGAAGGTCCTCAAGACTTCGCATTTGGATCTTCATCGCTGAAAGCCTGACATGCCGTTAGCTCCCGCCAGCTTCCCCTACCCTTCCTGGTTATGCTTCATCAACTCCTTTATCATCTCCTCCCGTTGCTCCTTGGTGAGCTGAATCCCGACCGGCTTGACTCGTCGAGCAAAGAATTCAGCTCCTACGATGCCAAAGGTGATCGGAAACGCGAACCAACCAAGGACGCCAAGGACACCGCCCACCCATCTCGCCGTCTCTCCACCCTTCATGCCCTTCGCAAACGGACTCGTCAGCCCCAAAGTCACGTCATAAGCCGCGGCGGGGCCAGCAAGGCAGGCCACCCAGATCCCAAGGCCCACCAAGATCGCAAGAAGACCGCCGAGAGTCCAAGCAGCCGCACGGCGATATGGGCTCAGGAAGAATGTCTTGATCCGTCCCATATATTCAAGCTAGTCCGGCCTCGTGACCCGAGCAATCCGAGTAGGACAACGGCAGCAGCACTGTCGTTGTCGCCTACTGGCCCGGTGGCTGGAGGATGCAGCCGGAGCCGAAGGCGATCTTGTCGAGCTTGGCCTGCTGCTCGGGCCAGAGCTTGCCCCACTCGGCGTCGCACAGCTCGCGGGAGCGTTCCTCGCCTCGCTGCACGATCGACAGCTGAGCGAGCCGACCGGCCACGATCGACTCCTTCTCCCAGTTGTCCCACTCCGGCGTACCGGGCTCCGGCCGACCGGCGGGTGACGCGGCATCAGGCCACGCCACCCACGCTGCTCCCCCGCCGATCGCCAGGACACCGGCCACGGCCGCGATGACGAGCTTCCCCCTCACTTCATGATCGGGAACCTACCGGCGGCTGACGGGCCCTGGTTGGCGGTAAACCTATTATGGTGATTCGGCGCTTACCGGCGGCCGTCGAGGCGGGCGTCGTCCAGGCCCTTGGGCAGCATCGCGAGCTGGTCCGGGTCGGCGAGTTCGGTGAGGCCGTGTACAGCTGCGTCCATCCGGTCCGGGCTGTCCATGCCGGCGACCCAGGTGACCATCTGCCCTTCCAGCTCCGGGTACTGGCCGACGTGGTGCACCCTGCCTTGCTCGTACAGCTGGGCGATCGGCTCGGCCCTGAGCCTCTTGCCGACCTTGGCGGTGACCTCCAGGATCATCGGCATCAGCAGACCGCGGGTGACGCCTTCGCGGGCCAGCTGGTCCCATGCCTGGGTGACGACCTGCCGGGCCATGTCTCCGCCGTAGTTGGACTCGACCACGATCGCGTCCGCCTTCAGCTCCATGGCCAGGTGGCAGGCGGTGAGGCCCCAGTCGTTGGCGCCCATGGAGCCGGACCGGTCGTCGAGGACGTAGAGGTTCTCGTCGTAGCCGGCGGCCATGCCGACGATGCCTGTCTCGTCGCCCACCAGGCTCTCGCCACCGGCTGGGTCGACGGCGACGATGACGCGCGCCAGGTCGAGGCCGCTGAACTGCACTGGCGTGATGCGGTGTTGGTCGATCCAGGCGCGCTGCCAGACTCCGCCTTCCTGCGGCCTGGGCTTCTGCTGGTATAGCGACCACCAGACTCGTTCGCCGACGGCTCGCCGGATCTTGGCGAGTGCCTTCTGTCCGTACCGGGCGGGCCACAGTGGTTCGCCGACCTGGCGGCCGAGTGCGTCGTCGGGGCTGTCCGCGATGGCGGGCAGGTCGATGATGATCCAGTCCTCGGCGGTCTCGCTGGCGAGGATGCGCCCGACAAGATCATCTTCGGACCACCTGGTCTGGATAACAATGACGGAGCCGCCGGGCTCGATGCGGGTCAACAGGACGGACTGCCACCACTCCCACAGGCGCTTGCGCATCGTGGGGCTCTGCGCCTCGGCGTCGTCCTTGATCGGGTCGTCCACCACGGCGAGGTGGGCGCCCTTGCCGGTCAGTCCTCCGCCGACGCCGGCGCAGACCAGGCCGCCCTCGTGGCCGAAGATGTCGAAGCGGTTCGCCGCCTTCGAGCCGGGGTGGAGTGCGATGCCGATCTGCTCGCCCCACGTGGTGATGGCATCCCTGATCCACCGGCCGTGGTCGTCCGCCGGTTCGGCCGAGTAGGAGGCGATCATCACCCGGTGCTCGGGGCGCTGAAGGAGGTACCACAGCGGCGCCCACCGGGCGGCCCTCCGGGACTTGCCGTGACGGGGCGGCATGGTGAGCAGCAGCCGGATGGACTCGCCGGCGGCGATGCGCCGGAAGGCGTCGTCGATCAGGTCCAGGTGCTCGGCCTGCATCTCGCGCCCGGCGGTCAGCACCGCGGCGAGCGAGCCAGGCGAGCGGCGCATCGCCATGTCCTTCTCGACCCGGGCCAGCTCGACGCGCAGCTTGGGCGAGGCCTTCGCGGCGATGACCCGGCGCCGGTCGGCGGGCAACGTCCGGTACTGGGCAAGGAGTTCGGCGGTGTCCGCCATCAGCCATCCTCGCCCTCGGTGGCTGCGATGAGCTGCGCCAGCTCGGCGGAGGTGATCGCCTCCAGCGTGATCGGCCCTTCGTCCGGGCCGGACAGCTCGGTGCGGGTCGGCTGGTCGATGCCGAGCAGCCGGGCGTCGCGCTCCAGGATGCGGACGGCTCGGTCGACCGCGGGAAGGTCTCCGTCCCTGACCGCGCGGCGGAACGCGACGAAGAACACGCGCTCCAGCCGCATGTGGTGGACCAGGCGCAGTTCGTCGACGGAGATGCCCAGGTTGGTGTGCCGCTCGGCCAGGGCGTGCTGAACGTCCTTGCAGGCGTAGCGGATCAGGGCGGCGTCGTCCGGCGGTTCCTTGCCCTTGGCGTACAGGTCGGCGCCGTAGCCCTGGGGGTAGGCGACCCGGTCGGTGTTGATCGACGGGTCGGCGGCGAGCTTGCGGCCGATGGTGAGCCAGTCGACGCCGGCCAGCTGCAGTTCGACGGCGTCGGCGCGGCGCTGCGCGATGGCAGCGCGCTGCGCCTTCGTGGGGCGGGCCATGGCGGGTCCTCCATCCGGAGCGCCCCCGCGCCACGTCCATGATCCCTCAGGCGCGAGCCGCTCCGCCCGTCGCCCCGGGTGGTTGCGGCGGACATCTTGCCGGTTTACTCACCGGCGAAGCGCCGCAGCTGCTAGCGTCAGTCGCGCGAAGTGCGCTTGGTCGCACCAACCCGTCAGCTCACCCAGTAGGTGCTTCTACCTAGCCAGTCGCAAGTAGCGACGGCGCCGAGTCTGGTCACTCGACCGGAGCTGGGGAACCACGTTTTTTGGGGTGAATCGCACAGTCATGCGGAACTCAACTGTTCCGGAATTTCTGTGTGCCACAAAAAGATGGTTCCCCGGTCAAAAGACCGAAGCATCAGGCGCCCAGACTTTCCGGCGAGGCTCGGAAAGGCCGCCCGTTCATGGAGCTGTGGCAGTACATTCTCCTCCCCCTTGCCCCGATCGTGGCCGTGCTGCTCGTGGCACTGCTGATCGGATGGAAGGCTCTCAGTAGCACCAGCGGATCGGAGCGCCCGGAGATTCTTCGGGCACTGGCCGACCTCCTGCGCGCTGTACGAGGCAAGCGGTAGGCGGTGAGGGGCCGGCATGAGCACCATGCCGGCCCCTCACTGGCAGCGGAGGGCGGAAAGAGTCGACCAGGAGCGGTCTAGCTCGGTGGTGCGAATTCGGAGAAGCACCGTCGGTTGGATGGCGTGGATGGCGACCAGGGCGACGCGGAGCTTGCGAGCCGGCTCGACGTGTTGTCGAGCAGTCCGGCGGCCTGGTCGCTGGGTACGGGGCGCGGCACGCTGGTTCTGCTGCCGAGGTGTACGGTGCGGGCCGGGTCGTGGAAGATGACGCGCTCGCGTTTGAGGGCGCGGAACAGTGAGCGCAGCCCGCTGTGTCTGGTGATCTCGTGAGCCTACTGATCAGTCGATGCAGAGCAGTGCCTGGCGGTGCGGAGAGCGTTGATCGTCAGCTTGCGCGGGGTCGCCATATTCTGGACGTCGTGGCCGGTGCGAATCTTGGAGGCATCACCGACGAGGGTGGCACCACGGCCGAAGTTCAGCCGACCTCTCGATAGCCTGTTGTCGGGTTGTCGTACCGGAGAGGCGCCGGGTTCCACAGTTCCGGCAGGGGATGTCTCGTCGGGTAAACCGGCGTCGGCAGTCCAGTCAGGGCGGTTCGAACGTCTCGTGCCCCTACACCTCACGGCACTCTCGCAGGTCAAGACCGAGGTCCCAGGTCATACACTTGCCGTGGAAGTCGTAGCCCTGGACGTTGGCGATGTCCAGGTACTTGAAGATCTGCGACAGGTCCCAGCCCTGGTTGATCTTGGCCGGGTCGGCGGGGGTGAAGGCGGTGAGCAGCTTGTGCGAGCCGCCCAGCGCGTCCAGCTGCTTGCGGAACTCGGCCAGCAGCGCGGTGTTGTTGGCCTTGTCGTTGACGCTCCAGTGGTTGCCGGCGTGGCCGTCGGGCGAGCCCGGCCACTCCCAGTCCAGGTCGATGCCGTCGAAGATCCCGGCCGCCACGCCCGGGCCGCCGGCCCCGTTGTAGGCGGGCAGGTCGCCCTTGATCCAGACGTCCAGGCAGGACTTGACGAACTTCTGCCGGGAGGCGTCGTTGGCCGCCACGTCGGAGAAGTACTTGGAGTAGGTCCAGCCGCCCAGCGAGACCACGACCTTGAGGTGCGGGTACTTGGCCTTGAGCTTCTTCAGCTGGTTGAGGTTGCCGCGCAGCTTGCCCCAGCCGTCGTCGGCCACCCCGTCCACCGACTGGGCGGCGCTGAACGGACGGCCGTAGTCGGCGTCCGCGTCGCCCGCGCCGGTGCCCTGGTCCGGATCCTGCGGGTTGGCGGTGGTGCCCTTGGTGACGCCCGCCAGGCAGGTCAGGTTGACCGGGTCGATGTTCTCGAAGGCGTAGTTGATGACGTCGAGCTTGGCGGCCGAGCCGGAGGTGTCGAGGTTCTTGACGAAGTACTGGCGGCCGTAGATGCCCCACTGGGTGAAGTAGCCGACCCGGGTGTACTTGCCCGGCCCGGCCAGGTCACCGGTGGTGGCGGTGAGCGGGGCGGAGAGCGGGGAGAGGTTGTCCACCGCGTCCCGGGCCCGCACCGTGAAGGTGTACGAGGTGGCGGGGGCGAGCGAACTCACCGTCGCCGTGGTGCCGGTGACGCTCTGGGTGAGCGCACCGTCCCGGTACACGTCGTAGGAGACCACTCCGACGTTGTCGGTGGAGGCGTTCCAGGCCAGCGCGATCGACCCCGAAGTCACCGTGGTGGCACGGAGGTTGGTGGGCGCGGTGGGCGGCACGGGGTCACTGGCCGGGTCGGTCGTGGTGAACTGCACCACCGGGCTGACCGGTCCGGCGTTGCCCCGGGTGTCCTTGGCCCGGACGGTCAGGCCGTACGCGGTGGCCGGGGTGAGCCCGGTCGCGGTGCCCGAGGTGCCGGTCGAAGTCCCCACCACGGTTGAGCCGTTGAGGATCTCGTAGGAGGCGACGGGGTAGTCGCCGGGGGTGGCGGCGGGCCAGCTCAGCGCGGCCGACTTGGTGGTCAGCGCGGTGACCACCGGCTTGCCGGGAGCGCCCGGCGGCACGTCGGGGGTGCCGTCGCACTTGTCGCCGTTGACGGTGCAGCCGGTCGGCGTGCCGATCGGGCCGTTGGCGACGAACCAGAAGCTGTACGGCTCGGTGGTCGCGTTCGGCTGGACGGTGGCGTTGTAGTAGGCGTTCTTGGCCACCACGTGACGGCCCGTCACGGTGGCGTCGCCGTTGTAGCTGCCGCTGATGGTGACGCCGGCCGGGAGGTCGAACTCCAGGGTCCAGCCGGTCACGGCGGCCGTGGTGGCGTTGCGGACGATGAAGGTGCCCTTCCACCAGGAGCCGTTGTCGGCCGTGGCGAAGGTGGCGGTCAGCCGTCCGGCCGCGTGCGCGGGTGGGGCCGCGAGCGTGGCGAGGAGGGCGACCGGGAGCAGCAGTGCGGTGCTCAACAACGCGAGCAGCCTGCTCCTGAGATGGGTGGGCATGGTTCTCCTGTGGGTGTGGGGGTTCCGTACAGGGGGTTGCAGAACCGTGCTTGCCGTCCGGTCGGGTGACGGCCGAATCGCACTGGGCGATGTGAGGATGAATGTAGGAGGACTGGACCACAGCGTCAACAGGTCCATACCATTTGCGCGACGCCGTCAAGCCCCGGGGCGTGCACCGACCATGCCCCGGCCCCCATGTCCTGACGGTCCGTCCGCTCGGTACCAACCATCCCCCACTGGAGGTACTCGTCTTGCGTACCCGTATCCGCCTGCTCTCCGTGGCAGGCGCCGGCATCCTGGCGGCCGCGGCGGCACTCACCGTGCCGACCACCGCCCAGGCGGCCAACCTGTTGACCAACCCCGGCTTCGAGACCGGGACGCTCTCCGGCTGGTCCTGCACCGGCGGCCTCGGCTCGGTGGTCTCCACCCCCATCCACGGCGGTTCCAAGGCCCTTGCCGGCGCGGTGAGTTCGAGCGACACCGCGAAGTGCACGCAGACCGTCGCGGTGCAGCCCAACACCGCCTACACGCTGAGCGGATGGGTCCGCGGCAACTACGTCTACCTCGGCGTCACCGGTGGCACCTCCACCTGGACCCCGTCCGCCTCCGCCTACACCAAGCTCTCGGTCTCCTTCACCACCGGGGCGAGCCAGACCAGCGCCGAGATCTACCTCAACGGCTGGTACGGGCAGGGGACTTACAACGCCGACGACATCAGCCTGGACGGCCCCGGCGGCAGCAACGACACCCAGGCGCCGACCACCCCCGGCACCCCGCTCTCCACCGGCAAGACCTCCTCCACGGTCTCGCTCACCTGGGGCGCGGCCACCGACAACGTCGGCGTCACCGCCTACGACGTCTACCAGGGCTCGACCCTGGCCACCACCGTCGGCGGCACCAGCGCCACCGTCTCCAACCTGAGCGCCAACACCGCCTACACCTTCACCGTGAAGGCCCGCGACGCGGCCGGGAACACCTCCCCCGCCTCCAACGCGGTGAGCGTCACCACCGACCCGGGCACCACCCCGCCGCCCGGCTTCAAGCAGGCCGCGCCCTACCTCTACAACGGCTGGGGCAACCCGCCGTCCCCGACCACGGTGATGAGCGCGACCGGCATCAAGTGGTTCACCATGGCCTTCATCCTGGCCCAGAACGGCTGCAACCCGACCTGGGACAGCCAGCGGCCGCTGCTCGGCGGCGTGGACCAGACCGTCATCAACCAGATCCGGGCGGCCGGCGGCGACGTCGTCCCGTCCATCGGCGGCTGGAGCGGCAACAAGCTCGGCCCCAACTGCTCCACCCCCGAGGCACTGGCCGGGGCCTACCAGAAGGTGATCGACGCCTACGGCCTCAAGGCCATCGACGTGGACATCGAGAACACCGACGAGTTCGAGAACGCCACCGTCCAGGACCGGATCATCACCGCCCTGAAGATCGTCAAGAACAACAACCCCGGCCTGCGGACCATCCTCACCTTCGGCACCGCCACCAGCGGCCCGACCTCCTGGGGCAACCGCCTGATCGAGCAGTCCAAGGCGCTGAACGCCAACATCGACGTCTTCACCATCATGCCGTTCGACTTCGGCGGCGGCGCCGACATGTACGGCTCCACCGTCAGTGCGGCCGAGGGCCTGAAGACCAAGCTCAAGTCGGTCTTCGGCTGGGACGACGCCACCGCCTACGCCCACCTCGGCATCAGCGGCATGAACGGCCTGAGCGACCAGCAGGAGCTCACCAGCACCGACACCTGGACCAAGATCCGCGACTGGTCCAACACCAAGCACATCGCCCGCCTCGCCTTCTGGTCCGTCAACCGGGACCGGCCGTGCCCCGGCGGCGGCGTGCAGGAGACCTGCTCCGGCACCTCGCAGGCCGACTGGCAGTTCACCAAGATCACGGCCGGCTTCACCGGCTGACGCTCCGGACGACCGGGCCGCGCCTGCCGGAGCGTCAGAGCTCCAGCAGGCGCGGCTCGGTGGCCGCCACCGCGCCGACCACCGCGCCGCGCGCACCGTCCTCCCAGTCCAGCAGGTGCAGCCCGTCCCACCGGCCGCGCAGCGGCGAGCCGTCCAGCGGCAGGGCGGAGAGGTCCACTCCGGCCAGGGTGTCCAGCGTGGCGCGGCCGACCTTGATCAGCGCCTCCTTGCGCACCCAGAGCCGAAGGAACGCCCGCTCCGGTTCCGGGTGCTCCTTCAGCCGCGCCAACTCGGCCGGGGCCAGCACCCGTTCGGCCACCTCGGCGACCATCCCCCGGGACGGCTGCTCCACGTCCACCCCGACCGGGCCGGGGCCGGCCGCCGCGGCCACCACGCCCTTCCCGTGCGAGAGGCTCACGTGCACCTCCGGGTGCTCCGCCAGGTACGGCCGGCCGTGGCCCTCCTCCTCACAGTCCGGGCAGCGCTGGAGCAGCGTCAGGGCGGCGGCCTCCGTACCGAGCAGCCGCGCGGCGCACTCGCGCACCAGCACGTGGGCCGCGACGAAGTCCTCCCGGGTCGACGCGTGCCGGAACCGCGCGGCCCGGGCCCGCTCCACTCCGGTCAGCAGCCCCTCCCCCGCACCGGCCCGCGCCAGCACCTCCGCACTGCCCGCGACCACCACCAGCGGCTCCACCACACGCCTCCCTCACTCGATCCGCCCGAGCCTACCCCCCGCCCACGCACCACCGGCCCTGGCCGGACGCAAGCGACCAGCGGCAGGACGCGCGACCCATGACGCGGGCGGCAAGGCCCACGACGCGGGCGGCAAGACGCAGGACACGCCAGGCGGCAAGCGGCAAGCGGCAAGCGGCAAGCGGCAAGACGCAGGACACGCCAGGCGGCAGGCGGCTGAGCATTGCCCCGCCCCTGCCGGCCGCGGCCCGGCCCGTCGTGCGCGGCCGCGTCCAGACTGACACCGCCTCAGTCCCGCCCTCCCCCCTCCCTCTCCTCTCAACTCCCCTCCCGCCGACGGCGGTAGTGCCGGGCCACCCGGGCGCGGTTGCCACAGGTGGCCGTGAGCACCAGCGGCGCCGGGGGTTCGCGGGCACGAACATCAACGCGCAGTCCTCGGCGGCACAGTCCCGCACAGCGGCCAGCACCTCCCCGCCGGTCACCAACTCGGCCACCGCCTCCGCGAGTTCACCTGCCAGCCGGGCCGAGGCCGGGCCGGTGCGGCGCAGCCGGTAGACCGGCCCGGCCGGGCCGGGGAGCAGCTCGCCCACCAGCGGGGCCGCCAGCAGCCTGGCGTTGAGCGCGTCGAGCACCGCCCCCGGCACCGGCTCGCCCCGCCGGACCCTCCCGACCGCGACCACCGCCAGCTCCCGCACCTCACGGACGGCGGTCAGCTCGGCCGGCCCGGTCACCGCCGGGACCTCCAACAGCCCGCGGGCCTCCTGGAGTTCGAGCCAGCGCCGGAGTGCCGCCGGATCGGCGAGCTGGTCACCGTCCCGGGGACGGGTGTTGAGCAGATCCAGGGCGAGCGGTTCACCGATCAGTGGGTCAGCCATGCCGCTAATGCTAAATCAATCCCTTGACACATTAGAAGACTCTGCGAGAAGCTAACGCCACTAGCCACCAAGGAGGCATTAGAAATGATCGCCCGCGTCCGCCACCGCCACCTCGACGTCGACGGCCTGCGGCTCTTCTACGGGAGAGCCTGCCCACCGATCCGGACGCCCCGGTGATGCTCCTGCTGCATGGCTTCCCCTCCGCCTCGCACCAGTACCGCCGCCTGATCGACGTCCTCGGCACCCGCTACCGCCTGATCGCCCCGGACTACCCGGGCTTCGGCCACAGCGACGCCCCCGCACCGGCCTCCGCCGGCGGCACCTTCGTCTACGACTTCGACCACCTCGCCGAGGTCACCGAGCGCTTCGTCGAACTCCTCGGCCTGGAGCGCTTCGTGCTCTACGCCTTCGACTTCGGCGCCCCCGTGGGCTTCCGGCTGGCGCTGCGTCAGCCGCACCGCATCGCCGGCCTGGTGGTGCAGAACGCCAACGCCTACACCGAGGGCCTCTCCCCGATGGCCCGCGACTTCATCGCCCTGCGCCCCGGGCAGCCCGGCGCCGAGCAGACCGTCCGCGAGCTGCTCACCCTCCCGATGACCAGGGGCCAGTACGAGGGCGGCACCGTCGACCCCGAGCTGATCGCCCCCGAGGGCTGGACCCTCGACCAGCACTTCCTCGACCTGCCCGGCCGCACCCGGCCCCAGCTCGACCTCGCCTTCGACTACCACTCCAACGTCGCGCAGTACCCGGCCTGGCAGCAGTGGCTGCGCGAGCACACCCCGCCCACCCTGGTCCTCTGGGGCCGCAACGACGCCTTCTTCCCCGCCACCGGCGCCGAGGCCTACCTGCGCGACCTCCCCGAGGCCGAGCTCCATCTCTTCGACACCGGCCACTTCGCCCTCGAGGACCACCTCCCCGAGATCGCCCCCCTGATCGCCGACTTCCTCGACCGCACCTGGAAGCCCTGACGACCGCTCAGCCCGTCCCCACGGTCCGCCGGTAGACCACCGAACCCCGCACCTCGAACCCCGCCCGCTCGTACAACCGGTTCGCCGCCGCCCGCGAGGGCCGCGAGGTCAGGTCCACCGTCCGCGCCCCGCCCTCCTCCGCCAGCCGGACGGCCTCAGCGGTCAACGCCGCGCCCACGCCGTGCCCACGCGCCCCCGCGTCCACCACCACGTCCTCGATCCGGGCCCGCAGCCCGCTCGGCAGCGGGAGCAGTACGAGGGTCAAGGTCCCGACGATCCGCCCGTCCAGCCGGGCCAGCAGCACGGTGTTCGCCGAGCAGGCCAGCAACCCGGCCACCGCCTCGCGGTCCAACGGCTCGGCGCTGCCGGACAGTTGCGGCAGCAGACGGGCGAAGGCCTCGACCAGCTCGCCGTCCGCCTCCCGGGCGATATCCACAAGAACGCTCATGACCGCACAGCCTAGGGGAGGCGCCCGGTCAGCGGCGGTTCGCGGCCTCGGCAGTGCCGGTCCGTCCACCGCCGCCGCCTCCGCCTGCCGCGCCGCCCCGTGCGCCGCTGCCGCCCGGACCGGCCGGGCTCTCCCGCAGGGCTACGACGCACGGCGTCCCGTGCCGCGCCGCGGGTGTCGTCCCGGAGGTCCGGGGTAGGTGCCCGTACACAGACCGAGGGAGGCCGCCATGACCGTGCCCGTGCCCCCGAACCCGGACACCCACCCGCCGTTCCCCGAGCCGCCCCGCCCGGACCCCTTCCCCGGGCCGCCGCCCGGACCGGGCCCGCGCCCGCCGCTGCCCGACCCGGACCCGGGCCCGCCCCCGGCACCCGATCCCGCACCTCCGCCCCAGGAGTGACCGCCCTCCCCCGGGAGTGGCCACGGCAAGGTGCGTGAGTACGCGACGGACCTGACCCACCCCTCCCCCACGCGGCCGGCACCCGCTAGCCTCCGTCAGTGCACAGAACAGCGAAGAAGCAGAACCGGATCCTCGCGGTCTGTCTGGCGGGCGGCTTCACCACCATGCTGGACAACTCCGTCCTCAACATCGCCGTCCCCGCGCTGCGCAGCACCCTGGAGGCCTCGGCCACCCAGATCCAGTGGATCGTGGCCGGCTACTCGCTCGCCTTCGGCCTGGCACTGATACCCGGCGGGCGGCTCGGTGACCTGCGCGGCCGCAAGCAGTTCTTCGTCGCCGGGATCGCCCTGTTCGTCGCGGCCGGCCTGCTCGCCGCGGCCGCCACCGACCCGTGGCTCCTGGTGGTCCTGCGGCTGCTCCAGGGCGCGGGCGCCGGCCTGGTCAACTCCCAGATGATCGGCACCCTCCAGGACGTCTTCACCGGAGCGGCCCGCACCAAGGCCCTCGGGCTCTACCAGGTGACCTGTGCGGTGGCCATCGCCCTGGGCCCGCCGCTCGGCGGAGCCCTGATCGCGCTGGCCGGGCCGGAGTGGGGCTGGCGGCTGGCCTTCCTGATCAGCGCCCCGTCCGGACTGGCCACGCTGGTCCTGGCGGTCCGTCACCTCCCGCGCCCCGCCCCGCGCCCCGCCCCCGCCGCCGGGGCGGCGCACGGCCTCTCCTCCCTCGACCCGCTCGGCCTGCTGCTCACCGCCGCCATCACCGTCGCGGTGATGCTCCCCTTCGTCACCTCCGCCGCGCTCCCCGCCCAGCTGGGCCTGGGCGCCGCCGCCCTGGCCCTGGCCGTCCTGCTGGCCTGGTGGCAGCGGCACTGCGCGGCGACGGGCCGTCAGCCGCTGATCCACCCCTCGCTGCCGCGCTCCGCGCCGTACACCCTGGGCACCCTCACCGCGATGGCCCAGTTCGGCGCCTCGCTGGCCGGCAGCCTGGTGCTGGTGATGTTCCTCCAGGACGGGCTGGGCCTGACGCCCCTCGCGGCGGCCGCCGTCACCCTGCCCTCCGCGGTGGCGATGGCCGTGGTCTCCTCCGTGGCCTGGCGCGCCGTCCAACGCTTCGGGGCCCATCTGGTGCCGCTCGGCCTCACCCTGGCGCTGGCCGCCGTCCTGCTCAGCGGTCTCGCCGCGCTCTGGACCTCGGGGCCCTGGCTGCCCGTGCTGCTCGGCCTCGGCCAGCTCTGCACCGGGGCCGCGGCCGGCCTGGTGGTCTCCCCCAACCAGGCCCAGGTGCTCCGCTACGCCCCCGCCGAGGCGGCCGGGGTGGCGGGCGGCATCCTCCAGATGTCGCAGCGGATCGCCGCCGCCGTCGGCATCTCGGCGATCTCCGGCATCTACCTCAACAGCTCCGCCGCCACCCCGGGCGCCGCCTACTTCCAGGCCGCCCTGGCCTGCACCGCGGTCTTCGCCGTGGCCCTGCTGCTCTCCGTCCTCGCCAACCGCAGCACCCCCGAGCCGCCGACCGCCGCCCCGGCCGCCCGCCCCGAGGTCCGGGAGGGCGCGGCACGGGGCGACTGATCCCGGCCGGAGCCGGTGACCCGCCGTCAGGCGCTGGCCAGCGCCACCCGGACGGCCTCGGCCACCGGCTCCGCCCCGGCGGTGAGCTCCAGGGTGCGGCCGATCGCCGCATGGGCGTCCAGCAGCTCCAGCAGCACCCGGGCCACGTCCTCCCGGGGGACGGGCGCCAGCGGCAGCGCCGGCACCGCGAGCCGGACGAAGCCGCTGCCCGGCTCGTCCAGCAGCGGGCCCGGGCGCAGCACCGTCCAGCCGATCCGACGGGCCCTCAGGTCCTCCTCGGCCGCGCCCTTGGCCCGCAGGTAGTCGGTGAACTCCTGGTCCATGCCCGGCGCCCCGGCCCGTTCGATGCCCATGGTGGAGACCATCAGGTAGCGCGGCACCCCGGCCAGTTCGGCCGCGTCGGCGAACAGCACCGCTGCCGCCCGGTCGACACTGTCCTTGCGGGCGCTGCCGCTGTTCGGCCCGGCGCCGGCGGCGAACACCACCGCGTCGGCCCCGCTCAGCCCGCCCGCCAAGTCCTCCAACGAGACGGACTCCAGATCGCAGACCACGGCCGGGCCCCGACCGCCTGAGGTCCGCGGCCTGGGCGGCGGAGCGGATCAGGCCGGTCACGGTGTCCCCGCGCGCCGACAGCAGCCGCTCCAGCTGGAGCGCGATCTTCCCGTGCCCACCGGCGATCACCACGTGCATGCCCCGACGCTAACCCGCCGCCGCCGACGGCGCCCGCCCCCACGCCGAACGGCCGGTGCCCCGGCCCTCACGAGGAGGACCGGGGGCACCCGGGGCCCGACGCCGTTTCAGCTCACTCCACCGGCGCCTTGTCCCGCAGGATCCGCACGAACTCCCGCATCCAGCCCGGGTGGTCCGGCCACGCCCGGGCGGAGACCAGCTGGCCGTCGACCACGGCCTCGGCGTCCTCGTAGACCGCGCCGGCCCCGGTCACGTCCAGCTCCAGCGCCGGGTACGCGGCCGTGCGACGGCCCGTCAGGGCGCCGCCCGGCAGGGTGATCAGCGGGCCGTGGCAGATCTGCGCGACCGGCTTGTCGCCCTCGAAGAAGTGGGCCACGATCCGCTTCACCTGCGGGTCGTTGCGCAGGTACTCGGGGGCGCGGCCGCCGGGGATCACCAGCGCCACGTACTCGGCCGGGTCGACGTCCTCGAACGCCACGTCGGCGGGCCAGGTGTAGCCGGCCTTCTCGGTGTAGGTGTCGAAGCCGGGCACGAAGTCGTGCACCACGAACTGCAGCGTCTTCCTCGACGGCGCGGCGACGACCACCTCGTAGCCCTCCTCGCGCAGCCGCTGGTACGGGTAGAGCACCTCCAGCGACTCCGCCGCGTCACCGGTGACGATCAGGACCTTCGCCGTCATTCCACGCCCTTCGCAGACCGGCCGCCCACCCGCGTGGACGGTCCGCCCCCACCCTTCCGCGCCGGGCCGTCCACGGCAACGGACCCTGGTGATCACGCCCGCTCCGTGCTTCCGCGCGCCCCCCGTGCGCTCCCTGTGTGCGCCCCCTCCTTCCATCCCCGGCGCCCCTCTCGCGCCGCCTCCGCCCGGCCCGTACCGTCAGCAGCGGACCGACCGGAGGAGAACCCGTGCCGTACTCGCTGCCCATCGAGGCCGCCACCGTCCCCAATCTGCGCGAACCTCGGCAGCATCCCCCTCGCGGGCGGACGCACCGTCAGACCCGGCCTGGTGCTGCGCTCCGGGCAGCTCGACCGCTTCGCACCCGGGGCCGACCCGCTCTTCGACGCCCTGGGCGTGCGCACCGTGGTGGACCTGCGCACCGACCGCGAACGCGCCGCCCGGCCCGACGTCATCCCGCCCGGCGGCCGCCTGGTGGTCGCCGACGTCCTCGCCGACCTGGTCAGCTCCGGCGCCGCCTCCAAACTCGGCACCGTGATGGCCGACCCGCTCGCCGCCAACCGCCTCCTCGGCGACGGCCGCGCCGCCGAGGCACTGATCTCCGACTACCGCTCCTTCGTGGCCGGCGACTCCGGCCGCGCCGCCTACCGCACCCTGCTCACCGAGCTCGCCTCGCCCGCCGACGGGCCCGTCCTCTTCCACTGCACCGCCGGCAAGGACCGCACCGGCTGGGGCGCCGCCCTCCTGCTCCTCCTGCTCGGCGCCGACCCCGCCACCGTCGAGGCCGAGTACCTCGCCGTCAACCCGGCCGTCCGCGCCGCCTTCGCCCCCGTCGTCGAGGCCTTCACCGCGGCCGGCGGCGACCCCCGGGTCACCGAGGAGCTGCTCACCGTCCGGCCCGCCTACCTGGCCGCCGCCCTGGAGACCCTCACCGACGGCTGGGGCGACGCCGAGACCTACGCCCGCACCGCCCTCGGCCTCACGGACGAAACCCTCGACGCCCTCCGGACCAACCTGACGGCCTGATCCGGCACCGCGTGGTCGTCCGCCGGCGGCCGCCCTTCTGGGGGCGCGAGGCTCTGCTGATCTGCGGCTCCGCCGCGGGGCGCGAATCGGAAGACGGCCCACCTGCCGCTGAAGCTCCGTCAGCCAGTTGCACGTGCTGCCGTTCCCTACCTGTAGTTCTCCGCGCCCCGGGGTGGCCACTCTCCCTAGGTCACCGAGGTCCCCGCCACGGCGCCCAGGCCGTACGTGACCGCCGAGGCCAGTGCCACGATCAGCAGTTGCCGCCCCGCCGTCCGCCACGCACCCCGCCCCGAGCCGCGCCCGAGCGCCCCGCCGACCACCAGCGACGCCACCGCCGTGATCACCACCGAGGCCACCACCGCGCCGTTGCCGCTCGCGAAGAACCACGGCAGCAGCGGCAGCAGTGCCCCGACCGCGAACAGCAGCAGCGAGGAGACCGCCGCCACCATCGGCGAGCCGGCGTCCTTCGCGCTCACGCCGTACAGGATCCGGGTGCTCGTCTCCG
>NZ_BAAAYB010000025.1:0-29776 GCF_039535905.1 Kitasatospora albolonga | reverse complement strand
GTCCAACGATCATCGGGCTAGGCTTGTCACGTGAACCAACCACCGCAGGCCCCCGACGCGATCCGGACCCTCCCGAGCTGGCTGCTCGGCCGGGCGTCGGCCCGGGGCCACCGGCTGGTCGGCGAAGCGCTGGCCCTGGCGGGCCTGCGGATGCCGCAGTACGCGGTGCTGGCCGCCGTCGCCGAACTGGCGCCCGTCTCCCAGGCCGAGCTCAGCCGCAGCACCGGGATCGACCCGAAGGACATGGTCGCCCTGGTCGGCGAGCTCCAGGAGGACGGACTGGTCGAGCGGGCACCCGACACCCGGGACCGGCGCAAGAACGTCATCACCCTCGCCCCGGCCGGGGTCCGGCGGCTGCGCCGCGGCGACCAGCTCTGCCGCGAGGCCAACGACGAACTCACCGTCGCCCTCAGCTCGTCCGAGCGGGAGCAGCTGGCGGAGCTGCTGGCCCGGCTGGTCCGCTCCGGCGAGCTCTGAGCGGCCGACCCGCGCGGGGGCGTCATGCTCGACCGGGAGCCGGGAGCCGGGAGCCGGGAGCCGGGAGCCGGGAGCCGGGAGCCGGGAGCCGGGAGCCGGGAGCCGGCGCGGCCCGCCGGTGCCCGTGCACCTCGGCTCGTGCCCGGTGGTCGCCGCACCGCTCCGTCACGCCCGTGCTCCCCGTCGCTGCGGCCCGGGCCCGGGTCAGCCCAGGTAGCCGGCGAGCCGTGCGGCGTCGGCGCGGAGCTGCGCGGCCTGCTCGTCGCGGCCCAACCGCTCGTACTCGGCGGCCGCGCCCTCCCGTTCGGCCAGCTCGCCCCGGACGATCGCCGCCACGTCCGCCTCGGTGAGCTCGCGGCGCTCGGCCTCGGCGGCGCCGACCCCGACCGGCAGCAGCTCGACGGCCAGCGGGCCGGTGGGCTCCGGCACCGCCACCGCCTCGGCGTTCTCGATCGCGGCCAGGGTGGCGCGCAGCACGGACGCGGCGGCGCGGTCACGGGCCTTCAGGGCGGTGGTCAGGTCGGAGCGCAGCCGCTCGCGGAGCGGGGCGGGGGTGGAGTCGGTCGACATACCGTCAGACCCTAGGCAGCGGGCGGGCGCCGAAGCGAGCGGGTTTCGGGCGGCCGGATCCGCGGCGGCGCGAGGGTGGCCGCCAGGGGTACCGGGTCACCCGGTCCGCCGTCTGCGGTGGCGGCCCGCGGCGCGGGGCCCAAGGCTGGCGGTACCTGTCAGCCCGAACGCCCGCCAGCCCGAACGGGAGGCCGTGTGTCCGCCACCGCCGTCGCCGAAGCGTCCAAGGCGCCACCGGCGCTGAGCCGCCGTCAGACCAACGTGGTCTTCGCGACCATCGTGCTCGGCATGCTGATGGCCGCGCTGGACCAGACGATCGTCTCGACCGCGCTGCCCACCATCGTGGCCGAGCTGGGCGGCGGTGGGCACATGGCCTGGGTGGTGACGGCGTACCTGCTGGCCGAGACGGTGGCCACCGTGCTGGTCGGCAAGTTCGGCGACCTGTTCGGCCGCAAGATCGTCTTCCAGGTCAGCGCGGTGGTCTTCGTCGCCGGCTCGGTGGTCTCCGGCGCGGCCAACGGCATGCTGCTGCTGATCGTCGGCCGCGCCGTCCAGGGCATCGGCGGCGGCGGGCTGATGGTCACCGCGATGGCGCTGATCGCCGACGTGATCCCGCTGCGCGAGCGCGGCAAGTACCAGGGTGCGCTGGGGGCGGTCTTCGGCGTGACCACGGTGGTCGGCCCGACCCTGGGCGGGCTCTTCACCGACCACGCCTCCTGGCGCTGGTGCTTCTACGTCAACGTGCCGATCGCGGTCGTGATGGTGGTGATGGCGGCCCGGACCATCCCGTCGGTACGGGCGGCGGTCAAGCCGATGATCGACTACGCGGGCATCGTGCTGGTGGCGCTCGGCGCCTCCGGGCTGGTGCTCGGCCTGGAGTGGGGCGGCAACGAGTACGCCTGGGGATCGCCGGTGATCATCGGGCTGTTCGCGGGCTCGGTGCTGCTGCTGGTGGCCTTCGTGGTGGTGGAGCTCCGGGCCGAGGAGCCGATGCTCCCGATGCACCTCTTCCGGAACTCGGTGTTCACGGTCTGCTCGATCCTCTCCTTCATCGTCGGCTTCGCGATGCTCGGCGCGATGACGTACCTGCCGACCTACCTGCAGTTCGTGGACGGGGTCTCGGCCACCATGTCGGGCGTGCGGACGCTGCCGATGGTGGCCGGCCTGCTGGGCACCTCGATGCTCTCCGGCGTGGTGGTGAGCCGGACGGGCAGGTACCGGATCTTCCCGATCCTGGGCACCGGCGTGATGGCGGTCGGCCTCTGGATGATGTCCACCATGGGCCCGGGCACCGGGGTCTGGCTGGAGTCGCTGTACATGCTGGTGCTCGGCCTCGGCATCGGGCTGGCCATGCAGGTGCTCACCATCGCGGTGCAGAACACCGTGCCTTACCACGAACTCGGCACCGCCACCTCGGGCGTGACCTTCTTCCGCACGCTGGGCAGCTCCTTCGGGACGGCGGTCTTCGGCACGCTGTTCAGCAGTCAGCTGACGCCCAATCTGGCGAAGGCGGCCGCCGAGCGGCCCTCGGTGCCGCCGGCCGCCGTGCAGAGCCCGGCCGGGCTGGACGCCCTGCCCGCGGAGCAGGCCGCGCCCTTCATCACCGCGTACGCGGACACGGTGAACTACGTCTTCCAGTGGGTGGTGCCGGTCGCCCTGGTCGGCTTCGTGGTCGCCTGGTTCCTCAAGGAGGTCCCGCTGCGCGACAGCGCCCGCGCCGGGGCCGGGGACATCGGCGAGGGCTTCGGCGCGCCGGATTCGGCCGACGCGGACCGGCAGCTGGAGCGGGCGGTCTCCAACCTGCTGCGCAAGACCAAGGGACGGCAGGCGGTCAAGGAGCGGATCCTCGCGGACTCCGGCACCGCGCTGACGCCCGGTCAGGCCTGGGCGGTCGGGCAGGTCTACTGGCGCGGCCGGTACGGCGGGGGAGCGGACGTGGAGTCGATCGCGGTCGCCCACCACGTACCGGGCGAGGTGCTGGAGCCGGCCTTCGAGAAGGTGGTGGACAGCGGTCACGTGGCGGCCTCGGACGGGCGGCTCAGCCTCACCCCGGCCGGGCAGGCCGAGGTGGACCGGATCGGCGAGGCCTGGCGCCAGTGGCTGGGCCACCACCTGGACGACTGGGACGTCACCGATCCGGAGGACCGGGCCCGGCTGGACCGGGCGATCGAGACCATGGCGGCCCGGCTCTACCAGGAGGAGCAGGAACACGCCACGGTGTGACGGGGCGGGCGGGCTCCGAGGGCGCATGATCGTGCCATGGAACGACTGGAGCTGACCCACGAGCCCGCCGCCTACGCCTGCATGATGGTCCGCCGCCCGGCGGCGGAGGTATTCGCGGCCTTCGCCGACCCGGCGGTGACCACCCGGGTCTGGTACACCCGCAGCAGCGGGCCGATGGCCGAGGGCGCCGAGCTGACCTGGGAGTGGGCCACCTACGGGGTCTCGGTCGAGGTCCGGGTCCGTGAGGTGGTCGACCACCGGATGATCCGCTTCGAGTGGGGCAACTACGACCAGCCGACCAGCGTCGAGCTGACCTTCACCCCGCGCACGGCGGACACCACCTTCGTGGAGGTCACCGAGACCGGCTTCCAGGGCAGCGGCGACGAGGCCGTGCGGTGGGTGAACGACACGGTGGGCGGTTTCACCACGGTGCTGTGCGCGGTCAAGGCGCTGCT
Organism: Kitasatospora albolonga; assembly: GCF_039535905.1. Taxonomy (GTDB): domain Bacteria; phylum Actinomycetota; class Actinomycetes; order Streptomycetales; family Streptomycetaceae; genus Kitasatospora; species Kitasatospora albolonga. The sequence goes on along the minus strand of NZ_BAAAYB010000025.1, from coordinate 26,051 downwards.
GGAGCACGGCATCGAGCTGAACGCGGTGCCGGACCACCACCCCGCGGGGGACTGAGCACCCCGCCGACCGGCGGAGGGACCGTCCGTCCCGGCCGGGACCAAGGTCCGCGCGACACGGGCCGGACGGCGGACCGCCCCGGCCGGACGTCACCCTAGCGTTGAAGGGGTGCACCGATCCGTGCACGGACGACGGACCGGAGGACCCCGCATGACCGACCTCGACTGGCAGCCCGGCGACGTGGTGATCGACGCCGCCGGAGACGTCTGGACCAGGACCGAGGGCCCGGCCGCCGGGTGGAGCTACCCCGGCGGCGAGCCCGGTGCGGCGGTCGAGCAGCTCACCCTGCTGCTCCGCTCGGGGCGGGTGGCGGTGCTGTCGGCGGTGGGGCCGACCGCGCGCTGACCGTGCGCCCGCGGTGTGCCCACCGTTGACACTTTTGACATCCCTCTGTAACTCTTGGCGCACCCTCACGCAAAAACTGAACAAGCAGCGATCAAATTCTCGACTCCCACCCCCACCTACTGCAGAGACAGAGGGACGTCATGAGATCGAATCGCATACTCCCGCGACTGACGGCGACGTCGGTCGCGGTGGGCATGCTGCTGCTCGCCGGGCCCGTCCTGCCGACCCACGCGGCGGGCGGGCCCAACCTCGCCGCCGGGCGGACGGTGACCGCGAGCAGTGCCAACGGCCAGTACGTGGCCGGGAACGTCAACGACGGGAACCAGGCCAGCTACTGGGAGAGCGGCAACGGGGCGCTCCCGCAGTGGGTCCAGGTGGACCTGGGCTCCACGGCCTCGATCGACCAGGTGGCGCTCAAGCTGCCGGCCGGCTGGGGGAGCCGCAGTGAGACGCTGACAGTGCTCGGCTCCACGGACGGCTCGGCGTTCTCGACCGTCGTCGCCTCGGCGGCCTACGCCTTCGATCCGGCGAGCGGCAACACCATTCGGATCAACTTCCCGGTCACGAACGCCCGTTGGGTGCGGATCCAGGTGGCGGCGAACACCGCCTGGCCGGCCGCCCAGTTCTCCGAGTTCGAGGTGTACGGCGCCGCCTCCGCCTCCGCCGACCTGCTCCGGGGTCGCACCCTGACGGCGAGCAGTGCCAACGGCCAGTACGGGGCCGGGAACGTCAACGACGCCAACCAGGGCAGCTACTGGGAGAGTTCGTCCAACGCCTTCCCGCAGTGGATCCAGGGCGACCTGGGCGCCGCCACGCAGGTCAACCGCCTGGTGCTCAAGCTGCCGGCCGGCTGGGAGCAGCGCAGCCAGACCGTCAAGGTGCAGGGCTCCACCGACGGCAGTGCCTTCACCGACCTGCTGGCCCAGGCCGCCTACAGCTTCGACCCGGCGGCGGGCAACGTCGTCACGGTCTCGCTGCCCACCGCGACCACCCGCTACCTACGGCTGCTGTTCACCGCCAACTCCGCCTGGCCGGCCGCCCAACTGTCCGAGTTCGAGGCGTACGGCCCGGTCGGCGGCGACACCCAGGCGCCCACCACCCCGGCCGACCTGACGTACAGCCAGCCCGAGACGGGCAAGATCCGGCTGGCCTGGACGGCCGCCACCGACAACGTCGGGGTGACCGGGTACGACGTGTACGCCAACGGGGCGCTGCTCGCCTCCGTCGCGGCCGGCGTGCTGACCTACACCGACACCCGCCCGGCCACCGAGAGCGTCACCTACACCGTGCGGGCCAAGGACGCCGCGGGCAACCAGTCCAACCCGAGCGCCCCGGTCACCCGCCCCGGCGAGAACCCGGGCGACACCGTGAAGCCGACCGCGCCCGGGAACCTCGCCTACACCGAGCCCGCCGCCGGGCAGATCCGGCTGAGCTGGGACGCGGCAACCGACAACGTCGGGGTGACGGGCTACGAGGTCTACGTCGACGGGCAGTTGAAGGCGAGCACGGCCGCCACCGTCCGCACCTTCACCGACAGCCAGCCCGCCTCCGCCACCGTGACCTACACGGTGCGGGCCAAGGACGCGGCGGGCAACCTCTCCGACCCGAGCGCCGCCGTGACCCGCCCCGGCGACCCGGGCACCCCCGGCTCCAACCTGGCGGGCGGCAAGCCGATCGAGGCGTCCGGGCAGGCCTGGACCTTCGCGCCGGCCAACGCCAACGACAACAACACCGCCACCTACTGGGAGGGGAACGCCGGCGCGTACCCCAACACCCTGACGGTGAAGCTCGGTTCGGACGCCGACCTGCAGCGCGTGGTGGTCAAGCTCAACCCCGACGCCGCCTGGGGCGCCCGCACCCAGAACATCCAGGTGCTCGGCAAGGCCGACGGCGCCACCGGCTTCACCAGCCTGAAGGCCGCCGCCGACTACCGCTTCGACCCGGCGAGCGGGGCCAACACGGTGACGATCCCGGTCACCGGCCGTGCCTCCGACGTCCAGCTGAGGATCACCGCCAACTCCGGTGCGCCCGCCGGGCAGGTGGCCGAGTACCAGGTCATCGGCACCCCCGCACCCAACCCCGACCTCACCGTCACCGACGTCTCCTGGGCCCCGCAGACGCCGAACGAGACCACCGCGATCACGCTGCGGGCCACGGTGAAGAACGTCGGCAACCTGCCCTCGCCCGCCGACACCGTCGACTTCCTGCTCGGCGGCGCGCTGGCCGACAGCGTCGCCCTCCCGGCGCTGGCCGCAGGGGAGTCGGTGACCGTCTCGAAGTCCATCGGCACCCGCCCGCAGGGCTCCTACCTGCCGAGCGCCCGGGTCGACGCCGACAACTCGGTGCGGGAGCGGAACGAGGACAACAACCTGCTCGCGGCCGCCGGCCCGATCACCGTCACCCAGGCCCCCGGCCCGGACCTGGAGGTCCTGGACGTCACCCCGAACCCGGCCAGCCCGGCCGCCGGTGCGCCCACCTCCTTCACCGTCCAGCTGCGCAACCGGGGCATCGACCCGGCCCCGGCCGGCGTCACCCGACTCACCGTCGGCACCGCCACGCTGAACACCGCCACCCCGGCCGTCGCGGCCGGACAGACCGTCAGCCTGCCGGTCACCGGCACCTGGACGGCGGTCGCCGGCGGCGCGACGATCACCGGCACCGCCGACGCCACCGGCACCGCCGCGGAGACCAACGAGAACAACAACGTGCTCGCCAGGCCGATCGTGGTCGGCCGGGGCGCGGCCGCGCCCTACGCCTCCTACGAGGCCGAGGACGGCGCCTACCAGGGCGAGTTGCTCCAGGCCGACGCGGAGCGCACGTTCGGGCACACCAACTTCGCCTCCGAGTCCTCCGGCCGCAAGTCCGTCCGGCTGACCTCCACCGGCCAGTACGTCGAGATCACCTCGACCGTGCCGACCAACTCCATCGTGGTCCGCAACTCCGTCCCGGACGCGCCCGGCGGTGGCGGCGCCGACACCACGCTGAGCCTGTACGCCAACGGCGTCTTCGTGCAGAAGCTCCAACTCTCCTCCAAGCACAGCTGGTTGTACGGCACCACCGACCAGCCCGAGGGCCTCACCCAGACCCCGCAGGCCGACGGCCGCCGGCTCTTCGACGAGGCGCACGCGCTGCTCCCGCAGAGCTACCCGGCCGGCACCAAGCTGCGGCTGCAGAAGGACGGCGGTGACGGCGCCGCCTTCTACGCGATCGACCTGATCGACCTGGAGCAGGTCGCCCCGCCGACCGCCAAGCCGGCCGAGTGCACCTCGATCGCCGACTTCGGCGCCGTGCCGAACGACGGGCTGGACGACACCGCCGCGATCCAGGCCGCCGTGACGGCCGATCAGAACGGCACCATCGCCTGCGTCTGGATCCCGGCCGGCCAGTGGCGCCAGGAGAAGAAGATCCTCACCGACGACCCGCTGAACCGGGGCGCCTACAACCAGGTGGGGATCCGGGACGTGACGATCCGCGGCGCCGGCATGTGGCACTCGCAGCTCTACTCGCTGATCGAGCCGCAGAACGCCACGGGCTCCATCAACCACCCGCACGAGGGCAACTTCGGCTTCGACATCGACGACAACACCCAGATCTCCGACATCGCGATCTTCGGCTCCGGCCGGATCCGCGGCGCCTCCGACGGCTCGGAGGGCGGCGTCGCGCTCAACGGCCGGTTCGGCAGGAACACGAAGATCAGCAACGTCTGGATCGAGCACTCCAACGTCGGCGTCTGGGTCGGCCGCGACTACGACAACATCCCGGACCTGTGGGGCCCGGCGGACGGTCTGCAGTTCAGCGGCATGCGGATCCGCGACACCTACGCGGACGGCATCAACTTCTCCAACGGCACCCGCAACTCCAAGGTCTTCAACTCCACCTTCCGCACCACCGGTGACGACGCGATGGCCGTCTGGGCCAACAAGTACGTCAAGAACACCTCGGTGGACATCGGACACGACAACAGCTTCACCAACAACACCGTCCAACTCCCGTGGCGGGCAACGGGCATCGCGGTCTACGGCGGCTACGGCAACAAGATCGAGAACAACCTGGTCTACGACACCGCCAACTACCCCGGCATCATGCTCGCCACCGACCACGACCCGCTGCCCTTCTCCGGGCAGACGCTGATCGCCAACAACGCGATCGTCCGCAGTGGCGGCGCGTTCTGGAACGAGGACCAGGAGTTCGGCGCGCTCACGCTCTTCGCTGCCAACCAGGACATCCCGGGGGTGGTGATCCGGGACACCGAGATCCTCGACTCCACCTACGACGGCATCCAGTTCAAGACCGGCGGGGGCACCATCCCCGACGTGAAGGTCACCAACGTGCGGATCGACAGGTCCAACAACGGCGCGGGCATCCTGGCCATGTCCGGGGCCCGCGGCAGCGCGAGCCTGACGAACGTGACCGTCACCAACTCCGCGAAGGGGGACGTGGTCCGCCAGCCCGGCACCTCGTTCACCTTCACCAACGGGTAGCCGTCCGTCCCGGCCACGGGGTCGGTGGTCCGCCGTACGGCGGACCACCGACCCCGTGGTGCTACTCGTACCGGTACAGCAGGGCCTCGCGCTCGGACTGCTCGATCATCTCGATGGTCAGCCCCGGGTCGCCGATGTTGGCCTGGGTGACCCGGGCGGAGCTGGGGGCGCGGTCGGGGGCGAGCCACTGCTCTGGCTTCCAGGCGGAGCCGCGCAGGAAGGCCTTCGGGCAGTGGCCGTAGACCTCCTCGACCCGGACCACGACCGCGCTGCGCGGGGGCTTGCCGACGGCGGTGAGCCGGCCGAGCAGCTCGGGGTCGGCGGAGACCAGGGCGCGGCCGTTGACCCGCAGGGTGGTGTCCCGGCCGGGGACCACGAAGAGCAGGCCGACCCGGCCGGTCTCGACGATGTTGTGCAGGCTGTCGAGGCGCTTGTTGCCGGTGGCGTCCGGTATCGCCAGGGTCCGCTCGTCCAGGACCGAGACGAAGCCGGGCGGGCCGCCGCGCGGGGTGACGTCGCAGCTGCCGTCCGCGCCGTGGCTGGCGAGCATCACCAGCGAGGCGCAGGCGATGAGTTCGCGGGAGGTGTCGTTGACGTGGTCGACCTGCTTGCGGCGGGCCGCGTCGCCCGGGTGCTCGTACAGCTCGCGGAGCTGCTCGACGGAGGACAGGGCACCGGCTCGGAGTGCCTCGAAGGCATCGGATGTCGTCACGTACCGGCACGGTAGCCCACGGACGATCTTGGCGGCAGGGGATATTCCCACCGATGCGGCCGCACCGCGACCTGACGGAGTGAAACATGACACAGGAGCGGCCCCTCCCGGCCGGTTCCGCGCACGTGGCACAATGTCGGCAGAAACAGCAGTGACGTTCAGCGCACTCCGGGGTCGGTGAAAATCCGAACCGGCGGTTACAGTCCGCGACCCGTCCGCAGCCAGCGGCCGGTTGACCAGGTGAAATTCCTGGACCGACGGTTAAAGTCCGGATGGGAGGCGTGCGCGGGCGGGTAGTGAACAGCGGTGTGCGGTACCACGGCTCTTCCCCGAGGAGTCGTGTCTTCCACGGGAGAGCTCTCTGTCGAGGGCCGTCCCGGTGCACGCACCGTCGTCCCGGTACCCGTCGTGTCATCTCCCAGTGCCGCCCCGGAGTCCGCGCCCTAGCAGCGCGAGGAGAACCCGGGTGTTCACCGGCATCATCGAAGAGCTCGGCGAGGTCGTCTCCATCGAGGAGATCGGCGATTCCTCGCGCATCCGCCTGCGTGGCCCCGTGGTCTGTACCGACGCCGGGCACGGCGACTCCATCGCGGTCAACGGCGTCTGCCTGACCGTGGTCGACAGCCCCGAGCAACTGGCCGCCGGCACCGGTGAGTTCAGTGCCGACGTGATGGCCGAGACGCTGCACCGCTCCAGCCTCGGCGCACTCGCCCCCGGCTCCCGGGTCAACCTGGAGCGGGCCATGGCGCTCGGCGCCCGGCTCGGCGGCCACCTGGTCCAGGGCCACGTGGACGCCACCGGCACCCTGCTCTCCCGCGAGCCCGGCGACCTGGACGCGGACGGCAACCTCCGCTGGGAGGTGCTCCGCTTCTCGCTGCCCCAGGGCATCACCCGCTACCTGGTGGAGAAGGGCTCGATCACGGTGGACGGCGTCAGCCTGACCGTGGTGGAGGCCGCCCTCGACAGCTTCACCGTCAGCCTCATCCCGGCCACCCTGGCCCTGACCACGCTCGGCGCCAAGCAGGTCGGCGACCCGGTCAACCTCGAGGTGGACGTCCTCGCCAAGTACGTCGAGCGGCTGCTCGACGCGCGCACCCTCCCCACCGACCTGCCCACCATCCTCCCCGGGGACGCCTCGTGAACTGGCTCAACGAAACCGCCTTCTCGATATTCGGCCAGACCGTCAAGTGGACCGACATGGTGGGCAACCTGCTCGGCCTGGCCGCGCTGGCCCTCGGCTGGCGCCGCTCGGTCTGGAGCTGGCCGGTCCAGCTGCTCTCCGGCGTGGTGCTGATCGGCGCCTACCTCTCGGCCCACCTGACCGGCCTGATCGGCAAGCAGGGCATCGTGATCGTGGCCGCCGTCTGGGGCTGGACCCAGTGGCAGCGCGGCCGCCGCGCGACCGGTGAGATCGAGGTCCGCTTCGCCACCGCCCGCGAGCGCGCCGCCCTGATCGGCGCCACCGCGGTGGCCACCGTCGCCCTCGCCGGGCTGTTCATCGCCGTCCCGGAGCTCTCCTGGAGCCCGTGGGCCGACGCCTACATCTTCACCGGCACGCTGGCTGCGATGTACGCGCAGGCCAGGGGCTGGGTGGAGTTCTGGTTCGCCTGGATCGCCGTCGACCTGGTCGGCGTCCCGCTCGCCTTCACCAGCGGCTACACCTTCTCCGGCATCACCTACGCCATCTACTTCGTGCTCGTGCTGCTGGGCCTGCAGGCCTGGTGGACCCGCACCCGCACCCCCCGGCCCGCCAACAAGGCCGTCCCGCAAGGAGTTTCGGCATGACCGTGCAGCCCGAGAACGACATCCGTCAGCTGGTCGACGACGCCTTCGCGCTCGACCCGGTGGAGCGGGCCGTGGCCGACATCGCGCTCGGCCGGCCGGTCATCGTGGTCGACGACGAGGACCGCGAGAACGAGGGCGACATCGTCTTCGCCGCCTCCGCCGCCACCCCCGAGCTGATGGCCTTCACCATCCGCTACTCCTCCGGCGTGATCTGCGTGCCGATGACCGGCGAGGAGCTGGACCGGCTCAAGCTGCCCCCGATGACCCAGGTCAACGAGGACCGCAAGGGCACCGCCTACGCGATCTCGGTGGACGCCCGCGACGGCGTGGACACCGGCATCTCGGCCGCCGACCGGGCCCGCACCGTCAAGCTGCTCTCCACGGTGGCCACCGAGCCGGGCGACCTCACCCGCCCCGGCCACGTCTTCCCGCTGCGCGCCGTCGAGGGCGGCGTGCTGGTCCGCCCCGGCCACACCGAGGCCGCCGTGGACCTGGCCCGCCTCGCCGGGCTGGCCCCGGCCGGTGCCATCGCCGAGGTGGTCAACGACGACGGCACCATGGCCCGGCTGCCCGAGCTGGTCGCCTTCGCCCGCGAACACGGCCTGGCGATCATCTCGATCGAGGACCTGATCGCCTACCGGCGCCGCACCGAGCTGCACGTCAAGCGCACCGCCGTCACCCAACTGCCCACCGAGCACGGCGAGTTCACCGCGGTTGGCTACAAGGGCACGCTGGACGGGGTCGAGCACATCGCGCTGGTGGCCGGCGGGCTGACCGCCGACGGCAAGCTCCCGGTCGGCGAGGACGTGCTGGTGCGCCTGCACTCCGAGTGCCTCACCGGCGACGTCTTCGGCTCGCTCCGCTGCGACTGCGGCCCCCAGCTGGCCGCCTCGCTGGAGGAGGTGGCCGCCTCCGGCCGCGGCGTGGTGGTCTACCTGCGCGGCCACGAGGGCCGGGGCATCGGCCTCACCCACAAGCTGCGCGCCTACGAGCTCCAGGAGCAGGGCCGCGACACGGTGGACGCCAACCTCGAACTCGGCCTGCCGGCCGACGCCCGGGACTACAGCATCGGCGCCCACATGCTCGTCGACCTCGGCGTCCGCTCGCTGACCCTGCTCACCAACAACCCCGACAAGACCGCCGCGCTGACCGAGCACGGCATCAAGGTCAAGGGCCGCCGGGGTCTGGAGACCCAGCCCGGCGAGCACAACGCCGCCTACCTGCGCACCAAGCGGGACCGGATGGGCCACGAGCTGACCCGGCTCGACCCCGAGGCCTGACCCGTCACCGCGCACCCGCCGAACCCGCAGACCTGACGAACCACCACCACCCAGAGAACGGACCACCCACGTGAGCGGCCACGGAGCCCCCGAGCTGACCCTCAAGAACTGCGCCGACCTGCGGGTCGCGGTGATCGCCGCGCAGTGGCACCAGCAGGTGATGGACGGCCTGCTGGACGGCGCGCACCGCGCGCTCAAGGAGCTCGGCATCGAGGAGCCGACCATCGTCCGGGTGCCCGGCACCTTCGAACTCCCGGTCGCCGCCAAGGTGCTGGCCGAGCGCGGCTACGACGCCGTGGTCGCGCTCGGCGTGGTCATCCGTGGCGGCACCCCGCACTTCGACTACGTCTGCCAGGGCGCCACCATCGGCCTGACCGACGTCAGCGTGCAGACCGGCGTCCCGGTCGGCTTCGGCGTGCTGACCTGCGACAACGAGCAGCAGGCGCTGGACCGCGCCGGCCTGCCCGGCTCGGCCGAGGACAAGGGCCACGAGGCCGTCACCGCGGCGGTCGCCACTGCCGCCGCGCTGCGCTCCGTCTCCGAGCCCTGGCGCTGACCCGGCGCTGAGCCGGCGCTGACCCGGTGGCGGGCCGGCGTACGCCGGACGTCCAGCGGAGTGTCCACGCTCCGGAATCGTTTACCGTCCGTCAGCCCGCAAGCCGTAAGGTGAGCCCATCATGGCTTCGAAGACATTCGAGGAGCTGTTCACCGAGCTCCAGCAGAAGGCCGCCACGGCCGACCCCTCGACCTCCCGCACCGCGCAGCTCGTCCAGCAGGGCGTCCATGCGATCGGCAAGAAGGTCGTCGAGGAGGCGGCCGAGGTCTGGATGGCCGCCGAGTACCAGTCCACCGAGGAGACGGCGGAGGAGATCTCGCAGCTCCTCTACCACCTTCAGGTGATGATGGTCGCGCGCGGGCTGACGCTGGACGACGTCTACAAGTACCTCTGAAACACCCTCAGTACTCCGGAACACCCACACCTCCCGATGAAGGGCTCCTCTCTCATGCTGCGCATCGCCGTCCCCAACAAGGGTTCGCTCTCGGGTCCCGCGGCGGAGATGCTCCATGAGGCCGGCTACCGCCAGCGCAAGGACCCCAAGGAGCTGGTGCTGGTCGACCCGGAGAACCAGGTCGAGTTCTTCTTCCTCCGCCCGCGCGACATCGCCGTCTACGTCGGCTCCGGCCGCCTCGACGTCGGCATCACCGGCCGGGACCTGCTGCTGGACTCCGCCTCGGACGCCGAGGAGGTTCTGGCGCTGGGCTTCGGCGGCTCGACCTTCCGGTTCGCCAAGCCGGTCGGCGTGGAGGTCGCGGACGTGCAGGGCCTGGAGGGCCTGCGGATCGCCACCTCCTACACCGGCCTGGTCGAGCAGCACCTGGCCGAGCACGGCGTGAAGGCCACCGTCACCAAGCTGGACGGCGCGGTGGAGACCGCGGTCCAGCTCGGCGTGGCCGACGTGATCGCCGACGTGGTGGAGACCGGCACCAGCCTGCGCAACGCCGGTCTGGAGATCTTCGGCGAGCCGATCCTGGTCTCCGACGCGGTGGTCATCCGGCCCAAGGGCGCGGGCGAGGACGCCCGGGTCGAGGGCTTCCTTCGCCGGCTGCAGGGCGTGCTGGTGGCCCGCCGCTACGTGCTGATGGACTACGACATCCGGGCCGAGAAGGTCAGCGAGGCCGTCGCCCTGACGCCGGGCCTGGAGTCGCCGACCGTCTCGCCGCTGCACACCGAGGGCTGGGTCGCGGTCCGCTCCATGGTGCTGCGCAAGGAGGCCCAGCGGATCATGGACGACCTCTGGGCGATCGGTGCCCGGGCCATCCTGGTCACCAACATCCACGCCTGCCGCATCTGAGCCGGGCCCTCTGAGCCCGGCGCGTCCGGGCCTGCCGTCTCGGAGCGTGTAAGCACCTCGTAGGGTGGGACGTCGTCAGCGACGTCCCACCCTTCGGCTTTCCCCGTCTGGAGAACCACGTGTCCAGCCCCGCCGCCCCGCCCGCCGTCGACCTGCCCGTCACCTGGGCCCCGCGCCGCAACCGGGTCGTGCTCGCGGTGATCTGCGCCGTCTTCCTGGTGCTCTTCACCACCATGGCCGTGGCCCTGCCGCCGCACTGGCACTTCAACGACCGGGTGGCGATGTTCTGCTCAGGCCTGCTGTTCGCCTCGGTCGGCGTGATGCTCGCCCGCCCGCAGGTGAAGGCCGACGCGGAGGGGGTCACGGTGACCAACTTCGTCCGCAGCCACCGGTTGAGCTGGGCCCAGGTCGTCCGGGTGAACTTCCGTCAGGGCGACCCCTGGGTGACCCTCGACCTGTCCGACGGCACCGCGCTGGCCGCCGTCGGCATCCAGGCGGGCGGCGGCCGCGCGCAGGCCGTCCGGGCCGCCCGGGCCCTGCGTGACCTGGTGGAGCACCGGGGCGCGGCGCGGGTCTGACGGGTCCTCCGTTCCCGTACGGCCATCGTCTACGCTGGCCGGTGACCCTTACGACCTGAGGAGTGACACCTCCCCTCGATGGACGATCCGTCCGGTAGCAGTACCGACGCCGCCTCTCCCGACCGGGAGGCGGCACCGTGACCACCGCCTGGCTGCTGCTGCTCGCGGCCCTGCTGCTGATCCTCGCCAACGGCCTGTTCGTGGCCGCCGAGTTCGCCCTCGTCACGGTCGACCGGGGGACGATCGAACGCTCCGCCGCCGAGGGGGACCGCAGGGCGCAGCGCGTGCAGAAGGCGCAGCGGCAGCTCTCCTTCCAGCTCTCCGGGGCCCAACTCGGCATCACCGTCACCTCCCTGGTGGTCGGCATGCTCGCCGAGCCCGCCCTCTCGGTGCTGCTCGCTCCCGTGCTCACCGGCCTCGGCGTGCCGGAGACCGCCGCGCACGGCCTCGCGGTGGCGGTCGGGATGGCGCTGGCCACCGTGGTGCAGATGGTGACGGGCGAGCTGGTGCCGAAGAACTGGGCCATCTCCCACCCGGTGCAGGTCGCCTACGCGGTGGTCGGCCCGCAGCGGGTCTTCTCCGCCGTCTGCCGCCCGCTGATCCGCCTCCTGAACGGCTCCGCCGACCGGATGGTCCGGGCGCTCGGCATCGAGCCGCAGGAGGAGCTGGACCACGCCCGCACCCCCGAGGAGCTGGTCTCACTGGCCCGGCACTCCGCCAAGGAGGGGGCGCTGGACGAGCAGTCGGCCAAGCTCTTCGTGAAGACCCTGGCGCTGGCCGAGCTCACCGCCGGGAGCGTGATGACCCCGAGGATCGACGTCGCCGCCCTCCAGCGCGACGCCACCGCCTCTGACGTGCTCAACCTGACCAGGGCCACCGGCTACTCCCGCTTCCCGGTCTACGCCGAGGGCCTGGACGAGGTCACCGGCACCGTCACCCTCAAGGACGCGCTGGCCGTGGCGGCCGAGCGCCGCCCGAGCATCCGGGTGGCCCAACTCGCCCACCCCGCCCTGCTGGTGCCCGAGACGCTGCCCTGCGAGGAGCTGCTCGACCGGCTGCGGCGCGAGCAGCCGATGGCCGTCGTGGTGGACGAGTACGGCGGCACCGCCGGGGTGGTCACCCTGGAGGACATCGTCGAGGAGATCGTCGGCGAGGTGCAGGACGAGCACGACCTCGCCGACCTGCCCGACCTGCGGCCCCTGCCGGCCCAGGACGGCCTGCCCGCCTGGGATGCCGACGGTCGGGCCCGGCTCGACCAGCTGGAGGCGATCGGCCTGCACGCACCCGACGGCCCGTACGAGACGCTCGGCGGACTGCTCTCCGACCTGCTCGGCAAGCTCCCGGCTCCCGGTGAGGAGGCGTCACTGCCCGGCTGGCGGTTCACCGTGCTCGCCGTGGAGCGGCACCGCACCAGCCGGGTGCTGGTGCGGCGCACCGCCGAGGGGAGGGACGCATGAGCGTCCTGCAACTGGCCGCATCGCTGCTCCTGCTGCTGGGCAACGCCTTCTTCGTCGGCGCCGAGTTCGCCGTCATCTCGGTGCGGCGCAGCCAGATCGAACCGCTGGCGGAGGCCGGCAACCGCCGGGCGCGGACGGTGCTGCACGCGCTGTCGAACGTCTCGGCGATGCTGGCCGCCGCCCAACTCGGCATCACCGTCTGCTCGTTGTTGTTGGGCGCGCTGGCCGAGCCGACCATCGCCGGCCTGCTGGAGGGGCCGTTGACGGCGGTCGGGATCCCGGAGCAGCTGATCCACCCGATCGGCTACGCGGTGGCGCTGGCGGTGGTGGTCTTCCTGCACATGGTGGTCGGCGAGATGGTGCCGAAGAACATCGCCCTGGCCGGGCCGGAGAAGGCCGCCCTCTGGCTCGGCCCACCGCTGGACCGGCTGGCGCGCTGGCTCTCACCCGTGATCCGCTTCCTGAACGCCCTCGCCAACGGCGTGCTGCGGCTGTTCCGGGTCGAGCCCAAGGACGAGGTCGAGTCGGTCTTCACCACGGAGCAGCTGCTCTACCTGCTGACCGACTCCAGGGAGGCCGGGCTGCTGGACGAACAGCGGCAGGAACGGCTGGAGGACGCCCTGGAGTTGGGGGTGCGGCCGGTCACCGACGTCCTGCTGGCCCCGGACCAGCTGGTCACGGTCGGGCCGGCGGTGACGGCCGCCGAGATCGAGGACCTCGCGGTGCGGACCGGCTTCTCGCGCTTCCCCGTCCTCGACGGGGCCGGGCAGGTGCGGGGCTACCTGCACGTCAAGGATGCTCTGGACGTGGACGACCGCGAGGCCCCGGTGCCGGAGCGGCTCTGGCGGCCCGTCACCGTACTGCGCGGGTCGCTGCCGCTGGACGACGCGCTGGCCGCCATGCAGCGGGCCGCCTCGCACCTGGCCGCGGTGGTGGACCAGGACGGGAGGGCACTGGGGCTGGTGGCCCTGGAGGACGTCCTGGAGGAGCTGGTCGGCGAGATGCACGACCCGGACCACCGGCGGCCGTAGCGGGGACGGGGCGGCGGTGCGCGGCCGGGGGCGGTTCGGCCGAACGCGTGGACGGGGTGGGCCGGACGGAGTGCCTCCCGTGACCCGGGCCGGGGGCGGGGTGAGCATGGCCGACGGTACGCGGGCGGCAAGGCGCTCGGCGGCCGGGCGAAGGGAAGACCGGATGACGGTCGGTCAGGGCGGTGCCCCGGGTCAGCGGGCGCTCCGGCGTTCGGCGGTCGCGACGGCGGTGGCGGTCGCCCTCTGGGCGGGCCCGCTCGGCGCCCTCGCCCACGCGGACCCGGGGCCCCCGCCGACCGGCACCCGGCCCGGAGCGGCCCGCGTGCCGGGGCCGTTCGCCCAGCCAGGCGACTTCGCCCGGCCCGGTGATCCGGCCGCGGTGGTGCCGCAGCCCGGGGTGTCCGCGCTCCCGGCGGCCGAGATCGGCGACCCGGTGCTGGTGCGGCTCGCCCTGGACATCGCCGAACTGCGGCCCGCCGCCGGCGCGGCGCGGGTGCTGGCGGAGCGTCAGGCCGGCGAGGCGGCCGGCCTTCGGCGGGCCGCCGACGTGCTCGGCGCCGAGCGGGCGGCGGCGGGGGCCCGGCTCCAGGACGGCGAACTGGGAGCGGCGCAGCTGGCGGGCTCCGACTACCGGGGGCAGGGCCTCTCCGGCTTCCTGCGGCTGCTGGTCACCGGGCCGACGGCGCTGGTGCCCGACGGCGTGCCGATGGCCGGGGCGCGGGCCCAGGCCGAACTGGTCCGGCAGCTGCGCGGCACCTACGCCGAGGTCAGCGGGCGGCAGGAGGCGGCGGAGCGGGCGGCGCAGGAGGCGGGGGCGGCGGCCGGGGCGAGCCGGGCCGCACAGGCGGACCTGGAGCGGCGGCTGGCCGACACGGTGGCGGAGCTGGCGCGGGACGCACGGGCGAAGGCGGCACCCGGCGGCGGGGTGACGATGGTTCAGGCGGAGGACTCGGCCGCGCTGCCGGAGACGGACGCCGCACCGAGCGGGGCGGGGGCGCGGGCGATCGCCGAGGCGCTGGGGCAGCTCGGCCGCCCGTACGTCTGGGGCGGCGCCGGCCCCGAGGTCTTCGACTGCTCCGGCCTCACCTCCTGGGCCTGGCAGCACGCTGGGACCCCCATCCCGCGCACCAGCCAGGACCAGTGGGCGGGACTGACCCGCGTCCCCCTCCACGAGCTCCGCCCGGGCGACCTGGTCATCTACGACCCCGGCGCCACCCACGTCTCGATGTACCTCGGCGGCGGCCTGGTCGTCCACGCCCCCCACCCCGGGACCGTCGTCAAGATCGCCCCGCTCGGCCTCCTGCCCGTCCTCGGCGCGGTCCGCCCGGACGCCGACCCGCGGTCGGGCCCTCAGGACTGACGGGCCAACAGCAGCACGGTGGCGTCGTCCTGGTGGCCGGTCGCCCCGGCGAGCGGGAGCAGCCGGTCGGCCAGGGGTTCCAGGGAATCCCCGGGCCAGGCCGAGAGTACGGCGCCGAGCGCCGCCAGGCCCTGCTCCAGGGGGAGTGCGGGCCCTTCCACCAGGCCGTCGGTGCAGAGCGCCAGCAGGGCGCCGGGCGGGAGGTCGACCGGTTCGGTGGGGTACCCCTGGCCCGGCAGGACACCGAGCGGCAGACCTCCGGTGACGTTCTCGGTCCGGACGGCGCCGTCGGGGCCGACCACCAGCAGCGGGGGGTGCGCGGCGCGGGCGACCAGGGTGGAGCCGGTGCGCGGGTCGAGCCGCAGCAGGGTGCAGGTGGCGGTGGCCGAGACCGGGAAGCGGTCCAGGAAGTCGTTGACCAGACCGAGCACCGTACCCGGGTCGGGGGAGCCCAGGGAGTACGCCCGCACCAGGGTGCGCAGCCGGGCCATCAGCGGGGCGGCGTGCGCGCCGTGGCCCTGGACGTCGCCGACGCAGACCATCACCGTGCCGTCGCGCAGGTCGATCAGGTCGTACCAGTCACCGCCGAGGCCGAGGTCGTGCTGGGCCGGCAGGTGACGGACCGTCACGGTCAGGCCGTCCACGGCGTCCGGCGGAAGCGGCGCGGCGCCGGCCTGGAACGCGTCGGCCAGGTCGAGGTACGGCTGGGTGCGGCCGGTGCGCGCCAGTGCCTGCCCGGCCAGCCGGGCCACCTCGCGGACCGCGGCGACGGCGGTCGGTGCCAGGCCGTCCGGGCCCTCGTGGCCCAGCGCCCACGCGCCGAGCGGTGTGCCGCCGGGCTCGGTGAGCGGCAGGATGCTCCAGGAACGCGTCCGGGGCTCGGCCACCAGGGTGCCGCCGTCCGGGGCCAGGGCCAGGTACTCGTCCCGGGTGAGGAAGCTGGGCCGCCCGGTGCGGGCCACCACCGCCAGCGGCAGGGCGGCGTCCAGCGGCACCACCCAGGGAGCGCCGTGCCCGGCCGGCGGCTCGGGCCGCCGCTCGATCCGCAGCCGCCGCCCCCGGTCGCCGTCCAGCAGGCCGACGGTGGCCTGGGTCGCGCCGATCAGCGCCGGGAACCGCTCCAGCAGCAGGTCCGCCACCCGCTCCTGGGACGGCGCCAGCAGGAGCTCCTCGGCCGGGCGGCGCACCCGGCGGGCGATCCGGGCCCCCTCGTCGGACCTTCCGTCGACCGGCCCGCCGTCGAGCGCCGCGCTCACCCCGACCAGCAGCGGGCGGCCCATCACCGTGAACGAGCAGGCCCAGGTGAGCAGCCAGCGCCAGCCGCCGTCGTCGCCCTGGAAGCGGAAGTGCGCCTGGACGGTGCGGCCGGGCTGCTCGGTGGCGTCCAGCTGGAGGCTCAGCAGGTCCGGGACGTCGTCCGGATGCACCCGGGCCAGGAACTCCGCGATCGTCAACTGTCGGGCCCCGGGCACCCCGTAGAGCAGGGCGGCGGAGTCGTCCCGCTGGTTCACCCCCTCCGTCGGGTCGGCGCACCACAGGCCGAGCGGGGTGCGCTCCAGCAGCCATTCGCGCGGGCCGGTGCCGATCAGCAGCTCCACCACGGGCAGCTCCGGGGCCGAGGTGAGCACCGGCCGGGCCCGGACCCAGACCGACTGGGCCGGTCCGCCCTCGGCGGAGGTGGCCAGCAGGGCGGGCACCAGTCCGCCGTCCGGTGCGGCCAGCAGCCCGGCGACCTTCTCGCCCGAGGCGGGTTCGAACAGCCGCGAGGCCGGCTGCCCGAGCACCCGCGCGGCCGGCAGACCGCCCACCGTCGCCTCCTGCGGGCAGACCGCGGCCACCCGTCCCTGACGGTCCACCAGCAGCGACACCGCCTGCACGACCCGGTCCACGCTGCTCCTCACCCTGGGCGGCCCCTCCGACCGAGCCTGCCACCGGACGGGCGGCCCGGCACGGTGTCGCCTCCGGTGGGGTGAGGAGGGTGCCGGAGGGGCGGCGTGAGGGGCGTGGTGGGTGACTGACGGACTGCTGCCTTCGGCCCCGCCTGAGGCGGGTACGCGATCCCGCCGCAGGCGGGGGTCAGCGGCGGGCGTCGATGAGTTCGCCGTAGGCCTGCATGAGGTCGGGGAGGCGGAGGGTGATCAGGTCCTCGCGGCCGGGGGTGGTGGTGAGGGTGGAGAGGCGCAGGTCGCGGTAGGCGCAGGACTTCTCGTAGAGGGTGCGGATGAAGCGGCCGTTGCCGAGGTTGTCGATCCAGCCCTCGGCGACCACGTGGGTGCAGATGCTGGCCAGCTCCTCCGCGGCGTCCGGGTCCCAGCCGTCGCCGCTGCCGGCGGCGAGGGTGCGGCCGATGGCGGTGAGTTCGGCGGGGCGGTAGCTGGGGAAGTCGACCCGGGTGGTGAAGCGGGAGTTGAGGCCGGGGTTGGTGGCGAGCAGGCGGTTCATGCCCTCGGGGTAGCCGGCCAGGATGACGACCAGGCGGTCGCGGTTGTCCTCGGCGCGCTTGAGCAGGACCTGGAGCGCCTCGTCCCCGTAGGCGTCGCCCTGGCTGTAGCCGGAGTTGGAGAGGCTGTAGGCCTCGTCGATGAAGAGGACGCCGTCCAGCGCGGAGTCGATCAGCTCGTTGGCCTTGACCGCCGTCTGCCCGAGGTACTCGCCGACCAGGTCGGCGCGCTGGGCCTCCACCAGGTGGTCGCCGGAGAGCAGGCCGAGCGCGTGGAAGACCTGGCCGAGGATCCGCGCGACGGTGGTCTTGCCGGTGCCGGAGGGGCCGGAGAAGACGAAGTGCCGCTTGGGCGGGGCGACCGGCAGCGACTGGTCGGCCCGCAGCCGGGACATCCGCAACTGGGCCGAGAGCGCCCGGACCTGACGCTTCACCGGGTCCAGCCCGACCATCTGCTCCAGCTGGGCGAGCGCCGCCTCCAGGCCGTCGCTGCCGCCGGAGCGCAGCGGCACCGGGCCGGACGGCGGAGCGGCGCCGGCGGCGGTGGCCCGGACCGGCGTCTGGGTGGGCTCGGGCGTGGTCTCGGGCTCCGGTGCCTGCTCGGGCGAGGCGGAGGCCGCAGGCTCGGCCGGGGGAGCGACGGGGGGTTCGGCGGGCTCCGCGGCGTCGAGGAACTCCTCGTCGGGGAAGGGGAGTTCGCCCGAGGTGAGGGCGGGCAGCAGCAGTTCGTCGAGCACCCCGTCCTCGGTGGCGATGGCGGCCAGCCGGGCGGCGGTGTCCATGAAGCCGGGGTCGGCGCGGTGCACGGCGCGGTAGAGCGGGAGGGCGGCTGCGCTGCGCCCGGCGCCCTCGTAGGCGCGGGCCAGCCAGTAGCGCAGCTCCTTGCGCTGGGGCTGCTCGGAGCGGCAGCGGGCCAGCGAGACGGCCAGCGGGTGCTGGGCCTGGGCGCACATGTCGAGGCGGACCCGGGCCATGCCGGCGAACAACCCGGCCTCGATGCCGAGGAGTTGGTCGTCCAGCAGCGGCTCGGTGTCGCGGATCAGCTGCTCCCAGTCCTTGAGCAGGTAGGAGCGGCAGGCGTGCAGGAAGCGGACCGAGGGGTCGTCCTCGGGGGAGGAGCAGGAGGCCAGGGCGGTGTCCAGCTCCGCCAGGTGCCGGCCGTCCAGCCAGTGCGAGGCGTGCGCCAGCGCGAGGTCGCGGGCGTCCTCGAGGACGGGCTGCACCCACCAGCCGAGCCAGTACCAGGAGCTGAGCGGCCGCCGGTGCTGGGCGCGCTGCTCGCCGAAACGTTTCTGGTGGCGGTGCATCTCGACCAGTGCGGCGGAGGTGTCGCAGCGCAGCGCGTGCAGGCCGAGCCAGGCGTCCGCCATCCCCGGGTCGAGCCGCACGGCGGTGCGGAACTCCTCCTCCGCGCGCGCGTACGAGCCCGCGGCGTAGGCGTCCATCGCCCGCAGCCAGGCCCGGTCGGCCAGCCGGTCCGGCCCGGTGGAATCGGAACTCGCCATGACACTCAGCCCCCCGCCGTGTGCACCAGCACACCCCCTTGCGGAAATCGTACCGGTGGGAGGCTGATCCGGAAGGGTGGCGCGCGAAGCCAATCCGGCATCAAATCCGGTGGGGCGACGCGAGATTGGACGATCTTCGGCGGAGCGCCGGGAGGGGGACGGCACCTCCGGCTCACGGGGGAACAAGCCGGAGGTGCCGCGTCTGTGGTTGCGCGCTCAACCAACCGCGCGCTGAGCTGAACCTAAATGCTGCCGATCCCCCAGGTCAAGGGCCCTGCGGAGGTCTCACTTAGGGTGCCCTCAGCGATCCGGCCGGTGACTCCGTGCACCAGGAGATCGGCGTACGGACGGCTCGGGTCGGCGGCGAAGTGGGCCCGCTCGGCGACCGCCCAGCCGGCCCAGAAGCCGGCCAGCTCCGGCCCGTCCCGCAGTTCGCCGCGGGCCCGGGCGGCGGCCTGGCCCAGCTCCATCCAGACCAGCAGCGCCAGATCGGGCCGCACCTCGCGCCGTCCGGCGCCCACCCCCTCCAGCAGCACCACGGGCGCGGGCGGGACCTGACGGACCGTCGCGAACCGGCGCCCGACCCAGTCGTAGACCCGGTGCTCGGCGGTGCGGCCGCGCGCCAGCGGCTCCAGCACCTCGGTGCGCAGGCGCCGCGTCCAGCCGAACGGCTCCTCGTGGGTGGCCAGGTCGTCCAGGTGCACCACGGGGGCGCCGCCCAGCGCCTCGGCCAGGCGTCCGGCGAAGGTGGTCTTGCCCGAGCCCGCGTGCCCGTCGACGGCGACCAGCCGCACCGGGCCGAGCGACGGCGGCAGGGCGCGCAGCCGGTCGGCGAGCGGGGCGAGGTCGGCGGCGGTCACCGGCCCACTCTACGGGCGGCCGCAGGTCGCGGCCCCGCGGCCGGTTCTGACGTTGTGGCACCGGAGCTCGGGTGATGTGCCGTTCCGGACCGTGACGGCGCGCCCGGCATCGGGCATACTGCACAACGCCAAGCCCTGTGAACGAGCGTTCACCGCGATCCGGTGGTGCTCGGGCCGACCTGCCGCGCCGACCCGTACCCTCCGGGCCGGCGCCCGACCGAGGAGGCGACGAACCCTCATGACTTCCGCCGCTGCCAAGCCCGTGGACCGCCAGCTGCCGAGCGAGGAGGCCCGCGAGCTCCTCGCCCTGACCCGGGACCTGGTGCAGAACGAGCTCCGCCCCCGCGCGGCCGAGGACGAGGCCGCCAACCGCTTCCCGCGCGAGGTGTTCGCCACCCTCGGCGAGGCCGGGCTGCTCTCCCTCCCCTACGGCGAGGAGTACGGCGGCGGCGAGCAGCCGTACGAGGTCTACCTCCAGGTACTGGAGGAGCTGGCCGCCGGCTGGCTCGCGGTCGGCCTCGGCGTCAGCGTTCACACCCTCTCCTGCCACGCCCTGGCCACCTTCGGCTCCGAGGAGCAGAAGCGTCGCTGGCTGCCCGGCATGCTCGGCGGGGCCCAGCTCGGCGCCTACTGCCTCTCCGAGCCGCAGTCCGGCTCCGACGCGGCCGCGCTGCGCACCCGGGCCGAGAAGGACGGCGGCCAGTACGTGGTGAACGGCACCAAGGCCTGGATCACCCACGGCGGGCAGGCCGACTTCTACAGCTCGATGGTGCGCACCGGCGAGGACGGCCCGCGCGGGATCAGCTGCCTGCTGGTGCCGGGCGACGCCGAGGGCCTGTCGGCCGCGCCGCCGGAGCACAAGATGGGCATGCGCTCCTCGCCCACCGCCCAGCTGCACTTCGACGGCGTGCGGGTGGACGAGGACCGGCTGGTCGGCGAGGAGGGCCAGGGCTTCCAGATCGCCCTCTCCGCGCTGGACTCCGGCCGGCTGGGCATCGCCGCCTGCGCGATCGGCGTGGCCCAGGCCGCGCTGGACCTGGCGGTGGAGTACGCGGGCACCCGGCAGCAGTTCGGCCGCCCGATCGCCGAGTTCCAGGGCCTGTCCTTCATGCTGGCCGACATGGCCACCAAGATCGAGGCCGGGCGTTCGCTCTACCTCGCGGCGGCCCGCCGCCGGGACGCCGGGATGGCGTTCTCCAAGGAGGCCGCGATGGCCAAGCTGTTCTGCACCGACGCGGCGATGAGCGTCACGGTCGACGCCGTCCAGGTGCTCGGCGGCGCCGGCTACACCCAGGACTTCCCGGCCGAGCGCTACATGCGCGAGGCCAAGGTGCTGCAGATCGTGGAGGGCACCAACCAGATCCAGCGGCTGGTGATCGGGCGTCACCTCAGCGGCCGCTGAAGCGTGTGGTCACCACGGAGGGCGCCGGTCCGCACGGGGGGACCGGCGCCCTACGGGTTCGTACGAGGTTTCAGGGGCGTCGCGGCGGACGGGCGGTCAGTGCCGGACCAGGCCGCGCGAACGCTGCTGGGGCACCCGGGCGCGGCGCTCCAGCGGGCCCGAGCCCGGGGCGCCCGCGTGCGAGAACGGGTGGGTGCGCCAGTCGAAGTCGGCCGGCAGGCTGATCAGCTCCATGCCGTTCGGCTCGGCGTGCTCGGCCGAGTCGCACTCCGCGAGCTCGGCGGTCGGCGCGCCGGTGCCCGGGCAGAGCTGGGCGGAGAAGGGGTGCCAGGCGGTGGGCAGGACGGCGTGCTGCGGCAGCCGGTCCTCGTCGCCGAGCAGCGCGATCGGGCGGTCGCACTCGGGGCAGTGCACCCGGAAGATCTCCCAGGTCTCCATCTCGCCCGGGTCGACACCCGGGAAGTCCTCGAAGTCGAGGCGTTCGTGATCCTCCGCAGCGGTGCGGGAAGGCTGTTCGACAGCAGGCATGTGATCCCCCTCGGATCTGGCCCGGCCTTCGTCGGCCCCGGCCAAGAGCAGCACTTCCCGCTGACGGGGACTCATAACCCTGCGGAGGGCCGCAGTGTGATGCACACCGTGTGCTCTGGGCCACATTCACGCGGCATGTGCCACCTGCGCGCCCCTCGCGACCTCGTCACGACCTCGTCACGTCCTCCGCGCTTCCTCCTCGCGGGCCCGGCGCCGCTCCGGGCGCCGGCCAGGGCGGCGCGCCGGCCCCGGCCGCCGCTGCGGTCGTCAGCCCCGGCGGGGCCGGCGGATCTTCATGTCGTCCATGCTGGTGACCTGGCTGCGCAGTTCGCCGTGGCCGACCCCGCGGGCCGCCAGTGCCGCCGCGGCCCGCTCCTCGGCGGCCGGGCCCGCCGCCTCGTCCGCCAGCTCGGCCGGCTGGCGGACCACGCAGCGGTAGCTGAAGGCGTGCAGCTGCTCGTCGTAGACCAGGGTGCCCTCGTCGGTGAAGGCGGCGAACAGGTGGCTGTGCTGCGGGGCCCGCGCCAGCAGGGTGGTGCGGTGGTCCTCGTCGAGGTCGGCGAAGACGCCGCGGACGATCACGCGGTAGGTGCGCTCGGTCATGGGTGGTGCCCTTCCGGGGTGGTGGGGTCCTGCCCGGCGAGCAGGACGGCGAGTCCGTCGAGGAGGCGTTCGAGGCCGAACTCGAACCGCTCGTCCATGCCCGGGCCGGTCAGGGCGCCGGCCAGGGCGGTCAGGTGCGGGAAGTCCTCCGGCGGCAGCGCGGCCAGCTGAGCCCCGGCGGCGTCGGCGGCCGCCCGGCGGTCGGCGCCCATCGCCTCGGCGGCGGAGAGCGGCCCCTGCTCCTGGAGCACGAAGCCCTGGACGAACGCGCCCAGCAGGTAGTTGACCATCGCCGCGTCCGGGTCCGAGAACCCCGCCGCGCGCAGGCGCCCCAGCTGATCGTCCATCAGACGCAGCAGCGCCGGCCCGGGCGCCAGGCGCCCCGCCACCACCTTCGCCGCGTCCCGCCGGTCCAGCAGGTGGCGTCGGTACCGCAGGCAGTACTCCCGCAGCTGCTCCCGCCAACTCCCGTGCGGGGGCGGCGCCTCGGCATCGGTCATCAATGCGTCCGACAGGAGGTCGAGGATCTCCTCCTTGTTCCGCACGTGCCAGTAGAGCGAGGGTGCCTGCACCCCGAGCTCGGCCGCCACCTTGCGCATGGACAGCCCGTTCACGCCCTCGCGCTCCAGCACCAGCAGAGCGGCGGCGGCGATCGCCGGGCGGCTCAGCGGCGCGGGACCTTCGCTGCCGGGCATGGGCGTACCTCCTCTAACGGTGTAAGGGAGAATCTATCCCTTACACCGTTAGAGGGGTACGGATTTTCGGCCGGGCTCAGCCCCGGCCGAAGTCGGGGATGGGGTGGTCCGGGGCGAGGGCGGTGGCGATGCGCTGGGTGATGGTCTGGGCGGTGTGGCCGCCGGGGGTGTTCGGGCCCTTGGTGGTGGTGACGGCGATGGAGAGGTCGTCGCAGGGGAGGTGGGCCTGGGAGGCGGTGTAGCCGTAGAAGAGGGGGTGCTGGGAGATCCAGTCGCCGAGCACCACCACGCCCATGCCGTAGTGGGTGGCCTCGGTCTGGGGGAGGCAGACCGTCTCGGGGCAGCGCTTGGTCGGGTGGCCGAGGCCGACCGTGCCGGGGTTCAGGAGTTCCGCGCGGGAGGCCTCGGAGAGCAGCTCGCCGCCGCCGATGCCGCCGGCCGAGCGGGCCAGGTCGCAGATGTCGGTGGTCTGGACGGCGCCCGGGGCGGTGGTCCAGGAGGGGTTCCAGAAGGTGGACTCCTCGTAGGTGCCGCGTTCGGCGGTGAAGGCGTGCAGGACCGGGGCGGGGATGTCCGGGGTGGAGGAGTTCCTGGTCTCGGCCAGGCCCAGCCGGTCCAGCACCTTCTCCTGGAGCAGCTGCTCCAGGGGGGTGTGGGTGATCTTCTCCAACGCGGCCCCGAGCAGCACGAAGTTGGCGTGCGAGTAGCTCCAGTTGGTGCCCGGGTCGTACCAGGGGTGCTGGTGCAGCGAGACGTCCACCAGCTCCCGCGCCGTCCACTGCCGGAACGGGTCCGCGTACAGGCCCTCGCCGAAACCCGGGGAGGTCACGTAGTCGACCAGGCCGGAGGTGGAGGAGCCGAGCATCCGCAGGGTGATGCGCTCGCCGTCCGGCAGGTCCGGCAGCCAGGTGGAGACCGGGTCGTCCAGGCTCACCACGCCCTCGTCCACCAGCTGGAGCAGGGCGGTGCCCAGGTAGCTGATCGCGATGTTGCCGTTGCGGAAGTGCATGGCCGGCTCGGCCGGGACCCCGGTCATCGACTCGCCGAGGGCGGTGGTGATCAGCTCCCGGCCGCCCCGGCTCACCCGCAGGATCACCGAGTTGAGCCCCATCTCGGCCTTCGCCGCCTCGGCGATCCGCAGCACCTCGCGGGCCGGCCCCTCCTCGGGCACCTGCGAGCCGACGCAGGGCCGGTGGCGCGGCTCACCGGCCGTCGCGGTGGCCGGGACGGCGAGGGCGAGCAGCGCGGTGGCGGCGGCCAGGCGCAGCAGGGTGCCGGGGCGGGAGGCTCTCATGTGCCCAGTCTTCGGTCCGGGTACCCCCGATCCGGGCAGCGCACCGCGGACCCGCCGCCGCCGTCACCCGTCGGGCCCTGACCCGCCGTCAACCCGGCCGTGGCGGGAACCGGACGCCCGGTGTCGGCGGAACGTCACCGGGCGCGCTAGGTTTGCGCCTTGTGGAGGATCTCGACCAACGCATCGTCCGGCTGCTGCTCGAAGACGGCCGGATGAGCTACACGGACCTGGGCAAGGCCACCGGCCTGTCCACCTCGGCGGTGCACCAGCGGGTGCGGCGCCTGGAGCAGCGCGGCGTCATCCGCGGCTACACCGCCATCATCGACCCGGACGCGGTCGACCTGGCGCTGACCGCGTTCATCTCGGTGAAGCCCTTCGACCCGAGCAGCCCCGACGACACCCCCGAACGCCTCGCCGGGCTGCCGGAGATCGAGGCCTGCCACAGCGTCGCGGGCGACGAGAACTACATCCTCAAGGTCCGGGTCTCCGCCCCCGGCGACCTGGAGGACCTGCTCGCCCGCATCCGCAGCGCGGCCGGCGTCTCCACCCGCACCACCGTGGTGCTCTCCACCCCGTACGAGGCCCGACCCCCGAAGCTCTGACGGGAACCGTCCGGGTGCAGACTGGTGCCCATGAGCGCACCCACCACCCACCGCACCGTGCTGCTGCGCGGCGGTTCCGTCTACAGCCCCGCCGACCCGTTCGCCACCGCGATGCTGGCCGAGGGGGAACACATCGCCTGGGTCGGCAGCGACGGCGCCGCCGAGGCGTACGCGGCGACCGCCGACGAGGTGGTGGAGCTGGACGGCGCGCTGGTCACCCCCGCGTTCGTGGACGCCCACGTGCACGCCACCTCGGCCGGCCTGGCGCTGACCGGTCTCGACCTGACCGGCTGCCCCCTCGCTGGCCGAGGCCCTGGAGCGGATCGCCGCCTTCGCCGCGGCCGGTGAGGGCGTGCTGATCGGCCACGGCTGGGACGAGGCCAAGTGGCCCGAGGGCCGCGCCCCGAGCCTCGCCGAACTGGACGCGGCCGCCGGGGGAGCGGCCCTCTACCTCTCCCGCACCGACGTGCACTCCGCCCTGGCCTCCACCGCCCTGCGGGAGCTGACGGAGGGTCTGGCCTCGCTGCCCGGGTAACACCCCGAGGGCCCGGTGAGCCGGGACGCCCACCACGGCCGTCCGGCAGACCGCCCTCGCCGAGCTGACGGACGCTCAGCGCCGGGCCGCCCAGCGGGCCACCCTGCGCCGCGCCGCCGAGTCGGCATCGGGCGCTGCACGAGTGCGCCGGGCCCCAGATCTCCTCGAGCAGGACCTCGCCCCGCGCTGCTCGCGCTGGCCGCCGAGGGCGAGGGCCCGAGGTCTTCGGTACCTTTTTTTTTCCCCCTTTTTTTCCCCCTTTTTTTCCTTTTTTTCTTTTTTTTTTTTTTTTTTTTTCCCCTTTTTTTTTTTTTTTTTTTTTTTTTTTTTTGTTTTTTTTTTTTCTTTTTTTTTTTTTTTTTTTTTTTTTTTTTTTTTTTTTTTTTTTTTTTTTTTCCCTTTTTTTTTTCTTCTTCCCTTTTTTTTTTTTCTTTCTTTTCGGGCGAGCTCGCCCGGCGGGCGTCGAACGCCGGCGCCTGCGGCGCCCTCAGGGGGCGGCGGCGACCTCTTCGCGGGGACGGCGCGATCGGCTCGCGCAACCGACTTGCACTGCACGCGCCGTACGAGACGCCGACCCACACCACCGGTAACGCATACCTGACGGCCGCTCACGATCGCCGACCACGTCACGGCTGCACCGAGGCGGG
>NZ_BAAAYB010000024.1:0-22743 GCF_039535905.1 Kitasatospora albolonga | reverse complement strand
CCGAACCACACCGTGCTGGAGCGCGGGGGCCTCACCATCGGCAGCGGCGTGAAGCTGTACGCCAAGGCCGGCGACGAGCCGGAGCGGCGGCTGCTGGTCTCCGGGGAGGTGACGGCCCTGGAGGTGGACCTGGACGACACCGGCACCTTCACGGTGGTGCGGGGGTTGGACCACTCGCACCGGCTGTTCCGCGGCCGCCGGGTGGTGGGCTACCGCGAGATGACCGCCTCCGACATCGTCCGCACCGTGGTGCGCAGGGCCGGGCTGGTGCTCGGGACGGTCGACGCCACCCGCACGGTGCTGCCGTACACCACCCAGGGCAACGTCACGGACTGGGAGTTCCTGACCGTGCTGGCTGCCGAGTCCGGCTGCGAGTTCGCGGTGGTGGACGGGAGGTTCGACTTCCGCAGGCCGGCCGAGGCCGCGGCCGCACCCAGCCCCGACACCCCCGTGCGCGCCAGCCCGTACGTGCTGGAGCTCGGGCGCAACCTGCTGCGCTGCCAGGCGGTGGTCACCTCCGCCGACCAGGTGCACGACGTGGAGCTGCGCGGCTGGAGCGTCCCGGCCAAGCAGGCGGTGGTGGCCCGGGTGCCGTCCGGGTCGACCGGCCGCTTCGCGCTCGGGCTGACTCCGGCGAAGGCGGGCGAGCCGTTCGGGCGGCCGGTGCTGCCGGTCACCGGGGTGCCGTACCGGAACGGGGCGGTGGCGGACACCGCTGCCCGCGCGCTGGCGGAGGAAGTCGCCTCCTCCTTCGCGGAGTTGGAGGTGGTGGCGATGGGCATCCCGGCGCTGCGGGCGGGATCGGCGATCGCGCTCACCAACGTCGGCAAGCCCTTCGAGGGGCGCTGGACGGTCACCGCGACCCGGCACGTCTTCGATCCGGGTGTGGGGTACCAGACCTGGCTGACCGTCGGCGGGGGCGGCACCCGGCCGGAGCCCGCGCGGCGGCGCGAGCGGATCCACGGCGTGGTCAACGCGGTCGTCACCGACATCAGGGACCCGGAGCACCAGGGCCGGGTGAAGCTCTCCTTCCCCTGGCTCTCCGAGGACTACGTCAGCGACTGGGCCCGCTCGGCGCAGTTCGGCGGCAAGGGTGGCGGCGGGGTGTTCGGCCCGGAGGTGGGGGACGAGGTGCTGGTCGCCTTCGGCCAGGGCCTGCTGGACCACCCGTACGTGCTGGGCGGCCTCTACAACGGACAGGACCACCCCGGTGCGCACGCCTCGGGGCTGGTGGACTCCACCAGCGGCCGGCTCAACCGCCGCTCCCTCGCCTCCCGTTCGGGCCAGCGGCTGGAGCTGCTGGACGTCGAGAACGGGCCGGTCGGGGTCCGGCTGGCGTCGGGGGACGGGAAGCTGCGGATCGACCTGGAGCAGCAGCGGACCGCGATCACCGTGCACAGCGACGGCACCGTCACGGTGGAGGCCCGGGAGAAGGTGACCGTCACGGGCAAGGGCATCAGCCTGGACGCGGGCGGAGGCGAGCTCGAACTCTCGGGCCGGTCGGTGCGGGTGACGGCCCGCTCGGGTGTCCAGGTGGACGGCGGCGCCGGGGCGTTGAAGCTGCAGAGCAACGGTCAGGTGGACCTCCAGGGCGCCACCGTGGGCATCGACGGGCGGGCGAGCACCGAGATCAAGGGCGGTGCGAGCTGCTCGATCCAGGCGGCCCTGGTGCGGATCAACTGAGTGGACGTCAACCCAGCGGAAGCGAAAGGACGGAGAGCGCGGATGCCGCCAGCAGCGAGGGTCGGGGACCCGACCGGACACCCCGGGGCGGTCGGGCCGCCCGGCGTGCCCACCGTGCTGATCGGCGGCCTGCCGGCCGCCGTGGTCGGCACCCCGCACGTCTGCTCCTTCCCACCGCCCGCCGTGCACCCGCCCACCGTCATGGTGCCGCCGGGCTGCCCGACCGTGCTGATCGGCGGGCGTCCGGCCGTCCGGATGGGCGACCTGGCGGGGTGCGGGGCCCCGGTGCTGGTGGGCTGCATGACCGTGCTGATCGGCGGATGAGCGTGAACGGGCAGTTCATCGGGGCCGGTTGGGAGTTCCCGGTGCGCACCGACCGGACCGGCTCGATCGCCCTGGTCGGCGCCGACCGCGAGATCGAGCAGAGCATCCACCTGATCCTGGGCACCGCCCCCGGGGAGCGGCCGATGCGCCCGGCCTTCGGCTGCGCCATCCACGACCACGTCTTCGCGCCGGCCGACTCGGCCACCGCCGGGCTGATCGCGTACGAGGTGCGGCTCTCCTTGGAGCGCTGGGAGCCGAGGATCGAACTGGCCGACGTGGCGGTCGGGTTCGACACCGTGGACCTCGGCAGGCTCTACATCGACATCCGGTACACGGTGCGCGGCACCAACGACCCGCGCAACCTGGTCTTCCCGTTCTACGTGATCCCCGAGCACGAGGGCGCCGACCTCCACGAAGCCGAGCACGACGGAGCCGGGCACGAGGGCGGGCAGCCGTGAGCCTGCCCGGGCCGAACCTGGACGACCGCCGCTTCCAGGACCTGGTGGACGAGGCCAAGCGGGCGGTTCAGCAGCACTGCCCCGAGTGGACCGACCACAACGTCTCCGATCCGGGCGTGACCCTGATCGAGACCTTCGCCCACATGGTCGACCAGCTGCTGTACCGGCTCAACCGGGTGCCGGACCGCAACCACCTGGCCTTCCTGGACCTGATCGGCCTGCGGCTGCACCCGCCGGCCGCCGCCCGGGCGGAGGTGACCTGCCGGCTCTCCGCCGCGCAGGACCAGCCCGTCGTGGTGCCGGCCGGCACCGAGGTGGCCACCGAGCGGACCACCGAGGACGAGCCGGTGGTCTTCTCCACCGACCGCGAACTGGTGATCCTGCCCTGCGCGTTGCTCCACCTCGCGACCGGGGCGGCCGACGCGGCCGGCGGTGTCGGCGAGGTCCGCGGGGCCGGCGGGGAAGGGCGCCTGACCGACCGTGACGTGGAACTGGCCGGCGCCGGGGGCACGGCCTGCTTCTCCCCGGTGCCGCGGCCGGGCGACGTGCTGGCCTTCGGCCTCTCGCAGGCGGTGCCGCACTGCCTGGTGGTGCTCCGGCTGGAGTTCCCGGTGCGCGGCCACGGCATC
Organism: Kitasatospora albolonga; assembly: GCF_039535905.1. Taxonomy (GTDB): domain Bacteria; phylum Actinomycetota; class Actinomycetes; order Streptomycetales; family Streptomycetaceae; genus Kitasatospora; species Kitasatospora albolonga. The sequence continues at coordinate 19,649 of NZ_BAAAYB010000024.1, read as the reverse complement.
AACCCGCTGTACCCACCGCTGGTCTGGGAGGCCTGGACGGCCGAGGGGTGGGTGGAGTGCGAGGTGGAGGGCGACAGCACCGGCGGCCTGAACCAGAGCGGTGACGTGCAGCTCCACGTGCCCGGCGGCCACACCGCCTCGGTGGAGGCCCGACGGCGGGCCGGCTGGCTGCGCTGCCGGGTGCTGCCGCCGCTGTCCGGCCGCCCCGACTACTCCGCCAGCCCGGAGCTGGTCACGGCCCGGGCCTTCACCGTCGGCGGCACCACGAGTGCCGTGCACGGCGAACTGGTCACCGCCGAACTGCTGGGCACCGCCGAGGGCGTGCCCGGCCAGTGCTTCCCCGTGGCCCGCCCGCCGGTGGCCGCCGGCGGCGGGCCGCTGGTGCTGGAGGTGGCCGGCGCGCCGTGGCGGGAGGTCGAGCACTTCACCGACTCCGGCCCCGAGGACCCGCACTTCCGCCTCGACCGGGCCGCGGGAGAGGTCCGGCTCGGCCCGGCGGTACGGGAACCGGACGGCACCCTGCGCCGTTACGGCGCCGTCCCGGCGAAGGGCGCCCCCCGTCCGGCTGCGCGCCTACCGCACCGGCGGGGGACGGCGGGGCAACGTGGCCCGCCGCACCCTGACCGTGCTGCGCAGCTCGGTGCCCTACCTGGCCAGGGTGGAGAACCGGGCCGCCGCCACGGGGGGCGTCGACGGCGAACGGGTGGCGGACGCCCGGCAGCGCGGACAGCTCGAACTCCGCACCAGGGGAAGGGCGGTGACGGCCGAGGACTACGAGCAGCTGGCCCGGGAGGCGGCTCCCGAGGTCGGCCGGGTGCGCTGCGTGGGGGAGGAGCGGGGGCCGGACGCGGGCGGGGTGCGGGTGCTGCTGGTGCCCCGGGCCGAGGCCGATCCGTGGACCGGGCAGCTGGACTTCGGCCAACTGGTCTGCTCGGACGACCTGTTGGCGAGGGTGACGGCCCACCTGGACGCGCGGCGGCTGCTCGGCGCCCGGCTGCTGGTCGAGCCGCCGTACTACCAGGGCGTGACGGTGGTGGCCGAGGTCCAGGCCCGGCCGGGCCATTCGCGCGGCGTCCTGCAACGGCTGGCGACCGCCGAACTCCACCGCTACCTGGACCCGTTGACCGGCGGGCCGGGCGGTGGGGGCTGGCCGTTCGGCCGGCCGGTGGTGGCGGGGGAGCTGTTCGCGGTGCTGCAGCGGCTGCCGGGGCTGGAGCTGGTGGAACGGGTACGGCTGTACCCGGCCGATCCGCGGACCAGGCGCCGCGGCGAGGCGGCGGACCGGGTGGCGCTGGCACCGCACGCGCTGGTCTTCTCCTTCGAGCACCAGGTGCGCGTCTCGTGAGCGGCGGGGCGGTGCGGGGCGCCCTGTCCGGGCTGGGCACGCCGCACCCCATCGCCGGTCAACTCCCGGCCGTGTACGGCGAGAACGAGTTCCTGCACCGGTTCACGGAAGCCTTGGACGGCGTGCTCGCCCCGGTGTTCGCCACCCTGGACAACCTGCCCGCCTACTTCGACCCCGCGCTGGCCCCGGCGGACTTCGTGCGGAGCCTGGCGCACTGGGTCGGCGCGGCCCTCCCGGCGGAGCCGCGGCGGCAGCGGGAGGCGGTGCGGCGGGCGGTCGGCCTGCACGCCCTGCGCGGCACCCCGGCGGGGCTGGCGGACCGGGTGGAGCTGCACTTCGGGGTGCGGCCGGAGATCGAGGAGAGCGGCGGGGCGGCCTGGTCGGCCGTACCCGGAGGCGCCCTGCCGGGGACGGCGGAGGGGCGGCTGGTGGTGCGGCTGCGGCTGCCGGAGGGCGCCGCGGCGGTGGACGCGGCGGCGGTGCTGGAGCTGGTCCGGGCCGAGTGCCCGGCGCACCTGCGGCCGCGGGTCGAGGTCCTGACCGGCGACGACGGGAGTGGGCGGAGCACATGACGACCTGTGAGAACTGCGGGGCACCGACCGCGTGGGGCGAGGACTTCTGCGGGGCCTGCGGCGCGTACCTGTCCTGGGAGGACCGCCCGCGGCAGCCCGAGCCGACTGCCGCGCCGGCACCGGTGGCAGCCGCGACGCCGGTGGCACCCGCGACGCCGAGGGCGCCGACGGTGCCGGCCGCGCACGCGGTGCCGCCCCGGCCGACCGTGCCTCCGGCCGTCCCCGCGGTGGCGCCGACGGCCGGGCCCGTCCAGCCGGGGGCGCCGGTGCCCGCCCTCCCGGGGCCGGCGGCTCCACCGGTCGAGCCGCCGGAGCCGCCCGCCCCGGGCGAGTTGATCTGTGGTCAGTGCGGCAGCGGGAACGTGCCGAGCCGGCGCTTCTGCCGCCGCTGCGGGGCCTCCCTCACGGACGCCCCCGTGGCGGTGCGGCCACCGTGGTGGCGACGGCTGTCCGGGCCGCGCCGCCCGGGGCGGGCGGCGCCGGCGGCGGGGGAGCGGCTGAGGCGGCGGGTGTGGCGGCGGCCCCGGTTCGTGCTGCCGCTGCTGGTCCTGGTGCTGCTGCTGGGCGGTGGCTACCTGGCCCGGGCGCAGCTGTCGGCCGGGGTCGAGGCGGTCCGGGACCGGATCGCGGATCCCCAGCAGATCCACCCCACCGCCGTCCGGGCCTCCTCCGAACAACCCGGCCACCAGGCCGCCCTGGCGGTGGACGGCACCAACGACCGCTCCTGGTCCCCGGCCGGGGAGGGGGACGCCCGGGGCGAGTACCTGGAGGTCGAACTGCCTTCCCCGGTCCGCCTGGTGGACCTCGTGCTGCACAGCGGCGTGTCCGCCAACGCCGAACAGTTCCTCACCCAGGCCCGCCCCCGGGCGCTGACCGTCACCCTCACCGCCCCCGGCGGAGGCGTCACCACCCGCACCCTGCAGCTCGCCGACGCCCCGGGCCCGCAGAGGTTCCGCCTCGCCGTGAGCGGGGTCCAGCGCCTGCGCCTCACCGTCGACGGGGCCTACGGCACCGGTCCGGGCCGCCGGGTGGCCCTGGCCGAGGCGGAGTTCTTCCGCCGTCCCTGAGTGCCGCCGTCAGACGGCCGGGCCGGCCACGGTTTCGATGTGGGCCGGGGTCGGGAGGGGGAGTGGGCGGGTCAACTCGTAGAGCTCGTCCGGGGGTTCGGATCCGTCGCGGACGGCGGTGAGATAGGCGCGGGCCTGGTGGAGGAGCAGCCGCGGCGCGACCCTGCGGAGGTGGGCCAGGGCGGCCACCGCGCCCTCGGCGGCGTCCAGGGCACGGACGGCGGCGGCGAGCCGGTCGGGGGAGCGGTGGCCGTGGACGTGCATCAGGTACTCGTCCGTCCAGCCCTCGTCGGTCCACCAGACCGCGTTGACGTAGTGGAGGCTGCCGTCCACGCCGTCGACCACGAGGTGGCCGCCGTTCCAGCCGACGGCGTGCGGCTCGGCGTGCGGGTCGAGGTCGGAGCGGTCGTAGTGGATCAGCCAGCCGGCGTGGGGGATCTTCTTCACGCGCTGGATGTGGAACGGGGGCGCGGTCTCCGAGTGGGGCCAGCTCTCCTTCTTGGCGAGGTGGGCGCGGAGGATCTCGAGGGCGCGGTCACGGCTGATCACCCTGCCATCCTGCGGCACCGGTCAAGCGGGTTTCGCCTCGCTGTTGCGCCGAGCCTTGCACCGCCTGCTATCTTGCGTCGCATGGTACCTGGCAACACACACACGGGCGGAGGTGGCGCCGACCCGTCGGACGGGGCGGTCGCCACTCAGCTGCGCAAGGGCGTGTTGGAGTACTGCGTCCTGGCACTGCTGCGCGACGCCCCGCGCTACGGGGTCGAGCTGCTCCAGGAGCTCGAACGCTTCCCGACGCTGGCGACCAGTCAGGGGACCATCTACCCCCTGCTCTCCCGGCTGCGCCGGGCCGGGCTCGCCGACACCTTCCTGCGGGACTCCGCCAGCGGACCGTCCCGCCGCTACTACACGCTGACCGAGGCCGGCCGCGCGGCGCTGGAGGAGTTCACCACGCTGTGGCCCGCCTTCCGCGAAGCCGTCGACCACGTCCTCACCCCGGGAGAGAAGCCGTGAACAACCCCATCGACCACCCCCTGGTCCGCGAACACCTCGACGCCGTCGCCCGGTTGACCGCCACCCTGCCCGCCGAGCGTCGGCGCGAGCTCCTCGCCGACCTGCGCGAGCACGTCGAGGTGGCCCTCGCCGAGGCGTCGGAGGGGGACGAGGCGGCGGCCCGGCAGGTGCTGGAGCGGCTCGGCACTCCCCGGCAGATCGCCGACGCGGCGCTGGCCGAGGAGGGCCAGGCCCGGCCCGTCGCGGAGGGCGGGCGGCGGACCACCGTCACGCTGCTGACGGCCGGCCTGGTCCTCCCGCTGCTCCTCGTCCCGGGCGTCGGTCCGGGCCTCGCCCTGATCGCCGCGATCGTCGCGGCCGTACGGGTCGCCCGGGCCCCGCAGTGGTCCGCGCGCGAGAAGCGCCTGGCCGCCCTGCTGCTGCTCAGCCCCCTGGTGGTCGTGCCGCTGGCCGGCGTCGCGATCGCCCTGACCACGGCCATGGGCCTGACCCCGGCGGCCGTGCTGGCGGCCTGCGTGGTGGGCTTCGCCCCGACCGTGCTCGCCGTGGCCCTGCTGGCCCGCTCCGCCGCCCGGGTGCGGGCCGCCGCTGCCTGAGTCCCCGGCGGGGCTTGACCCTGACACCGTGTGAGGCCGTTGGCTGAGCCCGTCGGCCCCAGAGGAAACGGAAGAGGACCACCGCATGTTCGGCTACACCGGCTCAGGCCCCTACTGCTACACCAACTCCCTCGCGATGCTGCTCGGGCCCGCCGCCCCGTCCACCACCGTGCTGGAGACCCTGACCGGCTCGGCGTTCGGCGCCGAACTCATCGCCGGGGAGCTGCCCTTCTTCAGCCCGTACGGCTGGGACCCGGAGCTCGGCCTGGACGCGGCGGTCGACCTGCTCGGCTGGCGGTGCGAGCGCACCGCCGGAGGGACGGCCGAGCAGGCGGTCGAACGGCTGCGGCGCGCCTGCGCCGAAGGCGGACCGGTGCTCGCCGGGCCGGTGGACATGGGCCTGCTCCTGTACCAGCCCGGCACGCCGAACGCCGACGGCGGCGACCACTACGTGGTGGTCCTGGAGGTGGGGGAGGACGGCACCGTGCTGCTCCACGACCCGCACGGGCACCCGTACGCGACCATGCCGCTCGACGCCTTCACGGCCGCCTGGGCGGGGGATTCGGTCGCCTACACGGCCGAGCCGTACGTGCTGCGCAGCGGCTTCGTGCGGGAGCGGGAGGTCGGCACCGAGGAGGCCCTGCGGGCCTCGCTGCCGGGTGCGGTGCGGTGGCTGGCGGGCCGTCAGGAGCTGCGGATGCCGCCCGGCTCACTCGGCGGGGAGGCGGCGCTGGAGGCGCTGGCGCGGCAGGTGGAGGCCGGGCTCGCGCCGGGCGTGCGGGACCTGCTGCAGCACTTCGGCGTCCGGGTCGCCGCGCGGCGGCTGGCCGACGCGGCCTCCTGCCTGGCCCTGCTCGGGCTGGCCGAGGCGGCCGCCGAGGCGGCCGGGCAGGCCCGCGCCCTCGGCGGCCTCCAGTACCCGGTGGTCACGGGGGACGACGCGGCCCTCGCCGCCGGGCTGCGCCGTCTGGCGCCCGGCTACGCGCGCCTGCGGCGGGCCCTGGAGGCCGCCCTCGCGGACGGGGCGGCGGCCTGACGGACGCTCAGCCGGTCGGCGGGAGGTGCCGGGCCGGGACGATGGCGACGAGGTCGGATCCGCCCGGCAGGGCGCAGGGCACGTCCTCGATCCGCGCCGACGCGTCGTCGGTCGGGAGGATCCAGTCGAAGCAGGCCCGTACGCGGGCCTCGTCCGGGGCGCCGATGCCGAAGCGGGCGTGGCCGACGGCGTCGACCGTCAGCCGGATCGCGCCCGGACGGATCTCGGCCTCCACACCGGTGCCGTGGGCTCGGCCGTAGCCCTCGGCGGCGGTGGCGGCCCATGCCGCGTCCTGCTCCGAGCGGGACGGGAGGTAGCTCTCGCTCATCCGGGCGGCGGCGCCCTGGGACACGGCGAGCGCCCTGTCCCGGGCGTCTGCGAGGGCCTGGTCCCCGCCGGGGGCGAGCCAGGTGGTCCAGGCGTAGCAGGCGGCCACCGCACAGGCCGTCACGACGGCCGAGCAGACGCCGAAGACGGGCAGGAGCACCGTGCGGACACGCATCGTCGGCCACCTTTCGCGGCTGGGACTTCGAGGGGACGGAACGCGAGGCCCACGGCTGCTCAGCGCTTGAACAGCGGCGGGAGGAGGATGACCGCCACCGCGCCGAGGATCAGGACCAGTGCCAGCCCGAACCCGCGCAGGAGCCGGCCGAGCGGTGGGCCGGAGGCGAGGGCGGTGAAGGCCGCGCCGACCACCAGCACGATCAGCAGGACGACGCCCGCGAGGGCCACGACTCCCAGTGCCATGGGTCGATCCTGCCTCGGAGGGTGTAGGGGCTGGTGCGGGTGGTGCCGGTGAGGGCCGCAGTGCGTGAACACTCGGTGGGCACCAAGTCATTACAGCAGCTTCACAAGGTGCAAACCGGACATCGGGCCCCGTCCGAGGTCACGGCTGGATACCGTTCGTCGGCGATCGGGTTATCGATTTCGTGTTGGCCGGGTCATGGCGTAGTGTCGTGTTCACCGACGCGGGGTGGAGCAGCTCGGTAGCTCGCTGGGCTCATAACCCAGAGGTCGCAGGTTCAAATCCTGTCCCCGCTACGAAGAGGAGCCCGGATTCGGCACGCAGCGCGTGCCGAATCCGGGCTCCTTCCGTTTCCTCGCGTTCCTCACGTTCCTCAAGGGGTGGCCGGGGGGAGCCCCAGGGAGTGGAGCATACGGGCGTGGCCCAGGCGGGACCGGGCCGCGGCTGCGGGGTCGCCGTTGCGGCGGTGGGCGGTGATGAGCAACTGCCAGGCCTCCTCGCGGAACGGGTCGATCTCCAGGCTGCGGGCGGCGGTCTGGGCTGCGGCGGCCGGGGCGCCGTCGAGGAGTTCGAGCCGGGTGAGGGCGAGCGCGGCCTCGGCGGCCTCGCGGCGGTAGTGCTCCCGGCGCTCGACCACCCACTCGGCGGGGCCGTCCTCGGGGAGCAGGTCGCCGGTGTAGGTGCTGAGGGCCCGGCGCAGGCCGGCCCGGCCGCCCTGGGCCACCGCCTGGTCGAACTGCCGTACGTCGCACGACCACTGGTCGGGCACCCGGAGCTGGTAGGCCTCGCCGAGGCGCTGCAGGAGCTGCGGCGTGCCGCGCGCGGCGCCGGGCTCCAGCAGGGCGCGGAGCGAGGACACCGCGACCTGGAGCGAGCGGCCCGCCGCGGCCGGCGGGCGGCCGGGCCAGAGGGGACTCCATCAGGATCTCGCGGTGCACCGGCCGGTTGGGCTGGATGGCCAGTATCCGGAGCAGGGCGCGCGCCCGGGGCCTGGTCAGGCCCCAGTCCAACAGCCGCCCGTCGCGGCCGAGTTGGAAGCCGCCGAAGCAGCGCAGGGTGGTGGCGGGGAGGGTGGGGGCGGTGGGGGCGGGAGCGAGGTGTCCCTGGAGGTGGAGCCGGAGCAGGGGTGCCACCCAGCGGCCGTCGGGGGTCAACAGGGCGCGGTCCTCCGTGAGTTCGGCCAGCAGCCAGTCGCTGTCGGTGCGGCCGGTGACGGCGTCGCAGCGCTCGGGGGTGAGCACCGGGAGGGCGGAGACCTGGGCCAGGAAGCTGCGCAGTGCGGCCGGCAGCGGGGCCAGCACCTCGCGGTCCAGGTAGGCCCGGGCGAGCGGCCCCGGGCGGGGGGCGCCGCCGAGCAGGAGGAGGGCGGCGGGCCAGCCGGCCGCGAGCTCGTCCGGGGCGGTCGTGTGACCGTCCGCCGCGGCCGCCGGTCCGTGCTCGGTGGCGACGTGCAGCCGGGCCGTCTCGGCGGGGCCGAAGCGGAGCTCGGCGGGGCCGAGCACGGTGGTGCCGGCGAGTTCACGGCGGGTCAGGTTGATCAGGGGGCGGCGCCGTCCCGCCGCCACCACCCGCAGGCCGGGCGGGGCGAGCAGGGCCAGCTCCTCGACTGCGGCCTCGGCCGGGGTGCCGTGCACCTGGTGCAGGTCGTCGACCAGCAGCAGGACGGGCCGGCCACGGCCGCCGCAGGCGCGCAGGAAGCCCTCCACCGTGCCGCCGGACTCCGGGAGTTGGCGGCCGAGCGCGCTGAGCAGCGAGTCCGTGCCGGTGGTGCCCCGGCAGGGCTGCCAGCGGACCACGCGGGTGCCCGGCCCGGCCCGGTCCGCGGCCTGGGCCAGCAGGGTCGACTTGCCGAACCCGGCCGGGGCGACCAGCAGGGCGAGCGGGCTCCGGCCCGCGTCGGCCGGCCTCGGGAGCAGCCGGTCGAGGAGCCGCTCCCGGAGCAGGACGGGCGGCCGGTCCTGCCCTCGGTCCGCCTGTCCGTCGGCTCGTTCGCCGGCCCGTCCGTCCGCCCGTCCGTCCGCCTGACCGCCTGCCTGCCCGTCCGCCTGTCCGGTCATCCGTCGGGCCGGAGCCCGGGCCGGGCCCTCCTCGCTCGTTCCGCGCACAGTCCGCAGCGCTCCCACCTGCACGATGAGACACCATCAGTCGCCGCCCGCACCTGGGCACGGACACTGTAGGAGCTGCCCACCGCGCACACCAGAGGCGCACATCGCGCGCGCATCCGGCGCGCGGCGGGCTTGGTGCGCCGTCGAACGAGCACCCGGACGCGGTGGACGCGGTGGACTCAGGGGCGGTACAGCTCGTCGATCTTGTCGATCTTGCCGGAGCCCTTCTCGAGGGTGACGGCGAACTGGTTGCCGTAGCAGCCGTACGGGAGACGGACGGAGTTGCGGTCGGTCAGGCAGGTGTCGAGGTGCTTCATGAAGTCCTGGAGCGGGAGCTGCCTGGCCTTCAGCTCGTGGAGCACGGAGCTCTTGACCTCGTTGGTCAGCTGGAAGACCTTCACCGGGCCGGTGGCCTCGAAGTAGCCCTCGCCGGGGACCTCGGGGCCGCAGCGGAAGACGGTCTCCTGGGCCTTGATCCAGACCGAGGTGGAGTAGCCGACCTCGACGGCCTGGAGCACCCGGCCGACCTGGGCGGCGTTGGCGGTGCAGTCGGCGGACGGTGCGGCGCCGGGCTTGGTGGTCCTGGTGGCGCTCGGCTTGGCCGGGCCGGCGGTGGGGGTGCCGGTGGATCCGTGCGTCACCGGGGTGGCGGCCGAACCGGGCGTGGTGGCGGTGGGCGTGGCGGTGGTGCTCGGGGCGAGGGCGGTGTTGGCGGTGCCCGGCGCGGCTGCGGACGAGCCTCCGTCGCCCTGCGGCCCGCAGGCGGTCAGGGCCAGGCCGGTGGCGGCCAGCAGCAGGGCGGTGGTGGCGGTGGTGGAGAACTGGCGGACTCGCATGGTGCTTCCCCCGAAAGGTGAGTGGGCGTTGGTCACCCCTCCACACGGGCGTCCCCCCGGGGTCGGTCGCACCCTCTGACGTGCTGTGACGGGAACCGGACATTGTCACGGGGGCGCGCGGGCGGGAAGTGCACGCTCCCTTGTCGGCCTCCGGGGCCGGTGGTGTGATGAAGTGACCGGTCGCTGCGCCAGGTGGGGGAGAACCCCGTGGCCCCGGCGGCGGTTCGGTCTGACGGTCCACCAGGCGGGGTACGGGGCGGCTCGACGGGGTGACGGCGGCGGCAGCGGCAGCGGCAGCGTTCGCGGTGGCCGGGCGAGGTGACCGGGAGGCGGCGGCGGTGCGGCTGTGACGGCCGAGGCGACAAGCGGACGGCAATTCGTCGTCAAGTCGCTCGGGCCATGCTCGTTCCGGCAAGCGCACGACGAGGAGGACGGCATGACGGGTGGGAAGAGCGGCGGGCACGCGGTCGTCGCAGGGGCTGGGATCGGCGGGCTGCTCGCGGCCCGGGTGCTGTCGGAGACGTACGAGCGGGTGACCGTGGTGGACCGGGACGCGCTCCCGGAGACGGCGGCCGCCCGGCGCGGGGTTCCGCAGAGCGGGCACGCGCACGGAATGCTGGCCAAGGGCTTCCAGGTGCTGGAGGAGCTCTTCCCCGGCCTCGGTGAGGACCTGGTCGGCCAGGGGGCGCTGGTCCGGGACGCGCAGGCGGACGTGCGCTGGTTCAACGACGGGTACGAGATGAAGCAGGCGCACTCGGGCCTGCCCTGTCTGCTGGTCAGCCGGCCCGCGCTGGAGCGCTACCTGCGCTCCCGGGTGGCCGCGCTGCCCGGTGTGGAGGTGCGCGACCGCTGCGAGGTGCTGGAGCCGGTCGCCGACCCGACCCGGAGCCGGATCACCGGGGTACGGGTGCTGGAGGTCAACGCCGAGCCGGAGCAGCTGACGGCCGACCTGTTCGTCGACTCGACCGGCCGCAGCAACCGGGGCGAGGCCTGGCTGCGCTCGCTCGGCTACCAGCCGGCCCCGGAGGAGCGGATCGACTCCAAGGTGGTCTACGTCTCCCGGGAGTACGTGCGCCGGGCCGGCGAGGCCGACGCCGACGCGTACGTGATCGGCGCCACCGGGGCGGTCCCGCGCGGCGGCGTGGCGCTCAGCGCCGAGGGGGACCGCTGGCTGGTCACCATGTTCGGCATGAACGGCGACCACCCGCCGGTGGACCCGGAGGGCTACCTGGGCTTCGCCGCCCGGCTGGCCGTGCCCGAGCTGCACCGGCTGATCGAGCGTCTGGAGCCGGTCACCGAGCCCAAGCTGATGCGCATTCCGGTCTCCATCCGGCGGCGCTACGAGAAGGTCGAGCGGATGCCGGAGGGCTACCTGGTCTTCGGCGACGCGATCTGCCAGTTCAACCCGACCTACGGCCAGGGCATGACGGCGGCGGCCTGCCAGGCGGAGGCGCTGCGCGAGGCGTTCGGCCGGCTGCGCGGGGCCGCCGCCGCGAAGGAGTTCTTCCGCCGGGCGGCGCAGGTCACGGACGTGCCGTGGGACATGTCGGTGGGGGCCGACCTGCGGTACCCGTTCGTGGAGGGCAGGCGCACCCTGCGGGTCAAGCTGCTCAACCGGTACGTGGGCCGGCTGCACCGGGCCGCGGCCGAGGACGCCGCCACCGGCCGGGAGTTCCTGTGGGTGGCCAACCTCCAGGCGCCGCCGCAGCGGCTGTTCGCCTGGAAGGTGCTCGGCCAGGTGCTGCGGCCGCGTCCGTCGCGGGCGGCCGCAAGGCCGGCGGTGCGGACCTCGGCGCAGCCGGGGACCTCGGCCACCTGAACGCCGGGACCGTCGCGGGGGACCGGCGGGGAACCGTCGGCGGCGACGGGCGGGGAACTGTCGGTGGGGACCGGCAGGATGGCGGGATGGACGAACACGACGAGGAGCTGTTGCTACGGGGCCGGGTCTACGGCGCCGACCACGGGGCGCCCGACCAGGGGCCGCTGCCCGGCCGCGTCTACCGCGAGCTGGTCGGGGGTCCGCTGGACGGGCTGCTGCTGGACGTCACCGGTACGGCCGAGGACGAACTGGCGGCGGGGGCGGCCCTGGTGACGGAGCTCGGCTCGCACGGCCCCGGCGGCCGGGCGCACTACGAACCGCGCCCGTCCGACCAGGGCAAGTGGGACTGGGTTGGCGACTCGCTCTGACGAGCCGCCCGCCCGGAGGAGCGGGCCACCCTGGCCCACGGGGGTGGTCAGGGTGGCCGCTCACTCGGTGTGGCCCGCTCCGCTCGGTGCGGCACGCCGCTCGCGGTCCTCGCCCTCCGGGGCCGCCCGGTGGCGGGGTCAGGCGCTGAAGGCCTCCTGGTAGGCGGGGGTGGTGATCGGGAGGCGGCTGAGCAGCGGCTCGGGGAGGTCGAAGGCGTCCACCAGGGGGAGGGCGTGCCCGGCCAGCCGGTTGAGGGAGCGTTCGCGCAGGGCGGGGAGTTCGGCGGCCTGACGGGCGGTCAGGGCGCCGGTGGCCAGCAGGCCGGTGGAGTGGCGGTCGATCCGATCCAGGGTGAACAGCCGGTGCAGGTCGGCCAGCAGGCTCCGCGCGGTCGGCTCGGTGGCGGCCTCGGCCCAGGCCAGCAGCGCGGCCCCGGCGGCGTGCTCGGCCCTGGCGGTGACGGCGGCCAGCGAGTCGGGGGCGGCGGCGTTCCACCGGTCGATCGCCTCTCCGGCGGGGGCCTCGCGGAGCAGTACCCGGGCCCGGCCGAGGTGGTGGCGCCCGGCGGCGGCCAGGAGGGCTTGGCGTCCGGCGGGGTCGCGGAGCGCGCGGTGCACGGGGGCGCCGTCACCGTCGGCCGGGGCGGCCGCCGCTGACGCACCGTCGGCGGCGAGGAGCAGCTCGGCGGCGGCCTTGGCCCAGAGGGCGAGGTTGTCGCCCTCGGCGGTGATGGTGCCCTCGATGTCGGCGGCCAGGGCGGTGAGCCCGTTCACCGGGAGCAGGCCCTGGGGCGCCGCAGCGCTCGCGGCTCTCCAGGATCAACTCGCGTGCCCGCCAGGTGTTCCAGCCCTTGGTGACGGCCACCTGCCGTTCTGCGGCGTCCCGTGCGACCGGGTCGGCCGGGTCGTGGGCCAGCCAGTCGGCCAGCGTCCGGCGGTGCAGGGCGGTCATCGCGTAGACGGTGGCCAGGCCGGCCAGCAGCGGGCCGTGGTGCGTGCGGTGGGCCCAGAGCGGCACCCGTCGGTCCGGCCGGGCCCCGCTGACCCGGCGGTGCTGCGAGTATCGGACGGCGGTGGCCAGCGCGGCCCGCGCACCGCCGATCGCACTGGCGCTCATGCAGAGCTTGCCGGCCGTCACCCGGCCGATCGCGGCCAGGAAACGTTTCCGCTTGCTGCCGAAGGCGCTGCCGAGCGTGCCGTCGTCGGCGAGCCGTCCGTGCGCGCCGGTGAGCAGGGCCTCGAAGGGGAGCACCACCCGGTCGAAGGAGGTCAGGCAGTGGTCCACCGGGCTGCCGGGGCGCTGCGGCAGCGGGTGCACGGTGACGCCGGGCAGCGGATGGCCGGTCTCGTCGGTGAGCGGGGTGAGGAAGAGGAAGACCCCGTGGTCGCGCCCGTCGGCCCGGAGCCGGGCCGCGACCACGGCGGACTTGGCGCCGCCGGTCGGGCCCGTGTTGGGCATGAACTTGGCGGCGGACGGGGCGGGGGTGTGCAGCGTGAAGGTGCGGCCGGTGCGGTCATAGTCGGCGGTGGTCTCCAGCGCGGCGGCGTCGTTGCCGTGGCCGAGCTCGGTGCAGAGGAAGGTGCCGATCCGCTCCATCCGCAGGTACGCGTCCAACGGGCGCTTGGGGGAGGCGTCGTGGTCGAGCAGGCTGCCCAGGAAGAGGTTGTAGTGGATGCCGGAGAGCACGGTGAGCGCCCCGTCGGCCGGGCCGGTCCACTCGTGCATGGCCGCCAGCCGCTCGGGCGAGGCGGCCAGGGCGACGGCGTCCACGCTCGCGTTCACGGCGCGCAACCGACGGTAGGAGGCGGCGAGTTGCTCGGAGGCGGGGTCTTCCGGGCGGCGGTGCATGCGGGGATCGGCCACCAGGTCGCGCCAGGGGCGGTGGACGCGGTCGCGGTCGGGGCCGAAGAGGAGCCGCGTCAGCTCGGCGGTGGGGGCGTGGTCGTGCGTGTTCGTGTGCGTGTGCGCGGGTGTTTGCGTGTGCTCGTGCTCCGGGACGGGAGCGGACCGGCTGTGCGGGATCATGGTCATACGTGGGGAATTGATCTACCGTCGGATCGGTCACGGCCGTGTGAGGGAGATCACCGTCCGCTGACGGCCCGTCGGGCGATCTTCGTCAGGACCGAGGGGTGCATCAGCAGGGAGGACGGGGCGGTCATGTTGGCCACCCGGACGAAGCGGGTCCAGACGTCGGCGTCGTACCGGGCGAGTGCGAACACCTGCTGGTTGAACCAGTGCGCGAAGCGGGCGGCCAGGGGCCGGTCCGACTCGCTCCACATCAGGTCCGAGGTGGTGGAGAGCGACCACGGCACCTTGATGATCGCGGCCGCCCGGCGCAGGTAGTCCCGGCTCAGGCCCGCCAGGCCCGTGCCCGCCGCCCGGCGACGGCGCAGCAGCGAGCCCAGCATGTCGGTCTCGATGGCGGGGACGGTCAGCCCCTGGCCGTAGACCGGGTTGAAGACGCAGAGCGCGTCGCCGATCGCGATCAGCCCCTCCGGCCAGCCGGGGTTGCGGTGGTGCAGGCGCCAGGTGCTGCCGGGGTTGGTGTAGCGGTGCAGCTCGTCGTGGCTGCTGCGGCGGGCGATGTGCTCGGCCAGGCGCGGGTTGTCCAGGGTGCGGGCGTACTCCAGGAAGCCGTCCGGGTCGGTGGGCGGATGCTGCTCGAAGCCGAACAGCGAGCAGACCCAGCGGCCGTTCTCCACCGCCAGCATCGCGCCGCCGCGCCGCACCGAGGGGGCGAAGCTCATCTGGTACGCGAGGTCGTACTCCTGTGGCTCCGTGGTGCGGTCGAAGACCATCGTGGTGTAGGTGATCTTCGCCTTGACCGTGTTCCGCGCCGAGACCGGCAGCCGGGCCCCGGTCAGCCACTCGTCGATCGCGGTGGTGCGGCCGGAGGCGTCCACCACCAGGTCGGCATCGGCCTCCAACTCCTCGCCGGCCGCGGTCCGGTAGCGGACCGACCCGATCCGGCCGTCGGCGGCGCGGCCCAGGCCCTGGACGCGGACCCCGCCGAGCAGCCGGACCGGCGGCAGGTCGAGCACCCGGCCGCGGATCCGCCGCTCCAGCTCGTCCCGGGTGAAGCACTGCACCCGCACACCGGTGGTGGTCCGGGTGGCGTAGCCGGTCGGCAGCAGGAAGCTGATCCGCTCTCCGTAGTCGAAGACCGGCGCCCCGAGCGCCTCCAACTCCGCACGCAGACCCGGGAAGAGCTCCTCCAGCACCTCGGCGCCCTTGGCCAGCATCGCGTGCGCGTGGTACCCCTGCGGGGCGCTCGGATGCGCACCGGTCTCCCGGTCCATCACGTCCCGCTCCAGCACCAGGACCTCGGCGAAGTGGTCGGCCAGGGTCCGCGCCGCCAGCAGGCCGGCGTAGCCGCCGCCGATCACCACGGCCTGTCCCCAGGCCGGGCTTCCCGCGCTCGTCTCGTCCATGCCTGCCGCTCCCCGCTCGTCGGGCCACCCGTCCGTGCCCCACTCCATCCTGTGGCTCCGGGGGTGATCAAGGGGGACCGAGGGGCGCGCGGAGGTGCACGGGCGGCGCTGACGCGGTGTCAGGGTGCGCTGGGCGGAGTGCCGTTGGCGGGTCGGTACTCCGGCAGGCGGGCCTGGAGGTCCGCGAGCAGCGCGCGCAGGGCGGCCACGTCGTCCTTGTCGGCGACCTGGTCGCCGGGCCGCAGCCGGACCAGCAGCGTGCCGCCCGGCTCCAGCACCACCAGGGAGGCCTCCTCGATGGAGTCACCGCCCTGGTGGTGCACCGCGACGTCCAGGTCCGCCGGGCGCAGCCCCTGACGGCGGATCATGCGGCGGTCGTACGCCCCGTCCCGCGCCAGCACCGTCTCGGTCCCCTGGAACAGCCGCGAGAACCAGTCCCAGCGCGCCGCCTGACGCACCAGCACCGCATCGGTGAAGAGCAGCACGACGGCGCCGAACAGGCCGCCGCTGAGCGAGTTGTCGTCCCCGATGACGGCGTTCTGCACCACGTTGGAGAGCAGCAGCATGACCACCAGGTCGAAGGTGTTCAGCTGCGCCAGCCCGCGCTTGCCGACCACCCGGAGCAGCACCAGCAGCGCCAGGTAGACCACCACGGTCCGGACGGCCTTCTCGGCGTACGGGACGCCCGCGTCGAACAAGTCCTGCCACATCCGCCCGAGGCTAACCGCGGTGCGGCGGCCGCCCGCCGCGCCGCGCCGCCACCCGTCCCCGGTCGGCCCAGCGCCGACGCGGCCCTCGTCTACGGCAGGCCCGCCGCGACCTCGAAGCCCGACGCCTCGTCCCACGGGACCGCTTCCCACAGCCGCTCCAGGGCCGTCCCGATCCGGCCGACCAGTGGCCAGTCCGGGGCGTCCCCGACGAGGGTGACCGTGGCGAGCAGGTCGCAGCCCCAGACGCCGTGCCCGTCATCGGGCGAGGCCTCGATCACGAACTCGGCGATCCGTGCCACCCCCACGTGGACCTCCAGGGTCAGCAGGTCACCCACCGGCCGGCCGTCGGGCCCCGCCGTCGCCAAGCGGAACGCGGAGACCCCGTCGGCGAGGCCTGGGCAGCTCTCCCCGAACAGCGGCCCACCGGTGGCCAGGAGCTCGTCCAGCAGGAGGCTGACCGCGCTGTCCGCGTGCTCCTCATCAGCGCGGCAGAAGAAGCTGAGCCGGTACGCCACGATCCGCCCCGTCCTCGCAGGAGCCGTCCCCGCCCTTCGGGAAGCCGTCGGCGACCCTACCGGCACTCCGGACGCCTCCGGGGACCGCCGCGGAAACCACCTGGCCACACCGGTGGTCGCTGCGGCATGCTGCCGGTTGAGGGGATGGACCGATGTCCCTGCCGGAGGACGCGACCACCCGCCTGTGGTGGCTCGCTGTCGAGCGGGCAGCCGGGTGGCGGGTCGGCGCCGACCGTCTGATCGAGGCAGGCCTCGCGGCCTTGCTCGACGGCGTGGACTGCCAATCCCTGCGCCTGCTGGCGGGGTTGGGGCGATCGGAGGAGTTGGAGGCCGCCTCACTCTTCGAACGGACTCTGGAGGAGCTCGGTGTCGCCACCGCCGTCCCTGCCGACGCGGACCAGGCCCTGTGGGCGATGGCCCGCTGCTGGGCGTCCCGGATCGTCGACGGCCGGCTCGACCCCCTGGAAGGAGCGGACCTGATCCTGTGGCACGTCTACGTGCCGCTGGACGGACCGGAGGAGCTCCACGCCATCACCGAGGGAGCGATCGACCGCGACCCGAGCCGGACCGTCCCGCCGGAACAGAAGCGGACCAACACCATCCGGGCCGCCGAGCGGTTCCTCGGAAGCGATCCCCGGATCCGTCCGGACCCTGACCCCGTGACGGTGCTTCACCGGGGCCGATGACCGCGGGGTTGGCAAGTTCGGTCGTTCTTCGGCACCGGCAGCGGCGTGGGATGTCCCGCGAGTGGGAGCTCAACGTGACCGGGGACCGCAAGCGCAAGGCGGGCGTTCGTGCCCACCAGGACGTCGTATCTCGTGGCCCGGGGGAACTCGTTCTGCCGACCATGCGCCGAGGTGACGGTGCGGTGGCAGAGACCGTCGCGTGGCTGAGCGAGAACGTCACGCGGGATCAAGACCCCGACCGCGAGCAGCTACGGCGTCAAGCACGTGATGGAGCGGGCGGGCGGCGCGTACGTCACGAACGGCGTGTTCATCGCTGCCGCCCTCATCGCGGGCTACCCCTTCAAGTACGACCAGCCGAACGTGCTGTTCGGGCATGAGCGCTCGTGATCTGAACCGGCTGCGGTCGATCCGCTGACCGAGGGACAGGGAGGGGGCTCCGGTGGGGGTGGGGGCCACCGGAGCCGGTGGGGTCAGTGGGCGCGGTCCTGGAGGTCGGCCATGGCGACGGCGGCGCGGATGTACTTGTTGCGGCCGAGGTCGCCGATGTTCTTGATCTTCAGGGCTTCGAGGGCGGTGCCGTGGGCGTCGGTCAGTCCGGCCAGGGCCGCGACCGGGGGCGTTGAGCACCTCCTCGAGGGTGAGGTTCTCGTAGGCCTTGTCGAGGAGCTTGTCGAGGTCGGCGGTCACCGTCATGGCACAGGTCCCTTGCTTGTCGGAGCGGTCTCCCGACAGCAAACCCGTCGCGGGCGGGCCCCCGCACTCCGGATGCGGCGCCCGGATGAGAGCGCGGTGCCGGTCCTGGCTCCGCTCCCGTGCCGACGTCGGCGGTGGTGGCAGAAAAGGTGGGAAGTGCGTCATTGCTGACGCGGCGTCGGCGCTGGGAGGGTGGAGGGCATGGAGCAGCGCAGTGTGCTGGTGGTCTCTTCGAGGACGTTGCAGAGCCTGGACGCCACCGGGCCGTTGGAGGTGTTCGCCGGGGCGGGCGGGGTGTCGCCCGGGGTACCGGGTGAGCACCGCCGCGCGCTCGGTGGGGGGCCGGTGCGGGCGGACAGCGGGCTGCGGCTGCTGCCCGACCACGACCTCGCGGAGGTCGGCCCGCCGCACACCCTGGTGGTGCCCGGTGGCCAGGGCACGCAGCGGCCGGACCCGGTGCTGGTGCGGCGTATCGCCGAACTGGCCGCCGGGGGCCGAGCGGGTGGCCTCGGTCTGCACCGGCGCGTTCCTGCTCGCCCGAGGCCGGTCTGCTGGCCGGCCGCCGGCCACCACGCACTGGGCCTACTGCGAGGCGCTGGCCCGCCGCTTCCCCGAGACCGAGGTCGACCCGGAACCGATCCACGTCCGGGACGGCCCGATCGCCACTCAGGCCGGGGTGACGGCCGGGATCGACCTGGCGCTGGCCCTGGTCGAGGAGGACCACGGCAGGGAGGCCGCGCTGACCATCGCCGGCACATGGTAGTTCCTGCGCAGCGCCGGCCGCCACGGCGCAGTTCTCCGTCCAGCTCTCCGCCCAACTGGCGGAGCGGCAGCCGCTGCGCGCGAGCTCCAGCAGTGGATCGCCGAGCACGACCCGCGAGGACTCTCGGTCCCGCGCTCAGCCCTCCGGGCCGCGCTGTCGCCCGCGTCACTTCGCCCGCGCCTTCAACGGCCGAGGTCGGCGTCACGCCCGGCCGCTACGTGGACGGCGTCCGGCTGGAGGCGGCCCGGCGCGCTGGAGGAGGGACGGGAGGGAGATCACGAGGAGGTCGCACGGGCGTCCGGCTACGGCACCACGGAGGCGATGCGCCGCGCCCTTCGCCCGCACCCCTCTGCGGTGACGCCGGGGGAGTACCGCGCAAGTCGCCGCCGAGCCGAACTGAGGTGGCGCGGGCGTGCGGCACGGCACGGTGGAGGACGACGCGCCCGGGGCTCTCGCCGCATGCCCCGCGGTGACGTCCGGGGAGTACCGCGCAAGTTCGCCGCGAGCTGCTCCGCTGCCGAGCGCTGCGCGCCTGCCTCGGTTTCGTGAGGAGAAGTGAATGACGAACAGCGGAGGAAAGACATGAAGATCGCGATCCTGCTCTACGACCGCTTCACCACACTGGACGCCGTGGGCCCGTACGAGTGCTCGGCCGGATGCGGGCGTGGAGGTGGTGTTCACGGCCGCGGCGGCCGACCGGTCCGCGGCGACCAGGGCAGTCTGGCGTTGGTGGCGGACGCGGCGTTTTGGCGGAGTGACCGCGCCGACCCTGCTGCTGTGCCGGGCGGGCCGGTACGGAGGCGTCCTGACGGACCGAAGGTGCTCGACTGGGTGCGGGAGTGGACGCGGGGAGCACCTGGACCACCTCGGTCCTGCTCGGGCTCGCTGATCCTGCCGCGGCGTCTGCTGACGCGGCGTGCGGGCGACACGCACTGGGCCGGCCACGAGGTGCTGGCCCGCTTCGGCGCCGTGCCGCCGAGGAGCGGGTGGTCTTCGACGGCAGTACGCGAACCGCCGCCGGGTTTCGGCCGGGATCGACCTCGGCACTTCACCTGGCCGGGCTGATCGCGGGGGACGCGGTGGCCCAGGCGATCCAGTTGATCACGGAGTACGACCGCAACCGCCGTACCGGGCCGGCTTCCTTGGCCACCGCGCCGACGGAGGTGGTGGCCTCGGTCACGGCGTGCAGGATCGAGGTGGAGTCGGCGCTGATCGACCCGGCCTCGCCGTTGGCGGCCGCCGCCCGGGCCTGAGGCGCGAAGGGGCGGGGGCACGGGGGCGAGGAACAGGGGACGAGGAACGGGACGAGGAGCGGGGCGGCGGCGCGTCCGGCGCACAGGGAGTGCC
>NZ_BAAAYB010000023.1:0-47128 GCF_039535905.1 Kitasatospora albolonga | reverse complement strand
GCACCTGGTCCGCGCCGGCGTGCGAGAGCACCAGGTAACTGCCGGGCGCCAGCCGGTCGGTGTACTGCCGGATCAGCTTCAGCGGGTCGTCCCCGTCGGGGACGAAGTGCAGGACGGCGGCGAGCAGCAGAGCGGCGACCGGCCGGTCGAAGTCGATCAGTCCAGGGTCTCCGGGGCTGTCAGGATTCCGCTCGGCCTCGTAGAGGTCGCCCTGGAAGACGGCGGCCCGCGGCTCCTCGGCCAGGATGGCCCGGCCGTGGGCGACCGCGACGGGTCGATGTCCACGTAGACCACGGTGCTGTCCGGTGGGCGGCCAGGGCGACGTCGTGGACGTTGCCCTCGGCCGGGATGCCGCGATGTCCAGAAACTGACGGTACGCCCAGGTCGGACAGCTCCCGCACCGAGCGGCGCAGGAAGGCGCGGTTGGCCCGCAGGGTGCGGAACAGTCGGGGTTGCCGCCGAGACCCGCTCGCGAGTTCGCGGTCGACCGGAAGTTGTGGTGCCCCCGATCCAGTGTCGTAGACCCGGGCGATGCTCGGGGCGTCGATGTCCACCTCGGCGGTGCCCGTGTGGGACGTGCCATGGTAGTCTACTCCTGGTGCGTGAGTGCGGCCGTAGGGGTGCGGGCCGTCAGGCGAGATGGAGCGGGAGCTCCTCCAGGCCGCGCATCGAATTCAGCGCTCTTGCTGGTGGCGCAGCTCTCGCCGGTCCCCTTTTGGCCCAGTCCGCAGGCGCTGGTGGAGCGCTCGAGAGAGCGGCCTGATCACGATCTGCCCCTGCAGCCGGGCCAGCGGGGCGCCCCAGGCAGTGGTGGATGCCGTGGCCGAAGGCCAGGCCGGCGGTGTTCGGCCGGTCGAGGTCGAAGCGGTCCGGGTCCTGGTGACGGGCCGGGGTCGCGGCCGGCCGCGGCCAGTGAAATGGTGACGAACTCGCCTTCCGGGATGAGCACGTCACCGACCTTCACCGGCTCGGTGGTGAATCGCCAGGTGGCGTTGGAGACCGGCCCGTCGTGGCGCAGGAACTCCTCGACCGCGGCGGGCCAGAGCGAGGCGTCGGCGGCCAGCCGGGCCGCGGCGCGCGGGGTGGGTGGAGCAGGGTCAGGGTGCCGTTGCCGATCAGGTTGACGGTGGTCTCGTGCCCGGCGACGAGCAGCAGGAAGGCCATCGGGACCAGCTCCTCGGCCGCCAGCCGCTCGCCCTCCTCCTCGGCGTGCACCAGATCGCTCAGCAGGTCGTCGGCGGGCGCCGCGCGCTTGGCCGCGATCAGCGCCCGGAGGGTAGCCGATCATCGCCACGTTGGCGTCCCGGACCTCCTCGGTGCGCCGGGCGCCGGAGACCAGCAGGTTGGACCAGCGGCGGAACTCGGCCCGGTCGTCCGGCGCACCCCGAGCAGCCAGCAGATCACCGTTGAACGGCACCGGGAAGGCCAGCGCCTCCATCAACTCGACCCGGTCCTGCCCGGCGAGGCCGTCCAGCAGCTCGTCCACCAGGGCGGTGATCCGGGGCCGCAGCGACTCGACCCGGCGGGCGGTGAAGGCCCGGCCCACCAGGCGGCGCAGCCGGGTGTGGTCCGGCGGGTCGCTGTCCAGCATGTGCGCGCTCAACTCCTGCGGGAACTGGCTGCGTTCGCCCGCCTCCCGGAGGAACGCCTCCGCGCGGCCGGGTCCGCGAAGTTCTTCGGGACCAGCTGAAGCCGACCCGCATGTCCCTTGCTCAGCGCGCGGGTCGGCGAGCAGTGCGCGGGCGTCCTCGTAGCGGCGTGACCAGCCAGGTGCGCAGTCCGTTGGGGGTGAGCACCGGGACGGCCCCCGCCGCCTCAGCGCAGTTCGGCGAGGACGGCGTACGGGTCCTGGTGGGAAGGCGCGGGCGTGAGAGGTCGAGCGGCGCCGCCGGGGTGGCCGGGTGGGTCATGCGCTGGCTCCTGTCGGGTCCGGGCTCGCGGCTGGCCGCGCCGTACGCTGGGCGAGCTCTCGGTAGATCTCGAACGGGCCCGCTCGCGGGGCGGTGTCGCGGAAGGGGCGCAGCGGGGCGGTCTGGTCACGGTGCCGGGCTCCGCCCTCCCAGCGCTCGAAGGCCTCCCAGTCGGCCAGCGGCTGACCACCACGAAGCAGTCCGGGCGGCGGGGCGCGCCGAGCAGCCGGTTGCCGAGCAGGCCGGGGGTGCCGGCCATCCGGCGGCTGGACTCGTGGTACGCCGTCAGCACGGCCGCCGGGTCGTCGCTCAGGGTGGTACAGGCACCACCTCGACGGCTGCCGGCCGTCACGCGGCGCGCCGCCGGCCGCGCGCCGGCCAGCGCGGCGACCACGTGCATGGTGGTCATCGAGCCGGCGCTGCGGTACGGGTGCAGCTTCTGCCGGTGCGTCAGGTGCCGGTCGCTGGTCTCGAACTCGCGGAACCTGGGCTCGTCGGTCCAGTCGCTGACGATCCAGTAGACGCCGCTCTCCTCGGCGCTGCGGGACAGCCACTGGCCGAGGTTGGCCGGGTGGTCGGTGACCGAGTCGCCCACCTCGCGCCAGACCCGCTCGAAGTCGCCCTCCATGCCGGGGTTGATCTGCATCCGCAGCATCACCCGGAACACCTGCTCGCCATCAGATGCCCCCGTCCACGTTGAGGGTCTCGCCGGTGGACGTACCCGGACAGGTCGCTGAGCAGGAAGAGCACGGGGGCGGCCAGTTCGGCCACCGTGCCGAGCCGGGCCAGCGAGGGTCTTCTGCGCAGTAGGTGGCCGCAGCGTCCCTCGGCACGGTCGGCGGCATGGCCTCGAAGGCCTCGGTTCTCGATCACGCCGGGCGCCACCACGTTGACCCGGATGCCGCGCGGGCCGAGCTCCTTGGCGAGCGAGCGGGTCAGCCCGGTCATGGCCGCCTTGGCGGCGGTTGTAGGGGGCCCGCAGCGGGATGCCGGCGGCCGCGCCCCGGGAGCCGATGTTGACCACCGAGGAGCCGGCCCCGAGCAGCGGCAGGGTCTGCTGGATCACCCGGTAGGCGGCGGTCAGGTTGGTGTCGATGACCCGGGACCCACTCGTCGGCGGGCAGCTCGGCGAACGGGACGTGGCTGATCACGCCGGCGTTGTTGACCACCCCGTCGAGGCGGCCGTAGTGCTGCCTGGCGAGCGCGGCCAGCCGGTCCACCCTCCTCGATCCGGGCCAGGTCGGCGCGGATCACGTGGTGCTCGCCCGGGGTCTCCTTGAGCTCCCGGACCAGGCTGTCCACCGCCTCGCCCTCCTGGCGGTGGCAGGTGAGCACGTCGGCGCCGGCCCGGGCGGCGGCCAGCACGATGCCGCGGCCGATGCCGCGGGTGCCGCCGGTGACCAGGATCTTCTTGCCGTGCAGTGCGAATTCCATCGGGATCTCCTCCTGAGGCCTGCCGGACGGATCGGGTCCGGCGGGCCGGGGTCGGGTGGGGCGGGGGCGTTGGGTGGGGTCAGACGCAGCCGTCGGCGTGGATGTCCTGGCCGGTGATGTACGAGGCGTGCTCGCTGCCGAGGAAGAGCACCAGCCGGGCGATGTCCTCGACGGTGCCGAGCCGGCCGAGCGCGGTGAAGGAGGCGAACAGCCGGCGCTGCCGCTCGGCCTCCTCGGCGGGGAGCTCGTCCAGTGCCTCGGTGGCGATCCGGCCGGGGGAGACGGTGTTGACCCGGATGCCCTGCGGTCCGAGCTCGCGGGCCAGCGAGCGGGTCAGCCCGACCAGGCCGGCCTTGACGGCGGTGTAGTGGGCGCCGCCGGCCATCCCGATCCCGGTCACCGTGGAGCCGAGGTTGACGATCGAGGAGCCGGGACCGAGCAGCGGCAGCGCGCGCCGGGTGACCAGGTGAGTGGCCGTCAGGTTGCCCTGGACGGTGGCCGCCCACTCGGCGGGGTCGAGGTCCCGGTAGGGCACCGGCCGGAACGCGCCGGCGTTGTTGACCACCACGTCCAGCCCGCCGAGGCCGGCGTCGCACTCGTCCAGCAGCCGCTCGACGTCCCGCTCGTCGGAGGCGTCGGCGCGCAGCACCCGGTGCTTGCCCGGGGTGGCGGCCAGTTCCCTTTCGAGCGAGCCGACGGCCTCGTCCCGGCGCCGGTGGCAGGTCACCACGTCGGCGCCCGCCCGGGCGGCGGCCAGCACGATGCCGCGGCCGATGCCCCGGGTGCCGCCGGTGACCAGGAACCGGCGGCCGGACAGCTGCGAGCCGGCCCGGGCGGCGGCCTCCACCTTGGCCTTGATCAGCCGCAGTTGGACCAGGGTGTTGCGGTTCAGCCGGTCGGTCATCCCGGCGTCGTCCAGCGGGGCGCCGGGCTTCATCGCGAAGTCCTGCAGCCAGCGCATCCGGACGCCGTCGGCCTGCTGGACGTACTCCCAGCGGATGTCCATGTGCTGGAACGGGCCGGTCTCGATCCGGCGGGCCCGCACGGTGCGGGTGCGCGGGTCCGGGGTCCGCTCGGAGACCCAGCTCCAGACCGTGCCGTTCTCGTCCGGGTGGAGCGCGAGCCGGAACCGCACGGTGTCCCCGTCCAGCTCCAGGATCTCGGCGCTCGCGTACTCGCTGAACAGCCGCGGCCACCCGGCCACGTCGTTGGTCATCTCCCAGACCAGCTCCATCGGGGCGTCGATGGTGATCGCGTTGTCGGTGTGCCCGGCCATCAGCGCACCGCCCCGGCGAGCCGTGCGTTGACGTAGTCGACCACCTGACGGGGCGTCTCCTTCTGCTCCACCTCGCCGTCCGGGATGCGGAAGCCGTACTCCCGCTCCACCCGGCCGGCCAGCTCCAGCAGGGCCAGCGAGTCGTAGCCCAGCTCGCTGAACGGCACGTCCGTCAGGTCCCTCCCGTCCGCAGCGCTCCGCTCGTCCGTGCCGGCACCCTCGCGCAGGATCCGCAGCAGGTCCTCCACCGTGAACTGGGCCATCAGCGGCCGCCTTTCGTCGTCTCGGGTCATGTCGTGGGATGCGGGCCGTCACCGGCGCCGACCAGCAGCGCGGAGGTGAAGCCGCCGTGGCCGCGGGCCAGCACCAGGGCGGTGCGCGGTGCGGTCGGCCGGGGGCGGTCCAGCACCAGGTCGATCTCGTGGCCGGGGGCCGGGCGGAGCGGGCCCGCGGTGTGCGGGACCAGTCCGTGGCGCAGTGCCAGCAGGGCGGTGGCGGTGTCCAGCGCCGCGCCGCCGGCGTAGAGCCGGCCGGTCAGGGTCTTCGGCGCCGTCACCGGCACCCCGCCGGGGCCGAACACCTCGGTGATCGCCCGGGATTCGGCCAGGTCCTGCTCCGGCCGGCCGGAGGCGTCGGCGAACACCACGTCCACCGCCTCGGCGGCCAGCCCGGCGTCGGCCAGCGCGCGCCGGATCACGGCGGCCAGCACCGGCGGACGGGCGGAGCCCGGCGGCGGGTCGAACCCGGCCGCGTAGCCCAGCAGTTCGCCGTAGTGCGGGGCGCCGCGCCCGGCCGCCCCGGCGGCGCTCTCCACCACCAGGAAGGCGCCGCCCTCCCCGGGGACGAAGCCCGTCGCGGCCCGGTCGAAGGGCAGGTAGGCGCGGGCCGGGTCGTCCTCGGTGGAGAGCCCGCCGGCCGACAGCTGGGCCACCAGTCCGTACGGGCAGAGCGAGGCGTCCGTGCCGCCGCTGAGCACCAGCCGCGAGCCGGAGGAGAGCAGCCGCCGGGCCTGCCCGAGCGCGTCCAGGCCGCCGGCCTGCTCGCAGCAGAGCACCCCGCAGGGGCCGCGCATGCCGTGCCGGATGGAGACCTGGCCGGTGGTCGCCGCGTAGAACCAGGCGATCGACTGATAGGCCGTCACCCAGGACGGGCCGCGCTGGTACAGCCGCTCCATCTCGTGCTGTCCGAACTCGGTGCCGCCGGAGGAGCTCGCGCTCACCACCGCCATCTCGTACTCGGGCAGCGCGGCCGGATCGGCGCCGGCGTCCTCCAGCGCGGCCGCCGCGGCCGCCAGCGCGAAGTGGGTGAAGCGGTCGGTCTGCGGGACCAGCCGGCCAGGCACCTGCTCCGCGGTGGCGAAGCCGGGCACCTCGCCGGCCACGCCGACCGGGTAGCCGGTGGTGTCGAAGCGGGTGATCCGGCCGAGGCCGCTCTTGCCCGCGAGCACCGACTCCCAGTGCTGCCGGGCGCCGATCCCGGTCGGGGCCACCACGCCGATCCCGGTCACCACGGCCCGGCCGGGCCGCCCGGTGCCGAGCCCCGAGGCGCTCACCGGACCACCCCCGTGCCCGGCCGGCCGAGCACCATCGCGGTCTGGAAGCCGCCGAACCCGCTGCCCACGCTGAGCACCCGGTCCATCCGGTGCTCGCGCGCGGTCACCGGCACGTAGTCCAGGTCGCACTCGGGATCGGCCACCGTGAGGTTGGCGGTCGGCGGCACCACCTGGTGGCGCAGCGCCAGCGCGCAGGCGGCGATCTCCAGGGAGCCGATGGCGCCCAGGGAGTGACCGATCATCGACTTGATCGAGCTCACCGGGACCTCGTGGGCCCGGGGCCCGAGACTGCGCTTGAAGGCGGCGGTCTCGTGCCGGTCGTTCTGCTTGGTGCCGGAGCCGTGCGCGTTGACGTAGTCGACGGCGGACGGATCGGTCCCGGCCCGGTCCAGCGCGACCCGGATCGCCTCGGCCATCTCCCGGCCGTCCGGCTTCAGCCCGGTCATGTGGAAGGCGTTGCTGCGCCCGGCGAAGCCGAGCACCTCCGCGTACACCTCGGCGCCCCGGCGACGGGCCGCCGCCTCCTCCTCGATCACCAGCACCGCCGAGCCCTCGCCCAGCACGAACCCGTCGCGCCGGCCGTCGAAGGGCCGCGAGGCGTGCTCCGGGTCGGCGTTGCTCGGGGTGGTCGCCTTGATGGCGTCGAAGCAGGCGAGGGTGATCGGCGACAGCGGGGCGTCGGTCGCTCCGGCCAGCACCACGTCGGCGCTGCCCTCCTCGATCAGCTGCACGCCGTGGCCGATCGAGTCCAGGCCCGAGGTGCAGCCGGTGGAGACCAGCGCCACCGGCCCCTCGGCGCCGACCTGCCAGGCCACCTCGGCCGCCAGCGTGCTGGGCACCATGTAGCCGTACAGGTGCGGGACGCCGTAGCTGTGGTCCACCAGCCAGTCGCGGCCCTGGTCGGAGAGGACGGTGTACTCCTCCTCCAGGCCCATCGTGCAGCCGACCGCGCTGCCGACCGAGACGGCCAGCCGGGCCGGGTCCGCGCCGGACAGGTCGAGGCCGCTGTCGGCCACCGCCTCCCGGGCCGCCACCACGGCGAACTGGGCGGCCCGGTCCATCCGCCGGACCTCCCGGGCGGTGAGCCCGGCCGCGCGCGGGTCGAAGTCGCACTCGGCGGCCACCTGGGAGCGGAAGCCGGAGGGGTCGAACAGGCTGATCCTGCGGGTGGCCGTGCGTCCCGCCGCGAGCAGGTCCCAGTAGGCCTTGCGGCCGATGCCGCCCGGCGCGACCACCCCGACGCCGGTGATGACGGCCCGTCGGGTCACCGCACGCCTCCGGCCTGCGCGCCGCCCACGTCCGCGCCGCCCACGTCCGGATTGCCGGCGGCGGCGTTCAGCGGCTGCTCGGTGTCGATGTGACCGAGCTCGGGCCGGGGGGCCAGCGGCGAGAGGTGGAAGACCGCCTCGGCCGTCTCGTCGCCGGTGTTGACCAGCCGGTGCCGGACCCCGATCGGGACCAACAGCGAGTCGCCGACGGTGAGTTGCACCGGCTGGTCGTCCAGCGTCATCTCCAGCCGGCCCCGCACCACGTGCAGGAACTCCTCGGAGTACGGGTGCAGGTGCTCGGTGACGTACTCGCCCGGGGCCAGCGTGAGCCGCCCGCCGAAGCCCGAACGGCAGCCCACCGTACGGGGGCTGAGGGTGACCCGGATGTCGCCGCCGCGCTTGGTGTTCGCCTCGACGGTGTCGACCGCCACCTTGACCGCGGGGGCGCTCATGCGCCACCGCCCAGGTTGGCGCCGTTCGGCCGGGTGATCTCGGCACCGCCGTCCGGGGTCCAGGAGTAGAACGGCACGGCCATCGCATCCCTCGGCTCGCGCCAGTTCGGGTCGAACGGGGTGATGAACTCGCCGAGCCGGGTGTTGATCTCCTGGTACCGCGGGTGGCTCCGGGCCCGGTAGAGCCTGGGCGCGATGTCCTGCTCGGCCTCGACCAGGTGGAAGTACAGGTTGTGGAAGGCGAACAGGGTCCGCCTGGACACGCCCACCAGATGGGGGAGTTCGGTGCCGTCCGAGTCGGCGAAGACCTGCGCCACGCCCTCGGCGTCGGCGAGGTCCATCCTCGCCACGATCAGCGTTCGATGCACGGTGCCTCCTTGCTCGTCGCTACCCGACCCATGCTGGTGGGCGGTGATCGAGGCGCTCTCGAAGGCTCCTGGAAGGCCGCTGGGCGGGGCCGGAGCGGGCCGGGACGCACCGCGGCCCGTCGCGCCGGGGAGGCGTGACGGGCCGGGATCGGTCGGACGGGGGAGGGGCGGGCCGGGTGGGCGGGGGTCAGCCGGCGAGGCCGGGGTGGGTCAGCAGGGCGGTGCCGGCGGGCTCGTGCCGCGGTGCCGAGGGCGGGGCCTCCTCGCCCCGGAGCAGCAGCAGGGCGTGCCGGGTGAGCCGCGGCACCGCGTACGCCGGGGCGGCCCCGGACTCCCGGTCCTCGGCGCTGACCGGCAGTTCGTCCACCAGGTGCACGTCCACCAGGTCCTCCAGCAGGGTCTCGGCGTCCTCCGCTCGCCGAGACAGCAGCTTGGCCGCGTCGTCCGCCCGCCAACACCGGCGGTTGCGCTCGGCCAGCAGGTGCAGCAACTTCCGGTGCGGCTCCGGCAGGTGACGGTAGCTCGACTCCACGGTGCCGGCCAGCGACTGGGTGCCGGCCGGCAGGCCGAGCAGCACCGACTGGTTGCTGCGCAGCCGTTCGGCCAGCCGGGCCGCCGACCAGCCGGGCCGGGCCGCGAGCCGGGCCGCGACCGCGCGGAGCACCAGCGGAAGCCCCTCGCACATCCGCAGCAGCTCGTGCGCGGCGGCCGGTTCGTCCTGCCAGTGCCGCCCGCCGGCCACCCGGTTGTACAGCCGCAGCGAGTCGTCGGTGGAGAGCGCCGACAGCACCACCTTGCGGCCCATGCCGAGGCTGTGCGCCCGGTACCGGTTGGTGGCGATCACCGCGCACCCGGAGCCGCCGGGGATCAGGGCGCGCAGCTGGGAGGCGGCCAGCACGTCGTCGACCACCACCAGCACCCTGCGGTCGGCGGTCCAGCTGCGCAGCAGCCGGCTGAGGTCGTCCAGCCCGGTCGGCAACTCGTCGCGGCGCAGGCCCAGCGAGCCCAGGGCGGCGGCCAGCACCTCGGTGAGCTGGGCCGTGCCGTGGCCCACCGCCGTCAGGTCGACGTAGAGCTGGCCGTCGGGGAAGTACCGGCGCAGCCGGTGCGCGGCGCGGATCGCGAACGCGGTCTTGCCGACGCCGGGGGCGCCGTGCACCTCCACCACCCGGGTGCCCGACTCGGCCCGCCGGGTGGCGCCTAAGTATCCCTCGAGTTCGGCGAGTTCCTCCTGCCGCCCGACGAAGTCCCCGACGTCGGCCGGGAGTTGGGCCGGGCTGAGCAGGGCGGTCCGCTGCGGGACCGGCCGCCCGGTACCGCTTCTGGGCGGGGCGGCGGGTCGGCCGCGGTCGGCCAGCACCTCCTGGTGCAGCTGCTGCAGCGCCGCCGAGGGCTCCAGCCCGAGGTCGTCCACCAGGCGGGTGCGCAGGGTGCGGAAGACGTCGAGCGCCTCCGGGCGGCGGCCGCCCCGGTGCAGGGCCCGCATCAGCTGGTCGGCGAAGGCCTCGTGGGTCGGATGGGCCCGGAAGGCCGTCGACAGCTCGTCCAGCACCGCGTGGTGGCGGCCGAGCTCCAGCTCGATCGCGAAGCGCCGCTCCATCGCGTTGCGGCGGTGCTCCTCCAGCTGGGTGGACCAGGCGGCCAGCCGCCGGCTGCCGGTCACGTCGACCAGGGCCTGGCCCTGCCAGATCCCCAGCGCCTCGGCCAGGGTGTCGGCCGCCTGCCGGCCCAGGCCGGCCCGGTGCTCGCCGCGGCCGCGCTCCACCAACTGCTCGAAGCGGTAGGCGTCGACGGCCTGTTTGTCCTCCAGCTGGAGCTCGTAGCCGCCGACCCTGGTGAGCAGGGCAGGGCGGCCGCTCGGCGGGCAGGAGGCGAACGGTGCCCCGGTCTGTCCGGTGGCCAGCCGCAGCCGCCGGCGCAGCTGGTAGATGTAGGTCTGAAGGGTGGTCAGGGCGCTCAGCGGGGGGCGGTCCTCCCAGAGCTCCTCGCACAGCTGGTCGACGCTGACCAGGGTGTTGGCGTTGAGCACCAGCAGCGCGAGCACCTGGCGCAGCTTGGGGGCGGAGGGGGTGACGTCCCCGCCGTCACGGTGTACGCGGAGCGAGCCCAGAATTCCGATCTCCAGCATGGCGAATCCTCATTTCGGCCACATTCACACCTGGCAATCCCGGTGGGGCTGAGTACAGCGGCAAATGACCATTGCCCGTCTTTTGCCTTTTCTTTTCCTGGGCGGCAGTGGCCGCCTCGTCCCAGGCGCTGGGTGGCTACGGGACCGCTGGGGGGAGCGGCGGGCAATGGTGAAGAATTCACCTGCCCTGAACC
Organism: Kitasatospora albolonga; assembly: GCF_039535905.1. GTDB lineage: Bacteria > Actinomycetota > Actinomycetes > Streptomycetales > Streptomycetaceae > Kitasatospora > Kitasatospora albolonga. Next base: position 36,546 of record NZ_BAAAYB010000023.1, on the reverse strand, counting down.
CAATCTTTCCCAGTTCGCCCGCCACCATATTCGCCCGTGCACATATATGGCAAGGACGGTCCGAATCAAGTCAGTCGGGGAATGCGATCCGGACGAATGCGGCGGCCGAGGTGTGACGCCGCCACGTCAGAGCCGCAGGTCCACCCGGTACTCGGTCAGCCAGGTGTCGAGCTGGATCATCATCTCCATGCTGGCCCGCTCGACCCAGGCGAACGCCCCGCTGGGCGCGCCGCCCGGGGCCAGCGCGGCCCTGGTCGCGGCGGTGTCCAGCAGCGGCGCGACGGCCGCCCCGCGGTCGGCCGCCAGCTCGGCGAACCGGGCCCGCAGCCGCTCCCCGTACTCGGCGTCCTGGGTGGTCGGGTAGGCGCTCTTGCGCCGGTTCAGCACCGGCTCCGGCAGCAGGTCGGCGACCGCCGCCCGCAGCAGGCTCTTCTCCTGGCCGCCCACCCGCTTGAGCTCGGCGGGCACGTTGTAGACGTACTCCACCAGGGCCCGGTCGCAGAACGGCGGCCGCAGCTGCACGCCGTGCGCCGTGCTCATCCGGTCCGCCCGGTCCAGGTGGGTCGGCGCCCAGCGGGTCAGCGCCAGGTAGCTCACCTCGCGGGCCCGGCGCTCGGCAGCGCTCTCGCCGGCCACGTGCGGGACCTCGGTCAGCGCGTCCCGGTAGTGCTGGTCGGCGTACTCCAGGAAGTCCAGCTCCTTGCGCAGCCCGAGGTCCACCAGGGAGCAGCCGAGCCCGCCGGCCGCCGCGTCGTGGCCGCGCTCGAACGAGACCCAGGGGAAGGTGCGGGAGTTGCTGTGGTCCGGGTCGTACGCCCAGAAGTAGCCGTTGAACACCTCGTCCGCGGTCTCGCCGGAGAGCACCGCCGTCACCCCCGCGCGCCGCAGCGCCGCGAAGAACAGCAGCAGCGAGACGTCCATGTCGCCCAGCGGCGACGGCACGTCCTGGCTGCGCAGCGCGGCCGCGTGCACCTCGCGGTCGGCCAGCGCGGCGGTGTCCAACAGGATCTCGGTGTGCCCGGTGCCGATGTGACGGGCCGCCAGCTCGGCGAACGGGGCGTCGGGGGTGGCCCGCATGGTCGGGTGCGGCTGGAAGTTCTCGGTGTAGCCGGTGAAGTTGACCGAGAAGGTGCGCAGCGGCCCGCCCCCGGCCTCCCGCAGGGTCCGCTGGGCCAGTGCCGTCAGCGCGCTGGAGTCGATCCCGCCGGAGAGCATCGCACCGACCGGGACGTCCGCCCGCAGGTGCCGCGCCACCGAACCGGCCAGCAGCTCCCGCACCGTGGCGACGGTGGTCGCGGTGTCGTCGGTGTGCGGCCGGGCCGGCAGCGACCAGTAGCGCTGCTCGGTGACGCCCTCCCGACGGACCGTCAGCCGGTGCCCGGGGAGCACTTCGCGCATCCCCCGGAACACGCCGGTGCCCGGCTTGCGGCTGTGCGCGAACAGCTCGCGCAGCCCGTCCGCGTCCACCACCGGGCTGACCTCCGGGTGGGCCAGCAGCGCCTTCGGCTCGGAGCCGAACAGCGCCCCGGCGGCGGTGGTCACGTAGCACAGCGGCTTGACGCCCAGCCGGTCCCTGGCCAGCAGCAGCTCCTGCCGGCGGACGTCCCAGACCGCCAGCGCGAACAGGCCCTCCAGCCGCAGGAGGAACCCCTCGCCCCACTCCAGATAGGCGTGCAGCGCCGCCTCGGCGTCCGAACGGTCCGTCAGCCGGTGCCCCCGGGACGCCAGTTCGGCGGCCAGCTCGTCCCGGTTGGTGAGCGCCCCGTCCAGGGCCAGCACCGCCACCGGACGGCCGCCGTCGGCGAACACCGCGGGCTGCGCGCCCCGTTCGAGCTCCAGCAGCGCCAGCCGCCGGTGCGCCAGTGCGGCCGGCCCCTCGGCCCACTCGCCCGCGCCGTCCGGCCCGCGGTGCGCCAGCGCCGCGGACATCGCCCGCAGGGTGCCGGCCTGCCCGGCCGCGTCCCGCCCGAAGTCCACCCAGCCCGTGATCCCGCTCATCCTGCAGTCCTCTCGTCCGGTCCGATTCGCTTGCGGTTCACGGCAGTTCGCCGTCCGGCCCGCCCCAGGTGCCGGCCTGCGGCTCCACGTCCACCAGCGCCAGGCCCTCGGCCGCCACGGCGGCCCGGAACGCGGCCAGGTCCGGGGCCGCCGTCACCGCGATGCCCAGCCGCCGCCCGGCCGCCTCGCCGTAGCGGTGGTACAGCTCCAGATAGCCGCGGGCGGTCCGCTCGGCGTCCTCCGCCAGCCGGTAGCGGACCGGGCCGCGCAGGCCCCGCCAGGTCAGCTCGCCCGCCGCGCCGCCCGCGAAGTTGTGCCGCCAGCCGCTGCCGGTGGCCACCACCAGGCCGCCGCCCAGCCGGTGTACCCCGGCCGGCACGGTGTACGGGCGGCCGCTGCGCCGCCCGGTGAAGTGCAGCAGCGCGAGGTGCAGCGCCACCGGCCCCGGGTCGGCCCGGGAGAGCAGTTCGCGCATCCGCTCGTCCGCCCCCGCCCGGTCCGGGCCCTCGGGCAGCGCCCGCCGGACGGTGCCGCCGGTCACGACAGCACCACCGCGGCCGCCGTCAGCGTGCAGCCGGCCGCCGCGCAGCAGGTGCGCACCAGGTGCCAGTCGCGCCACTGCGGCCGCGGGTCCTGCCAGCCGGGGCCCAGGTCGGCCGGCCCGGTGGCCTTGACCCGCCGGTTGATCGGCACGTTCCTGGTCTGCGACACCGCCGCCACCCCCGCCATGCACACCACCGCCGCGCCGAACAGCAGCCGCGGCGGGCCCTCGGCCCGGACCGCCAGCACCAGGTCGGCCAGGGTGGACCCGGCCACCACGAACGGCATGATCCGGTCGTAGTGGCGGCCGAGCAGCTTGTGGGTGGCCACGTAGTGCTCCGGCGTCATCGCGATCAGCGCGGGCACCACGCTGATCGCCACCGCGAACAGCACCCCCGCCACCAGACCGGTGCCCACCAGCACCGCCACGCTCAAGGTCTCCACCACGCTCCCCGCCACCCCTCTCCGTCCGTCGGCCGGTACCTGACGAAGCATCGCCAGACCGGCTGGGACAGCGCTCGAATCCGCCTGGGACGTGGTACGGCACCGCGCTCCGCGGCTCGCCCGTCCCACCAGCCCGGCCCCAGCGGCCCGGTGTTCGCTTCGCCCGGCAGGGATCCGACACAGGCAACCGAAGGGAGCGGACATGGCCGTGGAGACGACCGACGTCCTGATCGTGGGCGGCAGCATGGTGGGTCTGGCCCAGGCCCTCTTCCTGGCCCGGCAGGGCATCCGACCGGTGCTGGTGGAGCGGCACACCGAGGTCTCGGCGCACCCCCGGGCGCAGGCGGCCAGCCCGCGCACCATGGAGCTGCTGCGGGCGCTCGGCCTGGAGCAGCGGGTGCGCGAGCGCGAGACGCCCGGCGCCCAGTACGGCGACATCCTCCAGGTCACCTCGCTGACCGGGACCGAACTCGGCCGCTTCGACGGCCCGTTCCGGCACGACCCGAACGAGGTCGGCACCACCGGATGGACGCTGATCGGGCAGGACCGCCTGGAGCCGGTGCTGCTGGAGCGGGCCCGCGAGCTGGGCGCCGACCTCCGCTTCGGCACCGAGCTGGTGAGCCACCGTCAGGACGCCGACGGCGTCACCTCCGTGCTGCGCGACCTGCGCGACGGCACCGAACGGACGGTGCGCAGCCGCTACCTGGTGGCCGCCGACGGCTTCCGCGCCGAGATCCGGGAGGGCCTCGGCATCGGCGCGCACGGCCGCGGCGTGCTCGGGCAGCAGATGAGCGTCATCTTCCACGCCGACCTCGACCCGTACGTCGCCGGGCGGAGCTTCTTCCTCTGCTTCGTCAGCAACGAGCGGGTCAAGGGCGTGCTGGGGCGGATCGGCGGGCCGGAGTCGGACCGCTGGGTGCTGGCGCCGAGCCTGCCGCCGGGGGCCAGCCACCGGGAGTACTCCGCCGAGGAGTGCGTCGAACTGGTGCGGGCCGCCGTCGGGGTGCCGGAGCTGGCGGTCGAGGTGGAGTCGGCGAGCAGCTGGGAGGTGGCGGCCCAGGTCGCCGACCGGTTCCGCGACCGGCGGGTGCTGCTGGCCGGGGACTGCGTGCACGTGATGCCGCCCACCGGCGGCTTCGGCGGCAACATGGGCGTCCAGGACGCGCACAACCTGGCCTGGAAGCTGGCCCTGGTGCTGCGCGGCCAGGCCGGCCCCGAGCTGCTGGACAGCTACGAGCAGGAGCGGGCGCCGGTCGCCGAGTTCACCGTGGAGCAGGGCGTCATCCGCTACCTCCAGCGCAGCGGACTGGACGCCGAGGCGGCCGCCCGGCACCGCCCGGAGACCACCGTGCTGTTCGGCCAGGTCTACCGCTCCGGCGCGGTGCTCACCGAGGACGGCCCGGACGACGGCGCCCCGGTCGAGGACCCGGTGGTGCCCTCCGGCCGCCCCGGCACCCGGGCCGCCCACCTCCCGCTGGTCGTCGACGGCCGCACCACCCCGCTGCACGACCTGCTGACCGGCGGCTTCCTGCTGCTGACCGGCCCGGCCGGGGCCGCCTGGGAGCCCGCCGCAGCGGCCGTCCGGGCCGCCACCGGGCTGGACCTGACGGCCCGTCGGGTCGGTGCGGGGGAGCCGCCGGAGACGGTCGAGCGCTTCCTCAAGGCCTACGGCGTGGGCCCGGACGGAGCCGCGCTGATCCGGCCGGACGGCTTCATCGCCTGGCGGACCGCCGCACTCCCGGCCGACCCGGCCGAGGCCCTGGGCAGCACACTGGCCCGGCTGCTGCGCCCCTGACGGCACGACAGCACGGCAGCCCCAGCCCGGCGGCCCGCTGGCCCGCTGGCCCGCCGGCCCGGCGGCCCGCTGGCCCGCTGGCCCGGCGGCCTGGCGGCCTGGCGGCGCCGAGGCTCAGTGATCAGACAGCAGGACAGCGCGGCGGCACGACGGAAGGGGCGCCCGGCTCGGCCGGGCGCCCCTTCCTGGTGTCGTCTGCTCAGTCGCGGTCCAGCAGCGTGCGCAGCGCCGCGGCCGCCGCCTCGCCGGGAGCGGTGTCCTCGCCCGTGGAGCGCCAGGCGACGAAGCCGTCCGGCCGGACCAGTGAGGCGCCGCCGAGCGGCAGCCCGTAGCGGGCCCGGAACACCCCCTCCGGATCGGTGAACTCCCCGTCCGGGCCGATCCGGTGGACCGCGAGCGGCAGGCCGAGCCGGCCGGCCTCGGCCACCGCCCGCTCCGTCCAGTCGCCCGCCGCGCCGTCGGCCAGCAGCACGAAGCCCGCGCCGAACAGGTCCAGGCAGGAGAGCGGGCCGTCCGGTCCGCCGACCACCAGGTGCGGTGCCCGGGCCCCGGGCCGGCCGGTCGGCCGCGCCGGGTCCTCGAAGGGTTCGTCGCCGCCGTCGGGCTCGGCGGCGAACGCCCCCGCCGGGTAGCGGTAGCCGAAGGTCACCGTGGTCTCGTCCAGCAGCTCCGGCGCCACCTCCTGGAACTGCTTGCCCTCCCGCACCGCGAACCGCAGCATCGCCTGACGCACCGTCTGCTCCGCGACCGGGCGGCGCTCGGCCCGGTAGCTCTCCAGCAGCCCCGGCCCGGCCGTGCCGGCCAGCACCAGGGCGAGCTTCCAGGCCAGGTTGTACGCGTCCTGGATGCCGGTGCTGGCCCCGAACGCACCGGTCGGCGGCATCACGTGGGCGGCGTCGCCGGCCACCAGCACCCGGCCGGCGGCGAACGCGTCCGCGACCCGGGCCGAGATGTCCCAGGAGGGCAGGTGGGTGGACTCCACCTTCAGCGCCAGCTCCGGCACCCCGACCGCGGCCCGGATCACCGCCGCGCAGCGCTCCTCGGTGAAGTCCACGGCCCGCTGCCCGCGGTCGGGGAAGTAGGAGACGTTCAGCACCCAGCGCCGGTCGTTGTCGATCGGGATGAGGGTGCCCCGCACCTCCGGGTTGTTGACGTAGGCGGCGATGATCCGGCGGCCGCGCAGCGCCTCGGTCAGGTCCGCCTCGAAGAAGACCGAGACCAGGTTGGTGATGGTGCCGGGGCCGGCCGCGCCGATCCCGAGCAGTTCGCGGACGGGGCTGCGGCTGCCGTCCGCCGCGATCAGGTACGCGGCCCGCAGCTCCTCCCGGCGGCCGGTGGCCAGGTCGGTGACGGTGGCCAGCACCCCGTCCTGATCCTGTGTCACCCCGTCCAGCCGGGTGTGGAAGCGGACGTCGGCGCCGACCTCGACGGCCCGCGCCCGCAGGATCGGCTCCAGCTGGTTCTGGTCGATCAGGGTCCACTGGGTCGGGCTGATCCGGCCGATGTCCTCGGGCGTCGCGTTGGGCATCCGCACCCGCTCCGCGCCGGCCAGCGTCTCCACGTGCACCAGGTCGGTGTTGCCGGAGATCGGCGAGCGCCCGGCCCGGACCAGTTCCTCGATGCCGACCGCGCGGTACAGCTCCATGGTGCGCGGGTTGATGGCCCGGGCCTTGGGGTGGGTGGAGGTGTCGGGGTGGCGCTCGACCAGGGTGGCTCGGACACCGTGGTGGGCCAGGAACACCGCCGCCGACAGGCCGGTCAGCCCGCCGCCGACGATCAGGACGGGGAGCTGCTCCGCGTTCACGCCGCCTCCTTGCGGGCCGTCACCAGGGTGTGGGTGCCGAGCAGCGGCTCGGCCGTGTCGTCCGTGAAGCCGGCCTCCCGCAGCCAGGACCGGCAGTCGCCGACCCGGTACTCGGAGCCGTCCGGGCTGACCAGCCGCATGTGCAGACTGCTCAACAGCCGCTCCGGGTCCCGCCGTTCGTCGTCGATCATCCGGTCGTAGACCAGCACCGCACCGCCCGGCCGGACGGCGGCGAAGACCCGGCGCAGCAGCTCCCGCCGCCGCTCGTCCGAGAATCCGTGCAGGATGTGGCCGAGCACCACCACGTCGGCGGGCGGCAGCGCGTCGGTGAAGAAGTCGCCGCCGACGAAGGAGACCCGGTCGGCCAGGCCGAGCCGGCCGATGTGCTCGGTGAACAGCGGCCTGGTCCGCTCCAGGTCGAAGCAGACCGCCGCCAGGTGCGGGTGGGCCCCGGCCAGGACGGCGGCCAGGTTGCCCCGGGCCCCGCCCAGGTCCACGAAGGAGCCGTACCGGGCCCAGTCGAGCCGGCCGGCCAGCTCGGTGCCCATCCGGTCGCTGTACGCGTCGAGCCCGGCCAGGAAGCGCTTCATCTTCGCCGGATCCTGGTGCCGGTCGCCGACGAAGCCGCCCTTGTCCGGGTCCAGGTGCTGCGGCTCGCCGGTGCGCAGCGCCTCGCTGAGCCGGCCCCAGGTCCCGTACAGGGTCTCGTTGGTGAGCTCCACGAAGCCGCCCAGGTAGGAGCCGGAGCCCGGCACCAGGTAGGCCTCGGCGAGCGGGCCGTTGCGGTACCGGTCGCCGGTGCGTTCCAGCAGGCCGAGGCCGGTCAGCGCGTCGAGGAAGTCGTCCGCCATCCGCGGGTGCAGGCCGGTGCGCCCGGCCACCTGGGCGGCCGCGGCGGGCCCGGCGGCCAGCGCGTCGAACACGCCGAGCGTGACGGCGCTGTGCAGCACCTTGGCCGCGCAGTCGGCGATGGTCAGCCGGATCAGCGGGCCCGGGTCCACCCGGCCGGCCGTTTTCGGGTCCTCGGTCGTCGTCACGCACGCCTCCTGGTCTCGGTGCCGTCAGGTCCTGCCCCGACCATCGCGGGCCGCCGTCGAGGCGGGCTCGAAGCCCGCTGTAACTCCGGTAGGTCGCGGGCGGGGTGCCGGAACGCCGCCGGGCCGCCCGCCGGAGGTGTCCGGCGGGCGGCCCGTGGTGCGGGTCGACGGTGCGTCAGGAGTGCTGCTCGGCGGGCTGGTCGTGGCCGTGACCGTGGCTGCCCTCACCCTCGCCGTGGCCGCCCTCGCCGCCGCCCCAGGTGCGCAGCGGCAGGTCCTTCATCAGCAGGGCGCAGACCAGGCCGACCGCCAGGACCGGGACGGTGGCCAGGAAGACCGGGCTGAGCGCCGCGGCGTAGGCCTGCTCGACCGCCTGGCGGGTGGTGTCCGCGAGCCGGTCCAGCACCTCGTGCGAGGCGAGCGAGTCGGCGCTCACCCCGTTGAGCCCGCCGGCCGGCACCCGGGCGGTGAGCTCCTCGGTGAGCCGGTTGTAGAAGATCGCGGCGAACACCGAGATGCCCAGCGTGCTGCCCAGTTGGCGGGAGAAGGCGACGGTGGCGTGCACGGCGCCGATGTCGTCGCGCGGCGCGGTGTTCTGCGCGGCCATGGTGAGCACCTGCATGTTGAGGCCGGCCGCGACGCCGAAGACCAGCATGTAGCCGACCACCACCGCCCGCGGCGTCCCGGTGTCCATGGTGGAGAACAGCAGCGCGCCGACGATGCCGGTGGCCATGCTGGCCACGGGGTACCACTTGTAGCGGCCGCTCTTGGTGATCAGCTTGGTGGAGACCACCGAGGCGGCGACCAGGCCGGCCATCATCGGCAGCAGCACCAGGCCGGACATGGTCGGGGTGGCACCGGTGGCGACCTGGACGTACAGCGCGAGGAAGACCACCGCGCCGAGGAAGACCACCCCGGCGGCGGCGCTGACCAGCACGCTGACCGAGAAGGTCGAGTCGCGGAACAGGTGCAGCGGGATCACCGGCTCGGCGGCCCGCCGCTCGGCGGCCACGAACAGCGCGCCGAGCACCACCGCGACGGCCCCGAGGCCGAGGATCTGCGGCGAGGCCCAGTCGTACTTGCCGCCGCCCCAGCTGGCCACCAGGGTGAGCGCGACGATGGCACCGCTGAGGGTGAGGAACCCGGCGTAGTCGATCTTCGCCTGCCGGGTCTTCGGCGGCAGGTGCAGGAAGGCGGCGAGCATGCCGAGCACCAGCAGGCCCAGCGGCAGGTTGACCAGGAACACCCAGTGCCAGCTGAGCAGGTCGGTGAGCACCCCGCCGACGGCGGGGCCGGCCACCGCGGCGCCCGCGAAGACCATGCCGAACATGCCGTAGTACTTGGCGCCCTCGCGCGGGCTGAACAGCTCGCCGATGATCGCCAGCACGGAGACGAACAGGCCGCCGGCGCCCAGGCCCTGGACCACCCGGAAGGCGATCAGCTGCTCCATCGACTGGGCCGCGCCGCTGAGCAGCGAGCCCAGGATGAAGACCGCGACGGCGACCAGGAAGACGGTCTTGCGGCCGAACAGGTCGCCGAGCTTGCCGTAGACCGGCGTGGTGACGCTGCTGGTGATGATGTAGGCGGTGGTGACCCAGGCGAAGAGCTCGAGGCCGCCCAGGTCGCCGACGATCCGGGGCAGGGCGGTGGCCACCACCTGGGAGTCGAGCATGGCCAGGAAGATCGCGAGCATGCAGGCGAAGATCACCGGCTTGATCCGGGTGCCGGGCGGCGGGCCGGCGGTGGGCGGCCCTTCCTCGGGACGGGTGGTCGGAGCTGACACGGGTCTACCTTTCGAGCGGTGTGATCAGGGTGGTGCGGCGGCCTGTGCCGCCGCGGACGGTGCTCGTCCCCGACCTGCCGGCCGCGGTGCGACCGGTGTCATTTCGGATGTGTCCGACCAGGGGAGTGGGGCTGGGGGTGGCCGGTCGCGTACGGGGGCGCCGCGACCGGCCACCGGCTGAGGGGGTGTCAGGGGACCAGGACGACCTTGCCGAGCTGGGCCCGGGCCTCCATCAACTCGTGGGACTTGACGGCGTCCTCGAGCGGCAGGCGCTCGTGGACCACCGGCTTGACCAGGCCCGTGCGGATCATCTCCAGCAGGTCGCGCTGACCCGCGGCGATGGCCTCCGGCCGGTTGTAGAGCATGGCGTAGAGCGCGAAGCCCGCCACGGTCTTCATCCGGCTCAGCATCAGCGGGTTGACCGGCTGGATGTCGCCGCTGGCCGAGCCGTAGAAGACCAGCCGGCCGAACTGGGCGGTCAGCGCGACGCTCTTGGTGAGGATGTCGCCGCCGACGGTCTCCAGCACCACGTCGGCGCCGCGGCCGTCGGTGGCGGCCCGGACCTGGTCGTCCCAGTCGGCGTCGGTGTAGTTGATCGCCACGTCGGCACCGAGCGAGCGGACGAAGTCCAGCTTCGCCGCGGTGCTGGCGGTGGCGATCACCTTGCCGGCGCCCATCGCCTTGGCGATCTGCACCGCGAGGTGGCCGACCCCGCCGGAGGCGGCGTCGATCAGCACCGTCTCGCCGGGCTTGAGCTGGCCGGCCTCCTTGAGCGCGTGGTACGCGGTCTGGGCGGGGCTGGGCAGCAGGGTGGCCTCGGCGGCGTCCATGTCCTGCGGGATGGTGATCAGCCAGGCGGCGTCGGCGGTGACGTAGTCGGCGTAGGCGCTGTGGTCCACGTCCACCACCACCCGGTCGCCGACCTTGACGTTGGTGACGCCCTCGCCGAGCGCCTCGACGGTGCCGGCGACGTCGCCGCCGGGGGCGCCGGGCAGACCGGCGTGGCCGCCGATCGGGATGCCCTGGCGGCGCTGGACCTCGGCGAAGGTGACGCCGATGGCCTCGGAACGGATCAGCACGTGGCCCGGCCCGGGCTGCGGCTTCTCCGCCTCCTCGACACGCAGCACCGACGGAGCTCCGTGCTCGTAGTGGCGGACGATTCGCATGTGGTTCTCCTTTGATGACGTATGCACTTGTATGTTGGCATGCATGCGTTTGCGAGTCTACATATTTCGGTGGGCCGCGCAAGGGCGGCCGGGGTCAGACGGTGCCGAACCAGCGCGTGAGCGCCTCGCGCAGTCCGCCGCGGAGCTCCTCGGCCGAGGCGTCCCGGTCGGCGGCCCAGGCCACGTAGCCGTCGGGGCGCACCAGCAGGCCGGCCAGGCCGGGCTCCTGGTCGCACTCGGCCACCACGTGCCGCACCCGGCCGCCCCAGGAGACGCCCGCGGCCCACTCCTCGTAGACCCCGGCCAGCTCGGGCCGGGCCGCCAGGTCGAGCAGCAGGCCGGTGCCGCGCTTGAGGTACTCGGGCAGGGTGCTCTTGCCGTCGGCGGTGCGCAGCTCCAGGTCGCGGGCGAAGTCGCCGAGCAACCGGTGCTCCGGGCCCGGGAGTTGGTACCGCACGGTGACGCCGCTGAGCATCTCGGCCAGGTGCCGGTTGACCTGGTCCTTGCGCATCAGGTCGGTGAACAGCTCGCGCAGCTCGGTCACGTACGGGTCCGGGTTCATCAGCGCGATCTGGGCCCGGGTGTTGGCCAGCACCCGGCGGGCCGGCTCCTGCCGCTCCCGGTCGTAGCTGTCGAGCAGGCCCTCGGAGGCCCAGCCGTGCACGGTGGCGGCCAGCTTCCAGCCGAGGTTGAGCGCGTCCTGCAGGCCGAGGTTGAGGCCCTGGCCGCCGACCGGGAAGTGGGTGTGGGCGGCGTCGCCGGCCAGCAGGATCCGGCCCTCCCGGTAGCGGTCGGCCTGGCAGGCCGAGTCGGTGAACCAGGACAGCCAGCGGGCGTCGCGGGCGCCGAGGTCGTCGCCCCAGATCTCCCGCAGGCTGGCGGTGAGTTCGCCCAGCGTGAGCACCGAGCCCGGCTCCTTGCCCTGCTCGAAGTCGAAGGTGGCGACCCGGTGGTAGGTGTCGTCCAGCGGGACGCAGAACAGCAGGCCGCGCGCGGTCCGCTCCATGCCCATCGGCGCGTTCTCCGGGTCGGCCAGCCGGACGTCGCCGAGCCGGGCGGTGACCCGGCCGCCGGTGCCGGGGAAGCCGATGCCGGCCGCCTTGCGGACCTGGCTGCGCGCGCCGTCGCAGCCGACCAGGTACTTGGCGCGCAGGGTGTACGGGCCGTCCGGGCCGGTGACGTCCAGCTCCACGCCGTCCGCGTCCTGCCGGGCGGCGGTCACCTCGTGCCCGCGCCGGATCTCGGCGCCGACCTCGATCGCGCGCTCCTCCAACAGCCGCTCGGTGCGGGCCTGTTCGGAGAGCAGCGCGTAGCCGTGGGCGCTGTCCAGGGTGGAGAAGTCCACCCAGACGTCCAGCCCGGCGAAGTGGCCGTTGTTCCAGGAGCGGGCCCCCTCCTTGAAGCGCTTGAGCAGACCGCGCCGGTCGAGCGACTCCAGCGAGCGGGCGTGCAGCCCGAAGGCCTTGGAGTGCGGCGAGCGCTCGGGCAGCCGCTCCAGTACGAGGGCCCGGACGCGGGCGATCCGCAGTTCCGCGGCGAGCAGCAGGCCGACCGGCCCGCCGCCCACCACGAGGACGTCGTAGTCCTGATCCGATGACATGACCCCTCCTTCAGTCGTCGGGAGAGCATCTAGATGCATGCTCTCAGATATATGCTTTCTGTCATGCAGTCATTTGCGAGCATACAGATGCTCGCTTGCTGTAATCAAGTCGCTTAGGATGTGACGCATGGAGACTTCGACCGAGAGCACACGGCGGACGGCCGTCCTCGACGCCGTGGGCCCGGCGTTCTCGCGCCTGCGCCGAACGGCGGCGCTGAACGTCGAGGAGGGGGTGTCCCGCAAGGACATGACCCGGACCCTGGTGCTCAACGTGGTCCAGGACGGCCCCGAGCACGACGGCCAGGAGATCACCGTCGGCGTGGTCGCCGAGCGGCTCGCGGTCGACCCGTCGGTGGCCAGCCGGATGGTCTCCGACTGCATCACGGCCGGTTACCTGGTGCGCGCCGCCTCGCAGGCGGACGGCCGCCGCACCATCCTGCGGCTCACCGACGAGGGCGACCGGATGCTGGACCGCTTCCGCGCCCACCAGCGCTCCGCGTTCGAGCGGATCACCCGGGACTGGCCGGACGGCGAGCGGGTCGAGTTCGCCCGGCTGCTGATCAAGTACGTCGACTCCATCAGCGAGCTGCAGAACGGCAGTTGACGGACCGGGTCCGCGCACCGACCCGGCCGCGGGTCGGTGCGCGGACCTCGTTCAGCGGGCCAGCACCCGCCGCAGCACCCGCTCCAGGGCGCCGTCCGGATCGCCGTCCGGCTCCGCCCCGACGGCCCGCCAGGCGACGAAGCCGTCCGGGCGGACCAGCACCGCCCCCGCAGGCCCGATCCCGTACGCCGGGCCGAACCCGCCCTCCGGGCCGGCCGGTTCGGCACCGATCAGCTGCGCCGTCAGGCCGACGCCGAGCCGTTCCGCCACCCCGGCCGCAGCGGCGGCCCAGGCGGCCCCCCGCTCGCCCGCCAGCAGCACGAAGCCCCGCCCGAACAGGCCGAGCGTGCCCGCCGGCCCGTCCGCACCCGCCGGCACCAGGTACGGCGCCCGGGTGCCGGGCCGCCCGCCGAGAGCCCGTGGGTCGGAGGTCACCGGCAGCGGCTCCGCCCCGTCCTCGGCGACCACCGCCGCCGAGCGGTAGGACTGACCCATCGTCACCGTGAGCGCGTCCTCGACCTGCGCCCGCTGCTCCTCGGAGGCGCTGCCGGAGCGCACCGCGAGCTGCAGGGACCCCTGGGTGGCGGTGTGTTCGCCGACCGGGCGGCGCTCCGCGTCGTAGCTGTCCAGCAGCTCGGGGCCGGCCTCGCCGCGCACCACCAGGGCCAGCTTCCAGGCCAGGTCGCGCGCGTCGGCGATCCCGGTGTTGGCGCCGTAGCCGCCGGTCGGCGGGATCACGTGGGCGGCGTCCCCTGCGAGCAGCACCCGGCCGTGCCGGAAGCCCTCGGCGACCTGCTCGGCCATGTCCCAGGGGAAGCGCGAGCGGATGGTCACCTCGACCCCCGGGTCGCCGATCGCCGCGCCCACCAGCTCGCGGCAGCGCTCCTCGGTGAAGTCCGCCAGGTCCTCGCCGTCCTGCGGCGACCAGCCGACGATCAGGGTGCCCTCGGTGAGCGTGTCGTCGTGCACCAGGATGCCGGTGACCTGAGGGTTCTTCACGTGCACCACGCTGTACCGGCGTTCGCCGAGGACGGGCGCCAGATCGGCCCGGAACGCGATGCTGACGTGCCGGGAGAGCAAGCCGCGCCCGCGCCGGGGCACCTTGAGCGCCTCCCGCACGGTCGAGCGGGGCCCGTCGCAGGCCACCAGCCAGCGGCTGCGCAGGGTGGAGGTGGAGCCGTCCGAACCGAGCACGGCGGTGACCCCGTCCGGGGTCTCGTCGAAGGAGAGCAGCTCGGTGCCGAACCGCAGGTCCGCCCCGAGCTCCTCGGCCCGGGCCCGCAGCAGCGGCTCCAGCCGGTCCTGCGGGAGCAGCAGCAGGCGGTGCGGGGTCAGCCCCGCGAGCTCGTCCGCCCCCTCCAACTCCTCGCGGGCGAACAGCACTTCGCCGGCCAGCGAGACCACGCCGGCCCTGGTCCGGTGCCGCTGGAAGCCGGCCGCCGCCCGCTCGGCGGCCTCCGCCACCCCGGCCTGCGCCAGCAGCTCGACGGTCCGCGGGTAGTAGCCGACGGCGCGGGGGTGCACCGAGGTGGAGGGGTGGCGCTCCACCAGGGTGGCCCGTACGCCGTGGTGGGCCAGGAACAGCGCGGTCGACAGGCCCACCAGGCTGCCGCCGACGATCAGTACGGGTGCGTCCGTCGAACTCATCGAAGTCCCTCTCGTGGTGCGGGTGGTGTTCAGGGGGTGGGGAGGCCGGCCTCCTGGAGGGCCAGGTAGTCGACCACCTCCCAGTGCTCGGCGACCTTGCCGCGCTCGATCCGGAACTGGTCGCAGGTGCGCATCTCCAGCCGGGCGTCGGACGGTCCGCCGCCGCTCCAGGCGCCGGTGAGGGTGCCCCGCCAGGTGACGAAGACCATCACCCGGTCGCCGGAGGCCACCACGTGGTCGACGTCGGTCAGCAGGTCGGGGAAGGCGGCGATGTTGTCGGCGAAGAAGGCCTTGAACGCCTCCAGGCCGTCCGGCACCGCGTCGGTCCGCACGTTGTGGTGCTTGTAGTCCGGGTGGTAGTACCGCTCGGCCAGCTCCAGCCGGTGCTCGCTGAACACCTCCCGGTAGGCGTCAAGGACCAGCTGGGCGTTGGCCCGCTCGGCCTCGGTGTGCGGGCCGTGCAGGCCGGGCGAGGCCGGCTGGCCGGGCTCCGCCGGGCCGGTGCCCTGGGCGGCCAGCGCGGCCCGGTCCACCACGTTCCAGTGCTCGGCGACCCGGCCGTCCGCCAGCCGGTACAGCTCGGCGGTGTGCAGCAGGAAGCCGCCCGGGCTGCGCCAGGTGGCGAACAGCATCACCCGGTCCGGGCCGGCCACCAGGTGGTCGACGGTGGCGGCCAGGCCCGGGTGACGGGTGGTCAGGTCCTTCCAGTGACGGCGGAAGTTCTCGGTGCCGCCGCCGAGCAGCGCGTCGTGGTCGGTGTAGCCGGGGTGGAAGAACTCCTCGGTCCGGTCGAGCTGGTGCTCGCCGTGCAGCACCCGGTACAGCTCGCGGACGGTGCGCTCGTTCCCGGCGGGGGCGTCGGTGCGTCTCTCGGTGGTCATCGGTCCTCCGGTGGGTTCGGGTGGTCAGGCCTTGAGCGTGTACGTGGCCCAGGTGGAGTCGGTGCTGAAGCCGAGCCGGCGGTTGAGCGCCACCACCGCCTCGTTGCGGACGTCGTTGAAGACCTGGACCAGGGCCAGCCGCGGTTCGCGCGCGGCCGCGTCGAGCAGCAGGCCGGCCTTCAGCCAGGAGGCCAGTCCCCGGCGCCGGTGGCCGGGCAGGACGAGGGTCTCGCCCGCGTCGGCCATCGGGCTGTCGCGGACGAACAGCGTGCTGTAGCCCACCAGTTCGCCGCCCTGCTCGGTGACCGCGGCCACCGCGTGCAGGCGGTGGCCGGCCCGCTCGGCCTCGGCCTCCCGGGCCCGGACGTCGGCCACGCCGGGGGCGGACATCCGGGCCTGCCCGTTGACCGGGGCGTCCAGTGCGGCCCAGGCCCGGGCGTAGCCGGTCACCAGCGGATCGGGGCAGCGGCCGGTCCAGCGGACCAGCCGGTAGCCGGGCACCGGCCGTCCGGCGGCCTCCTCCAGCGCGGGCCGGGCCGGGCCGGCCGGCAGCAGCCGGCTGCGCAGCGTGGTGGCGGTGCACTCCGCGCCCAGCGCCTCGGCGAAGGCCCGCGAGGCCTCCCCGGCAGGGGCGTCCACCCGGAGCAACGAGCGCCCGCAGGAGCGGAGTTCGGCCCGGGCCGCCTCGGCCAGGGCCCGTCCGGCGCCGCGGCGCCGGAAGCCCGGGAACACCCAGAGCGAGCCGTGGCCCGGCCCGGTCGGATCGGCCAGGTCGAGGCCGAGCTTGACGCATCCGGCCGGCTCGCCGTCCGCGTAGGCGGCCAGCAGCAGGCGGTCGGCGCCGTGGCGGCGCTGGAACAGCCGGGCCAGCAACTGCTCGGACACCGGGGGGTCGTGGGGCAGTTCGAGGCCCATGGTGGCCCGGAAGCCGGGCAGCAGGGCGGTGATGGTGGCCGGATCGTCTCCGTCCAGACGGCGAATCTCCATGGCCGCCACCCTGGCGGTCGGCCCTCGAAGCGCCGTCCAGGAGTGCTGGACGGCGCCCCGCGGACCTCGGTTCAGCGCAGTTCGATGGCCTGCACCGGGCAGGCCTGGGCGGCCTCCTCGACCTCCGGCTCCTCCTCGCGGACCGCGCCGCCGGGCAGCAGCGCGACCACCCCGCCCTCGTCCTGGGTGAACACGGCGGGCGCGTGCAGCACGCACATCGCCGCCCCGATGCACCGGTCGGTGTCCAGCTCGATGGCCACCGCGGGCTACCAGGCGACCGGCAGGGCGGCCACGCCCTGGAGCACGTACGGGGCGTTCAGCGGCACCTGGTCGCCGGGCACGGCCATCCGCAGGGTCGGGATCCGCCGGAACAGCGTGGCCAGCGCGATCTCCATCTCGGCCCGGGCCAGGTTCTGCCCGATGCACTGGTGGATGCCGTAGCCGAAGGCGACGTGCCGGCCCGCCCTGCGGGTGACGTCCAGCTCGTCCGGCCGCTCCCAGGCCCGCGGGTCACGGTTCATCAGCATGGTGGACATCATCACGCCCTCGCCGGCCCGGATGGTGGTCCCGGCGATCTCGATGTCCTCGGCCGCCACCCGGGGCAGCACGTCGCCGATCGAGGTGAAGCGCATCAACTCGTCGACGGCGCCCGGCCACAGGGACTCGTCGGCCCGCAGCCGGGAGAGCTGCTCGGGGTGGTCGAGCAGGGTCAGGGTGGAGAGCGCGATCATGTTCGAGGTGGTCTCGTGCCCGGAGACCAGCAGCAGCGAGCAGATCATCGCCAGCTCGTCGCGGTCGAGCGCGCCCTCGGCCAGCTGATGGGCGATCAGCTGGTCGATCAGGCCCTCGCCCGGCTCCCGCTCCTTGCGGGCGATCAGCCCGTACAGGTAGTGCAGGATCTCGGTGAACGACTTCCGGGCCAGCTCCGCCTCGTCCTCGCCCGTGGAGGAGAGCACGTGCCGCGAGCGTTCGTCGAAGAAGGAGCGGTCCTCGTAGGGCACCCCGAGCAGGGCGCAGATCACCGCCGAGGGCAGCGTCAGCGCGTAGGAGGCCAGCAGTTCGGCCTCGGAGCCGGCGGCCAGCATGGCGTCGATCAGCTCGTCGGCGATCCGCTGGATCTCGGGCCGCAGTTCGGCGACCCGGCGGATGCCGAAGCCGGGGATCACCATCCGGCGCTGCCGGCCGTGGTCCGGGTCGTCCACCCCGACCAGCGGCGGCGCGGCGTGCTGCTGGGTCTGCGCCGCGATCCGGGGGGCCAGGAACGGGAAGGCCGGGTCCAGCACGTACGAGGAGAGCCGGTGGTCCGGGAAGAGCGCCCGGCCCTCGGCGTTCCCGGACACCAGCCAGACCTGGCGGCCGTCGTAGAGCGTCACCCGGGACAGCGGTCCGCTCTCCCGCAACTCCTCGTAGCCGACGGGCATCCGGTACGGGCAGGTGCGCTCCATCGGGTAGGCGGGGGCCTCGGTGGGCCGGGCGGGGGTCTGGGGCACGGTCTTCCTCCTGGGTGAACGGTCCGCCGGTGGGACGGGCGAACGCCATTGAGCCCCGCGGCCCTCAAGGAGTCCTGGAAGGACCCTCGAGGGCCGCGGGGCCCGGTGCGGACGGGAGCCGACGGGGCGTCAGGCGCCGCCGGTGACCCGCAGGGTCTCGCCGTTGACGTTGCCGTTGGCCGCCGAGCCGAGGAAGACCACCGCCCGGGCCACGTCCTCCGGCACCGACATCCGGCCGGAGGGCAGGGTGCGGCCCTTCTCCTCCAGGACGGCGGCCGGGACGTGCGCGCGGACCGTCTCGGTCAGGGTCTGCCCCGGCACCACCATGTTCACCAGGATCCCCTCCGGGCCCAACTCCCAGGCCAGGCTGCGCATCAGGCCGTACAGGCCGGACTTGCCCGCCCCGTAGGCGCCCGCCCCGGGCTTGCCGGTGTCGGCCAGCCCGGCGCCGATCAGCACCACCCGGCCCCACTCCCGCCCGCGCATCGCGGGCAGGGCGGCCTGCAGGGTGTGGAAGGTCGCGTCCAGCGAGTTGTGCAGCACCTCCTGCCACTGCTTGGCCGGCACGTCCTCGAACCGGGGCACCGGCTGGCCGGGCCTGGGGATGGCCTCGCTCCACACCACCGCACTGGCCACCAGGACGTCGATGCCGCCCCACTCCTCGGCGACCCGCCCGACCGCCCGCCGGATCGACTCCTCGTCCGTCAGGTCGTAGCGGACCACCAGCGCGGTGCCTCCCGCCCCGGCCACCTGGGCCGCCGTCAGCTCGGCGCCCTCCCGGTCGGTGTGATAGGTGACCGCCACCCGGGCGCCCTCCGCGCCGTAGGCCACCGCCGTCGCCCGGCCGATGCCCGAGGAGGCGCCGGTGACCAGGACGACCTTGTCCCGCAGAGCTGTGATCACGGTGCTGCCTCCGTCATGAGCCGGGCCGGACGCTCTGTCCGTGCCGGAAGAAGTCCTCGGGGTCGTAGGCCCGCTTCACCGCGCGCAGCCGGGCCGCGTTCGCGCCGAAGTGGGCCTCCTCCCAGCCAGGGACGACCCGGGAGCTGGGGAAGTTGACGTACGAGCCGCAGGCGAGCGGGGCCAGCGCCAGCTCGGCCCGGTCGGCCCAGGCGGTGAGCTCGGCGGCGGTGTCCGGGCCGGGCTCCCGGCTGGCGATCTGGTAGCCCGTCAGGAACCGTGCGGTGCGGTGCGGGTAGGCGGTCTCGCCGACCGGGATCCGGTTGGCCGCGCCGCCGAGCGCGATGCACAGGAGGTAGCGCTCCCGGTCGATGGACGGGTCCCAGGCGGCCAGCAGCGCGGCCGCCTCGGCCCGGGTGGCGGGCCGGTCGGTGAGCCGGTAGCTCTGCCGGGTGTACGGGTGCCGGTGCCCCTCCGCCTCCGGGTTGTGGCCGGTGCGGTGGCACTGCTGCACCGTCTTGGAGTCGCACAGCGCCTCGTGCATCACCCGGGAGTACCCGGCCCGCTCGCCGACCGTGCGGACCATCGGCTTGCGCCCGGCCCGCTCGGCCAACTCGTCGAGCAGCAGCTCCAGTTCGGCCGTGGAGCCGAGGTGGACGCCCCAGATCTTCAGCACCGGCTCACCGGCCGGGCCGAACATCCCGGGCAGCACCACCAGCGAGCAGCCCAGCCCGTCCGGGGCGTCGGTGCACCACTCCTGCCAGGCCGACAGCAGTCCGGCCGCGTCCCCGTACTCCCAGAGCGTCTCGAACCCGGTCAGTTCCGGCGCGTCCACCGGCCGCACCTCGAACTCGGTGACCACCCCGAAGGTGCCGCCCCCGCCGCCGCGCAGCGCCCAGAACAGGTCCGGCTCCTCGCGCGCCGAGCAGCGGACGGTCCGGCCGTCGGCCAGCACCACGGTGGCGGCCGTCATCCGGTCGCTGCCGACGCCGAACGCGCGGGTCTGCCAGCCGAGGCCGCCGCCGGTCAGGAAGCCGGCCGCGCCGACGGTCGGGAAGGTGCCGGTGACGATCTGCCGGCCGAGCCGCCCCAGCGCGTCCAGCGCCTCCAGGGACTGGGTCCCGGCCCCCAGCCGGACGGTTCCGGGGCCGAGCGAGACCCGGTTCATCCGGGAGACGTCCACCACCAGCCCCGGGCCGGTCGACCAGCCGTTGAAGCTGTGCCCGCCGCTGCGCAGGTGGACCGCGAGGCCCTGGTCCCGGGCGTGCCGCAGGCAGTGGCGGACGTCGTCGGCGCTCTCGCTGTACGCGATCCCGTACGGGGTG
Organism: Kitasatospora albolonga; assembly: GCF_039535905.1. GTDB lineage: Bacteria > Actinomycetota > Actinomycetes > Streptomycetales > Streptomycetaceae > Kitasatospora > Kitasatospora albolonga. Next base: position 16,545 of record NZ_BAAAYB010000023.1, on the reverse strand, counting down.
ACGGTGTCGTACTCGGTGTTCTGCAGTTGGCGGGCGTACGGGTAGCCCGGGTCGGACGGCAGGACGAGTTCGCCCTGGAGCCGGTCGCGCAGCATGGTCCCTCCAGTGGAGCCGAGCTACTTGTCGAGGCCGAACTTGCGGGCGGTCACCCTGGCGCCGTCGTGGCCGCGCAGCAGCTCTCCCCGCGGGTCGTAGAAGTTGGCACCGCCGGTGCCCTCCCAGCTGCCGTCCCCGGTGAGCTTCCCCTCGACGTGCACGCGGGCCTCGCCGACGTGCACGCCCTCCTCGTTCACGGCCAGGATGTGGAAGTTGTAGCTGAAGGTCCCGTCGCCGGTGCTCTCCCAGTTGCCCAGCCCGATGTTCTTGGTGTTCACCTGGGTCGAGGTGACCCGCCCGTCAGCGGTGAAGGCGACCAGCCCGGGCACGGACTTCCCGCCGTCGTCCAACGCGGTGGTCCAGGTCCCCACCAGCCGTGCGTCGGTCATGAGAGCTCTCCTTCTGGTCGTCGGATCGGTTGTCGGACAGGTTGCTCCGCGGTTCTCAAGCGGGGCTCGAAGGGCCCTGAAGCCCTGGGTCAGCCGCGGCCGACGGTCCGCCAGGACCGGGCGGCGGGGTGGCCGCCGGGCCGGCGCACCGCCCAGCCGGGCACCCCGGCCCGGCCGCGGCCCGGCGCGCGGGCGGCCTGTCGCGCCAGCGCGGCCAGCACCGCCACCAGCACCGCCAGCTCCCGGGGTTCGGGCCGCCCCCTGACGATCCGCCAGCCGTCGTCCCGCTCGGCCCTGTCGTCCCGCTCGGCCGTGGCCATCAGAGCGGCGGGTTGCCGTGCTTGCGGCTGGGCAGCTCCGCGTGCTTGGCCCGCAGCATGGCCAGCGCCCGGATCAGCACCGACCGGGTCTCGGCCGGGTCGATCACGTCGTCCACCAGCCCGCGTTCGGCGGCGTAGTAGGGGTGCATCAGCTCGGTCCGGTACTCCTTGATCCGCTGCGCCCGGACCGCCTCCGGGTCCGCCGCCTCCGCGATCTCCCGGCGGAAGACCACGTTGGCCGCGCCCTCGGCGCCCATCACGGCGATCTCGTTGGTCGGCCAGGCCAGCGAGAGGTCGGCGCCGATCGAGTGGGAGTCCATCACGATGTAGGCGCCGCCGTAGGCCTTGCGCAGGATCAGCTGGATCCGCGGCACGGTGGCGTTGCAGTACGCGTACAGCAGCTTGGCGCCGTGCCGGATGATCCCGCCGTGCTCCTGGGCGACCCCGGGCAGGAAGCCGGGCACGTCCACCAGGGTCACCAGCGGGATGTTGAAGGCGTCGCAGAACTGGACGAAGCGGGCCGCCTTCTCGCTCGCCCCGATGTCCAGCACCCCGGCCAGCGCGGTCGGTTGATTGGCCACCAGACCGGTCACCTTGCCGTCCAGCCGGGCCAGCGCGCAGATGATGTTGGGCGCCCACCCGGGCTGGAGCTCCAGCACCTCCCCGTGGTCGACGAGCTCCTCGATCACCTCGCGCATGTCGTACGCCTGGTGGGGACCGGCCGGGACGAGGTCGAGCAGCGCCTCCGTCCGGCGGTCGGCCGGGTCGGTGCAGGGCTCGTCCGGCGGCAGCTCGCGGTTGTTGGAGGGCAGCAGCGAGAGCAGGTACCGGACCTCGGCCAGGCAGCTCGCCTCGTCGTCGTGGGCGAAGGTGGCCACCCCCGAGACGTCGGCGTGCACGTCGGCGCCGCCCAGCCCGTTCTGGCTGATCTTCTCGCCGGTGACGGCCTGGACCACGTCCGGGCCGGTGATGAACATCTGCGAGGTCTCGCGGACCATGAAGACGAAGTCGGTCAGCGCGGGGGAGTACGCCGCCCCGCCGGCGCACGGGCCGAGCATCACCGAGATCTGCGGGATCACCCCGGAGGCCCGGGTGTTGCGCCGGAAGATGCCGCCGTAGCCCGCCAGCGCGGACACCCCCTCCTGGATCCGGGCGCCCGCCCCGTCGTTGAGCGAGACCAGCGGGGCACCGGCCGACTCGGCCAGGTCCATCACCTTGTGGATCTTCTCGGCGTGGGCCTCGCCGAGCGCACCGCCGAAGATCCGGAAGTCGTGGGCGTAGACGAACACCGTCCGGCCGTGCACGGTGCCCCAGCCGGTCACCACCCCGTCGGTGTACGGCCGCCGGTCCTCCAGGCCGAAGCCGGTGGCCCGGTGCCGGCGCAGCGCCTCGACCTCCTGGAAGGAGCCCTCGTCCAGCAGGAGGGCGATCCGCTCGTGCGCCGTCAGCTTGCCCCGGGCGTGCTGCCGCCGGGTGGCGCGCTCGTCCGGGCCGGCGACGGCCGACTCCTTGATCCCGGCCAGCTCGACCAGCCGCTCCCGCAGGTGCGGCACCGCCTCGGTGGCGTCCGTCCGCGGCGTCACCCCCGCTCCTCGGACAGCTGCCGCTGGAGCCGCGCCTCCACGTCGGTGAGCGGGACGCCCGGGCACATCCGCTCCGGGTGCAGCGGCGGCGGCCCGGCCGGGTACTGGTCGGTGGGCGGCCAGGGCGGTGGCAGCGGAGCGAAGAACCAGACGCTGCCCAAGGCGGCCAGGGCTCTCATCGCCCAGCGCAGGAGGTCTCCGGTCGTCACATGGTGGGGCATGGGCGCTCCTCTGCCGTTCGGGCCCTCTAGGGGCTGTCTCCTTGATGGGGCCGGGTCCGCGCCGCCGGGGCACGCACCTCGCCGGCTTCTCGTCAGTCGCCGATGCTCCGCATGGACTCCCTCCTCGGCGCCGCCGAGGCACGCACCCCGACGACGCGGCCTGATCCGACCCCATCAAGGAGACAGCCCCTAATCCGGCCCTACGGTCGCCCCGGACTCTCGACCGGCGGTCGAGACCTACTCGAACCCCCCTGCCGTCCCGTCCCCGCTCCCCGTCCCCGTTTCCCGGACACGCGAAGGGCCCCCGCCGCGGAAGGTCCGTGACGGGGGCCCGGGTGTTCGGGGTGACGCGGCGTCAGCCGGCCTCGGCCGCGCGCTGCCCGCGCTTGTCGAGCGAGGCCAGGTAGGCGTTGTACGCCGCCAGCTCGGCGTCGCCGTCGCGGTCCGCCTTGCGGTCGCGGCGGCGGGCCTGGCGCTCCTCGGACTTGGCCCACTGGAGGGTGAGCGCGATCAGCACGATCGCGGTCGGGATCTCGCCGAACGCCCAGGTGATGCCGCCGGCGATCTTCTGGTCGTTCAGCAGGTCGGTGCCGGGCGGCGCCATCGCGCCGTCGAAGGTCTTCACCAGCGGGTGGGTGGCCATCATCACCGCCACGCCGAAGAAGGCGTGGAACGGCATCCCCATGAACAGCTCGATGATCCGCATCACGTACCCCGGCCGGTTCGGACCCGGGTCCACGCCCATGATCGGCCAGAAGAACAGCATGCCGACCGCGAGGAAGTGCACCATCATCCCGATGTGCCCGATCCGGTACTGCATCAGGAAGTCGAACAGCGGGGTGAAGTAGAGCGCGTACAGGCTGGCCACGAAGAGCGGGATGGTGGCCGCCGGGTGCGAGACGATCCGCACGTACCGGCTGTGCAGCACCGCGACCAGCAGCTCGCGCGGGCCGCGGCCGCTGCCCTTGGGGGCCGGGCGCAGCGAGCGCAGCGCCAGGGTGATCGGGGCGCCGAGCAGCAGCAGGATCGGCGAGAGCATGGAGAGCACCATGTGCTGGATCATGTGGGCGCTGAACAGGGCCATGCCGTAGTCGTTCAGCCCGGTGTTGGTCACCAGCAGCACGGTGCCGACGCCCAGCACCCAGGCCAGCGTGCGGCCGACCGGCCAGCGGTCGCCGCGCCGCGCCAGGCGGACCACGCCCGCGCCGTACAGGGCGAGCGCCAGCAGGCAGCCGATCAGGAACGGCCAGTCGGTGGACCAGACCAGCGCCGAGCCGGGGGTGAAGGGGCCGAGCGGCTCCATCCCGCCGTGGTGCATCCCGGAGTGGTCCATCCCGGTCATACCGTCGCCCATCGGCGGGTCCTGCTTTCCCTCGTCACTGCCGGACGGCCCGTCAGGTCCGGTTCGTCCGATTTTGCTTCGAGGGTCAGCCTAGGCGCCGCTTATCCGCCCGCCGCACCCGGGGGCGTCACGGCCTGTCGAGGTGGTCGCCCGGGACGGCCAGGTCCTCCACGGCTCCGGCGGCTACCACCGCGCCGGTGGAGCGGCGGCCCCGGCGCAGCCGGCGCTCCAGCCAGGCGGCGAAGGTGGTGAGGGCGAAGTTGAGGATCACGAAGAGGACGGCGACGACGGTGAAGCTGGCGATGGTGTTGGCCCCGTAGTTGGCGCTCATCGGGCGGACGGAGGCGAGCAGCTCGGAGAAGCCGAGCAGGGCGCCGCCGAGCGCGGTGTCCTTCACGATCACCACCAGCTGGCTGACGATGGCCGGCAGCATCGCCGTCACCGACTGCGGCAGCAGCACCGAGCGCATGACCTGGCCCTTGCGCAGCCCGATCGCCATCGCCGCCTCGCTCTGGCCCTTGGGCAGGGCGAGGATGCCGGCCCGGACGATCTCGGCCAGCACCGAGGCGTTGTAGAGGACCAGGCCGGTGACCACCGCGTACAGCGGGCGGCTGTCCGGGCTCACGTCGGTGAACTCGGAGTAGGCGGCGTTGGCGAAGAGCATCAGGATCAGCACCGGCACCGCGCGGAAGAACTCCACCACCACCCCGGCGGGCAGCCGCACCCACCGGTGGTCGGAGAGCCGGGCGATGCCGAACAGCGCGCCCAGCGGGAGGGCGATCGCCATCGCCAGCGCGGCGGCGATCAGGGTGTTCTCCAGCCCGGGCAGCAGGTAGGTCTCCCAGGCCCGGCCGTCGGCGAAGAACGGCCGCCACTTCTCCCACTCCAGCTGGTTCTTGGCGGCCAGGGAGCTGACGACCCACCAGAGGAGCCCGCCGAGCGCCAGCAGGAACGCCACCGCCAGCAGCCGGTTGTGCCGCCGGGCCCGGGGGCCCGGCACGTCGTAGAGGGGCGAGGGGGACTCGGAGGGGGACTTCACCGCTTCACCGAGACCTTTCGGCCCACCCAGCCCAGGAACAGCCCGGCGGGCAGGGTGAGGCAGACGAAGCCGAAGGCGAAGACCGCGGAGATCAGGATCAGCTGGGCCTCGTTCTCGATCATCTCCCGCATCAGCGCGGCCGCCTCGGCGACCCCGATCGCGGCGGCCACCGTGGTGTTCTTGGTGAGCGCGATCAGCACGTTGGCCAGCGGGCCGACCACCGAGCGGAAGGCCTGCGGCAGCACCACCAGCCGCAGCACCTGGGGGAAGGTCAGGCCGAGCGCGCGGGCCGCCTCGACCTGGCCGGCCGGCACCGTGTTGATCCCGGCCCGTACCGCCTCGCAGACGAAGGCCGAGGTGTAGGCGGTCAGGCCGAGCACCGCCAGCCGGAAGTTGACGGAGGTGAAGTCGTCGGCGCCGAGCGAGACGCCCAGGGTCTGGAACAGGCCCAGCGAGGTGAAGACGATGATCACGGTGAGCGGGATGTTGCGGACCACGTTCACGTACGCCGTGCCGAAGCCGCGCATCAGGGGCAGCGGGCTGACCCGCAGCGCGGCCAGCACCGTGCCCCAGACCAGGGAGCCGAGGGCGGCGTACAGCGTCAGCTGCACCGTCACCCAGAAGGCGCCGAGCAGGTCGTAGCCGTCGAGGAAGTCGAACACCGGAGCCGCCTCAGCGGACGACCACGCCGATCTGCGGCGCGGGCTCGTTCTTGTAGTTCGCCGGGCCGAAGTTCTTCTGCACGGCCTTGTCCCAGGAGCCGTCGGAGACCATCTTCTGCAGCGCGGTGTCGATCTGGCCCTTGAGCGCGCTGCCCTTCTGGACGCCGATGCCGTAGTTCTCGTTGCTCATCTTGAAGCCGCCGAGCTTGAACTTGCCCTTGAACTGGGCCTGCGAGGCGTAGCCGGCCAGGATCGAGTCGTCGGTGGTCAGCGCGTCCACCACCTTGTTCTCCAGCCCGGTCAGGCACTCCGAGTACCCGCCGTACTCCTGGAGCTGGGCCTGCGGGGCGAGCTTGGTCTTGACGTTCTGCGCCGAGGTGGAGCCGGTGACGGAGCAGAGCTTCTTGCTGTTCAGGTCGGCGGGCTGGGTGATGGAGGTGTCGTCCGCGCGCAGCAGCACGTCCTGATGGGCCAGCAGGTAGGGGCCGGCGAAGTCCACCTTCTCGGAGCGGGCCGGGGTGATGGAGTAGGAGGCGGCGATGAAGTCCACGTCCCCGCGCTGGAGCAGGCTCTCGCGGTCGGCGCTCTTGGCCTCCTTCCAGACGATGTCCTTCGGGTCGTGGCCCAGCTGCTTGGCGACGTAGGTGGCGACGTCCACGTCGAAGCCGGTGTAGGTGCCGTCCGGGGTCTTCAGGCCGATGCCGGGCTGGTCGAACTTGATGCCGACGGTGATCTTGTGACTGCCGCCGCCGGCGTCGTCCTTGGTGTCGTCCCCGCAGCCGGCCAGCGCGAGGGGGAGGAGGAGCGCGGCCGCCGCCGCGAGGGCTGTCTTGCGGTGCGTCATGGTGATCATCCCTGCCGGTCGGGGTCCGTCAGTGGTGCAGGATCTTGGAGAGGAAGTCCTTGGCCCGCTCGCTGCGCGGGTCGGTGAAGAACTGCTCGGGCTCGGCGCGCTCGACGATGCTGCCGTCGGCCATGAAGACCACGCGGTTGGCCGCGGTCCGCGCGAAGCCCATCTCGTGGGTGACCACGACCATCGTCATGCCGTCCCGGGCGAGTTGGCGCATCACCTCCAGCACCTCGTTGATCATCTCCGGGTCGAGGGCGGAGGTCGGCTCGTCGAAGAGCATCACCTTGGGGTCCATCGCCAGCGCCCGGGCGATCGCCACCCGCTGCTGCTGGCCACCGGAGAGCTGGGCCGGGTACTTCTCCGCCTGGGCCGCCACGCCCACCCGCTCCAACAGCTCCCGCGCCCGGGCCTCCGCGCTCCGCCGGTCCTTCTTGCGGACCTTCACCTGACCGAGCGTCACGTTGCCCAGCACGGTCTTGTGGGCGAAGAGGTTGAAGGACTGGAAGACCATCCCGACGTCGGCCCGCAGGGCGGCCAGCGCCCGGCCCTCGGCCGGCAGCGGCTTCCCGTCGATGGTGATGGTGCCGGAGTCGATGGTCTCCAGGCGGTTGACCGTGCGGCAGAGCGTGGACTTCCCGCCGCCGGAGGGGCCGATCACGACCACGACCTCCCCCCGGGCGATCGTCAGGTCGATGTCCCGCAGGACGTGGAGCTCGCCGAAGTGCTTGTCGACTCCGCTCAGCACGACCAGGTCGTCCGCGGCCGCAGGGGGGTGCTTCGTTCGTCATGGCCACCGCGCTCCTCGGCTTTCATGGTCCGTCCGCGCGAAGGCGCCCGCACCCGGGACGGGGTGCGGGCGCCCGACGGGCGGAGGCGGATCAGGCCAGCAGGACGGGGCGACTCAGCCGGTCGGTGGTGATGAAGGAGGGCTGGGTGGGGCCCGACTCCCCGCCCGGGGCCGCGCGCAGCCCGGGGAAGCGGGCGAACAGCGCGGGCAGCGCGACCTTGGCCTCCAGGCGGGCCAGCGGGGCGCCCAGGCAGTAGTGGACGCCGTGACCGAAGGCCAGGTGCTGCTTGTCGGCCCGGTCGATGTCGAACTCGCCCGGGCGCTCGTGCACCTCGGGGTCCCGGCCGTGCGCGCCGAACGCCAGGATCAGCAGGTCCCCGGCCCGGACGGTCTCGCCCTCCAGGTCGATGTCGGCGGTGGCGTAGCGCAGCGGCAGGTGCATCACGGGGGAGTGCAGGCGCAGGGTCTCCTCGATCACGTCGTCCCAGCGGGTCGGGTCGGCCAGCACGGCGGCCAGCTGCGCCGGGTGCGCGAGCAGGGCCTGCGCGGCGTGGCCGATCAGCGAGACGGTGGTCTCCGAGCCGGCCCCGATCAGCAGGATCAGGGTGGAGACCAACTCCTGTTCGCCGAGCCGGTCGCCGTCCTCGCCGTGCACCGCCAGCAGCACGCTGGTCAGGTCGTCGCCGGGCCCGCTCGCGCTTGGCCGTGATCAGCCGGTCCATGGCGGCGAAGAGCTCGTACCCGATCCGCTCGGCCTCCTCGGGCGTGACGGTGGTGTCCCAGCACCCGGTCGATCACCCGGAGCATGGCGGGGCGCTGCTCCTGCGGCACGCCGAACAGGTCGCAGATCACCCTGGTCGGCAGCGGGTAGGCGAACAGGGCCCGCAGGTCCGCCTCCTGACCCTGCGGCAGACCGGCCATGGCGTCCAGCAGTTCGGAGGTGATCCGCTCGACGGCGGGGCGCAGCGCGTTGATCCGGCGCGGGGTGAAGGCCTGGCCGACCAGCGAGCGCAGGCGGTGGTGGTCGGGGCCGTCGCTGGTGAACATCGAGACCAGGTCCACCCAGACCGTCAGCCACGGGACGGCGCCCGGCCGGTAGCCGGGCCAGCTCTTGCGGGCGTCCTTGGAGACGTCCGGGTGCACCAGCAGCCGGCGCACCAGCTCGCCCCGGCTGACCGACCAGGCGGTCAGGCCGCCGGGCAGCGAGACCCGGACCGCAGGGCCGGCGGCCCGCAACTCCTCGGCCTGCTCGAAGAGTCGGGCTCCGGTGGTGTCCAGTACGGTCGGTCTCACGTGATCCCCCCGGGTCAGGTCCGTCGCACGGGGCGGTGGCTGCCCCGTGAACGGAGGGTCGCCGAGCGGGCCCGGCCGGTCCAGGTGGGCGGGACGGCTCACGGAAGCGCTGGGGGCTCAGCGGACGGCGCTCGCTCCCCACCCCGGCCGCTCCGCTCGCCGACCCGGGAGGCCCGCTCCGCCCCCGCGCTCGCAGGGCCGGCGGCCGGCCGCACCCACCACCCCAAGGGTGGTGGGTGTGCGGAGGATGTGACGAAAACGTGCTGGTGGGTACTGCGGATGCCCCCGTAGACTCCCGTGCTCGTGACCGAGATCAACACCGACCAGACCTTCCCCGCCGAACCCGGAGCCGTACCGACGGCCGCCGACGCCGAACTGATCGCGGCCGCCGTCCGCGCTGCGGGCCGGGGGCTGCTCGGCCGTGAGTCGGTGGCCGAGGTCGTCGTGCTCTGCGCCGTCGCGGGGGAGCACCTGCTGGTGGTCGGTGCGCCGGGCACCGCGAAGTCCGAGGCCGTCCGCCGGATGGCCGGTCAGCTCGGCGGCCGCTACTTCGAGTACCTGCTCGGCCGGTTCACCGAACCGAACGAGCTGTTCGGGCCGGTCGACCTGCGCGGGCTGCGCGAGGGCCGGGTCGAGTACGAGACCGAGGGGATGCTCCCCGAGGCCGAGATCGCCTTCCTGGACGAGGTCTTCCTCGGATCCACCGCGGTGCTGAACACCCTGCTCGGCCTGCTCAACGAGCGGGTGTTCCGCCGTGGCCGGACGGTGCTCGCCAGCCCGCTGCGGATCTGCGTGGGCGCGGCCAACCACCTGCCGCAGGACCCGGCGCTGGCCGCCTTCGCGGACCGCTTCCTGGCCCGGGTGTTCGTCGAGCCGGTGGCCGACTCCCGGCTGGAGGAGCTGCTGGAGGCCGGACGCCGCCCCGCCGTGCCGGCTCCGCGGGACGGCGGACCGGGCCTGCTCGCCGCCGTCGACCGGCTGGCCGCCGCGGCCCGGGCCTGTGACCTCGACGAGGCCACCCCGCTGGTCGCGACGGCGCTGCGGCGGCTCCGCGCCGCCGGGGTGCCGATCAGCGACCGGCGGGCGGTGCGCTCGCAGAAGCTGGTCGCGGCCGCCGCGGTGCTGGACGGCCGGACGGTGGCCTCCGCGCGCGACCTCTGGGTGCTCCCGTTGGTCGCCCCGACCGCCGACGCCCAGGCGCTGGCCCGGGACGTCCTCGCGGACCTGGTGGAGAAGTCGGCCAACGGCAGTCTGGTGCACGCCGCCGAGGAGCTCTCCCGCAGCACGGCCGCCCGCGCGGAGCGGCTGGCCCACGCCGGTGCCGCCCTGCTCGCCGAGCACCGCGACCTGCCCGAGGGGGCGGGACTCACGGCTGCGGCTGGAGGCCGCCCTGCGGGAGATCGACGCGGGCTTCGACCCGGCTGCCCTGCCCGCCGCGCTGGCCGGGATACGCGCCGAGCTGGTCGCGGCGGTCTCGCCCTCGTGACTCCCGAGCAGTCGTCAGTACCCGCCCCGCGGACGGCGCCCGCCTCGCCCCCGCCGCCCGCCGGGCCGCCCGGGCCGTCGTCCCGTCAGGCCTTCGCGCTGCGCTGGGAGCGCCGTGAGCCGCCGCTGCCGTCCGTCGCCGTCCTCGCGCTCGGGGCCGCCGTGCCCGGCCTGGCGCTCGCGGCCCGGGAGCGGATCCGGGCCGGGGCGCGGCTCGCCGTGCTCGCCGACGACGGCCCCGGCCTGCCGGCCGCCGAGCGCTCGCTGCTGGTGCTCGGCGCCGAGGCGGACCTGCCGTGGGCGGACGGCGTGCGCTACCTCGCCCAGGACGAGGGCCTGCTGACCCCCACCACCGCCCGCCCCGCCCCGGCCGCCGCACTCTGGCGACGGGCCCTCGGTGCGGCGGAGGGGCAGCTGTGCGTCCTGGTCCCCGGCCGTGCGCTGATCGCCGACCCGCCGGTGCCGCTCGGCTCCGCCGAGGTGCTCGACCCGTACACCGTGTCGACGGGCACCGGGCCCGACGGCGGAGCGGATGGCACCCCGTGACCCGCCGCGGATGTGCCCAGCGGCACGTCGAGCCCGCCCGGAGGGCCGCCCGGTGACCGACTCCCGACTGCCCGCCGCCCTCGCCCCGTGGGCCGGCGCCCCTCTCCGCGCTCTCGCCCGAACTCGCCCTCGCCCTGGGCCCGTTGCTGCGCCGCCTGGACTCCCTGATCGCCGACCACGCGCCGGTGGCCGACCAGCACGGAGACCCCGACGGTCTCGGCGGGCTGGCCCGCGCGGGACATCCCGAGCGGCTGCTGCCGTCCGAATGGCTGCTCGCCGAGGAGTGTCACGGAGGAGTTCCTGCGCCGCCTGGTGGACGGTGAACTCCTCTACACCGCACCGGAGTTCACCACCCCTGCGGTGCGTGGCCGGATGGTCGCGCTGGTCGACGCCGGGCCCGCTCAGGCGGGTGCCGGGCGCTTGGTGCAGCTCGCCGCGCTGCTCGTCCTGCACCGCCGGGCGGCCGCGCACGGTGCCGAACTGGTCGTCCGGGTGCTCGGCGATCCTTCCGGCCGCCGGCTGACGGGCGAGCCCGCCGACCTGCTGCCCGCCTGGCTGGCCGCGCGCGCCGCTCCGAGGACCCGACGCCCGAGGACGTGGCCGAGGCGCTGGAGGCCCTGGACGCGGCCGACCGCGCGTGGCTGCTGACCTCGCCCCGGCTGGCCGAGCGGATCCCGCCGCGCCCCGGCGTGCTCACCAGCGAGCCCGCCGCCTGGACCGCCGACGGTGCGGGCCGCGTGCTGATCGGGATCGACGGCACGACGGCCGAACTTCCGCTGCCCGCAGGCCCGATCGCGGTCCGAGCGCTGCGCGGGGCCGAGTTCCGCCGGGGCCCGGCTCCGGCCGCCCCGGTGGACGTCGCCCGTCCGGCCGGGCACGCGACCCAGCCCGTCTTCACCACCGACGCCCGGACCCTGCTCGCCAGGGGAGCCCGGCCCGGCACCCTGCTCGCCGTCAACCTGCCGAACCACGGCGGAGGAACCGCGACACCGCTGCGGATGCGTCGCCACGACTTCCCCGGCCCGGTGCTCGCCGCCGGGCGGACCGGCCGCCGCCTCTTCGCCCTGTGCGTCGAGGGCGAGCGGCTCACCACCCACGTGATCGGCCGTCAGCTCGCCGACGCCGGCGGCTACTCCACCGAGCTCGCCACCTTCGGCCTCGATCCCGCCCGGCTGGACGAGCTGCTCGCCGGGCCGGTGCTGCCGGTGCTGTTCCGGAGCGGGGGACCTGGAGTTCCCGCTCGGCGGCCGGTGGTGGCGGCTCGGCCCGGACGGCGGGGCCACTGACCACGGCCCGATCGGCCATGGCAACCGCGACCGCACGCCCTTCCTCCTGTGCCGCGACCCGCGGCTCTTCGAGGGCCAGGTGCACGAGGAGGCGCGCGGCCGGTTCCACTTCCTGCACAGCGCCGGAACCCAGGCCTGGTCGCGGGACAGCCGGACCTGGACGGTGCGCGCCGCCGACGGCGCCGTCGACCACCTCGCCTTCCGCGAGCGGGCCGAGGTGATCGGGCTGGTCCCCGGGTCACGGCCCGCGTTGGTCACCGTCAGCCGCAGCGGTCACCTCGTGCGGAGCGTGCGGTCGGACGGCGTGCGGACGCTGACCCGCTTCTCCGGCGGCACCGGGGAGCCCACCGTCCACCCGACCCGGCCGCTGATCGCCGCCGAGGTCCGCCCCGGCCGGATCGTGGTCGGTGACGTGACCACCGGGCGCGTCCAGTTCCTGATCGGAGGCGTCGAATGACCGCCACCCCCGAGGCGGCGTTCCGCGCCGTCGTCACGGCCACCGGTTACGTCCTCGACGTGCCCGTGATCGGTGAGGGACGAGGCCACCGCGCGCGTGCTCGAACTCTGGACCGTCGGGGCCGACCTGCGTCGACTGCCGGACGGCCGCTGGCTGTTCACCCTGGCGGCCCCGGTGGAGGTCCGGGCCGACCGAGCTCCCGGGCTGCCCGTCCTGCGCACCGCCGCCGGCGGCTCCGTCACCCTCGGGGCGGACGCCCCTGACCTGACCGCCGGACAACTCGCCCTCGCCGCAGGCGGGTCGACGACCACCCTCGCGGTCGCGGCACTCGCCCCGCTGGACCCGGCGGAGCGCCTGGACCTCACCGGGCTCACGGTGCACCGCCCGCGGCCGCTCGGCCCCGCCGTACCCGAGGCCGCTCCGGTGGCGGAGGCCCTCCCCGAACGGCCGCACCCCGACCTGCGCGCGGCGGCCCGCATCGCACCCCCGAGCGAGCGGGCCCGGCGGCTGACGGCGGAGCGCCCGGAGCGACCGGACCGCCGGCCGCGGTCGGCACGGCAACCGCGGCAGCCACGGCGGGGCGGTCACCGGCGGGCCCGGGTGGTGGCAGCCATCCCCGTCATCATCCTGCTGCTGCCGCTCCTCTGGGTGGTCCTCACCTCGGCGGCCTCCGCCCAGCGCCTTCCCAGCTGGGGGCTGGGCCTGCTGGTCGCTTTCGCCGTGGTGTGCGTGCGCTCCTGGCGCGCCGCTCGGGCCGCGGAGGTGGCCGGGACGGTTCCGGCGGCGGCTGACGGAGCGTCGGCTCCGGTCGGCGCACGGCCCGGCCGACCGCTCTTCGCCTCCCTCCGGGCGTGGCTGCGTTCCGGGTGGGTCCTGCCGGCAGCCGGTTCCGCCCAGGCCGCGTCCGGCGCGACGGCGGCTGACGGAGCGTCGGCCGCAGCCCGGGCGAAGCCGCGCCGGCCGCTGTTCGCGCCGCTGCTGGCGCGCCTGACGATGCGCACGGCGGGCGGACTGGTCCGCGGCCGCCAGGCCCGTTACCTGCGTGAGCTGACCAGGGCGTTCGAGCAGCACCAGTTCGAGGACGCGCTGCGCGACGCGATCCGGCTCTCCGGCGGGAGGGCGGCGGGCGAGGAGTCCTGGCTCACCCTCGGTCTGCCCCGGCGCCATGCCGGCGAGCTGCGTGCCACGCCCCGGGCCCACGGGCCGGGCGGTACCTCCGTGCTCTCCGGTCCTGACGTGCACCAGCACCTCGCCGCGCTCTACCGCGGCGCCGCCGAGCAGTTGGAGCGGTCGGGCCGGATCGACGAAGCGGCCTACGTCCTGGCCGACCTGCTGGACGCCCCCGCTGAGGCGGTCGGGCTGCTGGCCCGGCACGGGCGGCTGACGGCGGCCGCCGAACTGGCCGAGGGCCGCGGGCTCGCCGCCGATCTGGTGGTCCGCCTCTGGTGGCGAGCGGGCGAACGCACCCGCGCCGTCCGGACGGCCCACCGGACCGGCGTCTTCGCCCGCGCCGTGGAGCTGCTCTCGGCCGAAGACCCGGACGCCGCAAGGGAGTTGCGCTCTGCCTGGGCGGAGGACCGTCGCGCGTCCGGCGACCGGCTGGGAGCGGCCGAGGCACTCTGGCCGGACCCGGCCCTGCGCCCCTCGGCCGCCGCCGACCTCAGCGCGGCGGTCGCCCTCGGCGGCCCGACCCGCAGCCGCGCCCTGCCCTACCTGCTGGCGCTGGGCGCGGGCGACGCCACCCGGGCACTCGCGCTGGCCGTGCTCGACAGTACCGGGGACCCGGCCCACACCGGCCGCTCGGTGCTGGCCGCCGGACTGGCCCAACTGCCCGCCGCCGAACCGGCGGTGGACCGCGAGCTGGCCACGGCGGCGGCCCGCGCGGTGGTCCGCGACGGCGGCCTCGGCGGCACCCTCCCCGAGCGGGAGGAGCGGGCCCGTCACCAACGGCTGCTCGGTCGGGCCGACCCGCTGGTGGCGGCCGACCTCGCCAAGCCACGCCGCCGACCGGCCACGCGCGGCGCCTCGGGGGCCGTCGGGCACACCGCCGCCGACCGCCCCGGCACGCTGCCGGTGCTGGACGCCGCCCTGCTGGTCTCCGGCTCCGTCCTGGTCGCCTGCGGCCAGGCGGGCGTGCGGCTGCTCACCCCGGACGGTCGTACCAAGGCCCACTGGGACGTGCCCGCCGACCAGTTGGTGCTCGCCGACCACGGCGGGTCCGCCCTGCTGGTGGCCTCCTACGGGCAGACCCGCGAGGTCTCGCGGCTGGACCTCGCCACCCGCACCGTCCGGCCCTGGACGACCCTGCGCGCCTCCCGGATGGCCCGCTCCTACGACGGCCGCCACCTGATCACCGCTGACGGCGACGGCATCGTGGTGCTGGACGCCCTCGCCTCCGGACCGACCGCGGTCTGGCGCGAACTCGGGCGTGAGGAGAGGCTGGTGAGCGACGTGGCCCGCTCGGCCGACGGCTGCGCGGCGGTCGTGGCGTCGGCGCTGCCCGACGGCTCACCCCTGCTCGAACTCTGGCACTGGGAGCTGCCGGGCTGGCAACTGCGCTCCCGGCAGCGGCTGGAGGGCTACCAGCCGCTGCAGTCCGTCCCCTTGGCGGCCGGGGGGTTGCTCGCCGCCGAGCTGCCCGAGGCCGACGGACCGTCGGACGACGACAGCACCGTCCTGCGGCTGGTGACCGGCACCGGCCCCGGCCACCGGCTCGCGGCCGCCGAGCCGTCCGGCCCGATCGGTGACGGCGACCACTGGGCCCTCCCGGCCCTCGACGCCGCGGGCACCGGCATCCTGCTCCACGCGGGCAGCGGTCCGAGCGCCGTCCCGGCGGCGACCGTCCACTTCCCCGGGGCCGACCTCCGTCATGCCCCGGGGCTGCGGCAGCACGCGGACGCGGTCACCTACTGGCACCGCTCCGGCCGCATCCTGGCCACCAGCACGGACGGCACCACCCTCCGGGCCTCCCTCCGCGTCACGGGCACCCGCTGACCGCCCCTAGGCTGGTCGCCGTCGCCCGACGGGCGTCGAGCGAGAGGGCGAGTGACATCAGCGTGGCCGTAGTCGAGTTGAGGGTTCGGTTCGGAGTCGACGACCGGGAGCTGTCCGAGCTGCACGCGCGGGCGTTCGGCGCGGACGCCGGGCCCGGCGTCACGCCGTGGGCGAGTCGGCTGGAGCGGCACAGCCTCACCTGGGTCGGTGCCTTCGAGGCCGACCGTCTGGTCGGCTTCGTCCACGCGGTCTGGGACGGCGGCAGGCACGCCTTCGTGCTGGACACCGCCGTCCACCCCGACCACCAACGCCTCGGCATCGGAAAGCGGTTGGTCGACGCGGTGGCCGAGGAGGCCTTCCGCGCCGGTTGCGACTGGGTGCACGTGGACTACGAGCCGGAGAACGCCGGCTTCTACGAGGGGGCCTGCGGCTTCCGCCCCACCCCGGCCGGTCTGCGTTCCCGGCACCGGACGGCCTGAACCGGCGCGTCCGGTCTGTGAGCTGCGCTACAGCACCGCTCACTGACTTGTACGCGTCGGAACGGCTGCTAGCCTGCTCCGAGTCGCCCGCTCCGCGCGGGCCCCTCCGGTGGGCCGCCGAATCCCGTCCACCCGCCGGTGGTCTTTCGAGCACGGACACGGACGGGAGCGGGGGAACCAGGTCAGCCGCCTGCTGCCCCCCGCCAGCGCCCGTGCGTTCGCGGTGGCCGCCGCAGGCTCGGGGTGAAGCCGCTCCCACAGCCGCGGCCGGGCCGTACCTCCGGTCCGAACCCGACAGCTCACCTCGCAGGCGTCGCAGAGGAACCTGTCCATGCGCTTTTCTGCCACCCCTGTACGGGTCGGCGCGGTGGCCGCAGCCGGCCTGCTCGCCCTTCCCCTCCTGGTCAGCACCCAGGCGTCCGCCAGCGGTCCGACCGTCGTCGAGGACCGGATCACCCCGGCCCCGGCGGTCACCGGACCCTCGGTCACGGCCTCGCTCGCCGTGCACTCCTCGCGCTGCTTCACCGCGGACAGCGTCGGGGTCGCCGTCCGCGACGCGGCCGGCCGCCGGACCGACTTCCCCGGCGCGGCCCGGAACGTCCGGATCTGCCCGAGCGGAACCACCGTCACCACCGGCGCACTCGACCTGCCGGCCGGCACCTACACGGAGTTCGGCCGCTGGCGGGGCCTCGACGGCCGCTGGCACAACCTGCCCA
>NZ_BAAAYB010000022.1:0-22440 GCF_039535905.1 Kitasatospora albolonga | reverse complement strand
CCTGGAGAGCGGGTGGCGGCCGGGCACCCGGGGCGGGTTGACGGCCTCCACCAGGCGGTCGAAGGGGAGGTCCTGGTGGGCGAAGGCGGCCAGGTCGGTGTCCCGGGTGCGGGCCAGCAGCTCGCTGAAGGTCGGGTCGCCGGCCAGGTCGTTGCGGAGCACGACGGTGTTGACGAAGAAGCCGACCAGCCCGTCCAGGGCGCTGTCCGAGCGTCCGGCCACCGGGGCGCCGAGCGGGATGTCGGTGCCGGCACCCAGGCGGTGCAGCAGGGTGGCCACGGCGGCCTGGAGCACCATGAAGGTGGTGGTGCCGGTGGCCTGGGCGGCGGCCCGCAGGCCGCGGTAGACGGCCGGCGGCACCTGGGCGTACACGGTGTCGCCCGCCAGGCGGGCGGTGGGCAGGCGCGGGTGGTCGGTCGGCAGCGGCAGCTCCTCGGGGAGGCCTGCCAGCGCCTCGCGCCAGTAGCCCGCCTGACGCTCCGCCAGACCCGTGGCTCCGTCCAGCAGCTCCTGCTGCCAGAGGGTGTAGTCGGCGTACTGCACCGGCAGCGGCGCCCAGCCGGGCTGCCCGCCGGTCAGGTGGGCGGCGTACGCCTGGTTCAGGTCCTCGATGAACGGGAGCATCGACCACTCGTCACCGGCGATGTGGTGGAACAGCAGCACCACCACGTGCTCGGCCTCGCCCAGCTCCAGCACCGAGACCCGGAGCGGGAGTTCGGCGGCCAGGTCGAAGCCGTACCGGACTTCGGCCTCGACGTCGGCGGTCAGCGTCTCCTCGGTGGAGCGGCGGACGTGCACCTCACCGGCCGGGGCCAGCACGGTCTGGAAGACCCCGCCGTCCCGCTCGGTGAAGACGGTGCGCAGGCTCTCGTGCCGTGCGGTGACGGAGCGGACGGCCGCCCGCAGCGCGGCCAGGTCCAGCGCGCCGCTCACCCGGACCACCAAGGGGACGTTGTAGGTGGCGCCGGAACCGTCCAGGTTCTGAAGGAACCACATCCGGCGCTGGGCGTGCGAGAGGGGCAGGTCGGTCGGGCGCTCGCGCCGGGCGAGCGCCGGGCGCGGGTCGGAGGTCTCGGTGCGCAGGGCCAGGCCGGCGGGGGTCGGGGCCTCGAAGAGGTCACGGACCGTCAGGCGGGTGCCCAGCGCGGCCTTCACCTTGCCGACCAGGCGGGTGGCCAGCAAGGAGTGGCCGCCCAGCTCGAAGAAGTGCTGCTCGGGGCCGACCTCGGCCAGGCCGAGCACCTCGGCGAACAGCCCGCACAGCAGCTCCTCGCGGGCGTCGCGCGGGGCCCGCCCGGTGCCCGCGCCGCCGGTCTCGGGGGCGGGCAGGGCGGCGCGGTCCAGCTTGCCGTTGACGGTCAGCGGGAGCGCGTCCAGCACGACGAAGGCGGCCGGCACCATGTACTCGGGCAGCCGGGCGGCGAGCTCGGCCCGGACGGCGGCCACCTCCACGGCGGCACCGGAGGCCGGCACCAGGTAGGCGGCCAGGCGCTTCACGCCCGGGGACGTCCTCCCGGACCACCACGGCGGCCTGAGCCACAGTCGGGTGCAGGGCGAGGGCGTCCTCGATCTCGCCCGGCTCGACCCGGTAGCCCCGGATCTTCACCTGGTCGTCGGCCCGGCCCAGGAAGTCCAGCAGGCCCGTCGCCGGCGCCACCGCACCACGTCGCCGGTGCGGTACATCCGGGCGCCCGGGCTCGCCGAACGGGTCGGCGACGAAGCGCTCGGCGGTCAGACCGGGGCGGTTGAGGTAGCCGCGCGCCAGACCCACACCGGCCACGTACAGCTCCCCGGGGACGCCCACCGGGACGGGGCGCAGGAAGGAGTCGAGCACGTGGGCCCGGGTGTTCCAGATCGGGCGGCCGACGGTCGCGGTGTCGGAGTCGGTGGTGCCGCCGCCGAGGGTGTTGATGGTGTACTCGGTCGGCCCGTACAGGTTGTAACCGAGCACCCCGGGGGTGTCGCGCAGCCTCGACCACAGGGTCTCCGCCACCGCCTCACCGCCCAGCAGCACCAGCGCCGGCCGGTGCCGGTCCTCGTCCAACAGACCGCAGTCCACCAGCGCCTGGGCGTAGGACGGCGTCACGTTGATGACGTCGATCGCCTGCGCGTCGAGGTAGTCCGCCAAGCCCTGGGCGTCACGGCGCTGCGCCTCGTCGAGGACGTGCACCTCGTGGCCCTCGACCAGCCAGAGCAGCTCCTCCCACGACATGTCGAAGGAGAACGACACCGTGTGCGCGATCCGCAGCCGACGGCCGCCGGCCAGCGCGACCGTCGGGTCGAAGATCGCCTCGCGGTGGTTGAGCTGCATGTTCGTCAGACCCCGGTACGGCGTGACGACGCCCTTCGGGCGGCCCGTCGAGCCCGAGGTGAAGATGACGTACGCCGGAAGGTCCTGATCGACCGTCACGCCCAGGGCCTCGGGGGACATCCCGGCCAGCTCGGCGACCACCGCCGGGTCGTCCAGCAGCACCGTCGCCGCGTGCTCCGGCATCAGCGCGGCCGCCGTCGAGTCGGTCACCAGGACGACCGGGGCGGTGTCCTCGACCATGAAGGCCAAGCGGTCCTTCGGGTAGTCCAGCTCCAGCGGCAGGTACGCCGCACCGGTACGCAGTACCGCGAACAGCGCCGCCACCATCTCCAACGACCGCGGCAGCCCCAGCGCCACCACCCTCTCCGGCCCGGCCCCCCGCGCCGTGAACAACCGCGCCAGCCGGTTCACCGTCGCGTCCAGCTCCGCGTACGACCACGACCGCGAGCCGAACACCAACGCCGTCTCACCGGGCACCAACGCGGCACGCTCCGCCAGCAGATCCGCCACCGTCGCGTCCGGCAGCTCCCGGCCGGTCTCCGCCCACTCCCCCAGCACCAGACCGCGCTCACGCACCGTCAGCACGTCCACGTCGCGCACCAGCAGGCCCGGGTCGGTGACCAGGGCGGTGACCAGCGCCACCATCCGCTCGGCGTGCTGCTCGACCGTCTCCCGGTCGAAGACGTCGGGGCGGTACTTGAACTCGAAGTCCAGCACCTCGCCGGGGTTGGTGATGAAGATCAGCGGGAGGTGGGTGGCGTCCACGTCGGCGATCTGCCGGACGCCGAGCGCGGTCCGGATCCGGTCCCGCAGCTCGTCGTCGGCGGGGGTGTTGCGGACCACCTGGAGGGTGTCGAAGAGCCGGCCGAGGCCGCTGTCGCGCTGGATCTCGCCGAGGCCCGTCTGGTGGTGGGGCAGCAGCTCGGTCTGCTCCCGCTGGAGCCGGGCCAGGAAGTCGGCGACCCGCTCGCCGCCGTCCAGCCGGGCCCGGACCGGCACGGTGTTGAGGAACATGCCGATGGTGGCGTCGATGCCGGGCAGCTCGGCCGGACGGCCGGAGACGGTGGCACCGAAGACCACGTCCTGACGGCCGGTCAGTCCGGCCAGCAGCAGCGCCCAGGCACCGGAGACCACGGTGTTCAGGGTCAGGCCGTGGGCCCGAACGTACCCGCCCAGGCGGGCGGAGAGCTCCGGGGAGAGGGCGGCGGTGACCTGCTCGGGCAGCAGGGCGGCGCGCTCGCGGGCCTGCGGGGCCAGCAGGGTGGCCTCCTCCAGGCCGGCCAGCGCGCTGCGCCAGGCGGCCCGGCCCTGCTCCTGGTCCTGGGCGGCGAGCCAGCGCAGGAAGTCGCGGTAGGGCAGGCCCGGCTCGGGGAGCGAGGGACCGTCGCCGGTCCCGGTCAGGCCGAGGTGGCAGCGGGTCAGCAGCTCCTGGAGCACCAGGCCGGCCGACCAGCCGTCCCAGAGCAGGGCGTGGTTGGTGAGCAGGATGCGCTGACCGCCGTCGGGGGCGAGCACCGAGACCACCCGCAGCAGCGGCGGGTTGGCCAGGTCGAAGCGGGTGTGCGCCTCGGCCTCGACCAGGCGGGCGAGTTCGGCCTCGAAGGCGCTCTCGTCCAGCGCCGACAGGTCGGCCTCGGTGAGCGGCACCTCGACCAGGCGTGGCAGGAAGGCGACCGGGCGGTCCAGCGCGTCGGCCAGGAAACCGGCCCGCAGGTTGGGGTGCTGCTCCAGCAGCCCGGCCAGCGCGCCGTGCAGCACGGCGAGCGGGACCCGGGTGGACAGCGAGATGACGTCCCGTGAGGTGTAGACGTCGATGCCCTGGTCGTCGTACCCGGCCTCGAAGAGCAGGCCCTGCTGGAGCGGGGAGACCGGCCAGAGCTCGGCCACCTCCAGCTTGGGCACGGCGGCGGCCGCGAGCCGCAGCTCCGCCTCGGTGGCGGCGGGGAGTTCGGGCAGCTCGGGCCCGGCCTCGGCGCTCTCCCGCCGGTCGGCGAGGGCGGCCAGGGCGGCGGGGGTGCGGAGCTCGAAGACGTCGCGCGGGCTGAGGGCGAGGCCCTCGGCGCGGGCGGCACCGACCAGCCGGATCGAGGAGATCGAGTCACCGCCGAGGCGGAAGAAGTCGGCGTCGGCGCCGGTCTCCGGCAGGCCGAGCACCTCGGCGAACAGCTCGCAGAGCAGCTGCTCGGTCTCGGTCTCGGCGGCCCGGGCGCCGCTCTCGCCGGTGAAGTCGAGGGCGAGCGCGGTCAGCGCGGCCCGGTCGAGCTTGCCGCTGATGTTCAGCGGCAGGGCGTCCAGCACGGCGAAGGCGGACGGCACCATGTACTCGGGCAGCCGGGCCGCGAGCGCGGCGTGCAGCTCGTCCGGGGTGGGCGCGGCCGCACCGGCGGCGGGCACCACGTAGGCGGCGATCCGGCGGACGGCGCCGGGGAGCACCAGCACGGCGGCCTGCGCGAGGCCGGGCAGCTCGGTCAGGGCGGCCCCGATCTCGCCGGGCTCGATCCGGTGGCCGCGGATCTTCACCTGGTCGTCGGTGCGGCCGAGGTACTCGATCACGCCGTCAGCGCGGAGGCGCACCAGGTCGCCGGTGCGGTACATGCGCTCGCCCTCGGCGAAGGGGTCGGCGACGAAGCGCTCGGCCGTCAGGCCGGGCCGGTCCAGGTAGCCGCGGGCCAACTGCGGTCCCGCCAGGTACAGTTCGCCGACCGCGCCGGCCGGGGCGGTCCGCAGCAGGCCGTCGAGCACGTACGCGCGGGAGCCGCGCAGCGGGCGGCCGACCACCGGCTCCGGGGTGTCGGCCAGATCGGCGAGCAGGGCGTCGACGGTGGCCTCGGTGGGGCCGTAGTAGTTGAGCGCGGTCAGGCCGGGCACGGCGCGCAGCTCGGTCCAGAGCGGATCGGGCAGCGCCTCGCCGCCGAGCAGCAGCACCGAGGGGCGGTGAGCGCCCGTCAGCAGGCCGCTGTCGATCAGTTGGCGGGTGTAGCTGGGGGTGTTGTCGAGCACGTCGATCCGCTCGGCCCCGACGTACGCCACCACGGCCTCGGCGTCGCGGCGGTCGGCCTCACCGAGCAGGTGCAGCTGGTGGCCGCCGAGCAGCCAGAGCAGCTGGTCCCAGCTGGAGTCGAAGGCGAACGAGGCGGTGCCGAGCACCCGCAGCCGGCGGCCGGCGGCCACCTCGGCGAACGGGCCGCCGAGGTGCTCCTCGGCGAGCGTGCCGAGGCCCCGGTGGGTGATCACCACGCCCTTGGGGCGGCCGGTGGAGCCGGAGGTGTGGATGACGTAGGCGGGGGCGTCCTGATCGACCGTCACGGCCGGGGCGGTGGCGGGCAGGGCGGCCAGCTCGGTGGTGACGGCCGGGTCGTCCAGCAGCAGGACGGTGGCGCCGGGGACGGCGGGCAGGCGGTGGGCGACCGCGCGGGTGGTGAGCACCACGGCGGGGCGGGTGTCCGCCAGCAGGTCGGCCAGGCGCTCGTCCGGGTGGTCCAGGTCCAGCGGCAGGTAGGCACCGCCGGCCCGGAGGGTGGCCAGGATCGCGGTGACGGCCTCGGCGGACCGGGGCAGCGCCAGCGCGGCGATCCGCTCGGCGCCCAGGCCTGCGGCGACCAGCAGGTGGGCCAGGCGGCTCGCCGCGCCGTCGAGTTCGACGAAGGACAGCTCGGCGGTGCCGCCCGCCAGGGCCGGGGCCACCAGCGCGCGGTCGTGCGGGGTGGCGGCGGCATGCGCGGCCAGGCGCTGGGTGACGGGGGCGGCCGGGACGGCCAGCGGGCCGCCGGAGACGGCGTCGGGCAGCGCGGCGCGCTCGTCCGCGGTGAGCAGGTCGAGCCGGGCCAGCGGGGTGTCCGGGTCGGCGGCGAAGGCGGCCAGCAGAGCGAGGAAGCGCCGGGCGGCGAGGGCGGCCTCGGCGGGGGTGAACAGGTCGGTGCGGTGGTCGAGTTCGATCCGCAGCTCGCTGCCGGGCAGCAGGGTGAGGCCGAGCGGGTAGTGGGTGGCGTCCCGGGCGCCGAGGCCGGTGATCGCCAGCCCGGCGGGCGCGCCGAAGGACTCGGCGAGGCCCTCGCCGCTGCCCTGGTAGTTCTCCACCACCAGCAGGGTGTCGAAGAGCGGGCCCTCGGCGGCGGCCTGCTTCTGGATCGCGGCCAGGCCCAGGTGCTGATGGGCCATCAGGGCGGCCTGCTCGCGCTGCACCCGGGCGGTGGCGCCGGCCAGCGTGTCGGTGGCCGAGAGCCGGACCCGGACGGGCACGGTGTTGATGAAGAGGCCGACCATGCCCTCCGCGCCCGGCAGGTCGTCGGGGCGGCCGGAGACGGTGGTGCCGAAGACCACGTCGGCGGTGCCGGTGAGCGAGCCGAGCTGCACGGCCCAGAGGGTGTGAGCGAGGTTGCCGAGGGTCAGGCCGCGGGAGCGGGCGGCGGCGGTCACCGCGGCGGACAGCTCGGGCCCGGCGGTGAGCTCCACGGTGGCGGTGGGCACGGCGGAGACGGCGGGGCCGACGGGGTGCGGCTGGTCGAAGCCGGCCAGCGCCTCGGCCCAGGCGGCCTCGGCGGCGGCGGTGTCCCGGGTGGCGAGCAGGGCGAGGTGGTCCCGGTACGGGCGCACCGGCGGCAGGACGGCGGGGTCGCCGTACGAGCCGTAGAGCGCCAGCAGCTCGCGGACCAGGATCGGCATCGACCAGCCGTCCAGCAACAGGTGGTGACAGGTGATCACCAGCCGCGCGGTGTCCGCGCCGAGCCGGGCCAGGGTGAGCCGCAGCAGCGGCGGGGCGGAGAGGTCGAAGCGGCGCTGCCGGTCCTCGGTCATCGCCGCGTCCAGGGCCGCCTCCCGGGCCTGTCCGGCGAACGCGGTCAGATCGGCCTCGCGCAGCGGGGTGGCCACGGTGCGCGGGACGAACTGGACCACCGCCTCCGGGTCCTCGTACCAGAACCCGGCCCGCAGGTTCGCGTGCCGCACGAGCAGCGCGTCCACGGCGGCGGCCAGCCGGACGGTGTCGACGTCCCCGGCCAGGTCAAGGTGCGACTGCACCACGTAGACGTCCTGCGCGGTGTCGTCGTAGAGGGCGTGGAAGAGCAGGCCCTCCTGGAGCGAGGACAGCGGATAGACGTCCTCCAGGTCGGACATGGCCGGCTGCTGGTCGGTCGGTTCGGCGGAGTTCGTCACGGTGCTCTCGGTGCTCTCGGTGTTCTCGGTACGGACAGGGCGGTCGGTGGCGGTCACGGGCGGCGCCTGCGACTCGGGCGGGCGCCGCCGCGCAGGCGGGCCTCCAGGCGGTCTATCTGGGCCTGCTTGAGGCTGACCAGGCCGAGGTCGGAGGGGGTGAGCCCACCGGCCCCGTCGCCTGCGCCGTGCCGGGCCAGCGCGTCCAGCGCGGCGAACCAGCCCTCGGCCAGCGCCTCGGCCTGAGCGGTGGTCAGCAGCGCCTCGGGCCAGCTGAGTTCGACGGCCAGCTCGGGGCGCCCGTCCGGGCCGCCCTGCACCACGGCGTCGATCTCCAGCGGGTACCCGGCGGCCTGGGCCGGGTCGGGCCCGGCCGCGGCGGTCACCACGGCGCGCTCGTCGGCCGGGGCGAACGGCCAGCCGCCGAGCGGGGCTCCGGCGCCGTCCAGCCGACCGCGGTAGTTGAACAGCACCTCGGAGTGGCGGGCCCCGGCCAGCAGGGCTGCGGTCTGCGGGTTGAGGTGGCGCAGCAGGCCGAAGCCGAACCCCTTGTCGGGGGCGGACCGCAGCTGCTCCTTGACCTGCTTGAGCACGCGACCGGCCTGCTCGCCGCCGGCGAGCGCGGCCGCCGGGTCGAGCCCGGCCAGATCGAGCCGGACGGGGTGCACGGTGGTCAACCAGCCGACGGTGCGCGCCAGATCGGGCGCGGGCACCCCGGTCAGCTCGGCGCCCCGGCCGTGGCCCTCCAGGTCGATCCGGAGGACGGGGGCGGCCTGCGGGTGGGCGGCTGCGGCGCCGAGCACCAGCCCGGCCAGCAGCACCTCGTCCACGCCCGCGTTGAAGGCCTGCGGCAGCTCGGCGAGCAGCGGTGCGGTGCGGTCGGCGGAGAGCGTCCGGCGCAGGGTGCGCAGGGTCGAGACGGTGTCCCGCTCCTGATCGGCGGCCAGCTCCCCGAGCGGACCGGCCGGGCCGGCCAGCGCAGTGCGCCAGTACGCGGCCTCGGTCACCCGGGGGCGGCGGTGCGCCTCGGCCAGCAGGGCGCGGGCCCAGTCGGCGATGCCGTACGCCTCCGGCTCGGCGGCGGGGGCGAGCCCGGCGGCGGCCCGGGCGTAGCCGTCGGCCAGTTCGGGCAGCAGGGTGCGCCAGGAGACGCCGTCCACGGCGAGGTGGTGGACCGTCAGCAGCAGCCGGCCGTCCTGCGGTCCGGCGTCGAACCAGACCGCCCGCAGCACCCGGCCGCTGTCCGGGTCCAGCCCGGCGGCGGCCCGGTCGGCCTCGGCGGCCAGGGCCCCGAGTCCGGTGACCACCCGCAGGGTAGCCGGGTCGGCGACGGCCGGGGCCTGGGCGGCGGGCAGCACCTCCTGGGTCCACACCCCGTCGGTGCGGTCCAGCTTCAGCCGCAGCGCCGGGTGGTTCGTGGCGAGGGCGGCCAGCGCGGTGCGCAGGGCCCGCTCGTCCAGCCCGGCCGGGACGGTGAGCAGCACCGACTGGTTGAAGCGGTCGATCGGCCCGCCGCGCTCGCGCAGCCAGTGCACCACCGGGAGGACCGGCAGTTCACCGTCCTGCGGCACCGCGAGGACGGCTGACGGTGCGTCGGCCAGGCCGGTGGCGGCCGCGGCCAGCGCGGCCGGGGTCGGGTGGGTGAAGACGTCCTTGGCGGTGATCTCCAGCCCGGCCTTGCGGGCCTTGCTGACCAGCTGGATGGAGACGATGGAGTCGCCGCCGAGAGCGAAGAAGTTCTCGTCCTCGCCGACCGAGTCCAGGCCGAGCACCTCCGCGAAGACCCGGGCCATCGCGGCGGCGGGCTTCCCGCTCGGGGCGGCGGCCACCGGACCGCGCGCGGGGTCGGGCAGTGCCTTGCGGTCCAGCTTGCCGTTGACGCTCAGCGGCAGCGCGTCCAGCACGGTGACCACGGCGGGCACCAGGTGCTCGGGCAGGGCGGCGGCCAGGGCGGACCGCACGGCGGCCGGGTCGACGGCACCGGTGACGTAGCCGAGCAGCTGCCGCGCTCCGCCCTCGGTGAGGGCGCGGGCGGTGACGGCGGCCTGGCCGACGCCGGGGACGGCGGCCAACGCGGCCTCCACCTCGCCGAGTTCGATCCGGAAGCCGCGGATCTTCACCTGGTCGTCGGTGCGGCCGAGGTACTCCACCTCGCCGTCGATCCGGCGGCGCACCAGGTCACCCGTGCGGTACATCCGGCCACCGGCCCCGAAGGGGTCGGCGACGAAGCGGCCGGCCGTCAGCCCGGGGCGGCCGAGGTAACCGCGGGCCAGCTGGACGCCGGCCAGGTAGAGCTCACCGGGGACGCCGACCGGCACCGGCCGTAGCCGGGCGTCCAGCACGTACAGCTTGGTGTTCCAGACCGGGCGGCCGATCGGGACGGTGCCCGCCCCCGCCCACGCCCGGTGATAGGTGACGTCCACGGCCGCCTCGGTGGGGCCGTAGAGGTTGTGCAGCTCGATCTGCGGCCAGAGCGCGGCGAAGCGGTCGACGGCCGTGGCGGGCAGCGCCTCGCCGGAGCAGAACACCTTCCGCACGCCGGTGAAGCCGTCCCGCAACGCCGGGTCCTGCTCGGCGGCGGCGGTGAAGGCGGTCAGCATCGACGGCACGAAGTGACAGGCCGTCACCCCGGCGGTGGCGGCGAGCCCGGCCAGGTAGACCGGGTCGCGGTGGCCGCCGGGGCGGGCGAGCACCACCCGGGCGCCGGTGACCAGCGGGAGGAAGAACTCCCAGACCGAGACGTCGAAGCTGGCCGGGGTCTTCTGCAGGATCCGGTCCTCGGCGGTGACGCGGTAGACCTCGGCCATCCAGTCGAGCCGGTTGACGATGGCCCGGTGGGTGACCAGCACGCCCTTGGGGCGGCCGGTGGAGCCGGAGGTGAAGATGACGTACGCGCCGTGGTCCGGGCCGGGGGCGGCGGGCTCGGCCTGCGGGCCGTCGGCGTCCACCGCCAGCAGCGGCGCCCCGGGCAGCGCGGGGAGCTCCACGCCCGGCACGGTGAGCACGGCGACGGGCGCGGCGTCCTCGACCATCGCGGCCAGCCGCTCGGCCGGGTACTCGGTGTCCAGCGGCAGGTACGCGGCACCGGACTTGAGTACGCCCACCAGGGCCACCATCAGCTCGGCCGAGCGCGGCACCGCGACGGCCACGATCCGGTCCGGTCCGGCGCCCCGGGCGGCCAGCACCCGGGCCAGCCTCCCCGCCCGCTCGTCCAGCTGACGGTAGGTCAGGGTGGCGCCCTCGAAGTCCACCGCGACGGCCTCGGGGGTGGCGGCCACCCGCTCGGCGATCCGGGTCAGCAGGGTGCCGTCCCGGACCTCGCGGTCGGTGGCGTTCCACTCCCCCGCCAGGCCCCGGCGCTCCTGCGCGGAGAGCGGCTCGATCAGGGCCGCCTCCCGGCCGGGCGCGGCCAGCGCGGCCGTGAGCACGGCCAGCAGGCGCTCGCCGAACAGCCGGGCGGTCGCGCGGTCGAAGAGGTCCTCCGCGTGGATCACGGTGAGCTCGGTGCGGGAGCCGTCGGCCGACTCGGCGAAGTTCAGCGCCAGGTCGAAGCGGGCGGCGTGCACCGGGTCGGGCAGCAGCTCGGTACGGGCGCCGAACAGGCCGGTGTGCCCCTCGCCGGCCTTGCGGTGCTGCACCATCACCTGGAACAACGGGTGCCGGCCGAGCGAGCGCTCGGGGTTGACGATCTCCACCAGCCGGTCGAACGGCAGGTCCTGGTGCGCCAGCGCGCCGAACACCACGTCCCGGCTGCGCTCCACCAGGTGGTCGAAGCTCGGGGCGCCACCGAGGTCGTGACGGAGCACCAGGGTGTTGACGAAGAACCCGACCACCGACTCCACCGCCTCGTCGGTGCGCCCGGCGACGGGGGTGCCGAGGGCGACGTCCGTCGTCCCGGCCAGCGTGCCGAGCAGCAGCGCGGCGGCGGCCTGGGTGACCACGAAGGGGGTGACGCCGCGTCGGCGGGCGTAGGCCAGCAGTTCGGTGTGCAGCGCCTCGGGCAGCGCCAGCCGGACGGCGCCGCCGCGCCCGCTCGGCTCGGTCGGCCGGGGCCGGTCGGTGGGCAGCGCCAACTCAGCGGGGAGAGCGTCCAGTTGCCGGGCCCAGTAGGCGCCCTGCTGGGCAGCCGGGCCCTCGCTCGCGGCCAGTAGCTCGGCCTGCCAGAGCGCGAAGTCGGCGTACTGGAGCGGCAGCGGGGCGAAGCCGGGCTCGGTGCCGGCCAGCCGGGCCGCGTACGCCTGGTCGAGCTCGCGCAGCAGCACGCCCTCCGACCACTCGTCACCGGCGATGTGGTGCACCGCGATGCTCAGCACGTGCCGCTCGGGCCCGGTGGTGAGCAGGGTGGCGCGGACCGGGATCTCCTCGGCCAGCTCGAAGGCGTACGCCCCGGCGGCGGCCACCGCACGCGACAGCCGGTGCACGGTGGTCTCCTCCACCGCGAACGGCACCCCGGCCCGAGCGGGCGTCAGGATCCGCTGGAACGGGCGGCCGTCGCGGTCCGGGAAGACGGTGCGCAGCGCCTCGTGCCGGGCCACCACGTCGCCGAAGGCGGCTCGCAGGGCCTCGCTGTCCAGCGGGCCGTCGATCCGCACCGCGCACGGGATGGTGTAGGCGGCGGTGGCGCCGTCCAGGCGGTACTGGAACCAGAGCCGGGCCTGCGCGGCGGAGAGCGGCAGCAGCTCCGGGCGCGGGCGGTCGGTCGGGCCGGGGCGCCCCGCGGCGGCCGTCGCCAGGCGGGTGGCGAGGGCGGCGGGGGTGCGGGTCTCGAACAGGTCCCGGACGGCGGTCTCCACGCCGAGCCCGGCGCGCAGGCGGCCGGTGACGCGGGTGGCGAGCAGCGAGTGGCCGCCGAGCGCGAAGAAGTCCTCGTCCGGACCGACCGCGGGCAGACCGAGCACCTCGGCGAAGACCGAGCAGACCAGCGCCTCCCGCTCGTCCCGGGGCGGCCGGCCGACCGGCGCGGCGTAGGCGGCGGCGTCCGGCGCGGGCAGGGCCTGGCGGTCCAGCTTGCCGTTGACGTTCAGCGGCAGCCGGTCCAGCGCCACGATCGCGGAGGGCACCAGGTACTCGGGCAGGGTGGTGGCCAGCGCCTTGCGCAGCACGGCGGTGTCCAGCTCCGCGGGGGGCGGCGTAGCCGACCAGGCGCTTGGCCCCGCCCGGGGCGGGCAGCACCAGCACGGCGGCCTGGGTGACCCCGGGCAGCGCGGCCAGCGCGGCCTCGGCCTCGCCGGGCTCGACCCGGAAGCCGCGGATCTTCACCTGGTCGTCGCCCCGGCCGAGGTAGTCCAGCGTGCCGTCGGGGCGGTGGCGGACCAGGTCGCCGGTGCGGTACATCCGGGTGCCGGGGTCGCCGTACGGGTCGGCGGTGAAGCGCGCGGCGGTCAGCGCCGGGCGGTTGCCGTAGCCGCGGGCCAGGCCGGGGCCCGCGATGTAGAGCTCACCGGCCACCCCGGCGGGCACCGGGCGCAGACGTGAATCCAGCACGTAGACCCGGGTGTTGCCGATCGGGCGGCCGACGGACGGGGTCGGGCTGTCGGCCAGGTCGGCGCCGAGGGTGTCCACCGTGTACTCGGTCGGGCCGTAGAAGTTGTGGCCGATCACGCCCTCGGTCTCCCGCAGCCGGGTCCAGAGCGCCTCGTCCACCGCCTCGCCGCCGACCAGGAAGAGCAGCGGCCGGTGCGCCGGGTCGTCCAGCAGGCCGCACTCGACCAGCTGGCGGCCGAAGGACGGGGTGACGTCCAGGGTGTCGATCCGGTCGGCCAGCAGACGGGCCGTCAGCGCCTCCGGGTCGCGGCGCAGCTCCTCGCCGTAGACGTGCAGCTCGTGCCCGGTGAGCAGCCAGAGCAGCTGCTCCCAGGACGAGTCGAAGGAGAACGACGCGGTGTGCGCGGCCCGCAGGCGCCGGCCCCCGGCCGCCTCGACGGCGCGGGCGAAGACCGTGGCGGCGTGGTGCTCCAGCATGTTGGCCAGGCCCCGGTGCGGCACCTGGACGCCCTTGGGGCGGCCGGTGGAACCGGAGGTGTGGATGACGTAGGCGAGGTCGTCGGGGTGCGGGGCCACCGGCTCGGCCGACAGCTCGCCCAGACGCTCCGTCAGCACCGGGCCGAGCCCGTACGCGTCGAGGACGGGCAGGCGCTCGGCCACCTCGGCGGTGGTCAGGGTGAGCAGCGGCTCGGCGTCCTCCAGCATCAGGGCGACGCGCTCGGCCGGGTGGTCCAGGTCCACCGGCAGGTAGGCGGCGCCGGACTTCAGCACGCCCAGCAGGGCGGCGACCGACTCGGCGGAGCGCGGCAGCGCGAGGGCGACCACGGTGCCGGGGCGGGCGCCCAGGGCCGCCAGGTGACGGGCGGTCAGCTCGGCGCGGGCGGCCAGCTCGGCGAAGGTGAGGCGCTGCTCGCCGCAGACCACGGCGAGGGCCTCGGGGGTGGTGGCGGCGGTGGCCGCGAAGACGTCCAACACGGTGCCGCCGGGCAGCGGGCGGGTGGTGGCGTTCCAGCCGTCCAGCAGCTGGGCGCGCTCTGCCTCGTCGAGGATCTCCAGGGCTCCGACAGGAGTCTGCGGGGCCTCGGCGAGCGCGGTGAGCAGGCGCAGCAGGCGGGCGCCGACGGCGGCCGCCTGGGCGTCGGTGAAGACGTTGGGACGGTACTCGACGGTGAGCTGCGGGTGCTCGCCGGGCAGGGTGAGGACGGTCAGCGGGTAGTGGGTGGCGCCCCGGTGGGTGAGACCGGCGACCCGGAGCTCACGGGCCGTCAGGGCGTCGGGGTCGACGGGGTAGTTCTCCACCACCAGCAGGGTGTCGAACAGCGTGCCGTGCCCGGCCAGGGCCTGGATCTCGGCGAGTCCGAGCAGCTGGTGGTCGAGCAGCGCGGACTGCGCGGCCTGGAGCCGGGCCAGCGCCTCGGCGACGGACTCGTCCTCGCGCGGGGCGAAGCGCACCGGCACGGTGTTGGAGAACAGGCCGACCATCGACTCCACGCCCGGCAGGTCGGCGGGGCGGCCGGAGACGGTGGCGCCGAAGACCACGTCGGCGCGGCCGGTGAGGCGGGTCAGCAGGATCGCCCAGGCGCCCTGCACCAGGGTGTTGAGGGTCAGTCCGTGGGAGCGGGCGGTGGCGGTGAGGGCGGCGGCCAGCTCGGGGCCGATCGGGAGCTCCAGCTCCCGGCTGGGGGCCGAGCCTGCGGCGGGGGCACCGAGCGCGTCGGCCAGCAGGGTTGGGCCCTCGAGTCCGGCGAGCGCCGCGCTCCAGGCCGCGCTGTCGGCGGCCAGGTCCCGGGCGGCCAGCCGCTCCAGGTGGCGGGCGTAGGGGGTGGTGGCGGGCAGCGCGGCGAGCTCGGTGCCGCCGTAGGCGGCGAACAGCTCGCGCAGCAGCACCGGCATCGACCAGCCGTCGATGACGGTGTGGTGACGGGTCAGCACCAGGTGACGGTGGTCGGCGCCGAGGGTGACCAGGGCGCAGCGGACCAGGGGCGGCGCCGTGAGGTCGAAGCGGCGGGCGGCTTCCTGCTGCTCGATCTCGGCGAGCGCGGCGGCCTGCCGGTCGGCGGGCAGGGCGGTCAGGTCGTGGTGGGTCCACGGGACGGTGACCTGACGGGCGATCAGCTGGACGGGGCGTCCGAGGGCGTCGGTGCTGAAGGAGGCGCGCAGCGCGGCGTGCCGGTTGACGACGCCGTCCACGGCGGCGGCGAGGCGCTCCTGGTCGAGCGGGCCGCGCAGCTGGAGGGAGGTGAGCGAGGTGTAGAGGTCGTCGGCGTCCTCGGCACGCTGCTGCTCGGCGTGGAAGAGCAGGCCCTCCTGGAGCGGGGAGAGCGGCAGCACGGCCTCGGCCCCGGGGTGGGCGGCGAGCAGGCGCTCGCGCTGCTCGGGGTCGAGCAGGGGGCGCTGCTCGGTCTCCACGGGCGCGGTCGCGGCCTCGACGGCGGCGGAGATCCCGGCGACGGTGCGGCGCTCGAAGACCACGCGGGGCGTGATGGCGTACCCGGCCCGGCGGGCCCGGCTGCCCAGCTGGATGGCGGAGATGGAGTCGCCGCCGAGGGTGAAGAAGTTCTCGTCCACGCCGAGTTCGGCGAGGCCGAGCACCTCCTTGACCAGGTCGGCGATCACCCGCTCGGTCTCGGTCCGGGGCGCCCGGCCGGCGGTCGCGGTGAGCTCCGGGTCCGGCAGGGCCCGGCGGTCGATCTTGCCGTTGGCGGTCAGCGGGAAGGCGTCCAGCACCAGGATCGCGGCGGGGACCATGTACTCGGGCAGGGCAGCGGCCAGGTCGGCGCGCAGAGCGGCCGGGTCGGCCTCGGTGCCGGTCACGTAGGCGACCAGCTGCGGGCGGCCGGGGGCGGTCTCGCGGACGGCGGCGACGGCGCGGGTGACGCCCGGACGGGCCGTCAGGGCGGCCTCCACCTCGCCGAGTTCGATCCGGAAGCCGCGCAGCTTGACCTGGTCGTCCACCCGGGAGAGGAAGTGCAGCGCGCCGTCGGGGGTGCGGCGCACCAGGTCGCCGGTGCGGTACATCCGCTCCCCCGGGGCGAACGGGTCGGCGACGAACCTGCCGGCGGTCAGGCCGGGGCGGCCCAGGTAGCCGCGGGCCAGCTGCTCACCGGCGAGGTAGAGCTCCCCCGGGACACCGGGCGGGACGGGCCGCAGGGCGCCGTCCAGGACGTGGGCCCTGGTCCCGGCGAACGGGACGCCGATGCCGGGCACACCGGTGTGGTCGGGCGTCAGCTCGGCGGAGGTGGCCCAGATGGTCACCTCGGTCGGGCCGTACACGTTGGTCACCCGCCGGGTGGCCCGGGCCAGCCGCTCGGCCAGCTCGGCGGGCAGCGCCTCGCCGCCGACCAGCGCGTGCACCCCGGCCAGCGCCTCGTACGCGCCGCCCGCAGCCTCGGCCGACTCCGCCGCCTCGGTCAGCAGCAGGTGCCACAGGGTGGGCGTCGCCTGCAGCACCTTCGGACGGTGCTCCTGCACCAGCGCGCCGAGCGCGGCCGGGTCGAGCACGGTGTCGCGGTCAGCGAGGACCAGGGTGGCACCGGTGGTCAGCGGGCCGTGCAGCTCCAGGCCCGCGATGTCGAAGGACACCGTGGTGACGGCCACCAGCGCGTCCCCGGGCCCGAGTTCCAGCTTCGGGCGCATCGCGGCCAGGAAGGCTGCCAGTGCCCCGTGCTCCACCACCACGCCCTTGGGCTTGCCGGTGGAGCCGGAGGTGTGGATGACGTACGCGGGCGCGGCCGGGTCCGGCGCGGTGACGGGGGCCGGAGGCAGGGCGGCCAGCTCGGCGACGGTGGCCGGGTCGTCCAGCACGACCACCGGCAGGCCGGCCGGCACCAAGCGGGCCGCCTCCGCCGTGGTGACGGCGCAGACCGGGTGGGCGTCCTCGGCCATGTAGGCGAGGCGGTCGGCCGGGTAGTCGAGGTCCATCGGCAGGTAGGCGCCGCCGGCCCGGAGCACGGCGAGCGCGGCCACCGGCAGCGCGGTGCTCCTCGGCAGCGCCAGCGCCACGAACCGCCCGGCCGCCCCGCGTCCGGCGAGCAGCGCGGCCAGCCGCCCCACCCGCTCGTCCAGCTGACCGTACGTCAGGGTGCCGTCCACGGCGCTCACCGCGGTTGCCTCCGGCGCGACAGCGGCCCGCTCGGCGAACAGCTCCACCACCGACCGGACGTCCGCCGGACGGCCGGTCGCGTTCCACCCGTCGAGCGCCGCCTGCTCCGCCCCGGTCAGCAGCGGCAGGTCCCGCAGCGCCCGCCCGGGCGCCTCGGCCAGCGCCACCAGCAGCGCGGCGCACCGCTCGGCGTGGGCGGCCAGCTCCTCGGCGGTGTACAGCGCGGGGTTGGCGTCGAACTCCAGGGCGATCACGTCGTCCGGGCTCTTGGTCACGGCCAGCTGGAGGTCGTCCACCGGGCCGGCCGCGAGGTTGACGGTGCGTCCGGCCACCCCGGCGAAGTCCAGCGCGAGGTCGAACGGCTTGATGTTCAACAGCGGCCCGTAGAGCCGCTGTTCGGCCCCGACCAGGCCCAGTTCGCGGCGCAGCTCCTCGCCCCGGTGGTGCTGGTGGCGGCGGGCCTCCTTGAGCACGGCGGCAGCCCGGCGGAGCAGTGCGGTGAAGTCCTCGCCGCCGTCCACCGGCAGCCGCAGCGGGAGGATGTTGACGGCGGTGCCGGCCACCCGCAGGGTGCCGGGGGCGGTGCGGGCCATGAAGTGGGTGCCGATGACCGGCTCGACGCTGCCGGTCATCCGGTGCAGGTAGGCGGCGTACCCGGCGGTGGCGGCCTCGGCCCAGGTGGCCTTGGCGGTGCGGGCGGCGGCCAGCACGACGGCCGACTGAGCGGCCGTCAGCTCCAGCCGGTGGCGGAGCACGGTGGCCGAGGCCGGGGCGGTGAGCTCGGTCAGCCCGGGGGCGCCGGGCAGGTCGGCGAAGCGGGCCGTCCAGTAGGCGCGGTCCTCGGCGGCCTGCGGGGAGGCCAGGTAGGCGGCCTCGGCCTCGGCGAGCACGGCCGCCGGCCGCAGCGGCGAGGGTCCGGGCTCCTGCCCGGCGGCCAGCCCGCTGTACACCTCGGCCACCCGGCGGGTGAGCATCGCCACCGCGTAGCCGTCCACCGCCAGGTGGTGGAACCACTGGAAGAGCAGGTGCCGCTGCTCACCGGTCCGGGCCAGCAGCGCGCCTGGTTTCGGGCCGTCCCCCGCCAACTCGACCGGCCGCGCCAGGAGTTCGCGCACCACGGCGATCGCGGCGGCGTCCGGGTCCCCGGCCGTCCGGGTGTCCAACCGCTCCAACCGCCACGCCTCGGCGTCGAAGACCGGCGGCAGCCGGAAGGCGGCGCCGTCCCGCTCGGCGAGCCGGAAGTCCAGGCCCTCGGCCTCGGCGAGCACCTGCCGCAGCGCCCGCTCCAGCAGGGCGGCGTCCACCGGTCCGTCGAGCTCGACGTACTGGCCGACGTTGTAGCAGGGGTTCTCCGGGTCGATCCGCTGGGCGGCCAGCACGCCCGCCTCGGCCGCGGTGAGCGGCAGGGCGGCCTGCGCGGTGGTCTCCGTCGGCTGGGTGCTGGCCTCTGCCATGGTCGGTCTCTCCGGGGGTGCGGTGCGGGAGTTGCGGGGCGCGGCCCGGCCGTGGTGCGGGCGCGCGCGGGGGCCGGGCGGCCGCCACTGCTCGGCGGCCGCCCGGGGTCTCGCGGAGGGCTAGAGGCCCTTGAGGACGGTCTCGATCTGGTTCAGCACGTCGATCGAGGTGCCGTACCGGTCGGTGGTGGCGTAGCCGACCGGCACGACCTTCCCGGCCTTGACGGCCTTGAGGTTCTGCCAGGAGGGCTGCTTCTCCAGGTCCTTGGTGTCCTGCGGCACCTGGCCGGTGGCCACGGTCCTGGGCACCAGGATGACGTCCGCGTCGCCGAGCACGTCCAGCTTCTCGGTCGAGTAGGTGACCTCGTGCTCCTTGTCGTCCGCCGAGGCGGTGGAGAACTGGGCGCCCGCGTCGGCCAGCACCCGGCCGACCCAGCTGGTCCTGGTGTCGACCAGGAACTCGCCGCCGCCGTAGGAGGAGGCGATGGTCCACTTCACCGAGTTGAGCTTGCCGGCGTAGTCGGCCTTGATCTTGGCGGCCTTGGCCTCGTAGTCCGACTTCAGCTTCTTGAACTCGGCCTCCTTGCCCACGGCGGTGGCGATCTTCTCCTGCGCGTTCAGCAGGTCGACCGGCTTGTCCACGGCGAAGTAGAGCACCGGGGCGCCGAGGCCCTCCAGCTTCTTGATCCCCCAGTCGAAGGCGCTGGCGCCCTCGACCACGATCAGGTCCGGACGGAGCGAGGCGATCTTCTCGATGTTGAGCTCGACGCCGGAGCCGATCGGCTCGATCTTCGCCGCCGCCTCCTTCTGGGTCGGCAGCAGCTCGACCGGGTTGTTCTCATCGAGGGTCGAGGTGCCGACCGGCTGGACACCGAGGTCGAGCAGCGCGCCGGTGGCGTACGAGACGGTGACGATCCGCTCGACCTTCGCCGGGACGGTGACGGTGCCGTTGGTGGCCTGGACGGTCTTCGGAGCAGCGGCGGAGGCCTTGGCGTCGCCGGAGGTGCTCGCGTCCTTGGCGGCGTCGGAGCCGCAGGCGGCCAGCGAGAGCACCGCGGCGGCCGTGGCGGCGGCGGCGATTCTGCGGCTGGTCAGGACACGGGTGTTCATGGTTCTCCTAGATGGGGGGAGGTGCGAGGTGCAGTGCTGACGGCGGGTCAGGGCGCGAGGGCGGCGGCCCAGCCGGCCAGGGTGGGGGTGGGGGTGGGGGAGAGTTCGACCAGGTCGGCGAAGCCGAGGGTGGCCCCGCGGGTGCGCCAGGTCTCCACCAGGCTCATCAGCCGGATCGAGTCCAGCCCGAGGTCCCGCAGGTCGTCCTCGTCCCCGATCGCCTCCGGCTCCTCGCCGAGCACCTCGGCGAGATCGGCCCGCAGGCTCTCCAGATCGAGTCCAGGCATCGCGCAATCCGTTCGTTGGTAGTGGTCACCCCAGGGGCGCGAGGCTCTGCTGATGTGCGGCTCCGCCGCGCGGGCGCGCAGCAGCAAGGCATGCCCCGGTTGCCGGGTACGGGCGTTCACTTGCAAGTGGCTCTCCGCACCCGGCGATCGGGCCACTTTCTTCCGCTGCGCGCCCGCGCGGCGGAGCCGCACGTCAGCAGGGCCTCGCGCCCCTGCGGGCGCAGCGCTATCCGACGCTCGTGCGGAGCCGCGCGGCGGTGCGCCGCAGCAGCAGCGAGTCGCTGATCTCACCGGAGCGGACCGCCAGCGTCGACAGCAGCGAGGACGTGATCCCGTGGGTGTGCTCGGTGCCGCCCTGGAGGTAGATCCCGACCTCCACGTGCTCGGCGGTGAGCACCCGGTGGTCGCGGTCGACCCGCAGGCGCCCTCCCCCGTCCACCAGGCAGTCGGCCGCCAGCTCGCCGAGCAGCTCGCGCGGGTCGACGTGGGCGTACCCGGTGGCGAGCACCACCGCGTCCGAGTCGAGGCCGTACTCCTCGCCCGTGGCGAGGTTCCGCACCTGGGCGCGGGCCCCGTCCGCCACTTCCTCGACACCGACCAGGCGGGTGGTGTTGAGCATCCGCAGGCGCTCCTGGCCGGCCACCTTCTCCTGGTACACCGTGCGGTACAGCTGCTCGATCAGATCGCCGTCCACCACCGAGTAGTTGGTGTTGGCGTGCAGGTCGAGCAGCCGCTGCTTCACCGACTCCGGCGCGCCGTAGTAGTGGTCCACGGCCTCGGGGTCGAAGATCCGGTTGGCGAAGGGGCTGTCGTCGGCCGGGCTGTAGCCGTAGCGCGAGAAGACCGCGCAGACCTCGGCCCCGGGGAAGGCGCGGTGCAGGTACTCGACGGCCTCGGCGGCGGACTGACCGGCCCCGACGACGGTGAACCTGCGGTGCTTCAGCTCCGTCAGCTCCGGTGCGCGGTGGAGCAGGTCACGCGTGTGCCAGACCCGCTCCCCCGCCGTGACGCCGGCCGGCAGGCACGGCGTGAGGCCGGTCCCGACCGACAGGTTCCGCGCCCGGTGGGTCCTGCGTTCCGCCCCGCCCGCCGCGGCCTCGGTCACGACCTCCACCGCCACCGTGCGGCCCGCCTCGACCACCGGCCGGACCTGGACCGCGCTGCGGCCGTAGTCCACCGCGTCGGTGAACTCCGCGGCGCACCACTCCAGGTAGTCGTGGAACTCGAGGCGGGTCGGGTAGAAGGACTTCTGGTTGATGAAGTCGGCCAGCCGGTCCCGCTCCTGGAGGTAGCAGAGGAAGCTGAACCGGCTGCGCGGGTCCCGCATGGTGACCAGGTCCTTGAGGAAGGCGACCTGCATGGTGGCGCCCTCCAGCAGCATGCCCCGGTGCCAGCCGAAGCGCTCCTGCCGCTCCACGAAGCGGGCGGAGAGCGCCTCCTGCGGGTTCCGCTCGTTGTGCGCATCGACGGCGATGGCCAGCGCCAGGTTCGCGGGGCCGAAGCCGATGCCTATCAGGTCCTCGGCACCGGCGTCCTGCCCCGGGCTGGTCTCGCGCAGACGCGACATCGTGTTCCTTCCGTTGGAGTCAGAGAGGAGTTGATTGATTAGGTAAGGCTTACCTAATCAACTTCTCGCATGACTGATCGAGAGTCAAATTCGGCATGTGCACCAACTAAGGAAGGACCGTGGTCCCCGCACCCGAGCCGCCCAGCGCCGCCAGCAGGCTGTGGTGCACCCGCCCGTCCAGCACCTGGGCCGCACCCACCCCGGAGCGCACCGCCCGCAGGCAGGCCTCCATCTTGGGCAGCATCCCCCCGGCCAGCGAGGGCAGCAGCCCTTCCAGCTGACCGGCGGTCAACTCCCCTATCACCTCGACGGATTCGGGCCAGTTGGCATACAGCCCCGGCACGTCCGTGAGCATCACCAGCACCTCGGCGCCCAGCGCCACGGCCATCGCCGAGGCGGCGGTGTCGGCGTTGACGTTGTAGACGTGGCCGTCCGCCCCACGGGCGATCGAGGAGATCACCGGGATCCGGCCGTCGGCGATCAGCGCCCGCACCGCACCGGCCTCGACGCTCACCACGTCGCCCACCAGCCCGATGTCCACCTGCTCTCCGTCCACCTCGGCGTACCGCTTCACCGCCGTCATGGTGTGCGCGTCCTCACCCGTCAGCCCCACCGCCAGCGGCCCGTGCCGGTTCAACAGCCCCACCAGCTCCCGCTGCACCTGGCCGGCCAGCACCATCCGCACCACGTCCATCGTCTCCGGCGTGGTCACCCGCAGCCCCGCCGTGAAGCTCGACTCCAACCCCAGCCGGTCCAACTGAGAGCTGATCTGCGGCCCGCCCCCGTGCACCACCACCGGATGCACCCCCCGCCCGGTGCAGGGCGACCACGTCCCGGGCGAAGGCCGCCTTCAACTCCTCGTCCACCATGGCGTTCCCACCGAACTTCACCACCACGATCCGGCTGGCCAACGGACTCCCCTTCGAAAAGACTTAGGTAAGGTTTACCTTACTGTCTTCTCGGGGTATCCGTCACCA
>NZ_BAAAYB010000021.1:0-108572 GCF_039535905.1 Kitasatospora albolonga | reverse complement strand
GCGTTTGGTTTTGGTGCTTGTTGGGAAATGGGGGGGGGGGGGGATAGGGCATAAACAGGGGGGTGGAGCGGAGGGGGGGGGTGGGTCGGGGTGG
Source organism: Kitasatospora albolonga (assembly GCF_039535905.1). Lineage (GTDB taxonomy): Bacteria > Actinomycetota > Actinomycetes > Streptomycetales > Streptomycetaceae > Kitasatospora > Kitasatospora albolonga. The sequence goes on along the minus strand of NZ_BAAAYB010000021.1, from coordinate 108,478 downwards.
GCCAGCTGGCGGCGTTCCGTCGGTCGTGCAGACCACGAGCCGGCGGGCCGCATGATCTACGGTCACCGGGGACAGGCGGCCCTGGGCTGCGTGTCCCACCGTGCGGAGGTGTATCGCTGGTCGGTCGCGACGCGGGGCCGCGGTCCCCGCCAGGGCTACGGCGTGATGCACGGACAACCTGCGGCAGAGCGGGGATGGACTCCCCCCGGCCGCGGCTGTCGGTCAAGGCGTCCGTTCTAACCGCCGGGAAGCGCTGGCGGGGGGGGAAGCGGGCGAAGACCCTATCTCGCTTCGGGGCCTAACTACCAGACGGAACGCCCCGGGGTTAGCCTGGGGCCGGGGCCGTGACGCCGTGGGTGCAAGTTCCGTGCCGCCCCGAACGGGGAAGGCCCGCGCCGCATCCTCTGCCTGACGGACGCGGGGTGGCCCGTGTCCGGACAAGGAGACGGATGGACCGGCGCCTCGCCCTGGCCGAGCGTACGGCCGTATTCGGAAGAATGCCGGCCATCGGGCGGCGTTCTGGCCCCTCGGGCGGCGGGGCGGTGGAGCCCGCGTCCCGGGGGGCGGGTCCCGATGACCGCGCCGGACGCCGACCCCGGCCTGGCCGACGGCGTGTCTTCGAGGAGTCAAAAACGACGCGCTGCTGTTCTCCACTCCGTCGCCTACCGCCTCTCGGGCAGGCGGACGGGGATCCGACGCCGAGGACGCGGGTGCAGGAACTGAAGCCTGGCTCAAGTGTGTCCGCCGCGGACCGCGTCGGCAAGGTGGCCGAACCGCGAAGGACCACCTGACGGGCGGATCGGTGTGCCCAACGTGGCGCTGGAGCGCTGGCGTTTTCGCCCGGCTACAAGCGGAGCTGTACGTGGTCCACGTGGCTCCGGGACGCGATCCTCACAGCCGAGGGGGACGGCCGCGTGACGAGGTGGCCGTGGTTGGAACGCGCGGAGAGTCGGTGTCGACGGCGCTGCTTGTGGTGCTGGAGACGCTCAGCCCTCTGGAGCGCGGCGGTGTTCGTGCTGCGGGAAGGCGTTTTCGTGGGCTTCGGCCACGCCGGGATCGCCGGAGGCGTTCGAGCGCTCGGAGACGGCGGTAACTGGCAGGCCAAAGCGCACCGGGTCCCGCGCAGCGATGTAAGAGCCCGCCGCCCCCGCTGTCACCGCGGACCGGTCGCGCAGAGGCGCGAGGGTCCAACGGAGGCGGTTTCCTCGCCAGCCACGGGCCGGCGGGGATCGTCACGCGCTGATGAGAGCTGCTCTCACGGACGTCGCCCCCTGTGACAACGGACGGCGGGGCAAGGTTCCGCCGAGGCGCTGCTGCCCGGTGAGGGGCGCGGAGACTGTCGCCGCCTGTCGCGGCCCTCGTCCGCGTCACCTACCAGTTGTGGACCCGGCGGACGTGCCCCCCGGGGCCGTCCTCCGCGGGGAGGTGAACGGCGTGCCGGGCGGTGGTGTTCCACGCGCCGGATCGCGGTGATCGCCACGCTCAAACCTCGACTTTGGTCGCGCGGACGGGGGCCGATCACGGCCCTGGCACACGTGGCAACCCGGGACAAGGCTCCGGCGGGCGTGTCGCCGAGGGCACCGCGTAACGACGTGGGTGCACGGGCGCGATGAGGCGGGCCGGGCTAACCGTAGACGACCGTGACCGGCGCGTGGTCCGACACAAGCGTTTCCGGGCGTGGGGGCCGCGCGCCTCCAACGTACGGGCCTTTAAGCGCGGCGGTCCGCGAGGGGGCCCCCCGGGAGGTCTCTGGTAGTTCGATCCTCCAACCGGGGTAGTCGTTGTCGAGGCCCGGGGGCCCACGGTAACGGTACCACGACCAAGTGTCCGGCCCCGTTCCACCTCGGATGCAAAGCTAGAGCGCCCGCACCACGTCGACGTAGCCTGCTGGCCGTCGGCCGGGTCGAGGCAGGACGCGGAGAGCCACGTCTGGCCCGCTCCTCGGGCAGGAAGCCGAGGACCGGAGTTCTCTTGGTGGTTGCCGCTCCAGTTCTTGGGTCGGGCCTCTCGTGTGCGCGATGTTTCCGAGTTCCGCCGCAGACGGAACGGACCTCGTCGTGGCCCTACTTGGGCACAAGGTCGGGATTCTGCGGCCGAAGCAAAAAATTGGCCAATGCTCCGTCGCACGTTGGTATCGCTTCTCCTCCTATTGTTGCTATCACGCTTTGCGGTCATTTTACAGCGTAGCGTGAACGCGCTCGGTACGGCAGGTTAGTGCTGTTTGGCGTCTCGGGCTGTCTTGCATGACATCTCCCACTCATGGCTAGACTTGCGCTTCTCTGATTGCTGACTGCTGATCCCGTTCCTCTATTTCTGGATATTATTTTGATTGAGCGCCTGCGTCGATTGCATGGGAACTCGTGCACAGGGTCCGCAATACCAGTGCTCCTCGCTGTCCGGGAGTCTGCGGGAACGGCTGGTATGTGTGTTACATAGAGAGATTAGATGTGTATATTTCCGGCCGTTTCGTGTGCTCCACAGCTCTTGCGTCGCGACTAGTCCGGCTGTTTACTACTTCTTGTCGATGGCGAATTCACTCGGGCTCCCGACCGTTTCCGCAGCTGCGCCGGCCCTCGTCCCTTACTCCTGGAGGCACAGCACACGGCGGAGTTCCGGCGAGCCACTCAAACTCACGAAGCCCTTCTTGTCGGGCGGGCCGCGGAGTCCATTGACGTTGACAGAGTCACAGTGAGCACCTAGGTCACGTATACGAACACGCGCAGGTGCCGGGCATGTTTTAAAGGCGGTAATCGTCTGGAAATTCCCTCCCGGTCCCCTAACGAGACCACCGCCGACGTCCGAAAGGGTAAGGCTGACGCAGCCGTCCAGGCCGTGTACACATCCGCTACGGGCGACGCCTGCCCGGCGGGAACTCCACCCCCATAGTGACCCGCCGCTGTGTACTTCCCGTCCGCGCCCTTGAACGGCACCTCACGCCTGATCGAGCCTGACGACGGAGATGCCTCTCAGCGTGCCCCGTGCCTGCCGGCGCGCTGGCGTCGTCCAGGGTGACGGCCCAACTGGGGGGAGGGGGACAAAAGAGTCCGGGGACGGGGGAGGAGGGGGGGGCGACGCCGGAGCAGTGTAAGGCGCATGTACTTCGTCGTGGAGATGCCGGGCGGCAGGGGGGGCGTCGGCACGGGGCCCATCCTCGCCGCCCTGGAGGGGACGGCACCGGCGCCGCCGCCTTAGGCGTCCGCAGATGGGTCCCTGTAGACCGTCACGACAAGGGAAGCAGCCGGAGGCCATCGCACCTGCGTACCACCTCAGCGGCCTACGAGCCCGTGGCGAGGGAAGTTCGGCTAGCTAGCCGCTTCCACGAGACCAGACCGCGTGGCTAGGACGCGAGTACTTGTAGGTCCGCCGGGAAGTACAAGCTCCCCCTGTGCGCGATTGAGTTCCGTGGGGCCACTGTGTTGGAGATGGCGACCAGGGCTTCGCGCCGGGAATCAGGGGAAAAGGCGGCAGACGCGCGCACAAGTCGAAGCCCCCCCCCCCCCGTCCGGTGAACCCGGCCGGGGCTTCGTTGCGTGGACACTGAGGGGATTTGAAGCCCTGGCCCCCTCTATGCGAACGTAGGTGCCTACGGGGGGACTGGCTCCACACAAGGTCCCTTGCAACGAGTGAAACTTTAAGCATCCCGATCGTGGTGCTCAAAAATCGGCGGTTGGGCCGGGTGCTACTCGTTCGCGGCCTTTGGGGCGGTCGCCGTCCTCGTACGTGTGGTCGAACAGCGGGTGCGTCGCCGGCGTCGCTGGGCGTGCCCGGCTGGGCCGGTGCATGGTCTGGCACGGCGGCGTCGGAGCGTGGTGCCGTCGTTCTCTGGTCCCGGTCGGTCGGCCGGGCGCGGCGGGGTGCTCCTGCTCCTCGGCCGCCGCCCGCCCTCTTCCTCGGGCCGGTACGGCTTGCTGGAAACTGGCGGATCGTTCCAGGTGTCGGACGGGGCCCGAGGTCGGACGTCGCGCGTGTTGCGGCGCGCGGGGCGGGGTTTGTTTTTCACTCTGGGCCTGGTGCTACTTACGTGTGGTGTCTAGCGGTGGACGCTGGGGGACCGGGTCGCAGCCATGTCACCAGCCCTGACCGGCCGCCGGCTGCGCCTCTGCGCTGCTGTGTCGAGCGGGCCCACATCGGGCGGTGGTCCGGTCTGGCTCGACCATCGCGCGCCGGTCCGCCGCGAGTCGCGGACAGGCGGGGTCGGTGTCGGCACCGGCTTCCGGTCCCTCCAGGTTTCCCGGGTCCGGGTCGGACTCGTCGCCGGGCCGGGAGCGGAGAAGAGGGGTGGGATTCGCGCAGGGGAGGAGAGACGGGGGGCCGCGGTCCGTCGGCCATTCGCCTGGCGGCGGTCCCATAGGGCTGGGTTAGGCGAACCGCGGCGCTCGGGACGCAGGTAAGAAGGCGATGTATGCGCTGAGCAGCACGGGCGGGATCATCGCCCGGCGCCCCAGAGGAACGCCCCAGCCCGCCGCGGCGGCCGACGACCAAGCAGCCGAGCGTGAAGGCGATGAACAGCATCGTGGGATGGGTGGGCGGCCGACGGCGCCGCGAGGAACCTTCGAGCAGCCGGCGCGCTGCGCGGCGTGCCTGGTCCGCTGCGGTCCCGGCGGCGGCGTCCGGGGGAGCGGCGCGCGGCGGGGGGAACGCCGGGCGCCTGGCGCGGCGGGGAGCCGCGGCAAGCGGGCCCGGTTCCCCTCGGTCGGCGGGCCGCTCCCTCACGCGGGGCGGCCTCCTCCGGCCCAGCTGCGGGTTTCTGCGCGCGCTCAGGCGATGCGATAAGAGGTGGTGCTGCTAGTACCCGCCCGTTCGCCGTGGGGCGGTGACCCGTCCGTGCGCGGCCCGGCTACCGGTGCCCACTCCTCGAGGGCGGGGTCGGTACGGGGAGCCTGGGTCTGGCGACGGGTCTGGGACACGGTGCGAAGGTCCCGGACGTCCCACCAATGTCGGTGATGCGCGATCCGGGTCGTGACGCCCTGGGCTCCCCCTCGCGCGGAGCGCAGCCCTCATCCTTGGCGTACCGGCGCTCCTGCCCGCGCCGTCCGGACAGCAGGTCTGAATGGCGGTGCTGAAGGTTTCGTCGGACGTGCCTCGTTCAGGCTCGTCCTGCCTACGAGCCACATCGCAACCGAAGTAGGCGGGCCCAGGCAAGGCCCCTCGACAATGACTGAGCGTAGATAGGGGCCGCTGCTGCTCTACGAGTCTCACAGGGGCCGTAGAGGGGTTTTTGCACGAGGCATAGGCCAATCTGGGCCGGTGTGGTCCGCACGAATCTGGGGCTGATATTTCGAACTTTTCTTGTGATGGATGCGATCAGGGGACAGTCGCCGGATCCCGGTAATTGCCGTTCCGTTCGGTCATCCCGCTCATTAAGAAAACAATTCAACGTGTATTCCAATTACCGGGGCCGTGCGGAATGTCCGCGGATCGCGGGAGGGCTGGTCCGCGTCGGGCAGTCTCGCGGGTCCGGGGGAGCTCCTTTTGCGCGCAGGGTGCGGCGCTAGCTGGAGGGAAGATACACCGGTCGGGGACGTCCTGGGCCGTGGAGGGGGGGGCTGTGAGTGCGAACAGACAGATGGTCAACCGAGGGCGGGGGCCACGCGCCGGTCATAGTGTTGAGATAGCGCGAGGACGCATGCCCTTCCTCACGGAATCCGAGTGTTTCTCCATCGACCCCTGGCTAGCGGCCTCCGGGGGCGCTCGTTCTCTTAGGGGCGTAATGCAGGACCAGACTCGATGCGGTGCAGTCCGACGGCGCGGAAACAGTGGTCCACGACCATCGCCGACGGACGTGGGCAGCCACGCCCCGGCCGGCCGAGCGGACCGGCCTCGTCCACCCAGTAGCGCTTGTGGCCCCGAGCACACGAACCCCAGGTGATCCCGTTGGCCTGCACCGTCACTCCCGATCCAGGCGCCCCTGGTACTTGGCGATGACGACGGCAGCATGACGGCCGCGCGTTGGGCCCGTCGGGGAGTCGCAGGTGGCGGGACTCACTGCCTGTACGGTGTGGGGCGGTGTTTGACGGGTCCGCTGGGCGTGGGCGGCGGGATGGTCGCCTCCCGAGGGCGAGCTAGTCGCGGTTGCGGACCGGTTTCACCTCGCGCCAGGCCTGGTTCTGGTCGGGCGCATCTTTATCGGGCCGGAGGACGATGTCGGCCCTTCCCTCAGCTCCACGGGCCGTACGGCGTGTTTCAGCGCGCAACCCCCGCGGCGCGTCGCGGCGTCCCGGGACGGGGGTGTCCCCCCGCGGCAGCTGGTTCCACCGCTTGCCTCGCAGCGCTCCAGGACGCGGGAGGCCGGTCTACCCCAGCCGCTGGACCGGGGCAGGTTGACGATCAGCAGTGGGCGCCCAAAGGCGACGCCCGTGATGCTCGTGAGAGGGGGCAAAAGGGGCGGGGTGGGGCACCGGTGTCCCGGCCAAGGGTACGCGCGCGAGATGGCCTCCGCGTGCCGGGGGACGCTGTGTCGGCGGTCGATCACGCGGCGGTTTGCCTCGGTTGGGGGTGCGGCGGGTGGTGCGAGATGCGGGTGCCGCTGGGGGAAAAGAGTGGTGACGACGAGCGTCCCGTAAACACCTGCGTCGCCGGCCCGCGCGGGCCCCAGGGGGCGGCTCTCCACGGGGTCGCGCGTCGGGAACCACCTGCGGGCCGTCGACGGCGAAGGCCGAAGGCGCCTTTCAGGCCGTCGGCGATCAGCGGGGCCGTCACTTGTCGACTTCGATATGGGTCGCCGTGTCCCGCTGGGGGTCGGTAGATAGGCAGACCGGGGCGGCCCTGTTTGATCGTTTGTACGATGTGGACCTGTGACCACGAGCTTGCGTGTTAGCCTGTCCGATGTTGGATTTTGCTGTGCGTGCGAGCCGCGCAATTCATACAGTTGGTAACTACGTGGCGATCCTTGGCCGATCGGGTTTCGCTTTCTGTGTAGCTGTCGTTGTGTATTTGGTTTGGTTTCTGTATTTTGACCGGGCTCCAGTCGCCCGACTTGCCCGCCCGTCTTTCTCCTCCACCGCCAACCCGCACCGTCCGTGATTACCCCCCAATCGCTTGAGGTCGTCCGCCTTGACCATGGGTGTCTGATGCGGTGAGCGCTGGCCACATGGACCGCGGTGGAGGTCTTCCATCTTCGGACGCCCGTGCGTCCGTCGTCCGTAGACTGTTCGGCCTTCGATCTCCACGGCTTCTGTTCCGCGAGCTACGACATTTCCGCATTTTCACCACCGGAGACCAGCGCCAGGGGGGTGACACAGCGGGATCAGGTCGGGGTGCGTTTGGAGCGGCAGCCATGAATGCCCGGCGACTGCGCGCGGTAGGCGAGCGCGTCGCCCTATGGGGCACGGCCCCTCGCCGCGGAGACTCGATCACAGCGGGGCGCGACGTGATGCAACGCGGCCGGTGGCGCGTGCGGGTGCGGGCGGTGACGTCCCTTGGCGACACGTCTACCATGCGGCCGGGGCCCGTCGTCGATGTGGGTCAGAACGTGGACTGGTCCGTCGGTGGGTGCCGGGGTGTCCCCCCGGGATTGGCCACGGTTCATGATCGTGTGGCGCTCCCGGGTCCTCTCTGGGTGGGGGGGGGGCCCTTCGCGGTGCGGGGTTCGCGGGGCACTGCTGTGGCGGACACACGGGTATAAGTCCGCGGGGGGGCAACGGGCGTGCTCAGCCGAGTGCAGGAACCACCCCTCGACCTCGGTGCCGGGCGCCTACGTCCTCGACGTCCCGGGGACACGACGATCGCGTTTCCGCCTGCGCGAGGGCGGGGGTGTTGGGGGGGGTGGGCGGAAGACCAGAATGAGATGCGAAATAAATCCAGGCGCCAGGGGGGTCCGTGGCCGCAGGAGGGGGGGGGCGGCCGGAAAGCGGGGCGCCGACGAGTCGTGTGAACGACTCATTTTTCCGGTCGGCGTAGCCGCCGCGCAGGAACTACTGGCGCGTGTGCTGCGGTGTCCCCGTTCGTCGGCGAGGGTCAGGAGCCGGCCTTCTCCGCGCTCAGTTCGGGGCGCGGACGCGCGGCCGGTGGACGTCCTGGGAGGACCCATCAGGTGCGGGGGATGGCGGGGGCGGACGACAGCTCGGAGGGAGACTGTAGGAGGAGGGACCCCGGGTTGCCGGCGGGGAGGCAGAGAGCGAGACGGGGGTGTGGGGGCGGAGGGGTGGGGTGGGAAAAGGCGGGGGGGTGTGGGTGGGTCTTGGGGGGGGGGGATGGTTGGTCGGGGGGGGCCGAATGGAGGCCGAAGGGGCGCGCCCGTGGCCGAAGCCCTGGCGGCGGGCTGCTTCTGTTAGTTGGCTTGCCCCGGTCCTGGCAATAGAATGGCGAGGAGCGATTGGGCGGAGGGAAGCCTGATGCGGACGGGGGGGAGGCGGGGGGCCCCCTTGAACCGCGGGGGAAGGGACGCCAAACATGGTCCACAAAACTCCACAGAAGGGGGGGGGGGCTTCCAACACAGGAACGAATAACCGATTGCGCGCCAATCCACAGGCACAAAACTCCAACTCGCGCGCAGAAGGTCCACAACATATAGGCGTGGGCAGGGGCACCACCTGGCGGCAGCCCGAGGTCCGCGGGCTGGTCACCGCCGTTCCGGCCCACGCGACCTACTACGGCCTGGTCCACGCCGCGCTGGACCCGGACGGTCCGCCGGCCGGAACGGTGCTGGACCGGGCCGCCGTTGACGGCCTGTCACCGTACGCCCGGCTGGAGCTGCGCTACTACGCCGACCAGGCGCGGGCCCGCCACACCATCGAGCCGTACGCCGCACTGGTCGAACGGATCGAGCTGGTCACGCTGCCCGCGGCTGTGCGGGAGCGGGCGGTGCCGGACGGCGAGCCGCCGGTCTCCGTCCCGGACGCGTACGGCATCACGCACTCCAGCTACTACCTGACCGACTTCGGCCGGACCGCCCCACCGCTCTCCGCCGAGCGGCTGGCGGACGCGCGGGACCTGGTCCGGACGGTGCTGGAGCACTGCGTGCGGCGGAGCTGGTGGGACCTGGCGGCCGAACTGATGATGGCCCAGGTCTGCCTGGGGGAACGGCCGTTGGACACCCCGTGGGGCAGGGCCGCCCTCGACCTCCTGGTCCGGGCCCAGCGGCCGGACGGCGCGATCCCCGGACGCTCGGCCAACACCGCGGCGGCGCCGTCCGCCCCGGCGGACGAGTTCTTCGCGGCGGCGTACCACACCACCCTGGTCACCGCCCTGATGGTGCTGCTGGTCTCCTCGGCGGACGCCCCGGCGGTCGGTCCGGCGGTCGGTGCGGGAGCCGCCTCGTGAGCCGTCGCCGTCGATGGGTGCTGATCAGCCCCGAGTACACCCGGCTCTGGTTCGGCCAGGCGCTCTCCACCGTCGGGGACGCGGTGTTCTCCACCTCCCTGGTGCTCTGGGTGGCCACCGACCTGGCGGCGGGCCGCCCCTGGGCGCCGCAGGCGGTCAGCGGCGTGGTGCTGGCGACCAGCCTCTCCGTGCTGGTCGTCGGCCCGCTGGCGGGTGTCTTCGTCGACCGCTGGGACCGGCGGCGCACCATGCTCGGCACCGAGGTGCTGCGCGGCGGTCTGGCCGGCGTGCTCACCGCCGTCTCCTTCCTCCCGGCGGACGCCCTCCCGATCGGACTCTGGCTCGGCCTGATCTACCTGACGGTCGCGTCGCTCAACGCCGTCGGCCAGTTCTTCACCCCGGCCCGGATGTCCGTCATCGCCGACATGGTCACCGGGGAGGGCGACCGGGCCCGTGCGGCCGGAATCGCCCAGGCGACCGCCACCACCGCCTGGATCATCGGGCCGCCGCTGGCCGCGCCGCTGCTGTTCACCGTCGGCATCCAGTGGGCGCTGCTCTTCAACGCGCTGTCCTACGTGGTGTCCTGGTTCGCCGTCCGCTCGGTGCGCCCGGACCCCTCGACGGAACCCGCGCGGACCCGGCCGAAGGCCGAACGGCCGAGCCTCGTCCGGGACTTCGTGGACGGCCTGCAGTTCTACAGCGGCAACCGGTTCCTGGTCGCGCTGCTGCTGATGTCCGTGATCGGCCAGATCGGCGCGGGCGCGCTGAGCGCCCTGAACGTCTTCTTCGTCACCGACAACCTGCACGTCTCCGCCCAGCTGTACGGCTACCTCGGCACGGCGACCGGGATCGGCGGCATCCTCGGCGCGCTGGCCTCCGGCCGCGTGGTCGAGCGGATCGGGGCACGGCGCGCCGCCTGGGCCGCGCTGCTGGTGAGCGGCATCCTGCTGGTGGTGTACTCGCGGCAGAGCGCGTTCCTGCCCGCCATGGCCCTGCTCTTCGTCGTCGCGCTCCCGCTCACCGTGCTGAACAGCGCGCTCTCGCCGCTCCTGCTGGACGCCGCCCCGGCGGAGTTCCGGGCCCGGGTGATGGCGGTGTTCTACCCCGCCACGCGGCTCGCGTCGATGATCGGCGCGGTGCTCGCCGGCTGGATCGCCGGCACCGGACTGGACGGCTTCCGGGCCACGCTGCTCGGGATGCGGTTCGGGCCGATCGACACCGTCCTGGTGGCTGCCGGGATCGTGATCGTGCTCGCCGGGGTCTACGCCCGGAGCGCACTTCCCGTCCTGGACAGGGGAGATGGCGCCACGGCAGGTCCGAGCCCCGACCGGCCGCCCGAGGCCGCCGATGCCGTCGAGCCAACTGAGGCCGTCGAGGTCGCCGAGACCGCCGGGGTCGCCGAGACCGTCCAGGCCGTGGGTGCGGTCGAGGTCGGGGCGGAGGCCGAACCCCGGGCCGGGTCCGGGCGGAGGCCCGCTCCGGAGGGCAGGCCGTGACCTGCACCGGCTGCGGGTGGAGCGTCGCCGAGGCGGACCGCTTCTGCGCCGGGTGCGGCCGGCCGCTGACCGCCGGCCCGCAGCGCGAGACGCGTCGCAAGGTCTCCGCGCTCTTCCTCGACCTGGTGGACTCCACCGTCATGGCCGAACGGCTCGACCCGGAGCCGCTGCGCCGGGTGATGGACCGTTGGTTCGCCGGCTGCGTCGACGCCGTCGCCGAACACGGCGGTGCGGTCGAGAAGTTCATCGGCGATGCCGTCCTCGCCGTCTTCGGTGCCACCGAGGCCCACGAGGACGACGCGCTGCGGGCGGTGCGGGCCGGGGTCGGGGCGCTGACCGCCCTGGCCGAACTCACCGCCGAGCTCCGCGCCGAGTACCAGGTGGCACCGGAGGCGCGGGCCGGAGTCTGCACCGGTGACGTCGTGGTGCTCACCCGGGCCGGTGAGGACTTCCGCGTCATCGGTGACGCGGTCAACACCGCCGCCCGTCTCCAGACCGCCGCCCGTCCCGGCGAGGTGCTGGTCTGCGCCGACACCGCCGTGATGGTGCGCGGGCAGGTCGGCCTCGCGCCGGTCGCACCGCTCAGCTTGAAGGGCAAGGCGCGGCCGGTCCCCGCCTGGCGGGTCGGCGGTCCCGGGCCGACTGCCGGACCGTCCGCGCCGTGCGTCCCCTTCATCGGGCGGGAGGGCGAACTCTCGGTGCTGGAAGACGGTTTGCGGACGGCCCGGCAGCGGCGCCGGGTGCAGCTCGTCACCGTGGTCGGGGCACCGGGCATCGGCAAGTCCCGGCTGGTGCGGGAGTTCCTGGCCGGGCTCCCGGCGGACGAGGTGGCGGTACTCACCGGCCGCTGCTCCGCCTACGGAAGGGGCATCACCTTCCGGCCGCTCGCCGAGATGGTCGGCGCACTGCCCGGTGGCCTGCCGGCGCTGGCGCGGGCCGGGGCGCCTGACGGTCCGTCGGAGGCGCGGCGCGCGGCGCAGGTGCTCGACCTGGTGGAGAAGGGCGGTTGCACCGGCCTGGTCGGTGTTGAGGACATCACCTGGGCGACCGGCCGGCTGCTCGAAGTGCTCGGCCGCAGCCGCGCGGTGGTGATGCTCTGGGACGACCTGCACCGGTCCGAGCCGAGCCTGCTGGACCTCATCGAGGAGCTGGCGGTCCGGCTGCGGGACACCCCGGTCCTGCTGCTCTGCCTGGCCCGCCCCTCACTGCTGGAGCGCCGGGCCGGCTGGGGCGGAGGCCGGGCGGACACCACCGTCCTCGAACTCGGTCCGATGACGGAGAGTCAGACCACCGAACTCCTCGGCCACCTGGCGCTCCGCGAGGAGGTCCAGGCGCACCAGCTGCCGGTGGACTCCGGCCGGGTCGCCACGCTGTGCGACGGCAACCCGCTCTTCGCCGAGCAGCTGATGGACGTGCTCGCCGAGGGCGCCCCGGGTGCCCGGGTCCCGGTCGGCATCCAGGCCCTGCTGGGCGCCCGGCTCGACCAACTGTCGGAGAACGAACGGCGGTCGGTGGAGCTGGCGGCGGTCATCGGCCGTGAGTTCGGCCGTGCTCCGCTGGTGCTGATGGCCGAGGCGGAGGCCCTCACGGCCCCCGCCCTGGACGAGGCGACCGCCCGGCTGGTCCGGCGGCGGATCCTGGAGCGGGGCCCGGGCGGCAGCCTGCGCTTCGCCCAGGAGCTGATGCGCGACACCGCCTACGAGTTCACCCCCAAGGCGCGCCGCGAGCGTCGGCACGAGCTGCTGGCCCAGTGGTTCGCCGAGCAGCCGGAACCGGACCCGCTGGTGGTCGCGCACCACGTCGAGGCCGCCCACCGGCTGCGCCGGCAACTGCGGCCGGGCGACACCGGTCTGCCGGTGCTGGCGAGCGCGGCGGCGGACACCCTGACCGGCCAGGGCCGGCACGCCCTGGTCCGCCGGGACCTGCCGGCCGCCGTCCAACTCCTCTCACGTGCACGCGACTTGCTCTCCACCGGTGACCACCGCCACACCGCGCTCGCGCTACGCCTGTGCGATGCCGGGATCGCGCTCCGGGACGCGGAGCTGTGCAGCGCGGCCCTGGCCCGCGCCGCGGCCGCCGGGCCGGACGACCCGGCGGCCGCGGCCGTCCTGGCGATCCAGCGCGGGATCGTCGAGCTCCGGCTCGGCCTCGCCCCGAGCTCTGCGGCGGAGCCGGCCCTCGACCCCGGGGACCACCTCGGCTGGTGCCGCCTGCACCAACTCCGCTGCCACCGGCACCTGCTGGCAGAGCGCACCGGCGCTGCCGAGGCCGAGCTGCGGCTCGCGCTGGAGCGCGCCCGGGCGATGGCGGACGACGACGAGGAGGACCGACTGCTGGGCGCCGTCGGCGAGTTGGCGCGGCGTTCGCCCACCTCGGTGGCGGCCGGGCTCGCCCTCTGCGCGGAGCTGGGCGAGCGGTTCGCGGACGGTTGGGCCCTGCTCGTCCCGGTCCTGCTGACCAGGGCCCACCTGACGGCACTCGGCGGGGACCTCGACGCCGCCCGCCGCATCCTGGGCGACCTGCTGATCTCGGCCCGCGACAACCGCTCCGACCCGGGCGACGCGGCGGTGCTCGCGGCCGCCGGGTACGTCGAATCCCTGGCCGGGGCGCACCCGGTGGCCGAGGCCCGGTACCGGCAGAGCCTGGCCGCGCGGTACGCCGGTCCGCACGCCCCCGACGTCCGGGACGCCGAAGTGGCCCTCGCCCGGGCGCTGTTCGACCAGGGGCGGATCGCCGAGGCGGCGGCCTCCCTCCCGGAGGACGGAGCCGCCCCGCTCCGGGCCCTGATCGGCGCGGCCGCGCTGCGCGGCCGGATCGCCTCGGCGCTCGGCCGGCACGAGGAGGCGCTCGCCGCCGCCGACGCCGCGCGGGCCCTGGCCACCGGGGCGGACGACCCCTGCCTGGTCGGCGGAGTGCTCTTCGACCTGGCCGTCGTGCGGCGGGCGGCGGGCCGGGCGCAGCCCGCCCGGGACGCGGGTACGGCGGCCGTACGGGCCTTCGAGGCGAAGGGCGCCGTGCTGCCGGCCGACCGCGTCCGCGCGTGGCTGGGCGCCCTCGGAGGTCCGGATGTCTGAAGCCCTGCCGTCACCGCCTTGGCGCAGGCCGCCGCGCGACCAGTTCCCCGGCGTGCCCGCCTGGAGCATGCCCGTCACGACGGTGCCTCAGGAACCCTTCGACGTCAGCCCGTCGGGCCCCACCCCCGTCACCCGGGACTGGGCCTGGGGCGGCGCGGACGGCTCCGGCGTCCGGGTCTGCGTGCTCGACAGCGGAGTCGAGGCCGACCACCCTCTGATCGGCGGCCTCGACCGCGCCATGGACGTACGCCCGGACGGGTCGGGAGCGCTCACCGTCCACGCCGCCGACCCCGGCGAGCCCGGCGACACCGCCGGTCACGGCACCGCCTGCGCCAGCATCATCCGCGCCCTCGCCCCCGGCGCGGCGATCACCTCGGTCCGGGTCCTCGCCAACGGCCCGCACGGCGGGGGTGCGCACGGCAGCGGCGCGGCGCTGCTCACCGGTCTGAGCTGGGCCATCGACGAGGGCTACGACGTCATCAACACGAGCCTGTCGACCACCAAGCCCGAGTTCCGGGACGCGCTGCGCGACCTCGCGGACCGCGCCTACTTCCGACGCAGCGTCATCGTCGCGGCCGCCCACAACATGCCGGTGCGCAGCTACCCCTGGCTGTTCCCCTCGGTCATCTCGGTGGCGAGCCACGACGGTCCGGACCCGAGGTCGTTCTACTACAACCCCGCCCCGCCGGTGGAGTTCTACGCGAGGGGCGTCCGGGTCCCGGTGGCCGGGCTGGGCGGCGGGCGCCTGCTCTCCACCGGCAACAGCTTCGCCACCCCGCACATCGCCGGCATCTGTGCGCTCATCCTCGGCAAGCACCCCGCACTGACGCCGTTCCAGCTCAAATCCGTGCTGTACCTGACCGCCGAGAACGTGACCGCCATGTCCGCCGACGCCGACACCGCCGCCCGCGCCGACGCTCGCGCGGCCGCCCACACCGATGCCGAAGGGGGCCACCGTGCCGACCGAACCGCCCCGGACCGCTGACCTCCCGCAGCGCCGACTCCTCCAGTCCATCGTCGAGGTGGCCCGCAGCGTCTTCGGCGCCGCCGCCACCTCCGTGATGCTGATCGACCCGGACAACGGCGACCTGGTCTTCGAAGCCGTCGCCGGCGAGGGCGAGCACCACCTCGTGGGCACCCGCCTCCCCGGCGGCACCGGCATCGCCGGCTGGGCCGTCCTCTCCGGCCAACCCGTCGTCGTCGACGAGGTCACCGAGAGCCCCCTGTTCGCCCGCGCAGCAGCCGAGTCGACCGGCTACGTCCCCCGCACCATCATGGCCGCCCCCCTGATCTGCGACGGCGACCGCGTCGGCGTCCTCTCCGTCCTGGACCGCGACACCCACCCCCGCTGCGACCTCGGCGACCTCGGCTCCCTCGGCCTCCTGGCGACCGAGATGGCGACGGTCCTCGAACTCCTCACCCACCTCCGCACCCGCGACACCTTCGACCACCCCCTCCTCCAGCGCCTCGCCGAGCGCCTCCCCACGGCCTCCGACCACGTGAGCGCGACGGTCACCAAGCTCCTCCTGATGGCCGACGACCTGCTGGCCGCCGACGACCGCCCCTGACCGGTCCGCTCCACCTGCCCGTCGTCAGGTGGAGTAGAGCGACGTGATGACCTCGCCGTATCCGAGACCCAGGTCGGCCAGCATCTCGGCGAGTCGGGGCGGGGCTCCGTTCGCGCGCGGGGCGGGCCGTCCGACCAGCCCGGGGACGGCGGAGAGGTCTCCGCCCGAGAACCGCGAAGCGGGAGTGGCCGGTCGGGCCACCCGGTAGGTCCGCCAGCTGGCGACCTGCTGGGTGAGCATGACCAGGTCGGGGCTCCGCCAGGCGATGAAGGTCCAGCGGGAGCCGTTGCGGGCCCGGACGAGCAGTGGCTCGTCCGGGTCGGTGTGCTCGCCCAGCCGGGTGACGGCCCTCGCGGCGATCGGGGTGGCGTTGGAGAACGGGCCGGCGATCTCCCAGATCCGGTCGCGGAGTTCGACCTCCCAGCCGGCGGCCTCGAACTCCGCCCGGACCGCCGCGTGGGGATCGGTGTCCCGGGCGAGGGAGAGGAGACCCTCCAGGTCCCAGCGGTCGACCACCCGTGCGCGGGCGCGCTTCGAGGGCAGCAGCAGGTCCTCGGCCAGCTCGGGGTCGGCGTCCGCGACCAGCGTCCGCGCGTGCGTCCACGCGCGGGCCGCGGTGATGTCGCGGCCGCGGTCGCCGGTGAGGGTGGCGTCCTGGCAGATCAGCGCCATGAGGACCGCGGTCACGGCGCGGAGGCGCTCCTCGGCCTGTGCGGGTGGGGAGTCCGTCTCCTGACGGGCACTCAGGGCGACGAGCAGGTCGGTGAGCCGTTGGCGCCAGCTCTCGTCGTCATCGTCCCAGATGCCCGCGGCGAGCAGTTGGACGCAGAGGCTCGCCACGACGAGCCGGGCGGCGAGCGGCGCGGACGTGACGCCGTCCGACCCGTCCGAGGCACTGGAGACCGCGTCGATCCATCGTCCGGCCCAACGGCGGTAGCGTCCGCGGAGGTCGGTCGGGATGTCCGGTACGAGGTCGGGGTCCTCGGTCGTGGCGGACAGCGTGCCCTCGTCGGTCGTCCGATCGAGGTCGGCGTCCTCCTCGGTGTCCCCGGCCGCCGAGACGGTCCAGGAGAGTCGGCCGGGCGCGGCGGGGAGCCGGGTGAGCAGCGGGCCGTAGGCGAGTGACGTCGGCCAGTGGCCCAGCGCCTCCTGGCACTGGCTCTGGTAGCTCTCCCACTGGTCCGAGCTGCTTGTGGTGGCGACGTCCTGGCGGCTGACGGTCGCCGTAGCGGGAGAGCCGGCCGGCCTGCCGATCTGGCGGAGCCGGTTGAGGTCCTGCTCGAACCGGCGGGCGGCCAGCTCGTCCTCGAACAGGCTGCCGGCGGTGTACTCGTGGGTGACCCTCGGGTCGGACCGTGACTCGCTGGGCCGTGCGCGGCGCACCAGGTTGTTGGCGAAAACCGCGGCCGACTCGACGAGTTCGCCGTCCGGGCCGCGGTAGGAGGCCCGCACCGCCGCCCCGGGTGCCTCCGGGACGGCGAAGGAGAAACAGGTCTCCCCGGGCGGGACGTGGCCGACCGGCTGCCAGGAGGCCGGGGAGCCGTCGGGTGAGGTGCTGATCTCGACCGTGACGGCCTGTGGTTGACCGAGCGTCACGTGCAGCCCCGCGCCGTCCACCTTGGCACCGAGGAGCACCAGGGAGTGGCGGCGGGCGAGGACGGGGCGGATGGTGCCGCGACCGCGGAGGGCGTCGACCGGAGCGGGCCTGCCCTCCTCGGGCAGGAGCGGGCCGGTGGCGGAGCTCAGGGTCGCGAGCTCGCAGTTCCCGCCCGCCGAGGTGGCGGTGGTCAGGGCGCTGCGGGTGAGATTGGGGCTGCCGGTCAGGGCGTGCCAGTGCGGTCCGGTGCGCCACTCGATCAACTTCCCGTGACGGAGCCTGGATTCCTCCAGGAGCCGTAGCTCGGCCTGCTGGCCGTCGAGGGCACGGTGGAGGGCGTCGCCGTCGTAACTGGACCAGCGTTGCTGGACGGCGACGGTGACCCGGGCGGGGGAGAAGTGATCGAGCAGGCGGCGGACGGCGGTGCCGGACGGGTCGAAGAACGGCGCGTACAGGTGGAGTTCGTCGACCGGCCCGGGCGGAAGCTGGTCGAGGATGGCCTGGTCCAGGTTGTGCAGGAGTCGGAGATCCGAGGTGGCGGCGGGCGTGAGGCCGGCCATCCGCTCGGCGGTCAGCTGGAGTTGGGCGGCAATGGTGCGATCGAGCCGGACGTGTCGGGGGAGCCCTTGCAGCCAGTCGGCCAGCTCCCCGAGGACGGGGTGCGCGGGGGTGTGTGCCGACTTCACGACCGTCCACAGCTCGTCGTTGGCTCCCCAGCCGGAGAGGGTCGGATTGCCGGAGCCCACGGCGATCCAGGTCTCCTCCTCCCCGCTCAGCAGCGCGAGCTTGGGGTGGAACGCGCCGCTGCAGGAGGCCAGGCCGTTGAGGTAGCTGCGGCCGGCCAGCCGTACGTCGACCGGGTCGTACAGGCCCTGCGCCGCGTCGCCGATGACGGTGATGCGGGCGTCGAGCGCGCGGGCACGCGGGACGGCGGTCTTCTCGAGGAACGGGAGGTCGACGGTGAAGCCGAGCAGGAGCAGCTCGTGCAGCTCGGCCTGGTCGATCCGCTCGCTCCACTCGCGCAGCAGCGACAGCGGCGAGGCGAAGGTCCATCGGGTGTCGGTGCTCACTGCCGGACCTCCAGAACGGTGCTGCCCTTCGGGGTGATGTGCCAACTGCCGTCCTCATCCCGCTCGAAGAGCCCCAGTTGGATGCCGAACGAGCCCAACTGCCGCAGACGGGTGCCGATTTCCGCGTCCCCTTCGTCGCCCGTCTTGTAGTAGCGCTCGTTGCGCTGGTGGAGGCGGGAGAAGGTCCGTACGGTCCCGGTGCTGCTGTCGATCTTCAGCTTGGACAGTGCCACCCGGCGGGACTGCGCCAGCATGTCGTCCGCCAGCTGGGCGGCGAGGTCGCGGACGGGGCGGTCCCAGTGGTCCTGCAGCCGGGCGAGCACCCAGGTCGGATCGAGGAACTCCCCACCGCGGCGGCGGTGCCCCAGGAAGATCGACCGCACCTCGTCCGACAACCGGCCCGGCTCGCCGCGTTGGGCACCCACCAGCAGCAGCTTCAGGTTGGTGACCGGATCGCGGGGGTCGGCGTCCTGCAGCAGCGCACGTTCGGCGGGGGCCGGGTGTCCGTGGGCGTCCCACGGGTCGGGCAGGTCCTGGACGAAGGCCCGTACGGAGCGGTCCTGGGGTACCTGGTCGGCCAGCCAGGCCCGCAGTTCCTCACGGGAGCGGTCCGCTTCGCCGTGCTCGCTGCCGATGCCGGAGACCAGCCCGGCCCAGAGCCGGCGCCAGGCGTTGACCGAGTAGTTCCGCAGCAGGACACCGCGCCACCCGGCCGCCTGCGGGACGGTGAGCAGGACCTGATCGTCCGTCAGCGCCGGACCGAAGGCGACCGCCGATCCGACCAGGTACTCGACGGACCAGGGCTCCGTCGGCCCGTGCAGGGCGATCGCGCGGGCGATGACCCGTAGCGAGGCCCGGCGGGTACGGTCGGCCGGCTCCCAGTCGTCCGGGTCGTGGGCACCGGACCGGGTCGCGGTCATCAAGTCGGTGAGCCAGCCGGTCTCGGGCTGTTCGGGATGCTGGAGTGCCGCTGGCCGGGCGGACTCCAGCTGGTCGGGGGTGATCGAGTCGTGCTCCGCCAAGTCCATTACCGGAGCGAACAGTTGCCGGACCACGGGAGGACACGGCCGGGCGCCGGGGCGGAGCGCGCCCTTCACCAGCCGGGCGGTGCCGAGCACCGCGCTCGGTCCTCCGTACTGTGCCCAGAAGCCCCACTCCCGCGGCGAGTAGGTCTTCTGCAGCTGCTTCTGGGCAGCGGCCCGGGCGAGTTCCAGACCACCGTCGGAGCAGAACGAGCGGACCCGGTCGACGCCGTGGGCGGGGCCGGGCGGGGTCTCCGCCGGGGTGTCCAGCGACAGTGCGGCCAGGATCACCTCGGCACGTCGCACCAGACGCCGCGAGCCCTGGGAGTCGAGGTCGTGGTGTTCGGCGTGGGCGGCGAGCGCGGCGTAGAGGGCGTAGTAGCGCGTGTAGCGGGTGACGCTCGACAGGCCGGGTGCCAGGCGCTCGACCGCCCGCATGACCGGCCCTTCGACCGACAGCGGCAGGCGGCCACCACTCGAGTCGAGCCCGTTGACCGCCCAGTCCGGACCGAGCACCTGAGTCATGGACCGTCCCTTCCGTAGACACCGTCACCCTAATGACCCGTCAGGTGGCACATCGTGGTGGGTGCTCCCCGCGCGTTCCCGGGCGAGGGCGGACAGACCTGTGGTGATGCGGGCCGCGCAAGCGTTCGCCCGGGCGGAGAGGCCCACCCGGGCACGCGAGCCCGGCGGCACCGAAACGCGAAAGTGCCGGTCGAGATCAATCTCGACCGGCACTTTCGCGAGCCCCGAAGGGCTACTGCTGGTGTCCGAGGGGGGACTTGAACCCCCACGCCCGATAAAGGGCACTAGCACCTCAAGCTAGCGCGTCTGCCATTCCGCCACCCGGACCAGGTGTCTGTCTCGGCGGTGTGTTCCCCGCTCCGACACAGAGAACATTACCAGGCTCCGAGGGTGGTTCTCGACCACGTTTGCGCCGGTCACAGGGTGCGCGGGGGTATATGGGGGCACATCATCACAGAACGGACAGGTTGGCGGCTGGAGGTGGCTGTGGTGGGTGCGGTCGGCGGGCGGAACGAGGGCCGGGGCGGGGACGGGGAGGCGGCGGAGCGGGGGTTGGCGCGGGGGTTCGGGGCGTTGGTGGTGCTGGGGGTGGTGCTGATCGGGGCGGCGGTGTTCGGGCTGCTGTACACGGCGTTCGCGACGCTGACGGGCGTGCTGCTGTTCGGGTGGCTGCTGCTGATCGGCGGGGCGGCCGGGCTCGCGCACGCGGTGCTGGCGCGGAACGCGAACTACTTCTGGCTGGGGGCCTCGGTCGCGGCGCTGAACATCGCGGCGGGCGCGGTGATGATCGTCCGGCCGGACGCGGCGGCGGAGGGGCTGACGCTGTTCGCGGCGCTGCTGTTCCTGAGCGCGGGGACCTTCCGGCTGGTCGGTGGGCTGGCGGTGCGGGGGCCGCAGTTCGGGTGGACGCTGCTGCTCGGGGTGCTGGACGTGATCATCGGCCTGCTGGCGCTGGCGCAGTGGCCGAGCGATTCGCTGTACACGCTGGGCCTGCTGTTCTCGCTCTCGCTGCTCTTCGACGGCCTGGGGCTGGTGAGCATCGGGGTGGGGGCCCGCCGTGTGATCGGGATGCTGGGGGACGCACGGCGGGAGGTGCAGCCCGAGCCGCTGCCCGAGGCGGAGGCTGAGACATCGGCGGAGACTGAGGCGGCGGTGGATGTGGAGAAGCCGTCCAGTCCGTGAATGTTCCGTCGGCTGTCGGGCGGATTCGGAGCGGGAAGCGTCAGGAGGGGAGGGGAAACGGTCGGGACACGCCACGGCACGTCAAGTTGTAGTCGCTGAGCCGGTGCTGACTGCCGTTCTCCTAGCCTCGGTGGTCCAGTGCGAAGGGCGGCTAGACGTGGAGCAGACCAGAAGACCGGCCGAGCCCGTGACGAGGACGAGACCGGTGGCGCCGGTCGGGGCGGTGCGCGTGGCGCACGGCACGCACGGCCGGCGCGAGGAGGGCGGCCCCGGTGAGGGGGTCTGGCGGTTCTCGGCGGTGGCGCACGAGGCCTCGGTGCCGCAGACCAGGCACGCGGTGCGGGACCGGCTGTTGGCGCAGGGGATGGCGGGTGAGGCGTACCAGGAGCTGATCGACGACGTGCTGCTGATCGTCTCGGAGCTGGTGGGCAACGCGGTCACGCACGCCGCGGTGCTCTCGCCCCACCTGACCACCGAGCTGGCGATCGAGGGCGGCTGGGTGCGGGTCTCGGTGGAGGACGGGCACCCGTACCGGCCGAAGGCCCTGGAGAGCGACATCGGGCAGCTGGGCGGGCGCGGGCTGCTGCTGGTGAAGAGCGTGACCCTGCAGGCGGGCGGGGTCTGCGACGTGGAGCGGACGGGGGAGGGCGGCAAGGTGATCTGGGCCTCGCTGCCGCTGCCGGAGGTGTTCGCGGAGCCGGACGAGGCGGCCGGGCTGCCCGAGGCCGTGCTGCCGGGTGTGCTGCGGCCGGGCGTCGGGCACCAGGCGGTGCGGCCGGCCGCCGCCGTGCCGGGCCCGGTGCGCCCCGAGGTCTGACAGGGCCCGAGGCCTGACCGCCCAGGGACAGCGCGAGCGGCGGAAGGGCGCCGGACGAGCACGAGGGGGCGCCGGGCCGGGGAGTGGTGCTCCCCGTCCCGGCGCCCCCTCGTGCCCGGCGGAGGGTCCGTTACCAGCTGGGCCCGGCGATCTCCCGGATCCCCGGGAGGGCGGCCTCGAAGACCGTGCGGAACCAGACCGAGGTCGGCTTCTCGGCCTCCAGCGCCTTGAGCTCCTCGGCGGTGACGTAGCGGAAGTCGTCCACCTCCTCCGGGTCCGGCTTCGGCTCGTCGGTGACCAGGCCGACGAAGAGGTGGTTCCACTCGCGCTCGATCAGGCCGGAGGCCTCGTCGGGCAGGTCGTAGCGGACGGTGCCCGCCTCGCAGAGCAGGGCCGGGGCGACGCCCAGCTCCTCGGCGGTGCGGCGGGCGGCGGCGACGAAGGGCTGCTCGCCGGGGTAGGGGTGGCCGCAGCAGGTGTTCGACCAGACGCCGGGGGAGTGGTACTTGCCGAGCGCGCGACGCTGGAGCAGCATCCGGCCCTGCCGGTCGAAGAGGAACACCGAGAACGCCCGGTGCAGCCGGCCGGGCTGCTGGTGGGCCCAGAGCTTCTCGGCGGTGCCGATGGTCACACCCTCGTCGTCGACGAGCTCCAGCAGGATCTCGGCGGGCGTGCCGGGGGCGGCGCCGTCCTCGGTGAGCAGGGACGGTCGGGACTCGGGCATGGGGCCTCTTTCGCGACGGGGAGGTGGCTGGTTCGTGAGCGCGGCGGCCGCTCCGGACGCCGCCCGGGCGTCCGGGGCAAGTCTGCCGTATGGGTGGGTACCCGAATGGGCGCGACGCACACGGAGGCGTGGAAGGGCCGGATGATCAGGCAACCCGTTCGATTCCTGATCGGCCCGGGCAGCCCCCTGATCCTTTCCGATCATCTGCCCGGTTCTCCTGACCCGTGTGGTTTCGGGGGTGTACGCCCGTTCCGGTAGCCTCACCGTGCCCGGGTGGCACGGGGGAGGGCCGTGCGGTACCGGCCGCGTTCGGGCCGGTCGTGACCGTCGCCTACGATCACAGCGGGAGCCGCCGACCCCGCCGCGGACCACCGGGCGGCACCACGCGGCACGATGCGGCACCACGCACCACCACCGCGACACCACGCAACACCACGAGTCAGGAGACACCGCATGATCGGCCTCGTTCTGGCCGCCGGCGCCGGTCGCCGGTTGCGCCCGTACACCGACACCCTGCCCAAGGCGCTGGTTCCGGTGGACGGCGAGCGGACCGTGCTGGACCTCACCCTCGGGAACTTCGCCGAGGTGGGCCTGACCGAGGCCGCCGTCGTGGTGGGGTACCGCAAGGAGGCGGTGTACGACCGCAAGGCGGAGCTGGAGCGCACGTACGGCGTCAAGCTCACCCTGGTCGAGAACGACAAGGCGGAGGAGTGGAACAACGCCTACTCCCTCTGGTGCGCCCGTGACCTCTTCGCCGAGGGCCTCCTGCTGGCCAACGGCGACACCGTGCACCCCGTCTCGGTGCAGCACACCATGTTGGACGGCTACCGCGGCCGGATCGCCGCCGGCGAGACCCCGGGCATCCTGCTGGCGCTGGACACCGTGAAGAAGCTGGCCGACGAGGAGATGAAGGTCGTCGTCGACCCGGCCTCCGGAATGCGCCGGATCACCAAGCTGATGGAGCCCTCCGAGGCCACCGGCGAGTACATCGGCGTCACCGTGATCGACCCCTCGGCCGCGGCCGACCTGGCCTCCGCCCTGCAGGCCACCTTCGAGCGCGACCCGCAGCTGTACTACGAGGACGGCTACCAGGAGATGGTCGACCGCGGCCTGCGCATCGACGTGCAGCCGATCGGCGAGGTCTCCTGGGTGGAGGTCGACAACCACGACGACCTGGCGAAGGCGCGGGAGATCGCGTGCCGGTACTGACCAGGCTGGTGCCCTCGCCGGTCTTCATGGAGATCCGCCCGGGCGCCCTGGACTCGCTCGGCGGCATCCTCGCGGACCAGCGGCTCTCCGCCTCGGGCCGGATCGCGGTCGCGGTCAGCACGGGCTCCGGGGCCCGCCTGCGCGAGCGCCTGGAGCCCGCCCTGCCCGGTGCCGACTGGTACGAGGTGGAGGACGGCTCGCTGGACGCCGCGGTGCGGCTCGCCGACCAGGTCCGCGGGCACTACGACGCGATGGTGGGCCTCGGCGGCGGCAAGATCATCGACGCCGCCAAGTACGCCGCCGCCCGGGTCGGCCTGCCGCTGGTCGCGGTGGCCACCAACCTGGCCCACGACGGCCTCTGCTCGCCCGTCTCCACCCTCGACAACGACGCCGGCCGGGGCTCCTACGGGGTGCCCGGGCCGATCGGCATCGTGGTCGACCTGGACGTCGTCCGGCAGGCCCCGCCGCGCTTCGTGGCGGCCGGGATCGGCGACGCCGTCTCCAACATCTCCGCCTGCGCGGACTGGGAGCTCTCGCACGTCCACACCGGTGAACCGGTCGACGGACTGGCCGTCGCGATGGCCCGGACGGCCGGCGAGACCCTGCTGCGGCACCCCGGGAAGCTGACGGACGGGGACCTCCTCACGACGCTCGCGGAAGCCCTGGTACTGTCCGGCATCGCGATGAGCATCGCGGGCAGCACCCGGCCCTCCTCGGGCGCCTGCCACGAGATCTCGCACGCCCTGGACGTGCTCTACCCCAAGCGCTCCGCCCAGCACGGCGAACAGGTCGGCCTCGGCGCGGCCTTCGCCACCTTCCTGCGGGGCGAGCGCGAACTGTCGGCTCTGATGGTGGACCGGTTCCGGTTCCACGGCCTGCCGGTGACGGCAGATCAGATCGGCTTCACCGAGGCGGAGTTCACCGAGGCGGTGCACTACGCTCCGAACACCCGTCCGGGACGCTTCACCATTCTGGAACACCTCGACCTCTCGCCCTCAGACATCAGGGACTCGTACGCCGACTATGTCCAAGCCGTCAACAGCTGATCGCCCCCCGGTCGACCTGACCCGCCGCCCCTCGATCGAGGAGCTGCGCGCGGTGATCCACCCCGAGGGCATGCTCCAGCGCAGGAGCGCCGAGCACTGGGCCGGGCGCCTCTACATGCGGAAGATCTCGCTGAGGATCACCCGCGTGCTCTCCACCGTCACGGCGATCACGCCCAACGGCCTGACCTACCTGATGATGGTGACCGGCATCCTGGCCGGTGCCGCCCTGGTGGTGCCCGGCATCGCCGGCGCCGTCCTGGGAGCCCTGCTGATCCAGGTCTACCTGCTGCTGGACTGCGTGGACGGCGAGGTGGCCCGCTGGCGCCGGCAGACCTCGCTGACCGGCGTCTACCTGGACCGGGTCGGCCACTACATGTCCGAGGCCGCGCTGCTCACCGGTCTCGGCCTGCGGGCCACCGACCTGTTCCACCGTCAGGGCAGCGCCTCGCACTGGGAGTGGGCCTTCCTCGGCACGCTGGCCGCGCTCGGCGCCATCCTGATCAAGTCGGAGACCGACCTGGTGGACGTGGCCCGGGCCCGCAGCGGGATGACCGCCGTCGAGGACAGCGCCTCGGTGCCGCGTTCGGCCGGGGTGGCCAAGGCCCGCAAGGCCGCCGCCTTCCTGAAGTTCCACCGGCTGGTCGGCGCGGTCGAGGCCTCGCTGCTCATCCTGGCGGCCGGGATCGCCGACGCGGTGGCCGGCGACCTCTACTTCACCCGCCTCGCGGTGGTCGTGCTGGCCGCGATCGCGATGCTCCAGACCGTCCTGCACCTGCTCTCCATCGTCCTGTCGAGCAGGCTGCGATGAGCGACCCCAAGAGCAGTCAGGGCTTCAAGCTCGGCGCCGTCATCATCACCATGGGCAACCGCCCCGCCGAGCTCAACGCCCTGATCGAGTCCGTCCGCGCCCAGGAGGGCCCGGAGGTCGAGCTGGCCGTGGTCGGCAACGGCGCCCCGCTGCCCGAGCTGCCCGCGGGCGTCCGCTCGGTCGAGCTGCCCGAGAACCTCGGCATCCCCGGCGGGCGCAACGTCGGCATCGAGCTGTTCGGCCCGGACGGCCGGGACGTGGACGCCGTCCTCTTCCTGGACGACGACGGCCTGCTGCCCCGCACCGACTCCGCCCGGATCCTGCGCGAGGCCTTCAGCTCCGACCCGGGCCTGGGGATCGTCTCCTTCCGGATCGCCGACCCGGACACCGGCGAGACCCAGCGCCGCCACGTGCCCCGGCTGCGGGCCAGCGACCCGATGCACTCCTCCCGGGTGACCACCTTCCTCGGCGGCGCCAGCGCCGTCCGCAGCGCGGTCTTCCCGCAGGCCGGGCAGCTGCCCGCGGAGTTCTTCTACGCCCACGAGGAGACCGACCTCGCGTGGCGGGCGCTGGACGCCGGCTGGTCCATCGACTACCGCGCCGACGTGGTGCTCTTCCACCCGACCACCTCCCCGGCCCGGCACGCCGCGTACTTCCACAACGTGGCCCGGAACAGGGTGTGGCTCGCACGACGGAACCTTCCGGCCCCTCTCGTGCCTCTCTATCTGGGAGTCTGGTTCCTGCTCACGGTGGCCCGCCGTCCCTCCGGGGACGCGCTCAAGGCCTGGCTGGGCGGGTTCCGGGCCGGCTGGCGCGAACAGTGCGGTCCGCGTCGTCCGATGCGTTGGCGTACGGTGTGGCGATTGACCCGTCTGGGCCGACCGCCGATCATCTGATCGCAGAAAATCTTCCGGCGACCCCCGTCGTCGGACCGGTACTTCCCCCCGTTGATCCCGGTGGGTCAGACCGGAACCGCCGCCGTTCCCCCGTCGGCGGCCCGGTCTTCCGATCCCGTGAAGGACGAATGTGTCGACAGTGAGTGACCCGGTCAACTTCTCCGCACCCAGCGGCGTTGACGCGGGTCTGACCCCGAAGCAGCTCGTGGCCAAGTACGGCCTGACCGTGAGCGGCAAGCGGCCCGGCCTGTTGAGGTACGTGCGCGAGCTGTGGTCGCGGCGCCAGTTCATCATGGCGTTCGCCACCGCGCGGCTGGTGGCGCAGTACACCACGGCCAAGCTCGGCCAGGTCTGGCAGGTCCTCACCCCGCTGCTGAACTGCGCGGTGTTCTACCTGGTCTTCGGCGTCATGATGAAGTCCGGGGAGTCGATCGACCCCTACATCCCCTGGCTCTGCATCGGCGTCTTCGTCTTCCAGTTCAGCCAGAGCGCGGTGCTCTCCGGCACCCGGGCGATCTCCGACAACCTCGGGCTGATCCGCGCGCTGCACTTCCCCCGCGCCAGCCTGCCGATCGCCTTCACCGTGATCCAGCTCCAGCAGCTGCTGATCTCGATGATCGTGCTCGTCGGCATCGTGCTGTTCTGGCAGCCGCCGGCGATGACCTGGCTGCTGCTGATCCCGGCGCTGGCCCTGCAGTGCGTCTTCAACACCGGCCTCGCCCTGATCTTCGCCCGGATCGGCGCCAAGACCAGCGACATGGCCCAGCTGATGCCGTTCCTGCTGCGCACCTGGATGTACACCTCCGGCGTCATGTACTCGGTGCAGGGCGCGGTCGAGAAGTGGCCGACCATCTGGCAGGCGCTGTTCCGGCTGAACCCGGCCTCGGTCTACATGGACCTGATCCGCTACGCGTTCATCCCGAACACGTACAACAAGGAGGCGCTGCCGCCGCACGTCTGGGCCATCGCGGGTGGCTGGGCGCTCGTCGCCGGCCTGGTCGGCTTCGTGTACTTCTGGAAGGCAGAGGAGCAGTACGGCCGTGGCTGACACCGTGACCGACGAGACCCGAGGGGCCGTCATGAGCAAGACCCAGGACGCCCGGATCCCCACCGTGGTGGTGGACGACGTGCACATCGTCTACCGGGTGCACGGCGCCGGCTCGGGCCGCGGCAGCGCGACCTCCGCGCTCAGCCGGATCATCTCGCGCAAGCGCTCGCCCGCGATCCGCGAGGTGCACGCCGTCCGGGGCATCAGCTTCACCGCCTACAAGGGCGAGGCGGTCGGCCTGATCGGCTCCAACGGCTCCGGCAAGTCGACCATGCTGTCGGCCATCGCCGGTCTGCTGCCGACCGAGAAGGGCGCCATCTACACCAACGGCCAGCCCTCGCTGCTGGGCGTCAACGCGGCACTGATGGACGATCTGACGGGGGATCGGAACATCGTGCTCGGCTGCCTGGCGATGGGCATGTCGATGGCCGAGGTCAAGAGCCGCTACCAGGACATCGTGGACTTCTCGGGGATC
Source organism: Kitasatospora albolonga (assembly GCF_039535905.1). Classification (GTDB taxonomy): domain Bacteria; phylum Actinomycetota; class Actinomycetes; order Streptomycetales; family Streptomycetaceae; genus Kitasatospora; species Kitasatospora albolonga. The sequence continues at coordinate 80,660 of NZ_BAAAYB010000021.1, read as the reverse complement.
AACGAGAAGGGCGACTTCATCTCGCTGCCGATGCGCGCCTACTCCTCCGGCATGGCGGCCCGCCTGCGCTTCTCCATCGCGGCGGCCAAGACCCACGACGTGCTGCTGATCGACGAGGCCCTGGCCACCGGTGACCAGAAGTTCCAGCGCCGCTCCGAGGACCGGATCCGCGAGCTGCGCAAGGAGGCGGGCACCGTCTTCCTGGTCAGCCACAACAACAACTCGATCCGCGACACCTGCGAGCGCACGATCTGGATCGAGAAGGGCGAGCTGGTCATGGACGGCTCGACCGACGACGTCATGAAGGAGTACGAGAAGGAGCACTGAGCCCACGGGGGCTGGTGGTTCCTTCAGGCGGAGGGGCCGGTGCCGAGCAGTCGGCGCCGGCCCCTCCGCCGTGTCCGGGTGGGCCGCCGGGCGTCGGCGGTGTAGAACGGGGGAGTGACGGAAGTGGCTTCAATGCAATCGGACAGTAGGACCGACGGCGAGACCCTCGGCAAGGCGGGGGCGGAGAACTTCCCGGTCGCGCCCGGCTTCCTGCCGGCCGCCTGGCGGGCGGACCTGATGGCGGTGTACGGCTTCGCCCGGCTGGTGGACGACGCCGGTGACGGCGACCTGGCCGAGCCGGAGAATGTGGCCGCGCTGCTCGGGGTCGAGGGGGGCCCGGCCGACGAGGGCTTCCGGCTCGCGCTGCTGGACGGGCTGGAGCGGGACCTGGACCGGGCCTTCGGGGCGGCCCTGGACAGCCGCGCCGAGCCGCCCCGGCACCCGCTGATGCGGGGCCTGGTCCCGCTGATCGACCGTCACCCGGTGACCCCGGAGCCGTTCCGCCGTCTGATCGAGGCCAACCGGGTGGACCAGACCACCTTCCGGTACGCCACCCAGCAGGACCTGATCGGCTACTGCACCCTTTCGGCCGATCCGGTCGGCCGCCTGGTGCTGGCGCTGGCCGGCAAGGCCACCCCGGAGCGGATCGCCCACTCGGACGCGATCTGCACCGGTCTCCAGCTGGCCGAGCACCTTCAGGACGTGGCCGAGGACCTGGGCCGCGGCCGGATCTACCTCCCGCAGCAGGACATGGAGCGCTTCGGCGTCACCGAGCGGGACCTCGCCGCGCCCACCGCGAACGCCCGGGTGCGCGAGCTGGTCGCCCATCAGGTGGAGCGCACCCGGACCCTGCTCGACCACGGAGCGCCGCTGGTGGGTACGGTGCACGGGAGGCTCCGACTGCTGTTGGCGGGATTCACCGCCGGCGGGTACGCGGCCCTGTCGGCGATCGAGGCCGCCGGGTACGACGTGCTCGCGGTGCAGGCGAAGCCGGACAAGCGCCGCCTCGCGGTCAAGGCGGCGGCAATCTTCGCGAAGGGAAGGTGAACGCCCGCGTGGCGGCATCACCACTGGCCCCGGCCCCCGTCATGGCGGCCTACCGGTACTGCGAGGCGGTCACCGCCCTCCAGGCCCGGAACTTCAGCTACGGCATCCGGCTGCTGCCCGAGCCCAAGCGGCTCGGCATGTCGGCGCTCTACGCGCTGGCCCGCCGGGTGGACGACATCGGCGACGGCGAGCTCCCGCCGGAGCAGAAGGCCGATCAGCTGCGGCAGACCCGGCTCCTGCTGGAGGAGGTCCGGCTCGGCACGGTGAGTGACGAGGACACCGACCCGATCAAGGTCGCGCTGGCCGACACCGCCCGCCGCTTCCCGATCGACCTGGGCGGCTTCGACGAGCTGATCGACGGCGTCGAGATGGACCTCCGGGGCGCCGAGTACAAGACCTTCGAGGAGCTCAAGGTCTACTGCCGCTGCGTGGCCGGGTCCATCGGCCGGCTCTCGCTCGGCGTGTACGGCTGCGAGCAGCCCAAGCTCGGCGCCGAGTACGCCGACACCCTGGGCCTGGCCCTGCAGCTCACCAACATCCTGCGCGACCTGCGCGAGGACGCCGCCAACGGCCGCACCTACCTGCCCACCGAGGACCTGGTGCGATTCGGCTGCGAACAGGGTTTCGACTTCGACCGGCCGCCGGTCGGAGCCGACTTCACCGGCCTGGTCGCCTTCGAGGCCGAACGGGCCCAGCAGGCCTTCGCCGACGGCCTGCGGCTGCTGCCGATGCTGGACCGGCGCAGCCGGGCCTGCACCGCCGCGATGGCCGGGATCTACCACCGGCTGCTCGGCCGGATCGCCGCCGAACCCGAGTCGGTCCTGCGCGGCCGGGTCTCGCTGCCGGGCTGGGAGAAGGCGTACGTGGCACTCTCCGGGCTCGCCGGAGGGCGTTCTTGATTCTCTCCGCGTTTATGTCACGCTGTGTCAGCACCCGGTCGCCGCACGGCGGTCGGGCACGGGCCGGCCACGACCACCGAAGGGGAGGCGCGAGATGACGGCAGGGCACGACCGGGAGCTCACCGCCGTGGTGGTCGGCGGCGGTCTGGCGGGCATCACCGCCGCGCTGCGGCTGGCCGAGGCCGGCCGGCGGGTCACCCTGGTGGAGGCCAGGCCCCGCCTCGGCGGCCTCGCCTTCTCCTTCCGCCGCGGCGAGCTGACCGTCGACAACGGCCAGCACGTCTTCCTCCGCTGCTGCACCGCCTACCGCGGCCTGATCGACCGGCTGGGTGCGGGCCGACTGGTGGACGTCCAGCCCCGGCTGGACGTCCCGGTCCTGTCGGTCTCGCCGGACGGGCGCCGCACCCTGGGCCGGCTGCGCCGGGCGGGCCTGCCCGTCCCGCTGCACCTGGCCGGCAGCCTGGCCTCGTACCCGCACCTGACCGCCGCCGACCGGCTGCGGGTGGTGCGGGCCGCGCTGGCCCTCAAGGGGCTGGACCTGGACGATCCGGGCCTGGACCGGATCTCCTTCGCCGAGTGGCTGCGCGCCCCACGGCCAGACCCCGGCCACCACGGCCGCGCTCTGGGACCTGGTCGGCGTGGCCACCCTGAACGCCACCGCCGAGCAGACCTCGCTGGCGCTGGCCGCGATGGTCTTCAAGACCGGCCTGCTCTCCGACCCGGGCGCCTCCGACATCGGCATGGCCAAGGTGCCGCTCGGCGACGTCCACCACGACCTGGCGCTGGCCGAGTTGGAGCGGGCCGGGGTCTCGGTGCGGCTGCGCGCCCGGGTGGCCGAGGTGAAGACCGCCGAGCAGCACTGCGTCCGGCTGGAGGGCGGCGAGCTGCTCACCGCCGACACCGTGGTGCTGGCCGGCGCCCAGGAGTCGGCCGCCGCACTGCTCCCGGACGGCGCGCTGGAGCACCCCGAGCGCCTGGCCGCGCTCGGCCACGCGCCGATCCTCAACGTGCACGTGGTCTACGACCGCAGGCTGCTGAAGCAGCCGTTCTTCGCCGCCCTCGGCTCGCCGGTGCAGTGGGTCTTCGACCGCACCGCGCACTCCGGGCTGGACGTGCCCGGCGCGCAGTACCTGGCCCTGTCGCAGTCGGCCGTGCAGGACGAGATCGACCTCCCGGTGGCCGAGCTGAGGGAGCGTTACCTGCCCGAGCTGGAGCGGCTGCTGCCGGCCGCCCGGGGCGCGGAGGTCCTGGACTTCTTCGTCACCCGGGAGCGGACCGCGACCTTCGCGCCCGCCCCCGGCACCGCGGCCCTGCGCCCCGGCCCGGTCACCCGGGTGCCCGGCCTGCTGCTGGCCGGTTCGTGGACCGCCACCGGTTGGCCCGCGACCATGGAGGGGGCCGTCCGCAGCGGTCACGCGGCCGCCGACGCGGCCCTGGCCGGAAGGCGCCGTCCGGTGGACCGGAGTGACGGAAGGTGGCCTCGATGAGTCTGGGGCCGGGTAGAACTGACACCGCACCAGAGCGGCCTCGCGTGCCGTTCGCACCGTTCGCAGGACAGGGAGAGGGAACGTACGTGGAGCCTCGCAGCGGGACCGGTTCGGTCCAGGACGCGCCGGCCGCACTCCCGGTGCCGGAACTGCTGGCCCGGGGCCGCGCCCTCTGCACCCCGCCGCTGCGCGCCGCCGTCGCCCGGCTGGCCGCACCGATGGACACCGTGGCGGCGTACCACTTCGGCTGGATCGACCGGGACGGCACGCCCGTCGCGGGGGACGGCGGCAAGGCGGTGCGCCCGGCGCTCGCCCTGCTCTCGGCGGAGGCCGTCGGCGCTCCGGCGCAGGTCGGCGTGCCCGGTGGCGTCTCCGTCGAACTGGTGCACAACTTCTCGCTCCTCCATGATGACTTGATGGACGGTGACGAGACGCGCCGGCACCGGGCCACGGCCTGGACGGTCTTCGGCCCGGCCCAGGCGATCCTGGTCGGCGACGGCCTGGCCGCCCTGGGCACCGAGGTCCTGCTCGACGCCGCGGTCACCGGCATCGCCTCCGCCGCCGACGCGGCCCGTGCGGTCCGGCTGATCACCACCACCACCCGGCAGCTGATCGACGGGCAGGCCAAGGACCTCTCCTTCGAGCACCGCGACGTGGTCACCGTCGAGGAGTGCCTCGACATGGAGGCGGGCAAGACCGGTGCCCTGCTGGCCGCCGCCTCCGCCATCGGCGCGGTGCTGGCCGGGGCCGACGACCGGGTCTCGGACGCCCTCCAGCGCTACGGCATGCACGTCGGCCTGGCCTTCCAGGCGGTGGACGACCTGCTCGGCATCTGGGGCGCCACCGAAGTCACCGGCAAGCCGCACTGGGGGGACCTGCGCCAGCGCAAGAAGTCCCTCCCGGTGGCCGCCGCGCTCGCCGAGGGCGGCGCCGCCTCCCGCCGGCTGGCCGCCGAGCTGGCCGACCCGAGCGGCCGCGGCGAGGAGGGCGAGGACCAGCTCGCCGCCCGCGCCGCGCTGATCGAGCAGGCCGGCGGCCGGGCGTGGACCCAGCAGGAGGCCCGCCGGCAGCACCGGACCGCCCTCGCCGCACTGGACGAGGTGCCCATGACCGACGAGGTGCGCCAGCGCTTCGTCGCACTCGCCGAATTCGTGGTGGTACGAGAGAGGTGACGTTGACGTGACAGCAACCGCGGACGGCCGGCTCGACCCTGAGTACGATCCCGAGCCGGCCGCGGTGGGCGAACGCCCGCCGGTCACGGACCGGTTGACCGGCCGTCAGACGACGGTCGCGACGGCCCCCGCACCGGGGGCCGGGAGGCGGCAGGCCGAGGGGCCGGAGCGGAGCGGTCCGCTCGATCCGGCCCAGGCCCTGGCCCGGGCCACCGCCGAGCTGTTGTCACGCCAGAGCCCGGACGGCTGGTGGAAGGGCGATCTGGAGACCAACGTCACCATGGACGCCGAGGACCTGTTACTGCGTCAGTTCCTCGGCATCCGCGAGCCGGAGCAGACCGCGGCCACCGCGGCCTGGATCCGCTCCCAGCAGCGCGAGGACGGCACCTGGTCCACCTTCTACGGCGGCCCGCCCGAACTGTCCACCACCGTCGAGGCCTACGTCGCGCTCAAGCTCGCCGGCGACGACCCCGGCGCACCGCACATGGCCGCCGCAGCCCGGTACGTGCGGGAGCGCGGCGGCATCGCGGCCAGCCGGGTGTTCACCCGGATCTGGCTCGCGCTGTTCGGCTGGTGGCCGTGGGAGCGCCTGCCCGAGATGCCGCCGGAGATCATCTTCCTGCCCCGCTGGCTGCCGCTGAACATCTACGCCTTCGGCTGCTGGGCCCGGCAGACCATCGTCCCGCTCACCGTGGTCTCGGCCCACCGCCCGGTCCGCCCCGCCCCGTTCGACCTCACCGAACTGCACACCGACCCGGCCGACCCGTACCCGCTGCGCCCGCTGGCCCCGCCCACCGGCTGGGACGGCGTCTTCGAGCGCCTCGACCTGGTCCTGCACGCGTACCACAAGCGCGCCCTGCGCCCGCTGCGCCGGGCCGCCCTGGCCCAGGCCGGCCGCTGGATCGTCGAACGCCAGGAGGCGGACGGCTGCTGGGGCGGCATCCAGCCGCCCGCCGTGTACTCCCTGATCGCCCTCCACCTGCTCGGCTACGACCTCGAACACCCCGTCATGCGGGCCGGGCTGGCCGCCTTCGACCGCTTCACCGTGCACACCGAGGACGGCCGCCGCTGGCTGGAGGCCTGCCAGTCCCCGGTCTGGGACACCTGCCTGGCCACCATCGCGCTGCGGGACGCGGGCCTGCCCGCCGACCACCCCGCGCTGGTCTCGGCCGCCGACTGGATGCTCGCCGAGGAGATCCGCCGCCCCGGCGACTGGTCCGTCCAGCGCCCGCGGCTGGCGCCCGGCGGCTGGGCCTTCGAGTTCGAGAACGACAACTACCCCGACATCGACGACACCGCCGAGGTGGTGCTCGCCCTCAAGCGGGTCGCCCACCCGGACCGGGCGCGGATCGACGGTGCGGTGCGGCGGGGCGTCGAGTGGAACCTCGGCATGCAGTCGCGCAACGGCGCCTGGGGCGCCTTCGACGTCGACAACACCAGCACCCTCCCCAACAAACTGCCGTTCTGCGACTTCGGCGAGGTGGTCGACCCGCCCTCGGCGGACGTCACCGCGCACGTGGTCGAGATGCTCGCCGAGACCGGCCTGGCCGGGGACCGGCGGACCAGGCGCGGCATCGACTGGCTGCTCAAGAACCAGGAGCCGGACGGCTCCTGGTTCGGCCGCTGGGGCACCAACTACATCTACGGCACCGGCTCCGTCCTGCCCGCCCTGGTGGCCGCCGGGATCCCCGGCTCGCACCCCGCCGTCCGCCGCGCGGTCGACTGGCTGGCGGACCGTCAGAACCCGGACGGCGGCTGGGGCGAGGACATGCGCTCCTACGAGGACCCGGTCCGCTGGTCCGGGCGCGGCGACTCCACCGCCTCGCAGACCGCCTGGGCGCTGATGGCCCTGCTGGCGGCGGGCGAGGGGCCGGACGGGGCGCGCAGCGAGGTGGTCGAGCGGGGCGTCCAGTGGCTCTGCCGCACCCAACTGCCCAGCGGCAGCTGGGACGAGCCGCAGTTCACCGGGACGGGCTTCCCCTGGGACTTCTCGATCAACTACCACCTGTACCGCCTGGTCTTCCCCGTGACGGCCCTCGGACGGTACCTGCACGGCAGTCCGCTGACGGGAGGCGGAGCATGACGGAGTGTGCGCTGCGCGCGGCGGGTACCGGGCCGCTCTCCCCGGTTCCCGGCCCCGGCTGGTACCTGCATGGCAGTCCGCTGACGGGAGGCGGAGCATGACGGAGTGTGCGCTGCGCGCGGCGGGTACCGGGCCGCTCTCCCCGGCCTCCGGCCCCGGCCGGTACCCGCACGGCAGTCCGCTGACGGGAGGTCACCGATGAGGCACGTCGCACCGCTTCCGCCCGAGGGAGCCGCCCCGGACGGTCCGCTGCTGGTCGTCTGCGCGCTGGGCCCCGAGGTCTGGGCGCTGCGCGGCGGCGACTGGAGCGGGACCCCGGCCGTGCTGCTCCGCACCGGTATGGGCCGGGCCCGGGCACGGAGGGCGGTCGGCGGGCTGCTCACCCGCCCGGGCTACGGGGCGCTCGCGGTGGCCGGCTTCGGCGCCGCCCTCGGGCCGGGCGTCCTGCCCGGGGACGTGATCGTCGCGGACTCGGTGCGGGACGCCGAGGGTGACGCCTGGTCACTCGACTCCGCCCCCGCCCTGGCCGCCGAACTGCGGGCCCGCGGCCTGACCGTCCACATCGGCCCGCACCACACCGCCGACCACGTGGTCCGCGGCGCCGAGCGCAGCGACCTGCACGCCACCGGCGCCCGCGCCGTCGACATGGAGGCCGCCGCCGTGCTGGCCGCCCGGGCCGAGGCCGGCTCCGGGCTGCCGGCGGCGGTGCTCCGGGTGGTGGTCGACACCCCCAGCCGGGAGCTGCTGCGGCCCGGCACCCTGCCCGCCGGGCTGCGCGCCTGGCGGACCCTGCGCGCCACCGTTCCGGCCCTCGCGGCCTGGCGGCGGTCGGTGGCCCGCGACGAGCTGAAGAACCGTGCACCACAGTCATCGACGCTCCCTCAGGAGGCGAGCTAGCCATGGCAATGCCGCTGCGCCAGTCCGTGCGCGTCAGCACGTACCTGCTCCAGCAGAAGCTCAAGCGGAACAAGAAGTTCCCGCTCATCGTCGAACTGGAGCCGCTCTACGCCTGCAACCTGGCCTGCGAGGGCTGCGGGAAGATCCAGCACCCGGCGGGGGTGCTGAAGCAGCGGATGCCGGTCGCCCAGGCGGTCGGCGCGGTGCTGGAGTCGGGGGCCCCGATGGTCTCCATCGCGGGCGGCGAGCCGCTGATGCACCCGCAGATCGACGAGATCGTCCGGCAGTTGGTGGGGCGGCGCAAGTACGTCTTCCTCTGCACCAACGCGCTGCTGCTGCGCAAGAAGCTGGACAAGTTCACCCCCTCGCCGTACTTCACCTTCACCGTGCACATCGACGGCCTGCGCGAGCGGCACGACGCCTCGGTGGCCAAGGAGGGCACCTTCGACGAGGCGGTGGAGGCGATCAAGGAGGCCAAGCGGCGCGGCTTCCGGGTGACCACCAACTCGACCTTCTTCAACACCGACACCCCGCAGACCATCATCGAGGTGCTGGACTACCTCAACGACGAGCTGCACGTCGACGAGATGATGATCTCCCCGGCCTACGCCTACGAGAAGGCGCCCGACCAGGACCACTTCCTGGGCGTGGAGCAGACCAGGGAGCTGTTCCGGAAGACCTTCGCGGGCGGCAACCGCCGGCGCTGGCGGCTCAACCACAGCCCGCTCTTCCTGGACTTCCTCGAGGGGAAGATCGACTTCGAGTGCACCGCCTGGGGCATCCCGAACTACTCGCTGTTCGGCTGGCAGCGCCCCTGCTACCTGATGGCCGACGGCTACGTCCCCACCTACCGTGAGCTGATCGAGAAGACCGACTGGGACAAGTACGGCCGCGGCAAGGACCCGCGCTGCGACAACTGCATGGCGCACTGCGGGTACGAACCGACCGCCGTACTGGCCACCATGGGCTCCCTCAAGGAGTCCCTGCGGGCTGCCCGCGAGACCCTCGGCGCGCACTGACACCACCCTCGGGAGCCCGCTGCGGCGGGCTCCCGACAGGCGCACCGGCAGCGATGGCCGCAGGCTGGACACAGACCGTCACCAGCACGGACCGTCATCGCCCAGTACCGAGCCACGAGGTGAAGCCATGTCAGTCCTGTCCACCGTCCAGGGCCCCGCCGACCTCCGCCGCCTCTCCCCGCCGGAGCTCGCCCGGCTCGCGGACGAGATCCGCGAGTTCCTGGTCTCCGCCGTCACCAAGACCGGCGGACACCTGGGGCCCAACCTCGGTGTGGTGGAGCTGACCATCGCGCTGCACCGGGTCTTCGACTCGCCGTACGACCGCATCCTCTGGGACACCGGCCACCAGGCCTACGTCCACAAGCTGCTCACGGGCCGTCAGGACTTCGCCCGGCTGCGGATGCAGGGCGGCCTCTCCGGCTACCCGTCCCGCGCCGAGTCCGAGCACGACCTGATCGAGAACTCGCACGCCTCCACCGCCCTCGGCTACGCCGACGGCCTGGCCAAGGCGCACCAGCTGCTCGGCACCCCCGGCCGGCACACCGTGGCGGTGATCGGCGACGGGGCGCTCACCGGCGGGATGGCCTGGGAGGCGCTCAACAACATCGCCGAGGCCGACCGCCCGCTGGTCATCGTGGTCAACGACAACGAGCGCTCCTACGCGAAGACCATCGGCGGCCTGGCCCACCACCTGGCCGCCCTGCGCACCGCCCAGGGGTACGAGCGCTTCCTGGCCCTCGGCAAGGGCGCGCTGCAGCGCACCCCGCTGGTCGGCAAGCCCGTCTTCGACGCGCTGCACGGGGCCAAGAAGGGCTTCAAGGACGCCTTCACCCCGCAGGGCATGTTCGAGGACCTGGGCCTGAAGTACCTCGGCCCGATCGACGGCCACGACCTGCTCTCGGTGGAGCAGGCGCTCCGTCAGGCCCGCGGCTTCGACGGCCCGGTGATCGTGCACTGCCTGACCGTCAAGGGCCGCGGCTACCGCCCCGCCGAGCAGGACGAGGCCGACCGCTTCCACGCGGTGGGCGCCATGGACCCGTACACCTGCCTGCCCGTCTCGCCCTCCTCCGGGACCTCCTGGACCTCCGTCTTCGGCAGCGAACTCGCCGCCCTCGGCGCCGAGCGCCCCGACGTGGTGGCGATCACCGCCGCCATGCTCCAGCCCGTCGGCCTGGCCCCGTTCGCCGCCGCCCACCCCGAACGCACCTACGACGTCGGCATCGCCGAACAGCACGCGGTGGCCAGCGCGGCCGGCCTCGCCACCGGCGGCCTGCATCCCGTGGTGGCCGTCTACGCGACCTTCCTCAACCGGGCCTTCGACCAGGTCCTGATGGACGTCGCCCTGCACCGCCTCGGCGTCACCTTCGTGCTCGACCGGGCGGGGGTCACCGGCAACGACGGCGCCTCGCACAACGGCATGTGGGACATGTCCATCCTCCAGGTCGTCCCCGGGCTTCGGCTGGCCGCGCCGCGCGACGCCGAGCAGCTGCGCGTCCAGCTGCGGGAGGCGGTGGACGTCGCGGACGCCCCCACCGTGGTCCGCTTCCCCAAGGGCGACCTCGGCCCCGAGGTCCCCGCGATCGAGCGGCTCGGCGGCGTCGACGTGCTGCAACGCACCGGCCCCGCACCGGAGATCCTGCTGGTCGCGGTCGGGGCGATGGCCCCCGCCTGCCTGGACGCGGCCGCGCTGCTGCTCGCCGAGGGCTTCAGCTGCACAGTGGTGGACCCGCGCTGGGTCAAGCCGGTCGACCCGGTGCTGCCCCTGCTGGCCGCCGAGCACCGCCTGGTGGTCACCGTGGAGGACAACGGCCGGGCGGGCGGCGTCGGTTCGGCCATCGCCCAGGCGATGCGGGACGCCGGCGTGGACGTGCCGCTGCGCGACCTCGGCATCCCCCAGGAGTTCCTGACGCACGCCGGGCGGGGAGAGATCCTCGAGGAGATCGGCCTGACCGGGACGGGCGTCGCCGCCCAGGCGGCCGTCTTCGCCAAGCAACTCCTGCGCCCCCAGAACCCCGCACGCGGGGAGAACCCGAACCGCGAACCCGACCAAGGAGCGAACCAGCACCATGCCGGCTGACCGTCTCGACCTCTCCGCGCTGCTCGCCGAACGAGGCTCCGAACGCTACGAGTTGCAGGCCAAGTACCTCAACCCGCAGCTGGCCCGGATGCTGCACACCATCGGCTTCGACAAGTTCTACGAGCGCGCGGAGGGGGCCTACTTCTACGACGCGGAGGGCAACGACTACCTCGACATGCTGGCCGGCTTCGGCATCTTCGCCCTCGGCCGCCACCACCCGGTGGTCCGGGCCGCCGTGCAGGACGTGATGGACCTCGGACTCCCCGACCTGGTCCGCTTCGACTGCTCCCCGCTCCAGGGCCTGCTGGCCGAGCAACTCCTCTCCTTCACGCCGGAGTTGGACCGGGTCTTCTTCGGCAACAGCGGCACCGAGGCGGTCGAGACGGCGCTGAAGTTCGCCCGCTACGCTACCGGCAAACGGCGGGTGCTCTACTGCGACCACGCCTTCCACGGCCTGACGACGGGCTCGCTGTCCGTCAACGGCGAGAACGGCTTCCGCAAGGGCTTCGACCCGCTGCTCCCCGACACCGCCATCCCGCTCGGCGACCTCGGAGCCCTGAAGAAGGAGCTCCGCAAGGGCGACGTCGCCGCCCTGATCGTCGAACCGATCCAGGGCAAGGGCGTGCTCGCCCCGCCGCCGGGCTGGCTGCTCGCCGCCCAGCAACTGCTGCACGAGCACAAGGCCCTGCTCATCTGCGACGAGGTGCAGACGGGGATCGGGCGGACGGGCACCTTCTTCGCCTACCAGGCCGAGCCGGGCGTGCGGCCGGACCTGGTCTGCGCGGCCAAGGCCCTGTCGGGCGGCTACGTCCCGGTGGGGGCGACCCTGGGGAAGGGCTGGATCTTCGAGAAGGTGTACTCCTCGATGGACCGGGTGCTGGTGCACTCGGCCAGCTTCGGCTCCAACGCCCAGGCGATGGCGGCCGGCCTCGCCACCCTGCACGTGATGCGGGAGGAGGGCGTGGTGGCGAACGCGGCGAAGGTCGGCGAGCTGTTCCGGACGAGGCTGTCGGCGCTGGTGGACAAGTACGAGCTGCTGGCGGAGGTGCGGGGGCAGGGGCTGATGATCGGCATCGAGTTCGGCCGGCCCAAGTCGCTGAAGCTGCGCACGGGTTGGACCGCGCTCCAGGCGGCGCGGAAGGGTCTCTTCGCCCAGATGGTGGTGGTCCCGCTGCTGCAGCGTCACCGCATCCTCACCCAGGTGTCGGGCGACCACCTGGAGGTCATCAAGCTGATCCCGCCGCTGATCATCACGGAGCGGGAGGTGGACCGGTTCGTGACCGCCTTCGAGGAGCTGATGGACGACGCCCACCGGGGGAGCGGCCTGATGTGGGACTTCGGGCGGACGCTGGTCAAGCAGGCGGTGGGGAGCGGAGGACGGTAGGTCCTGCTGAGTGATGGTGGTGCGGGCGCTTCTGTTGCAGGACCGGGACAGGGGCGCCCGCTCCGTGCGATCCCTCGAACACTATGATCGCTGCACGTTTGGTTGATCGTCAGTAACGGGGGATGACGAAGTGGCGCTCATGTTGCCGGACAGCGTCGAGTGGGTTCTCGAGATGCTGGGCTTCGACTGGCCGACGGCGAATGAGGACAAGCTTCGTGAGTCGGCGCAGGTGTGGCGTGACTTCGCCGATCAGGTGGAGGAGTTGCACTATCGGGGTGCGTCGGCGGCGAACGGGGTGTTGTCGTCGAACTCGGGTGATTCGATCGACGCGTTCGGGAAGACCTGGGAGAAGTTCTCGGGTGGTGGGGGTGGGTATCTGGCGGATGCGGCGACGGCCGCGCGGTTGATCGCGGCGGCGTTCGATGCTGCCGCGGTGATCGTGATCACGTGCAAGATCGCGGTGATCGCGCAGTTGGTGGCGTTGGCGGTGGAGTTGATCGCCGCTCAGGCGGCTGCGCCGTTCACGTTGGGGTTGTCGGAGTTGGGGGCGGCCGGGGCGACGTTGGCGACGAAGGCCATCGTGCGGCGGTTGTTGAAGGAGCTTCGGCAGGCTCTGGTCGAGGCGATCATGGAGACGCTGAAGGAGCCGGTGGTTTCGGCTGTTCAGGCGATGATCAGTGATTTGATCGCGCAGACGGTGAACCAGGGTTTCGGTGCGCAGGACGGGTATGACCTGGGGCGGACGGGGAAGGCGGGTGCGGACGAGTTCAAGGATGCGGTGAAGAACTCGGGGCAGACGTTCACGGAGTCGTTGCGGGACGGGTTGGGTTCGCGGGCGGGGCGGCATGCGCGCAACGGTCTGGAGAACGCGGCGGGTCGTAACGGTGGTGGTGACGATCCGGGGTCGGGCAACAACGACGCGGGCTCGTCGAACAGCAACACGTCGCCGTCCTCGACGTCGAACTCTCCGTCCAACTCGACGTCCACGCCGAACAGTTCACCGTCTTCGTCGAACCCGTCCAGCTCCTCGCCGTCCTCGTCCAACTCCACGCCGTCGTCGAACAGCACTCCAGGGGACAACGGCACCACCTCGCCGAGCAGCACCTCCTCCCGGCCGACGAGCACCGCGCCGGACAGCACCCCGACCAGCACCCGGGACACCACGGCGCCGAGCCACACGCCGTCGCCTTCGCAGCAGCCGGGTGGTGACTCGTCTCCCTCGCCGCGGACTCCGTCTCCGGCGTTGGACCCGTTCGGTACCCGGGTGGGCCCGGACGCGGCGACGGACGGTCCCTCGCGCACGCCGGTGACGCCGGAGCACAGCACGCCGCCGGCCCGCAACGACGACGGGGCCGGGCGCACCAACACCCCGGCGCCGGAGGGCCGTTCGACGCCGGACAATTCCGGCCCGACCCGCACACCCGACCACGACCCCAGCTCCACGCGTCCGGCGGCGAACGATGGTCCGTCGCGTACGCCTGACCACGACCCGGGTTCCACGCGGCCTGCGGCGAATGATGGTCCGTCGCGGACGCCTGACCACGACCCGGGTTCGACCCGTCCTGCGGCGAACGACGGTCCGTCGCGGACGCCGGACCACGACCCTGGCTCCACGCGGCCTGCGGCGAACGACGGTCCGTCGCGCACGCCCGAGCACGATCCGGCTCCGTCGCGGCCCGAGCACGATCCGGCTCCGTCGCGGCCGTCGCAGGAGTCGCCCGCGCCGACGCTGGGGCCGGTGCGCCCCTCGGAGGCGGGTCCGGTTCCGCAGCCCGCGCACGTTCCGTCGGCGGATGTGCCGACGCCGCGTCACGAGAGCGCGCCGGAGCCCGTGTCGACGCGTCCGGACGCGACGACGCCGTCCCCGCAGCAGCAGCACCAGCCCGCGCCGGAGCGCACCGCCCCGGCCGAGCCCGCCGGCACCGCCACCGACCCGCGCACCCACACCCCGGCACCGTCGCACACCCCGGGCTCTGACGGCACGTCGCCGGCGCCGTCGCGGGTGGACCCGCGGACCGCGTTCGCCAACGACCCCACCCCGAACCCGGCACCGGCCTCGTCGGACCCGTCCTCCCCGGCGGGCACGCCCCGCCTGAACACCGCGGGCCTGGGTGCGACAGCCACCGCACCCCCGCCCTCCTCGTCGGACCACCGCCCCAGCCCGCAGCCCACGGGCGACCCGACCCCCAACACCCCCAACACCCCTGGCACGCCCGGCACCCCGGGCATGGCGGGTGGTGTCCCGCACGCCGCCACCCCGCAGGCCGCCAACCCGAGCACTCCGTCGAGCCGCCCGACCGCTCCGCAGGCCCCGGCCACGCCGACCGGTCCGGTGCCCTCGCAGCGCCGCCCCGACAGCGACGGTCCGACGTTCGGGCCGCGTCCGGCCGCCGACCGCGGACCCGCCCGCCCGGACCCGCGCGCCGCCTACGCCAACCCCCGCCCCGCCGACATCAACAACCGCCTCAACCCGGACGGCCAGAACACCACCCCGAGGCCGGACAGCACGCCGCGCCCGGACCTGGGCAACCGGCTCAACCCGGACGGGCAGAACACCGCGCCGTCGAAGCCGGACAGTGCGCCGCGCCCGGACCTGGGCAACCGGCTCAACCCTGACGGCCAGAACAGCACCCCGTCGAAGCCGGACAGCGCGCCGCGCCCGGACCTGGGCAACCGGCTGAACCCGGACGGCCAGAACACGGTGCCGAAGGCGGACAGCACCCCGCGCCCGGACATCGGCAACCGGCTCGACCCCACCGGCGACAACTCCCGCCCCGACGCGCCGCGTTCGCACGACACGGACCCCGGCAAGCCGGACATCGGCAACCGCCTGGACCCCGAGGGCCACAACACCCACCGCACCACCGACGACGACGGCCACACGTCGAAGGAGCCCTACCGCCCCGCCACCGAGGACCGCCCCAAGGGCAGCCCCGGCGGGCTCGACGACCCCTCACCCGCGGACAACCGGCACATCAACGACGCCGTCCCCCGCAACCCCGACGGCACCCCCACCCGCCACCCCGACCCCAACGAGGGCAACTGGCCCGGCGCTGTCAACGGCACCGACCCCCACGCCCCCGGCCGCACCAACAACTGCGTCGACGTCGCCCTCGCCACGGTCGACACCTACTCCGGCCACCCCACCGCCGCCGCCTCCCGCACTCCCGACACCGACGCCAACGGCAACCCCTCCGACCGCGGCGAGCGCGGCGGCCGCGACCGCATCGAGAACGCCCTCGGCGCCCGCTTCAACGACATGGGCAACGGCGACCAGGCCTACCGCCGCCTCGAAGACACCCTCCGCAACAGCGGCCACGGCTCCCAGGCCGTCATCATCACCACCGACAAGGACGGCCGCTCCCACGCCTGGAACGCCGTCAACCACAACGGCACCATCACCTACATCGACGCCCAGACCGGCCGCCGAAGCCCCCAACCCCTCCACAACGGCGACAACGGCGTCTTCGCCATCCCCCTCGACCCCAACCGCACCCCCACCACCCCCGACCACCACACCACCGACCCCACCCACAACCCCGACCACGACCGCACCGCCCCCGAAGAAGCCGCCGGCACGGATCCGAATTCGGGTGGCGATCATGGTTCTGACGGCACTGAAAACTGGGGCACGCACAATGGTGAGCCGGTCAACTACGCAACGCCGCCCGACGAAAAGGCTGTAGCGGCTTATGACCGAATCCGGGCAACCGAGGGTGATGTCGAAAGGATTGCCGAAGAGTATGGATTCGATCCTGCGGTGATCGAGCGGGCGAAGAACAATTTGTTCATGGAAAAGCATGACGCGCAGGTGGGGCCGGGGCCGGAGAACCTCAAGCAGGACATCTACTTCACTGCCTATGATGAGATCGCGGATCTTTGGACCAAGGCCATGAATGGTAGGTTGAAGCCCGACGAGATCGGGCCCTTCCGTGGGCTGATCGTTCATGAGTATGTGGAAAGTCGCCTCATGGAAGCTGGCATGCCGTACACGTCGGATCATCCGCTAGCATGGGTTGACGAGGGGCGCGACTGGGGGAATGGGCATATCGGGGCCCATGATGTAGCCCCGATTTCTTTCCGAGGGGCGCCAATTACGGTGAGGGGCACGCTTGTGCTCTGGCCGAAGATGGGGCTCACGCCCCCAGACACGCCCATTGCTGATGACCTGTCGAACCTGGATCTGCTCGTTGAGGCTGCCAAGAAGGGACTTGATCTGCCGTGAACGTCAAGGCTGCGGAAGTGATGTTGGAGCGCCTGTCAGCCGTTGACTGGGTAGCGTGGGAGCCCGCGTTCGAGCATGCGGAGTCGCGTGCGCGGCTGTTGCGTGAGTACCTCCGCCGCGCCGCGCTCTGGGCAGAAGCACTGGGCGGGGCTCCCTCCTGGCCGTTCTTCGACATCGCGGGGCTGGTTCACCCGGAAGGGGAGATCGAGCCCGAGCTCACCACGAAGCTCGAGGAGCTCATCGAGGAGAAGGTCCCGGGTGTCACGGCCCCCGATGCATGTCGGTCCGCTGTGCGCTGGGCGTCTCTCCCGGAGGCCGAGCAGTTGCGCTTCCCGCAGCTTCCTGACCCGTTCGAACCGCTGATCCGCATGTTCGAGCGTGGAGGGGGGGTCAGCCTGGAGAACGGCATGGTGGACTTCGTTACTACGCGTGTACGGATTCGTGATTGGCAGTCCAACATCGCGAGTGAGCCGGTCGTCTCGATGGATGATGCTGCCCTCGATGCTCTGGACTCCTGAGGGCGCTGGTGTCCGGTAGCGCCAGCGTTCTCGCTGGACGCGCATGGCGCCGGGTATGCCAGTGGTGGTGGGCGGCGGACTTGCTCAGGCTGCCGCCCACACCCGCGGTCTCGTTCATGTCGGCGTACGGAATCAGCGTCAGTCGGGTGGCCGCTCCTGACCTGAGGCACTTCCGGCGAGTCGACTTCTACCGGGAGCGGCTGGAGGAGTGGATCGCCGAGCGGGGTGGGCGGGTGCGGGTGATTCCGCCACGGGGAGAGAAGGGGTGCGCGCAGTGAGCCGGGCCGCTGCCGTGGCCGCGCGGTTGATGGCGGTCGACTGGCGGGACGAGCGCGACCGGGCGTTGGCCGAGGCGGACAGCCGGGCGGTGCTGCTGCTGGAGTACTTCCGGCGGGCCGCGAACTGGGTGGAGTGGTGCGGTGGGACGGAGGACTGGCCGTTCGTCGATCTGGCGGAGCTGGTCGATCCCACGGTGGTGATCCCGGCGGAGGTCGCGGCGCCGTTCGAGGCCTACCTCCACGACAACGTCGGGCTGTTCAGCGCGAGCGAGATGTCCCGCGCGGCCGTGCGGTGGGCGGTGCTGACCGAGGTGTCGACCGTCCCGAGGCCAGCTCTGGAGGATCCGTACGAGCCGCTGATCCGGTGTTTCGAGCTGGGCGGTGGGCTCGCCACCGAGGGGCACTGGGTGGACCTGTGGATGATGATGATCCCCAAGCGGAAGCCGGCCGACTACGCGGGGCCCGACCGAGTGACCCTGCTGCTGGACCGTCTGGCGGCGGTCGGCTGGAACGACGACCGGGCCGCGACGCGGCACGAGGGGTCGAGGGCCGCGCTGTTCGCCGAGTACCTGCGCAGGATGGGGAGTTGGGCGCTGGAGCACGAGGCCGGGCGGCCGTGGCCGACGCTGGATCCGGTGGAGTTCCTCGATCCGTCGGTGCGGGTGGACGAGCGGCACGCGGGGCACCTGGAGCGGATCGTCGCGGAGCACTCGCTCGGGCCGCTGACGGCGCGGCTGTGCCGCAACGCCGTCCGCTGGGCGGAGTTGGGCAGGTGGCGGGCGGTGGGGGAGGAGGACCCGTTCGAGCCGTTGTTGCGCTGCTTCGAGCGGGGTGGGCAGCTCTTCACCGAGAACCGGGTGGCGTTGTTCGGCGCGGGCGGGGTGCCGTTCCGGACGGCGGCGGAGTGTGCGGGGTGGCGGCCGCTGGAGTCCCTGGAGGCAGGCCGCCTGGACGCGTTGGACCGGGGCTGAACCGTGGTGGTCAGTGCCGCCGGGCAACGGCGCGCTCCTCCGCCGGTTGCCCGGGCCCGGCGACGCCGACCCGGACAACCACGCTCGTCACGACCCGGGCAACCACGCTCGTCACGACCCGGCGAGCGCGATCCGGAAAGCCGGAGCGCAGCCTCGCCTACGGCTTCGCATCGAGGCGCACGAGCGCGCCGATCTCGACGAGTTGGTCCGGCAGCGCCAGGTCGGACACGCCCATGACCGTGCTGGCGGGCCGGTGCTCCCCGAAGTACTCGGAGTGGAGGCGGGCCGTCGCGTCGAAGTTCTCGCGCAGGTTCCGCACCAGCACCGTGGTCTCGACTATCTGGCCGCGCTCGGCGCCGAACTGCCGCAGGACCAGGTCCAGGTTCTCCAGCGCGGTGCGGACCTGCAGTTCGAAGTCGTCGGCGCCCACGAAAGTGCCCTCGCCGTCATGGGACAGCTGCCCCGACACGTAGACCGTGTCGCCGACCCGAGTGGCCTGGCTGTATCCGTACAGCGACTCCCACGGCATGCCGAACCCGAACGCCTGCACCTGAGTACTCATGACCCGCTCCCTTGCCGCAGCTCGTGGGCCGTCCGTCGCGGACGGGCCCCTCATGTGAAGAAGCTACGGATTCGCGTGGACCGTGGTTGCCCGACAGTGCCACCGAAGTGTCCTCCGTGCGCACGGCCGGTCGGGTGGGACCGGATGGTCGGCGAGGTGGCCGATTCTCCGTCAGATCGGCGCCCCGCCGCGGCACGGTAGGGTCCTGCGGATGGCTACCCCGTTGCTGGTCCGTGCCCTGACCGCCCCCGCCGAGCCGCCGTTGCGGCCGCTGCCCGAGGAGGTGGCCGGGCTGCTGCTCGCCCTCGACGCCCCGCCGCGGCTGGCCGCGCACCTGCGGGCGGTGCACGACGTGGCGTACCGCCTGCTGGAGTGGACGGGGGAGCACCACCCGGAGCTGGGGGTGGACCGGGAGGCGGTGCTGTTCGGGGCGGCGACGCACGACATCGGGAAGGTGCGGCACCCGGAGGAGCTGTCCGGGCCGGGCTCGCGGCACGAGGAGGCGGGGCGGGAGCTGCTGCTGGAGCACGGCACCGCCCCGGAGTTGGCGCGCTTCGCCGCCACCCACGCGAGCTGGACGGCACCCGGCACCACGGTGGAGGAGCTGCTGGTGAGCACCGCCGACAAGGTGTGGAAGAACAAGCGGGTGCCGGAGCTGGAGGACCTGCTGCTGGACCGGCTCGCCGAGGCGGCGGGCCGGGAGCGGTGGGAGGAGTACCTGGCCCTGGACGAGCTGCTCACCGCGCTCGGGGACGGCGCGGAGGAGCGGCTCGCGTTCCAGGGGGCGTTCCCGGTCTGACGCCTGGTCGAGGGCTCAGTGCGGGATGGCCGCGATCAGGTCGGAGGCGCCCTGGCGCTTGAGGGCGAGGGCGGTGGCGGTGCCGAGGTCCTCGGGGGTGAGGGAGCCGGCCCACTCGTGGGCGTCGAGGATCTGCTTGCCGTCGGGGGAGAAGACGCGGCCGCGCAGGGAGAGGCGGCCGTCCGGTTCGGCCTTGGCGTAGCCGGCGATGGGGGAGTTGCAGTGGCCCTGGAGGACGTGCAGGAACATCCGTTCCGCCGTCGCCTCGCGCCAGGTGTCGTGGTGGGCCAGGCCGCGCACGGTCTCGATGGTGCGGTCGTCGTCCTTGCGGCACTGGAGGGCGAGCACCCCGGCCCCGATCGGCGGGCACATCGTCTCGACGGACAGCACCTCGGTGATCCGGGCGGTCTCGCCGATCCGCTCCAGGCCGGAGAGGGCGAGCAGCAGGGCGTCGTACGCGCCGGCTTCCAGCTTGGCGAGCCGGCTGTTGGCGTTGCCGCGGATCGGGAGGCACTCCAGGTGCGGGTGGGTGGCGGCGAGTTGGGCCACCCGGCGCACGGAGGAGGTGCCGATCCGGGCGCCGGGCGGGAGTTGGTCGAGGGTGAGGCCGGCCGGCTGGACGACCGCGTCGCGGATGTCGTCGCGGCGCAGGTAGGCGGCGAAGACCGTCCCGGCCGGCAGCGGCCGGTCGGCCGGGACGTCCTTGAGGCAGTGGACGGCGAGGTCCGCCTCGCCGGCCAGCAGCGCGGCGTCGACCTCCTTGGTGAAGGCGCCCTTGCCGCCGAGCTGGGCGAGGTCACCCATCCAGCGGTCGCCCGAGGTGGTGACGGGCACCACCTCGGTGCGCAGGGCCGGGTGGAGGGCGGCCAGCTCGGCCTGGACCCGCTCGACCTGGGCGAGGGCCATCGGTGAGGAGCGGGAGACGATGCGGATCAACTCGGCTGCGGGCATGGAGGGATGATAGTCCGTCACGCTCGACCGGCCGTCCAGCCGCCGTCCAGCCGCCGTCCACCGGAGGCGGGCGGGCGCGGCGCCCCGTCAGAGCAGGACGGCCTGCCGGGCGGTGGCACCCGGGGCCTGCCGGACGAGGTCGAGGAAGGCCGAGACGGCGGGGGAGAGGCGGGCGCCCGCCGACCACAGGGCCTGGGCGTAGGTCTCGGCCCGGGGCAGCCAGGGCAGGACGGAGAGGCCCTGCCCGGCCAGGCCCGCGCCGCTGACCGCGCTCTCCGGGACCATGGCGACCCCGAGTCCGGCCTGGGCCATGCTGAGGGCGCCGCGGGTGGAGCCGGTCTCCATCACGGCCGGGTCGATGCCGTGCTCGCGGCGCAGGTGGTGGACGAGGGCCTCCTGGGAGGCGCAGTCCGGGTCGACCACCAGGACGCGTTCGATGGAGTCGGTGCTGGGCGGCGTGGTGGTGCCGTTCGGCTGCGGCTCGCCGACCGGGACCATCGGGACGCGGAACAGGGACTGGCGGCTGACCCCTGGCAGGCCGGTGGCCTCGTCGTCGGGGTCGGCGGTCAGGGTGAGGGCCACGTCCACCTCGCCCTCGGCGACGGCGCTCTCCACCTCGGTGGCGGTGAGCACCTTGGGCGAGATCCGGACCTCCGGGTAGCGGAAGCGGCACTGCCGGACCAGCTCGCCCATCTCGTACTCCATCAGGAGGGTGGTGGAGCCGACCACCACCCGGCCGGTGGCCTGGCCGCCGATCTTCATGGCGGAGTTGAGCTCGTCGAGCACGGAGAAGATCCGGGCGACGTAGTCGCGGGTGGTCTCGCCGGCCGGGGTGAGGCGGACCCCGTGGGGCAGGCGGTGGAAGAGCTGGGCTCCCAGCCGGCTCTCCAGGGACTGGATGTGGGTGGTGACGCTCGACTGCGAACAGCCGAGGTTCTTCGAGCTCCTGGTCAGACTGCCGGTCTTGGCGACGTCCCAGAAGGTTCTCAGCTGACGGACCGTGAAATCCACGTATGCCCCCCGACGGCACATGGCGACGTTGAGAATCTAATGGCTATGGTGCTCTCTAGGCATTAGATGGTGGCACGCGTGTTCGGGTTTCTCAAACCCCCGTCGGCCGGGGTGTGACGCAAGGGTCGGGATTCTCCGTCAGTTACGCGCGAGTAGGGGCAACCAGAGGGGCGGTAGGTCAGTCACAGGGTTCGTGACGCGCATGATGACGGGCCGCTGAGCTGCGCGAGCTCACAGCTGAGCGGCCGTCAGGTGCGCCGTGCGTAACGCGGTGGGCCCGACCCTCGTCATCTGATCGCAACAGGGGCTTCTTACGGTGGAGCGCCAGGATCCGCCGGAGGAAGGGACGCAGCGTGGACGAGGGACGCGGCGTGGACCAGCGACGCAGTGTGGACCAGGTACGGACCGCCTGCTCGTACTGCGGGGTCGGCTGCGGCATCGTGCTCGACCTGGCCACCGGCCCCGACGGCCGGACCACGGCCGCCAAGGTCTCGGGCGACAGGGAGCACCCGGCCAACGCCGGACGCCTGTGCACCAAGGGCGCGACCCATGCCGAGCTGCTCGCCGCCCCCGGCCGGCTCTCCACCGCGCTGGTCCGGGCCGAGCGGGGCGCGCCGCCGGCTCCGCTGGACGTGGACGAGGCGATCGCCGAGACCGCCCGGCGGCTGCGCGCCGTGCTGGACGAGCACGGCCCCGACGCGCTCTCCCTCTACGTCTCCGGTCAGATGTCCATGGAGGCCCAGTACCTGGCGAACAAGCTGGCCAAGGGCTACTGGCGGACCAACAACATCGAGTCCAACTCGCGCCTCTGCATGGCCAGCGCGGGCAGCGGCTACAAGCTCTCGCTCGGCGCCGACGGTCCGCCCGGCTCGTACGAGGACCTGGACCGGGCCGACCTCTT
The DNA here is from genome assembly GCF_039535905.1 of Kitasatospora albolonga. Taxonomy (GTDB): domain Bacteria; phylum Actinomycetota; class Actinomycetes; order Streptomycetales; family Streptomycetaceae; genus Kitasatospora; species Kitasatospora albolonga. The sequence continues at coordinate 58,052 of NZ_BAAAYB010000021.1, read as the reverse complement.
CCTGGTGATCGGCTCCAACATGGCCGACTGCCACCCGATCCTCTTCCTGCGGATGATGGAGCGGGTCAAGGCCGGGGCGAAGCTGATCGTGGTGGACCCGCGCCGCACCCCGACCGCCGACAAGGCCGGCCTCTTCCTCCAGGTCCGCCCCGGCACCGACCTGGCCCTGCTGAACGGGCTGCTCCACCTGCTGGTCGAGAACGGCCGCACCGACCGGGCCTTCATCGACGCGCACACCGAGGGCTGGGAGGAGCTGCCCGCCTTCCTCGCCGACTACACCCCCGCCGCCGTCGCCGCGCTCACCGGCATCCCCGAGGCCGACCTGCGCACCGCCGCCGAGTGGATCGGCGCCGCGGGCGAGTGGACCAGCTGCTGGACCATGGGCCTCAACCAGTCCACCCACGGCACCTGGAACACCAACGCCCTGGTCAACCTGCACCTGGCCACCGGCGCGATCTGCCGTCCCGGCAGCGGCCCGTTCTCGCTCACCGGCCAGCCCAACGCGATGGGCGGCCGCGAGATGGGTTACATGGGCCCCGGCCTGCCCGGCCAGCGCTCCGTCCTGGTGCCCGAGGAGCGGGAGTTCACCGAGCGGGTCTGGGGGATCCCCGGGGGCAGCCTGCGCACCGAGGTGGGCAAGGGCACGGTCGAGATGTTCGAGCGGATGGCCGCGGGGGAGATCAAGGCCTGCTGGGTGATCTGCACCAACCCGGTGGCCTCGGTGGCCAACCGGGCCACCGTGATCCGGGGGCTGGAGGCGGCCGAACTGGTCGTCACCCAGGACGTCTTCGCCGAGACCGAGACCAACGCCTACGCCGACCTCACCCTCCCCGCCACCCTGTGGTCCGAGTCCGACGGCGTGCAGGTCAACTCCGAGCGCTGCCTGACCCTGATACCGGGCGTGCTGGACGCCCCCGGACAGGCGCTCCCCGACTGGAAGCTGATCGCCGAGGTGGCCCGCGCGATGGGCTACGCCGAGGGCTTCACCTACGCGAGCGCCGAGGAGGTCTACCAGGAGATCCAGCGGTTCTGGAACCCGGCCACCGGCTGGGACCTGCGCGGCGCCGACTACGAGCGGCTGCGCCGCACCCCCGTGCAGTGGCCGGCCGCGCCGGGCGGCCCGGAGCGCAACCCCGTCCGCTACCGCAACGACGGCGTCAGCCAGGCCCTGCTGGAGCGGCCGGACGGCAGCCGCCCCGCGCTGGTCTTCGCCACCCCGTCCGGCCGGGCGAGGTTCTTCGCCCGCCCGCACCTGCCGCCGGCCGAACTCCCGGACGCCGAGCACCCGTTCACCCTCACCACCGGCCGGGTCCAGCACCAGTGGCACACCCTCACCAAGACCGGCAAGGTGGCCAAGCTCAACAAGCTGGACCCGGGCTCCTTCGTCCAGGTCCACCCCGAGGACGCGGCCGAGCTGGGCATCGCGGAGGGGGACCAGGTGGAGGTGGCCTCGCGCCGCGGCCGCGCGGTGCTCCCGGCCCGGGTCACCGACCGGGTGCTGCCCGGCACCTGCTTCGCGCCGTTCCACTGGAACGACCTGTACGGCGAGTACCTGAGCGTCAACGCCGTCACCAACGACGCCGTCGACCCGGTCTCCTTCCAGCCCGAGTTCAAGGCCTGCGCGGTGCGGCTCACCAAGGTCGCGACGGCCCCGGCCGCCCTCCCCGCACTCGACGCCCCCGCCGAACTCCCGATCACCGTCCCGCTGTTGGCGGCTGCCCTGGGCCTCGGCGAGCTGACCCCGCCGGTGCTGGCGGCGGAGGAGCGCAGCTACCTCGCCGGGTACCTGGCCGGGATCACCGCCGCCCCGCCGGAGAGCGGGGTGCCGGTGCTGCCCGCGCAGGCGCCGCTCGCCCCCGCCACCGCCCGGTGGGTGGACGGCCTGCTGGCCGGGATGTACTCGCGCACCCCGCCGCCCGCGGACGGCGGGCCGCAGGTGCTGGTGCTCTGGGCGTCCCAGACCGGCACCGCGGAGGAGGCCGCCGCCGCCGTCGCGGCCCGGCTCACCGCGGCCGGCCGGTCGGCCAGGCTGCTCGCCATGGCCGACTGCGCGCCCGCCGAACTCGCCCGGGGCGCCGACCTGTTGGTGGTCAGCAGCACCTTCGGTGACGGCGAGGCCCCGGACAACGGCGCGGCCTTCTGGCAGTGGCTCAGCGCCGAGGACGCACCCCGGCTGGAGGGCACCCGCTACGCGGTGCTGGCCTTCGGCGACCCGAGCTACGCCGACTTCTGCGGCCACGGCCGCCGCCTGGACGAGCGCCTGGCCGAGCTGGGCGCCGAGCGGGTGCTGCCGCGCACCGACTGCGAGCCCGGGCAGGAGCAGCGCGCCGCCGACTGGTCCGCCCGGGCCGCGGAGGCGCTGGCCGTCGCCCCGCCGGCCGCGCCGAAGGCCTCGAAGCGCCGCGAGCACCAGGCCAGGCTGACCGGCAACCGGCTGCTCAGCCTGCCCGGAGCCGCCAAGGAGATCCGCCGCTTCACCTTCGAGCTCGGCGAGGACGGCCCCGAGTACGAGGCGGGCGACGCGCTGGGCGTCCGCCCGGTCAACTGCCCCTCCCTGGTGGAGGAGTGGCTCACCCTGACCGGCCACCACCCGGACACCGCCGTCACGGTGGACGGCCTCGGCGAGCTCCCCTTCGCCGAGGCGCTCACCCGCCACCTGGACATCACCCGGCTCACCCCCGACCTGCTCCGCCTGGCCGCCGAGCGGACCAGGGACCGCGAACTGCGTGCCCTGCTCCGTCCGGACAACAAGGACGGCCTGGCGCAGTGGAGTTGGGGCCGCCAGGCGGTGGACCTGCTGGCCGAGCACCCGCTCAAGCTGAGCGCCCAGGAGTGGGCCGAGGCGTTGCGGAGGCTCCAGCCCCGCCTCTACTCCATCTCCTCCAGCCCGCTCACCGAGCCCCGCCGGCCCAGCATCACCGTCTCGGTGCTGCGCTACGAGGGCCCGCGCGGCCAGCAGCGCAAGGGCGTGGCCTCCACCTTCCTGGCGGACGCCGCACCTGACCTCCCGGTCCCGGTCTTCGTCCAGCGCTCCCCGCACTTCCGCCCGCCCGCCGACCCCTCCGCCAAGACCGTGATGATCGGCCCCGGTACCGGGGTGGCCCCCTTCCTCGGCTTCCTGGAGCACCGCCGTGCGCTGGGCCACCTGGGCTCCAACTGGCTGTTCTTCGGAGAGCAGCGCCGCGCCACCGACTTCTACTACCGCGACGAGCTGGACGAGCTCTACCGCTCCGGCACCCTCTCCCGCCTGGACCTCGCCTTCTCCCGCGACCAGCGCGCCAAGGTCTACGTCCAGGACCGGATGCGCGAGCACGGAGCCCAGCTCTGGCGCTGGCTCCAGGACGGCGCCCACCTCTACGTCTGCGGCGACGCCACCCGGATGGCCAAGGACGTGGACCGCGCCCTGCGCGAGATCGCCGTCACCCACGGCGGCCTCACCGAGGAGGAGGCCGAGGTCCACCTCAAGCAGCTGGCCGCCGACCGCCGCTACGCCCGGGACGTGTACTAGACGCGCACCGGAGGTCTACCGCTCCGTCCGGCGCCGCCGGACCACGACCGCCAGGTCCACCGCCGCCAGCAGGGTGAGCACCCCGCAGACGATCGCGAAGGTGCGCAGGCTGGTGTCGCTGGGCACGTCGGTGGGGCCGTTCACCGCCGCCCAGACCGCGAAGCCGGCCGTCATCAGGGCGAAGAGGGGGGTGAAGAGGACGGAGAGCAGGAAGCGGAGCCTGAGGTCGCTGCGCGCCGTCATCGGCTCGGTGCCGCTGCGCCAGTCGTGGGGAGTCCTGGTCGGTCGCATCGCCGCACCACCTCCTGGGCCTACGATCGGCATGTACCCACGAGGGGAGAGGGGTAACGGCGATGGACGAGGACGAGTACCTGGGGCTGACCGCGGAGCGGGCGCGGCTCCTGGCCGCCGAGCGCGGCTGGTCGGCGGTGCGGGTGCTGGAGCCGGGGGCGCTGATCACGCTGGAGTACCGGGAGGACCGGCTCAACCTCCAGGTGCGTGACGGCCTGGTGGAGCGCTGCTGGCAGGGCTGAGCCTGCCCGGGGCGGCGCGGACGGGGGCGGCCCGCCAGAGGCCGGTGATCCTGCGGTCGACGGCGGTGACCAGCGGCTCGCCGGCCGGCAGGGCGAGCAGCACCAGGGCGCCCGCGGCCCACCCGGCGAGCACGTCCGAGAACCAGTGGGTGCCCAGGTAGACGGTGGTGAGGCCGACCGAGGCGGCGACCAGTGCGACCAGCGCCGTGCCGGTCCGCCGCCAGCGCACCGCCAGGTAGGCCAGCACGCCCCAGGTGACCACCGAGTTGGCGGTGTGCCCGGAGGGGAAGATGGTGCCGCCGAGGAAGAGCTCGGGGTCGTCGAGGTAGTGCGCGTAGTGCGGGCCGAGGCGCCCGGTGAGGATCTTCACGCTGCCCACCGTGATGTTGAGCAGCAGCAGGGCCCCGACCATCACCAGCAGGGGCCGCACCGTGCGCTGCCTGACGCTCCGCCAGCCCAGCCAGAGGCAGGCGGCGATGGCGGAGGGACCGCGCTGGCCGACCACCACCCAGAGGTCGAGGAAGTCCAGCACCTGCGGCCAGCGCTTGTACGGGCGCAGCTGCTTGAGCCACCAGTCCAGGTGCACCAGTGAGGTGTCGAACACCACCGCCAGCACGATCAGCAGGTAGGCCAGCCCGACCAGCACGGTGAGCGCCCGGTGGCCCCGGCTCATCGGGAACGGCGGGCTGACGGATCGTCGGGAAGCGGTCGGCACAAGCCAGACACTACCCGGACAGAAACGGACATTACGTCAGCCCGGAGCCGGGACGGCCGCTTCCGCAGGGTGGGGGTCCCGCGGAAACGGCCGTCGTACCGGGCCCGAACGCGGGCCGTCCCGCAGGTGTCGGCCGACTTGTTCAGACACCAGTTGCAGAGGAACTTAGCAGCCCCCCAGGGCCCGTGGTCACTCGATTCGGTCTCGATTTCCCGGCGCGGCCGGTCCGCCGGAAGCCCCCGGGCCCCGCACGGTGTGCGGGGCCCGGGGGCTTCGTCCGGCGCTGCGGCGCGTGCTGCAGTATGTAAGGAGTGGTCAGGGGGTGAGCCGCTCTACCGCGGCCGCCCCCTCCAGCTCCAGCTGGCGCCGGGCGCGCTCGATCAGCGCGGGGGTGGGGGTCCGGCCCGAGGCCATCACCAGGTCCTCGGGGTCGACCGGGTGCTCGGCGCCGGTGTGCAGCAGCCGGTCGGGCGTGGGCATGGAGTCGGCGTCGTCCGCGGGGTTCATCATCGTGCTGCCTCCAGGGTCCTCGGGGGGTGCGCACCGGCACCCGTGCCCCGAGTCTGCCCCCGCCGCCCCGGCCCCGCGAGCGGACGCTCCGTCAGTCCAGCGGGCCGCCCGCCACGTAGATGACCTGGCCCGAGACGAAGCCGGCCGCCTCGGCCGCGAGGAAGGAGATGGTGTTGGCCACGTCCTCCGGCAGGCCGACCCGGGCGACCGGGATCTGGGTGGCGGCGGCCGCCTTGAAGGCCTCGAACTCCATGCCGACCCGGGCCGCGGTGGCGGCGGTCATCTCGGTGGCGATGAAGCCGGGGGCGACCGCGTTGGCGGTGATGCCGAACTTGCCGAGCTCGATCGCCAGGGTCTTGGTGAAGCCCTGCATGCCGGCCTTGGCAGCGGAGTAGTTGGCCTGGCCGCGGTTGCCCTGGGCGGAGGAGGAGGAGAGGTTGACGATCCGGCCGAAGCCGGCGTCCACCATGTGCTTCTGGCAGGCCCGGGACATCAGGAAGGCGCCCTTGAGGTGCACGTCCATCACGGTGTCCCAGTCCGACTCGGACATCTTGAAGAGCAGGTTGTCGCGCAGCACGCCGGCGTTGTTGACCAGCACCACCGGGGCGCCGAGCTCGGTGGCGATCCGCTCCACGGCGGCGGCCACCTGGGCCGCGTCCGAGACGTCCGCGCCGACCGCCAGGGCCCGGCCGCCGGCCGCGGTGATCCGCTCGGCGGTCTCCTTCCCGGCCTCCTCGGTCAGGTCCACCACCGCGACCGCGTAGCCGTCGGCGGCCAGCCGCTCGGCCGTGGCCGCGCCGATCCCGCGCGCGGCTCCGGTGACCACCGCGACGCGGGGGGTGCTCTGCTCGGTCATGTTCGTACTCGTCTCTCTCTCGGGGGTGACGGGAGAACGCCATCGGTGCCGCCGAACGTTCGGACGGGCGCCGCGGGCGCTAGATTACCGACCGGTAGGAATGCTGACCAGGGGGCAGAGCCGCAGGTGACGCAGGGTGAGGATGGCTCATGTTCGGAGCCGTGGAGGCCGGGTCGACGTGGACGCGACACCTGGCGGAAATATGCCAACTCCGCCGAACAAACATCTACTCTTGGCCCCCGCCTGCCAGTTCTGGCCGACCGTTTGTATAGTGTGCGCCAGCAGCCACCGGCTGCACGGCTGGCGCGCTCACCCTCACAGCGGGTCGCTCACTCGCCGTTACTGCCCGCCCGGGTGTCCCACACACACCGGGTGTGACATCGGGACGGATTTCATGGTGCTGGGGGAGATCCCGACAACCCGCGTGCCCGGCCGACTTCAGCAGTCGCCCGGTCACCTCATCCGCGTGGCCCAGCAGGTGCACACCCGCCTCTGGTCCGAGCATGTCGGCAACGAGTTGACGGCGCCTCAGTTCGCCGTGCTGCTCGTGCTGGCGCTCGAACCGGGAGCGGACCAGCGCACCGTCGGCGAGCGGGCCTCGCTCGACAAGGCCACGATGGCCGAGATGGTCGCCCGGCTGGTCCGGCGCGGCCTGGTCCTGCGCCGCCGCGATCCTGCGGACGGCCGGCGCAAGCTGCTGGCGCTCTCGCAGAACGGCGCCCAGGTGGTCCGCGAGGCCACCGGCGGCGTGGTCCGGGTCCAGCGGACCCTGTTCGAGCCGCTCACCCCTGAGGAGCAGCTCGAACTGGTCCGGGTGATGGCCCGCATCGCCCGTCTGGAGCCCGCCGCGGTGGCGGCGATGACCGACGCCAGGCCCCTGCTGGACGCGCAGCGCGCCGTCGGCTACCTCATCCGGGTGGCGCAGCAGGTGCACACCAAGCTCTGGTCCGACCAGGTCGGTTCCGACCTGACGGCGCCCCAGTACGCGGTGCTGGACGCGCTGGAGACCGAGCCGGGCGCCGACCAGCGCACCGTCGGCGAGCTGGCCTCGTTGGACAAGGCGACCATGGCCGAGATGGTCAGCCGGCTGGTCCGGCGCGGTCTGGTGCTCCGCCGCCGCGACCCGCTGGACGGGCGCCGCAACCTGCTCTCGCTCTCCCCGGCCGGCCAGGAGCTGCTCCACCGCTCCTCGGCGGGGGTGCGCGCGGTGCAGGAGCTGCTGCTCGCCCCGCTGGAACCGCACGAGCACGCGCCCGCCATGGTGCTGCTGGCCAAGGCGGCCCGGCTGTAACGATTCATCAGGCTCCAAGGACCTGGCAGGAACGATTTTGCCCAGATTTTTCCGGAGCGCCTGACCGGCCGGCCACCACCCTTTCCGCAGAGGGTGGTGGCCGGCCGGTTTCGGTCCGTCGCCGGGCCGGTGCCGCGGTGGGCCGTCAGTTCCAGTCGAACTGCTGCGGGTCCGGGCCGAGGCGGGTGCCGGTCTCGACGGAGGCGACCGCGGCCAGGTCCTCGGCGTCCAGCTCGAAGCCGGCCACGTCGAGGTTCTCCCGGATGCGCGAGGGGGTGACCGACTTCGGGATCGCGATGATCCCGCTCTGCAGGTGCCAGCGGAGCACCACCTGGGCGACGGTGCGGCCGTGCTTCTCGGCCACCTTCACCAGGGCCGGCTCGGAGAGCAGGTCCTTGCCCTGGCCCAGCGGGCTCCAGGCCTCCGTCGCGATGCCGTGCTCGGCGTGGTAGGCGCGCAGCTCGTGCTGCGGGAAGTGCGGGTGCAGCTCCACCTGGTTGAGCACCGGCACCAGCTCGCTGCGCTCGCGCAGCTTGTCCAGCTGCTCGGGGCCGAAGTTGGAGACGCCGACCGAGAGGGCGCGGCCGTCGGCGGCCAGCTTCTCGAAGACCGTCCAGATGTTGAGGAAGCTGTCCCCGTGCATCGGGCGCGGCCAGTGGATCAGGTAGAGGTCCACGTGGTCGAGGCCGAGCTTGGTGAGGGACTCCTCGAAGGCGCGCTCCACCCGGGCCCGGCCCTGCTCGCCGGACCAGTCGAGCTTGCCCGAGTTCCACAGCTTGGTGGTGACGTACAGCTCCTCGCGCGCCACGCCCGAGGCGGCGAGGGCCTTGCCGGTGCCCGCCTCGTTCTCGTAGATCGCCGCGGTGTCGACGGAGCGGTAGCCCGCCTCGATCGCGGTGGCGACGGCGGCGGTGGCCTGGTCGTCCTCGACCTGCCAGACGCCGAAGCCGAGCTGCGGGATCGAGCGGCCGTTGTTGAGGGTGATGCTCGGGATGGTGCTCACGGGAAGGGGTGCCCTCCAGGTCGTACGGTCTTTGCCGTCAAGCACCCAACTGGTGGTCCAGGCCACTTGTTCCCGTCTCGGCCGAATTCGTCCGAAAATTCCCGCACACGGAGCACACCGGCCACCCCCGCCCCGGCCGGCGACCGTCGTGGGGCGTCCTGACGTGGCCGGACCGGACGGGCCGGGCGGAAAAGCGGTTGCGGCGCGCGCCCGGCCCCCGGCACGCTCGATGGCCATGACCTCGTGACGGAGCATCACCTCCCCCTGCCGCAGGCCGCCTCCCTCCCGCCGGAGCCCGCCTCCCCCTCCGCCGCCCCCGGTGATCCGGGCCCGGCCGTCCTCCCCCGCCCGCACCACCGCATCGGAGCGTCATGCCGCTCACCACCCTTCCGATGGCCGATCCCGGCCGTCCCGACCTGAACTCCCCGCTGGCGTTCCTGCGCTGGCTCCAACGCAGCCAGCGCCGGGGCAGCTGGCTCGCCACCCTCTGGGGCACCGTCGAGATGGCCGCGATGGCGGCCCTCCCGGCCGCGCTCGGCCTCGGCATCCAGGCCGTGGTCGACGGCGACAGCGGCGCACTCTGGCGGGCGGGGGCGCTCGCCGTGCTGCTCACCACCCTCCAGGCCGTCGGCAGCGTCCTGCTGCACCGTCAGGCGGTGTGGAACTGGATCACCGCCGCCGCCCAGGTCCGCCAACTGGTGGCCCGTCAGGCCAGCGCGCTCGGCGCCGGGCTCTCCCGGCGGATCGCCACCGGCGAGATCGTCGCCGTCAGCAGCGGCGACGTGGAGAAGATCGGCTGGTACGTGGAGCTGGTCGCCAGGGTCCGGGCCGCCGTCCTGGTCTGGCTGGCCGTCAGCCTGGTGGTGCTGGTGCAGCAGCCGCTGCTCGGCACCGCCGTGCTGCTCGGCGTCCCGGTGCTCGCGCTCTCCGTGCTGCCGCTGCTCGGCCCCTTCGAGCGCCGCTACGACGAGCAGCGCCGGCTCGGCGGCAGGGCCACCGAGCTGGCCGCCGACACCGTCGCCGGCCTGCGGGTGCTGCGCGGCATCGGCGGCGAGGAGCTCTTCCTCTCCCGGTACCGCGAGGCCTCCCAGAAGGTGCGCGGCGCCGCCGTGCGGGCGGCGAAGGTCTGGTCCCTGATGCAGGCCCAGCAGGTCCTGCTGCCCGGCCTGTTCGTGGTCGGGGTCACCTGGTACGGGGTCGAGCTGGCCGCCGAGGGCCGGATCACCGTCGGCGAGCTGGTCGCCGTCTACGGCGCCACCGCCTTCCTGGCCGCCCCGCTGCGCATCCTCGGCGAGGCCGCCCACGCCTGGAGCGTGGCCCGGGTCTCCGCCGCCCGGGCCACCCGGGTGCTCGCGCTGCACCGGACCGACGGCAGCCGCCCGCTCACCGCCGAGCTGCCCGCCGCCCCCGGCCTGGCCGACCTGCACGACCCGGTCACCGGCCTCACCGTCCGGGCCGGCCGGCTCACCGCGGTGGTCTGCGGCGACCAGGAGACCGCCGGATCGCTGGCCGCCCGGCTCGGCGGCCACGTGCCGCTGGCCGAGGACGAGAGCGCGGCGCCCTCCGTCCGGCTGGGCGGCGTCGAGCTGGACGCCGTACCGCTGGACGAGGCCCGGGCCGCGGTGCTGGTCCACGACAAGGAGCCGGTGCTGCTCTCCGGCACCCTGGCCGAGCTGCTCGCCGTGCCCGCCTCCGGGCGGGTCGGCGCCGAGGAGGCGGTGCGCGCCGCCCAGGCCGAGGACGTCCTGGACGCCCTGGTCGACGGCTCGCCCGAGGCCGGCGGGGACGCCCTCAAGGCCGTGATCACCGAACGCGGGCGCTCGCTCTCGGGCGGCCAGCGCCAGCGCCTGGCACTGGCCCGGGCCCTGGTGGTCGACCCGCCGGTGCTCGTCCTGGACGAGCCCACCAGCGCCGTCGACGCCCACACCGAGACCAGGATCGCGGCCGGCCTGCGCGCCGTCCGCGAGGGCCGGACCACCGTGGTGCTGGCCACCAGCCCGCTGCTGCTCGACCAGGCCGACACCGTCGTGCTGGTCGAGGACGGCAAGGTGGCCGCCACCGGGCGCCACCGCGAACTGCTGCGCACCACCCCGGCCTACCGCGCCGTGGTCACCCGCGAGGACGACGAGGCCGCCGCCTCCGTTCCCGCCGTCGTCGAGGAGACCGTGTGAAGCCGCCCCTGGTCCAGGAGCAGGGCCCCGCCACCGTCCTGCCCGTCGCCACCCCCGCCACCGTCCGCGGCTACGTCCGCCACCTGGCGCGCCGTCACCGGGGCGGCTTCGGCGCGGTGGTGGGCCTGCACACCGTGGCCACCCTGGCCGGTCTGGTCGGGCCCTGGGTGCTCGGCTCGCTGGTCGAGGACCTGAGCGCCGGCACCGCGGAGGGCAAGGTGCTCGCCGCCGTCGGCTGGTACCTGGCCGCGCTGGTGGTGCAGGCCGCCTTCATCGGCTGGTCCCGGCTGCGCGGCGGGGTGCTCGGCGAGGAGGTGCTGGCCGACCTGCGCGAGGACTTCCTGGTGCGCTCGGTCGCCCTGCCGCCCGGTGTGCTGGAGCGGGCCGGGACGGGCGACCTGGTCTCCCGCGGCACCACCGACGTGGACCGGCTCGCCAAGTCCGTCCGCGAGGCGGTGCCCGAACTGGCCGTCGCCGTGGTCTCGGTGGTGCTGGTGCTCGGCGCCCTGGTGCTCACCTCCCCGCTGCTGGCGGTCTCGGTGGCGCTCGCGCTGCCGCTGCTGCTCTCCACCTCCCGCTGGTACTTCCGGCGCGCCCCGCAGTCCTACCGCTCCGAGTCCGCCGGCTACGCGGCCGTCAACACCGTGCTCGCCGAGACGGTGGACGCCGGCCGCACCGTCGAGTCGCTGCGGCTCGGCGGCCGGCGGGTGGAGCTGACGGACCGCAAGATCCACGAGTGGCAGGCCTGGGAGCGGTACACCCTCTGGCTGCGCTCGGTCTGGTTCCCGACCGTCTCGGCCTCCTACGCGATCGTCATCATCGGCACCCTGGTGCTCGGCGGCTGGTTCGCGCTGCGCGGGTGGCTGACGGTGGGCCAGCTGACCGCCGGGGTGCTCTACGCCCAGGCGCTCACCCACCCGGTGGACCTCATCCTGCGCTGGTACGACGAGCTCCAGGTCGGCCAGGCCTCGCTGGCCCGGCTGGTCGGCGTCCGCGAGGTGGCCGACCCGGAGACCGACGCCTCCGTCCGTCCGGCGGGCCGCCGGGTGGCCGCCGACGACGTGCGGTTCGGCTACCGCGAGGGCGCCGACGTGCTGCACGGCATCAGCCTGGACGTCGCCCCCGGCAGCCGGGTCGCCCTGGTCGGCCCGTCCGGGGCCGGCAAGTCCACCCTCGGCCGGCTGCTCGCCGGGATCTACGCCCCGGGCCGCGGCAGCGTCACCCTCGGCGGCGCCGCGCTCTCCCGGATGCCGGCCGAGCGGGTCCGCGCCGAGGTGGCCCTGGTCAACCAGGAGCACCACGTCTTCGTCGGCACCCTGCGGGACAACCTGCGCCTCGCCCGGCCGGAGGCCTCCGACGCCGAGCTGCGCGGCGCGCTGGCCGCGGTCGACGCCGACGAGTGGGCCGACGCCCTCCCCGAGGGCCTGGACACCGAGGTCGGCTCCGGCGGACTCGCCCTGACGCCCCCTCAGGCCCAGCAGCTGGCCCTCGCCCGCCTGGTCCTCGCCGACCCCCACACCCTGGTCCTCGACGAGGCCACCTCCCTCCTCGACCCGCGCGCCGCCCGGCACCTGGAGCGCTCGCTCTCCCGCGTGCTGGCCGGCCGCACCGTCATCGCCATCGCCCACCGCCTCCACACCGCCCACGACGCCGACGTCATCGCCGTCGTCGAACGCGGCCGGATCAGCGAGTACGGCCCCCACGAAGCGCTGGTCAGCGCCGACGGCCCGTACGCGGCCCTCTGGCGCTCCTGGCGCGACGAGGGCTGACGCCCCGACGGCGGACGGCCGCCCGGCGAGGGCCGCCAGCCCTCGTCCGGGCAGCCCGAAGAGGTAGGCGGCCCGGACCGAGGGCTCGCGGGTGGCGAGCACCCGGTCGGTCAGCAGCTCGGCCAGGGAGTGCCGTTGCGCCTCGGTCAGCAGGGCGGCGAGCACCAGCAGGTCACCGGTCCGCCTGACCCGCGCGGCGTGCTCGACGGCGTGCCGGACCGTCGAGGTGAGGTGGAAGGCCGTCTCCAGGCGCAGCAGGGTCGGGACGAGCTGCTCGGGCGGCTGGTGCTCGGCGGCGGCGGTCGCCACCGCGTCAGCCGGGGCGTGCGGGAGCCTGCGCCGGTGGAGGTGGAGCACCAGGTTCCCGACGGCCTGGTGGTCGTTCTCCCGGACGAAGACCGCGGCGGCGGCCGAGACCTGGTCGGTCAGGCCGAGGCCGGCGAACGCACCGACCAGGTCGGCCGCCTCGACGACGTCGCGGCCCCGCACCGCCTCGGGGAAGGCGGCCAGGGCGGGTGACGAGGGCGCCGCCCCGTGCAGGGCCGTCAGGAGCGAGACGGCCTCGCCCGCCGGACGGTGCCGGGCCGTGGCGCGGACCAGCTCGACGATCACGTCCCGGTACCGGGCGTCCGGGTGGACGGCGAGGTGGAACAGCTGCTCGGCCGAGGCGCAGCGCAGGTCGTTCATCAGCTCGTCGGCCCGGGCGACCGGGGACACCAGGTCGAGGGCGAGCCGCTGCTCCCAGAGCAGCTGGCGGACCCGTTCCTCCGCCGCCAGGGTCCGGGCCCGCTCCCTGAGCAGCTCCTCGCGGAGGTGCAGGACCTCCCGGTGGAGCGTGTCGCGCTCGTGGCGCAGCCGCAGGTGTTCGGAGTCGTCGGTGGTGAGTGACTGCCGCAGGGCACGGAGCCGGTCGTCGGAGAGCGCCAGCGCCCTCTCCCGCTCGGCCAGCCTGCCGGCCAGGACCTCCTGCTCCTGGTGGCTGCTGGACAACTCCGCCCGCGTGCGTTCGAGTTCGAGCCGCAGGTGCTGCGAGTCGCTCCGGCCGGCCGAGGCCCGCTCCAGCAGGGCGAGCAGTTCGGTGCGCACCTCCGGGCCGACCGGCCGTCCGGCCGCGTCCAGCTCCTCGCAGAGGCCGGTGACGAAGGCCGGTTGCGGCAGGCGTTGGCCGGCCACGTAGCGGTACACCGCCGAGTGGTCCAGGTTGTGCCGCTCACCGTACTCGCGGTAGGTGCTGCCCAACTGCTCGTACAGGGGGCGCAGCCGGGCCGCGAAGGCCGACCGGTCGGAATGGTCTTGCTGGGACACCGCACCGTCCTCGCTCTCGCCGTGGATGGCTCGATCCTCCCGGCTCCGTCGCGCCGTGGCCGGTGTTGCGGACGGATCGTCAACACATGGGTGGGGAAACGGCGATGACGGTTGCCGGGACGACCGGCAACGTGTTGCGGCTTACGCAACGCGCACGCCGCACGGCACGGTGGGGTCCTCGTCCCCGCACACCCTGGAGCTCCGGTGTCCCGTACCGCCCTCGTCCTGCTCGCCGCCGCCGTGGTGGCGCTCGCCGCCCTGCTGGTCGCCGCCGCGGCCGCCGGGCTGGCCCGTTGGGAGGGGGCCGGGCGTCCGGCGGCGGTGCGGGCCGGGGCGGTGGCGTTCGCGGGCACCGTGACGCTGGCGGTGGTGGTCGCCTCGTACCTGGGGGACGTGCTGGGCTGACTGGGCCGTACGGATGGTGTCGGTGCGATGGTCGGAGTGGTGCGGCGGGCCCCGGCGGGGGTGGGCGCATGCTCGGCGGGTGACCAAGACAACGGGTGATGGGTCGGGGAAGCGGAGCGAGATCGCGGGGATCCCCACGCGGGTGATCGCGATCGGGGCGATCGTGGTGCTGGCGGTGTGGTTCCTGCTGGCCAACCTGGACAAGGTGAAGATCCAGTTCTGGGTGTTCACGGTGTCCTGTCCGCTGTGGATCGCGCTGCTGGCGACCCTGCTCGCGGGCGGGGCGCTGGGGTGGCTGCTCAAGGGGCGGCGCTCGAAGTGAGCGGGGTGGCCGCGTTCACCCCGCTGATCGAACTCCGGGGGGTGAACAAGCACTTCGGGGCGCTGCACGTGCTCCAGGAGATCGACCTGACGGTCGGCCGGGGCGAGGTCGTGGTGGTGATCGGGCCGTCCGGGTCGGGCAAGTCGACGCTCTGCCGGGCGGTCAACCGGCTGGAGCAGATCGAGTCGGGGACGATCACCATCGACGGGGTGCCGCTGCCCGCGGAAGGCAAGGGCCTGGCGAAGCTGCGCGCCGAGGTGGGGATGGTCTTCCAGTCCTTCAACCTGTTCGCCCACAAGACGGTGCTGCAGAACGTGGTGCTGGCCCAGGTGAAGGTCAGGAAGCGCGCCAGGCCGGAGGCCGAGGCCAAGGCCCGCGCCCTGCTGGACCGGGTCGGGCTGGCCGCGCACGCGGACAAGTACCCGGCCCAGCTCTCCGGCGGGCAGCAGCAACGGGTGGCGATCGCCCGGGCGTTGGCGATGGACCCGAAGGCGCTGCTGTTCGACGAGCCGACCTCCGCCCTCGACCCGGAGATGATCAACGAGGTGCTGGACGTGATGAAGGGCCTCGCCGACGAGGGCATGACGATGGTGGTGGTGACGCACGAGATGGGCTTCGCCCGCAGTGCGGCCCACCGCGTGGTGTTCATGGCGGACGGGCGGATCCTGGAGGACCGCGCGCCGGAGGAGTTCTTCGCCAGCCCGCGGACGGACCGGGCCAAGGACTTCCTCTCCAAGATCCTGAAGCACTGAGGGGCGGTCAGCGATGCGAAGGATCGCGGTCGTTGCGGTGCTGCTCCTCGCGGCCGCCGCCTGCGGCAAGCCCGGCACCCCGCCGCCCAAGGGCCCGCAGCCCAGCGCGCTGCCGAGCTACCAGGTGAACAGTGCGGACGCCGTGCAGGGCTCGCCCACCCTGGAGGCGGCCCGCGGGCGCGGCCGGCTGGTGGTCGGCGCCAAGGAGGACCAGCCGTACCTGGGTCAGAAGAACCCGGCCACCGGCCAGTACTCCGGCTTCGACATCGAGATCGCCAAGATGGTCGCCGCCGACCTGGGCTTCGCCCCGGAGCAGATCCAGTTCCGCACCATCGCCTCGGCCAACCGCGAGACGGCGCTGCAGAACGGCCAGGTGGACTACTACGTCGGCACCTACACCATCAACGACAACCGCAAGAAGCTGGTCGGCTTCGCCGGGCCGTACTACATCGCGGGCCAGGGCCTGTTGGTGCGTCAGCAGGAGAAGGACATCGCCGGGCCGCAGGACCTGGGCGGCAAGAAGGTCTGCTCCGCCGCCGGCTCCACCCCGTACCAGCGGATCCAGAAGGACTACCCGCAGGCCACCCTGGTCGGCTACGACACCTACTCGGCCTGCGTGGACAACCTGATCACGGCCCAGGTGGACGTGGTGACCACCGACGACACCATCCTGATGGGCTACGCGGCCAAGGTCCCGGACGAGTTGAAGCTGGTCGGGCAGCCGTTCTCCAAGGAGCCGTACGGCATCGGCACGCCCAGGAACGACACCGTGCTCAGGGGCGCGATCAACGACGCGCTCCAGCACCACGAGCAGAACGGCGACTGGAAGAAGGCGTACGACGCCACCCTCGGCCTCTCCGGGGTGCCGGCACCGGCGCCCCCGCCGATCGACCGTTACTGACGCTACCGAGAGGCGCCCGGGTTGAAGGTCCTGACGGACAACTGGTCCACGTACTGGGAGGGTTTCCTCGGCACGCTGGAGCTGACGGCGGTCAGCGCGGTGCTGGCCCTGGTGCTCGGGGTGCTGATGGCGGCCTGCCGGGTCTCGCCGGTGAAGCCGCTGCGCACGCTGGGGACGGCCTGGGTGACGGTGCTGCGCAACACGCCGCTGACCCTGCTGTTCTTCGCGGTGCTGCTGGGGCTGCCGCGGTTCGGGATCTCGCTGCCGTTCTTCACCTTCGCGGTGATCGCGCTCGGCTGCTACACCTCGGCCTTCGTCTGCGAGGCGCTGCGCTCGGGCATCAACACGGTGCCCACCGGGCAGGGCGAGGCGGCCCGCAGCCTGGGCATGACCTTCGGTCAGACCCTGGGCCTGGTGGTGCTGCCGCAGGCCTTCCGCTCGGTCGTGGCGCCGGTCGGCAGCGTGATGATCGCGCTGGCGAAGAACACCGCGATCGCCGGCTCCTTCTCGGTGGTGGAGCTGCTCGGCACCTACCGGACCGTCAACGAGCTGGGGTACAGCATCATCTGGACCTTCGTCTGGATCGCCGTCGGGTACCTGGTCATCACCCTGGCGATCAGTGCGGTCTTCAACCTGATGGAGCGACGGCTGGCGGTGTCCCGGTGAGCGCGGAGGGTACGCCGGCCTCGGCGCTGTACGACGTCCCCGGGCCGAAGGCGGCCGCCCGGCACCGGCTCTACGGGGTGCTGACCACCGTCCTGCTGGCGGCGGCGCTCGGCTGGGTGGTGTGGAAGCTCTTCGACACCGAGCAGTTCACGTACCAGAAGTGGATGCCCTTCGAGTACGAGGGCGTCCAGGAGCTGCTGCTGCGCGGCCTGGGCAACACCCTCAAGGCCTTCGCGCTGACCGCCCTGTTCGCCCTCCCGTTCGGCGCGCTGTTCGCCGCCGGGCGGCTCTCCGACCACCGGCCGGTGCGCTGGGCGTGCACGGTGGTGGTGGAGTTCTTCCGGGCCATGCCGCTGCTGGTGATGATCTTCTTCATCTTCGTCGCCATGCAGGTGCAGCCGCTCTGGGCGCTGGTGGCCGGGCTGACCCTCTACAACGGCTCGGTGCTGGCCGAGGTCTTCCGGGCCGGGGTGCTCGCGGTGCCCAGGGGGCAGCGCGAGGCGGCCTACGCGCTCGGCATGCGCAAGACCCAGGTGATGGCGTACGTGCTGGTGCCGCAGGCCAACCGGGCGATGCTGCCGAGCATCATCAGCCAGCTGGTGGTGGCGCTCAAGGACACCTCGCTGGGCTTCCTGATCACCTACGAGGAGTTCCTGCACGCGGGCAAGCTGATCGCCACCAACCTCGACTACGACCTGCCCTTCATCCCGGTGGTGCTGGTGATCGCCCCGGTCTACATCGGCATGTGCCTGCTGCTCTCCTGGCTCGCCCGCTGGGTCGAGCAGCGCGGCCGGCGCAGCCCGCGGATCAAGGGCGGGGCCCCGATGGCCAAGGCGGGCGTGGCGATGGGGCTGCCGCCGGAGGCGCGGTGACGTGCCGTCATGGGAACGGCTTACAGCACGCGATGACGCCCCGTCAGCGGGAGGGCTGCCCGGCGGGCGCGCCGAGGACCTCGGCGGCCTTGGCCAGGACGGCGCCCTGGTGCTCCCTGGCCCGGTCCAGCGCCGGGCGGTGGGCCTCGATGGCGGCCCGCTGGAGCTCGCTCTCCACCGTCAGCAGCACGGTCGGCAGCCGGGTGGCGGTCTTGCAGGCGACATCGGCCCGGGCGGTGGCGCGCTCCAGCTCGCTGGGCTGCGCCGCGTTCCACCGGGGGTCGTCGTTGGCCCGCCAGATGTCGGGGTAGGAGTAGCCGGCCCGCTGCATGCAGGCGCTCCACTCCGCGGTCGCGGCCACCGTGCGCGGGTCCTTCCCGGCCCGGGTGAAACTGTCGGTCGGTATCCGGTTGAGCTCGATGCTGCCCTGGCTGAACCTCCCCACCCCGAGGGTGCGCCGGGCCTCGCCGAGGCAGCCGCCCTCGGGCACCGGGACCCCGTTCAGCTCGGCGCCCCCCTTGCCGCCGTACGCCGTCACGACCTCGGGGGTGGGTTCGGGCGCGGCCTCGGCGGCCGGCCGGGGGAGCGGGTGGTAGCCCAGCCGCTCGGCCTCGGCCGGGTCGATCAGCCCGTACCGCTGGGCGTTGACCGGCCCCGCGGAGTCCGGTGGCGAGGCGGCCGGCCGCCAGTCGAGGCCGAAGCGCCGCAGGCAGTCGCCGGCCAGCAGCTGCTCGGCCCGGGCCACCGTGCGCTCCTGGTCCGCCGTCATCAGGTAGGCGTCGAAGGGCAGCACGATGTCGGCTCCGGTCCGGACCTCCCGGACCGGATCCGGCGGCCGGGAGCCGGGCCCGGCCCCCGGCGCGGGAGAGCAGGCGGCCAGGGCGGCCAGGGCCGCGAGCAGCAGGGTGAGCGGGGCGGTCGCGCGCATGTCCGTCCTTGTCCCGTGGGGCCGTTCCGGAGCGGGGCACCTTGCCCGTGCCCCGCTCCGGAACGCGCTGGTCAGAAGTTGTAGACGTTTCCGCAGGTCCCGCCGAAGATGTGCGAGTTCATCCGGTCGTTGGCGTTGGTGCCGTCGGAGAGCGTGACGTAGGCGAAGTTCGACACCTCGCCGCCGGCCGCGACGGTGAAGCAGGCGCCCCGGTACTGGGAGTTGTAGAAGACCCGGATGTTCTGGGCGAGGTCCCAGTTGTCCAGGCTGCTGACGTTGGTGGCCACGTAGTCGCCGCGGTAGAGCTGGATCCCGTTGTTGTAGGTGACCTGACCCCAGTTCGGCTGCCGGTTGAAGTTGTCGAACTTCCCGCCCTGGTAGTTGGCGTCGCTGTAGAGACAGGCGTTGTTCGGCGTGCAGGGCGCGGACGCGACGGCCGTGCCGACACCGGTGCCGACGGCGGCCACGGCGAGCAGTCCGGCCACGGCGAGGTTCCTCAGACGCATGGTGATCCGTTCTCGAAGGGTGCGGGAGCCGCTCCGGCTCCCGCCCACAGACTCTCCCGGGGGTGGTTCGCATTCCTTGTAAAAAAGCGAAGCGGGTGGGACAGGAGTGGATACCAAAGGATCTGACGGGGTATCGGCAGGTACCCCAAAATCTGCTTATGATTCGGGGATGTTCGACTCCCGGCACCTGCGCACCTTCCACGAGGTGGTCCGCACCGGCTCCTACTCGGCCGCGGCCCGCGAGCTCGGCTACACCCAGCCCGCGATCACCCAGCAGATGAAGGCGCTGGAGCGCGAGGTCGGCGTCCCGCTGTTCACCCGGGCCGGGCGCGGACTGCGGCTCACCGAGGCCGGGGAGACCTTGGCCCGGCACGCCGAGGAGATCCTGGCCGGGCTGCGCACCGCGCAGCAGCAGCTCGGCGCGCTCGCCCGGCTGCGGGCCGGCCGGGTCCGGGTCTGCGCCTTCCCCAGCGCCAACGCCACCCTGATACCCGCCGCGATGGCCCGCCTCCAGGCCGAGCACCCCGGCATCCGGGTCGAACTGCTGGAGGCCGAGCCGCCCGAGTCCCTCCAGCGGCTGCTGCGCGGCGAGTGCGACATCACCCTCGCCTTCGGCTACCCCGGCGCCGACCCCGAGGTCCCGCCCGAGGTGGTGGTCACACCGCTGATGGAGGACCAGCTCACCGTGCTGCTCCCGCTCGGCCACCCGCTGGCGCGCCGTCAGGCCGTCCGGATCGGCGACCTCTCCGAGGAGCGCTGGATCGCCGGCTGCCCGCGCTGCCGGGCCAATCTGCTCCAGGTCTGCTCCGACCAGGGCTTCGCCCCCGACGTGGTCTTCACCACCGACGACAACCTCGCCGTGCAGAGCCTGGTCGCCGCCGGCGTCGGCATCGCCCTGATGCCCGCCCTGGTGCTCTCCTTCATGTGCCACGCCAAGGTCACCGGCCGCCTCGCCGAGCCGCACGTGCGCCGCCAGGTCTCCGCCTACGTGCTCCGCGACCACCTCCGGGTGCCCGCCACCGGACTGGTCCTGGACGAACTGGTCCGGGCCGCCGCCGCCCGCGTGGGCTGCTGACCAGCCCCAACGGCCGCCCTCCGAACGGGCGAACGGCGCACCCGAACGGTCCGCCATCCATAAGCGCGAGCTGGCGGAACGTCAACGAATCCTCGTTGGACGCGTGCGCGCACGCGTCGCACGCTCGGTGGCATGACAACCACCACCGCGCCCCTGGACGCCTGTACCGAGCGGATGCACGGCCTGGTCGACGAGCTGCGCCGCGTGGTCGGCCGGGCCCTGCCACCGGAGCTGACGGTCCGGCTGGTCGCCGCCGCCCTGGCCCCGCACCTCGGCAGCCCGGACCTGCTCACCCCCGCCCAGCAGGAGGGCGACCCCGAGCGCTACCGCCAGCACCTGCTGCACGCCGAGTCCGACGGCAGCCTCTCGGTGGCCGCCCTGGTCTGGCTGCCCGGCCAGCACACCTCGATCCACGACCACGTCTCCTGGTGCGCCACCGGCGTCCACCGGGGCGAGGAGAGCGAGCGCCGCTACCTGCTCGTCCCCGACGGCCGCACCGGACGGCTGGTCGCCACCGAGGACGTGGTGAACCGTCAGGGCGAGGTCTGCGGCTTCACCCCGCCCGGCGACATCCACCGGGTGGCCAACACCGGCCCCGGGACCGCGATATCCCTGCACGTCTACGGCGCCGACCTGGCCCGCCTCGGCAGCAGCGTCCGCCGGGTCTACCAGCACCCGGTCGAGGGCTGAGACCCCGATGGCCTACAGGCTGACCGGCGATCGGGGGGCGGCGTCGCGCCGCCGGGGCACGCACCTCGCCGGCTTCTCGTCGGTCGCCGATGCTCCGCATGGACTCCCTCCTCGGCACCGCCGAGGCACGCACCCCAACGCCGCTCCTTCACCCACCCCCCGATCGCGGTCAGCCTCACCCTCCGCGCCGTCGCGCACCCCACCCTCCCCGGCCCGGTCCGCCGCCACGGCCCCGGGCTCGCCCTGGCCGCCACCGGCGTGGCCCGCCGCCTGGGCCGTGCACCGGGCCGTCCCGGCCGTGCCGATGCTCACCGCCGCCGTGGTGCTCGGGGTGACGGCCGGTCAGCTGCCGGCGCTGCGCCCGCTGGTCGGCGGCGCCGCCAAGGCCGGCCTCGGCCTGGCCTCCAAGCGGCTGATGCGCGCCGGGATCGTGCTGCTCGGCCTCAAGCTCGGGCTGCGCGACGTGCTCGGCCTCGGCTGGGCCAGCGTGCTGATGGTGCTCACCGTGGTCGCCGCCACCTTCTTCGGCACCGTCTGGCTGGGCCGCAGGCTGGGCCTGCCGGGCGACCAGCCGCTGCTGATCGCCACCGGCTACTCGATCTGCGGGGCCTCGGCGATCGGCGCGGTCGGCCAGGCGGCCGGCAGCGAGGAGGAGGACATGGCCACCTCCGCCGCCCCTCGTCACCCTCTGCGGCACCCTGGCCCATCGCGGTGCTGCCGCTGCTGCGCACCCCGCTCGGGCTGGACGCGGCGGAGTTCGGCCGCTGGGTCGGCGCCGGGGTGCATGACGTCGGCCAGGTGGTGGCCACCGCGCAGACCGCCGGGGCCGAGGCGCTGCGGGAGGCCGTCCTGGTCAAGCTGATGCGGGTGGTCATGCTGGCCCCGCTGGTGGCCGGGGTCGGGATCGTGCTGGCCCGCCGCGGACCGCGCGGCGGGAAGGCCGGGGCCAAGCCACCGGTGCTGCCGCTGTTCGTGGTCGGCTTCCTGGCCATGGTGGCCGTCAACAGCACCGGCCTGGTCCCCGCCGCGGCCCTGTCGCTGGCTGCCCACGCCCAGGAACTCCTGCTCGCCACCGCCCTGTTCGCCCTCGGCAGCGCCGTCCGGCTCTCCTCGCTGACCCGCACCGGCGCCCGGGTGGCCCTGCTCGGCCTGGCCTCCTGGGTGCTGATCGCGGGCGTCGCCTACGGTGGCGTCCTGCTGACGTCCTGAATCGGTAACTCTTCGCCCCGGCTGTCGACTTGCCGCTCCCGAACGGGCATCCTCGCAGCGGACGGGGGTGGGAGCGATGGAGTTCCACAGGGCGGGACGGCTGCGACGACGCGCGGCCAAGGTGCTGACGGTGGCGGTGGCGATGCTGCTGGCGGACGGCATCTGGGTGGCGCGCAGCGGCCTCGGCGACGCCGGGCAGTACGCGCTGGCGGTGGTCGCGCTGCTCGCGGCGGTCTTCGGGGTGTCCCGGCTCGTGGAGGCGGCACGGCCGTTCCGGCTCCGGGTGGACGACCACGGGATCGCGCTGCACGACCACGAGCTGAGCTGGAGCCGGATCACCGCCGTCGCGCTGGAGTACCCGGACGCGGTGGAGGGCTACGAGGGCGACGACCGCAGCTACCCCGATCCATGGCTGGTGCTCTGGCCGGTGCCCCCGGTGGTGCTCGCCGGGAAGCCGGCCGGGCGGCGCGGCGGCCACCCCGGGTACCGGGTCGCCAGCTGCACCGATCTCACCCCCGGCGTCGGGGGAGTTGAGCGCCGCCCTGGTGCGCTGGGGCGGCCCGCGGTTCGTCACCGCCCCGGCCGGGATCGGCGCCGAGCCGACGGCCGGTCTCCCGGCCGGCTACCACGGCCCCGAGGAGTGGCAGGAGTACGTCGTCACCGACGACTCGCACCGCCGCGTGGCGGCGGCCCGCGCGGTGTGGGTGGCCGGGCTGCTGTACGGCACGGCGGTCGGCCTCGGGCTCGCCGGGGTCCGGTCCTTCGACGCCTTCGGCCGGGCCCCGCTGCTCCCCTTCGGCCTCCTCGCCCCCTACCTGGTGCTGGCCGGTCTTTCCCGGGCCCGCCGCTACCGCCGCTGGGCCCGCCGGCCCCAGCGGCTGCGGATCGGCAGCCGGGGGATCGGGCTGCGGCCGCGCGGCGGGCAGGAGGTGCTGCTGGACTGGGCCGAGTTGACGGCGGTGCGGATCGCGCCGCGCCCCGACCTGACCGACGGCGCCGCCTGGCTGACGGTCTGGGCGGTCCCGGGCACCCGGTACGGGGCCTCCGGCGACTTCCGCCAGGACGGCCTCTGGGCCCGGGCCCTCATCCCGGTGGCCGGACTGCCGGCGCGGTTCCTGACGCCGGAACAGGCCCTGCTCCGGTACTCCGGCGGACGCTACCGCGAGAGCGGCTAGAGTCGGGGGCGCACAGCCGCAGACGAACGACCGAAGGGCCCCAGCGAGATGACCGTGCTCCCGGACCGGGACGGATTCGACGCCCCCGTCACGATCGACCGCCGCGAGGGCCCGTACGGCGAGGTGGCGCTGCGGCGGCGCGGGGCGCACTACGAGATCATCGCCAACGGCTGCTTCCTGATGGACACCGCCGACGGCCGCTCCGAGCGCCTGCTGATCCAGGCCGCGCTCGACCAGCTGGCCGCGGTGGAGAGCCCCGCCGTGCTGATCGGCGGCCTCGGCGTCGGCTTCTCGCTGGCGTACGCGGCGGCCGAGCCGCGCTGGGGCCGGATCGCGGTGGCCGAGCGGGAGGACGCCATCATCGACTGGCACCGCACCGGCCCGCTCGCCGCGTTCTCCGAGCACGCCCTGGACGACCCCCGGGTGGCGGTGCTCCACGGCGACCTGGTCGCCTACCTGGCCGCCGAGGGGGAGTCCTTCGACGCGCTCTGCCTCGACATCGACAACGGCCCGGACTGGACCGTCACCGAGGAGAACTCCGGCCTCTACGGCCCGGCGGGCCTGGCCGCCGCCCGGCGCCGGCTCAACCCGGGCGGGATCCTGGCGGTCTGGAGCGCACAGCCGTCCGCGGCCTTCGAGGAGGCGCTGCGGACGGCCGGCTTCGCGGACGTGCGCACCGAGGAGATCCCGGTGCTGCGCGGCGTGCCCGATGTGGTGCACCTGGCACGCCGCGCGGACTGACGGACGGCTGACGCTACTTCAGACCGCTGTCCACCGCGGTCATCAGCTCACCGTTGGTGGTGTCGCCGTCGAAGGACCAGATCATCGCGCCCGCCAGGCCCTGGGACTTGATCCAGGCGGTCTTGCGGGCGATCTCGGTCGGGTCGTCGTAGGTGTAGAAGACGGTGCCGTTGTAGATGTAGGAGTGGCCGGCCACCGGGTCGCGGTAGATGGTGTAACCGCCACCGTTGGCCATGGTCTTGAGCTTCTTGTAGTCCTCGAAGCCGTTCTCGTACGAGCCCGGGGCCGGCCCGGTCGCGCTCTGGAACAGGCCGTTGGTGGTGCCGCGCGGCACGCCCGTCCAGCCGCGTCCGTAGAACGGGATGCCCAGGGTCAGCTTGCTCTTCGGGGCGCCCCTGCTGAGGTAGGCGCCGATGGCGATCTCGGAGCTGAACTGACGGGCCACCGGGTTCGGGTCACCGGCCGCCAGCTTGATGCCGGACTGCTGGTTGGTCTGCGTCTCCCAGGCGCCGTGGTAGTCGTAGCCCTGGATGGTGGCGAAGTCGAAGGCGCCGAACAGGCCGGGCACGTCGATGCCGAGGTCCACCTTGGCCGGGTCGGCCGGGAGGAACGCGCTGAGGGTGTACTTCTTGCCGGTGGTGGCGGTCAGCGCGTCCAGCTGGCGGCGGAACTCCTGGGCCAGCAGGGTGTAGTTGGCCTTGTCGGCCGGGCGGAGGATGTTGCCGAGGTGCCCCTCGGAGTTCGGCCACTCCCAGTCGAGGTCGATGCCGTCGAAGATCCCGGCCGCCGAGCCCGCGCCGCCGCGGCCGTCGATGGTCGGCAGGTTGCCCTTGATGTACATGTCGATGCACGAGCTGACCAGCGCCTTGCGGGAAGCGTCGGTGAGCGAGGCGTCGGAGAACCACTTGCTGTACGACCAACCACCGATCGAGATCTGCATCTTGAGGTTGGGGTACTTGGCCTTGAGCTGCTTCAGCTGGTTGAAGTTGCCGGCCAGCTTCTGGTCCCAGGTGTCGGTGGTCCCGGCCACCGAGTTGCCCGCGTCCCAGCCCTTGCCGAAGTCCGCCCAGGCGTCACCGGCACCGTCACCGGCGTTCGGGTCCGAGTCGTTGCCGGCCGCCTTGTTGGTGATGAAGCAGGTCTTGCTGGTCGGGTGGATGTTGGCGAAGGCGTAGTTGAGGTGGGTCAGCTTGGCCGCCGTGCCGGAGGTGTCCAGCTGCTTCACGCTGTAGCCGCGGGCGTAGATGGACCACTGGGTGAAGTAGCCGATCTTCAGCGCGTTGGGGTTGACCACCTCCTTGGTGGTCCGGGTGGCGACCTGGTCGGAGGCGACCGAGGAGTTGCCCGCCGCGTCGCGCGCCTTCACGGTGAAGGCGTAGTCGGTCTCCGGGGTGAGCCCGCTGATCACCGCGTTGGTGCTGGTGACGGTGGCCGCCAGCGCCGGGCCGTTGTAGACGTCGTAGGCGACCACGCCGACGTTGTCCGTGCTGGCGCCCCAACTCAGCGCCACCGAACGGGAGTCCGGGATCGCCGAGGGGGTGCCGGGCTTGCTCGGCGGCTGGGTGTCCGGCTGCGGCGGGGGCACCACGACCTGGACCGGCCCGGCCGGGGCGGAGCGGTTCCCGGCGGCGTCGAAGGCCACCACGGTGATGTTGTAGGTCCCGGCCGGCAGGCCCGCGATGGTGGAGCTGGTCCCGGCGACGGTGGCCAGCTTGGTGGAGCCGTTGAACACGTCGTAGCCGGTGACCCCGACGTTGTCGGTGCTGGCGCTCCAGGAGGCGGTGATCGAGCCGCTGCCGGGGGAGGCCTGGAGGTTGCCCGGCACGCTCGGCGGCACGGTGTCGGAGCCGGTGCCGTCGCACGGCTTGCCGTTCAACTTGCAGTTGAGCAGCGGGGCGTAGGCGCCGGAGTAGGCGATGTTGAAGCCCAGGCTGTACGAGCCGCCGGGCGCGATCGAGGTCTGCCAGCTCGGCGGCTTGACCGTGACGTGCGAGGCGGCGGTGGTGTAGGTCGCGTTCCAGAGCGAGGCGACGGTGTTGTTGGCGGGCAGGTCGAACTCGAGCACCCAGTTGTTCAGGGCGGTGGTCTCGTTGTTCTTGACGGTGTAGCTGCCCTCGTAGCCGGAGCCCCAGTCGCTGCCCTTGGCGAAGGTCGCGGTGGGGGCGGCGGCCTGGGCGGTGCTGGGCAGCGCCACCGCCAGCAGCGGGGCGATCAACGCCCCTGCCGCGAGCAGGGGCAGGCTGAACCGACGTCTGCGCATGGCTGAGCTCCTGTCCAGGGAGCGCCGCCCGGTGCACGGACGGTCTGCTCCCTACCTGTGGGGAGGTGACGGTTCCAGGTGCGGGTACTGCCGGGCCGCCGGGCCGTCGGGTTGCCACGGAGATCCTGTGTCATGCGAGCGTAGGGACGGACCCCGGCGCTGGCAATAGGTCTGGACCAGGGTCGTGCACCTGCCAGTGCTGCGTCAGGTCCGGCCGTGCGTTGCGGTGCCGGGACGCCGAACGGCCGCCGGCCACGGGGCGGTTGCCTCGTGGCCGACGGCCGTCGGGGTGCGTCGTGGGCTGACCGCCCGTCAGCCGAAGGGGTTGTTCGCGGGCGGCGCGGGCTGGGCCGGGGCCGCGGGGGCTGCCTGGGCGGCGGGGGCCGGGGCGCCGAAGGGGTTGAAGTCGGCCGGGGGGACGTGGACGAAGCGGCCCTTGGCGTCGTCCTCCTTCTCCTCGGCGGCCGGGGCGGCGGCCTTGGGCTTCGGCGGGGCGAAGGGGTTGAAGTCCGCCGGGGGCACGTGCACGAAGCGGCCCTTCACCTCGTCGTCGTCGACGGGTGCCGGCGGGGCGGCCGGCACCACCGGGGGCGGCGGGGTGGTCGGGCGCGGCGGGGCCGCGGGCGCGGCGGGGGCCGCCGGCCGAGCGGTCGTCACGGTGCCGAACGGGTCGGCCGCCTGAGCGGTCGTCACGGTGCCGAACGGGTCCACGGCGGCCGGGGCCGGAGCCGGTGCGGCCACCGGAGCGGCGGGCGCGGGGGCGGCCTGGGCGGCGGGGGCCGGGGCGCCGAAGGGGTTGAAGTCGGCCGGGGGGACGTGGACGAAGCGGCCCTTGGCGTCGTCGTCCTCGGCCGCCGGGGCGGTGGCCGCCGCTGCGGGCTTCGGCGGGGCGAAGGGGTTGAAGTCGGCCGGGGGGGACGTGGACGAAGCGGCCCTTGGCGTCGTCCTCCGGGGCCGGGGCGGCGGCGGCCGCTGCGGGCTTCGGCGGGGCGAAGGGGTTGAAGTCCGCCGGGGGGACGTGGACGAAACGCCCCTTGGCGTCCTCCTCGGCGGAGGCGAGCGCGGTGGCCGCGGGCTGCTGGGCCGGCACCGTCGGCGGGGCGGTCGGAGCCGGCGGCACGGGCGGGGCCGGGGGAGCGGCGGGCGGCGGCGCCACCGGCTGCGGCGGGAGGGCCGACTGCACGTCGCCCTGGTAGGCCGGCTGGTAGGCGGGCGGCTCGGGCTGCTGGTACTGGGGCTGGGCCTGCGGCTGCGGCTGGGCCTGCGCTTGGGCCTGCGGGGCGACGGCCTGCGGCGGCAGCGCGGCCCGCGTGCCGTCCCAGCCGAGCTGGATGCCGGCCAGCACCTCGGCGAAGGCGCCCGCGTAGAGCTCGAAGTCCTCCGGGTGGGCGGTGCCGAGCTGCACCGTCAGCACCGAGACGCCGTCCGGCAGTGGGAGGAAGGCCTCGACCACCGAACTCACCGTGTTGTCCTGCGCGTCCGGCTCGTCGGCCGCCTGGCCGACCGGCAGCAGCAGGGGCGGAACCGAGGCGATCCGGGTCTCCACCAGCACCGCCGCAGGGCCGGCCGGGACCAGTACCGTCCACACCTCGGCCTGCGGCCGGGAGTCCGCCAACTCGGCCGAAAGCTCGGTGATCTGACGGCCCGAACGCCCCAGCGAGACCACCAGCGAGGCCCGGCTCGGACGGCCGTCCGCCTCCAGCGCGGCCAGACCGGCGAAGACCACCCCGGCCGCGGCGGCGGGCTGCGCCAGCAGACCCGTCAGCACCGACCACTCCAGCCGGTCCAGCGCGGTGCCGCCGGCGTACAACTCCTCGGCCACCTCCGCCAGATGACCGGCCCGGTCGGCCCGGCCGCCGCGCACCACCAGCGGGTGGAACACCGGCGGAACCACGAACCGGACCTCGACGCCCGCACCCGTCGCCAGCTCCTCCGGCTCCGCGACGGGACGGTCCGAGGCGAACCGCGCCACGGCCGACGGGAACTCCGGCCGCAGGAACGCGTCCGCAGCGTCCGCCACCACCGGCAGGCCGACCTGAGCGGCCGTCACCGCCTCGGCGGGCAGCCCGCGCAGCTCCTTCGCCCCGTACCGGCCGAACAGCTCCGCCGTCGGGGCGTCCGCCTCCGCGAACGCCGTCACCGTCGAGGCCTCCACCACGGCCCCCAGCCCCCGGACGGTCAACCGCCCCGGGCCGGACCGGGCGAGCCGCAGACCGAACAGCGCGGACGCCGCCGGATGCGCGGACGGCCCACCGCTCAACGAGCTCACCGGGTAGTGCGTGGCCACCCGGCTCAACAGGCTGTCGGCCAGTACGTCGATCGTGGCGCCGATCCGCTCCGCGCCCGCGAAGCCGTCCAGAGTCATGGCGGTGGGCCCCCTCGCTCCCCGGTGGAAATTCCGTTCACTTTCTATCAGAACCGCCCGACGACTTGGTGTTCAGCCCGTGTGGACCTGCTGCTCCGCACCCCTCGCGACGAGCCGCGACCGGCCCACCCGGAGGCCGACGGCGTACGGACGGCCGCCCGGGACGGCGAGTTGACGCCCCGCCCGCGCAGCCTCGCCGCAGGCGGTGTCCTACGCCGTGGGCGTGTGCCGCGCCTGCGCTGTCCGCTCGCCCGGTTGCCCGCCGCAGGCGATCTCCCCCTGCCCGCGCAGGCTCGCCGCAGGCGGGTCAGCGGCGGCGTTCGAGCAGGGCGGCGGCCAGGGCTCCGAGGGCGGCGGTGGTGAGGGACCAGACGGGCGGGGCCGGGGCGGCGGTGCGCCAGACGGAGACGGCGGTGGCGGCGAGCCAGCCGGTACAGGCGCCCAGGGCGGTCATGGCGAGGCGGTCGGTGAGGGAGGGGCGGGCGCGGCGCCCGGTCTCGCGGGCCCAGCGCAGCACGGAGCCGGGCAGCACCGTGGCCAGGGCGCCGAGCAGCGCGATCACCGGCCCGTGGAACGGCCCCGGCAGCGGCGGCCGGTAGTCGAGCGCCTGCACGGCGGCCAGCACCATCAAGACCCCGCCCAGCACCGAGGTCTGGAGCAGCGTCAGCTGCTGCTGCCGCTGGTGCAGGCGCTGCTGCACCAGCGCGGTGGCGTTCCGCACCACCGTGTCCGCCCGGTCGCCGACCAGCCGGAAGTCCTCGGCGTCGTGCTCGGTCTGCCGCAGCAGCCATCCCCGCAGCGCGAGGTCCTCCGCGAACAGACCGCCCAGCGGGGCGCCGGCCACCGGTGGGACCGCCAGGTCGGCGTTCTCGGCGGCCAGTTCGGCCTGCCGCCGGAACCGCTCCAGTCTCGTGCGGTACGTGAGCAGGGTGTCGGCGGCCTGCTGGAGCTCACCGAGGGCCAGCTCCAGGGCGAGGAACTGGTCGGCCCGGTCGGAGGCCCCGGTGCGGGCCGGTTCGGCGCAGAGGCCGACGACCCGGTCGGTGAGGCGGTTGACCCGGTCGCGGTGGGCCCGGAAGCCGGCCTGGCGGTCCACGAACGCCAGGTACTGGTCGCGGAGTTTGGCGGTGTGGAGGAGGTAGCGGTGGAACCCGGTGGGCCGCAGCGCGGCGGCCTCGGTGGCGCCGTAGCTCCAGATCCAGGAGTCCAGCAGCCCCTCGTCGGCGCGGGCGGCCAGTACGGCGAGCTGCCGCGACCGCCCCTCCGCACCGTCGACCGGGGGCGAGAGGACCAGGAACTCGCCCGGGGCTCCCGGCAGTTGGAGCGCACGGGCGGCCGGAACCGGCACGCTCGTGACGGGCGCGAAACCGACCCGCAGCGCGGCCTCGCCGGCCACCGTGGCGGGCGGCGCGGTGTCCGGTACCACCCGGTGGACCACGGCGGTGCCGAGCACCCCCTCCGGGGCCGGATCGCCCGCCACGCCCCCGCCGTGCCGGGCCACGGCCGCCCGCCAGTCGCGCTCCGCCCGGGTCCACGGCTCGCCGGGGGCGGTGGCCAGCAGCACGATGACGCCGACCACGTCGTGCTGGAGGTAGCAGAGCGCCTGCTGCGCGGCCCCCGCCGTCCCGGGCCGCTTCCGCCCGGCCAGCACCCGGAACGACCCCGGCCGCCCACCCTCCTCGGGCCGCCCCTCCGGGACCTCCAGCGGAAGCTCCAGCAGGGGCTGCGTCATCCCGTGGTCCCGGCACGCCCGCCACCACGCACGCACCAGCGCCCCGGCGGGGCCGTCCAGCGCGTCCCGCCCGACGAACAGATGGAGGATCAGATCGTGGTCAGCCGGCGTCACCGGGCTCCTCACGGCCGGCTGACGGCTGGCTGGACCGCGGCACCTCCGGCTTGAGGTCGATCCGGGTGTTGACCAGGTCGGTCTGCAGCCGCGGAGCCGGCACGTCCCCGGGTTCATCTGCTCCGCGGACGGCGCCGAGGGGCTCGAAGGCCTCGTCCAGCCCCTCCTGGGCCTCGACCAGCTCTTCGGGGTACTCCGCGAGAAGGTCGAAGATGTACTCGAAGGCATCCGTGGCCGCGTCCCTGGACTGCGCGGCTGGTCCGTCGTGGCCTTCGGCGTGCTGGTCCGTCACTGTCGTCCCCCCGGACGCTCTCAACTGTCCCTCGGAGCACCCAGGTTACGCCGGGCCGGCCAGGCGGGCGAGGGCCTCGGGGAGGTCGGGGACGGCGAGGAGGGTGGTGAGCTGGCGGACGAGCTGGGCGGTGGGGCCGGTGGTGGACTCGGTCGCGAGGAAGTCCGCCAGGTCGACGGCGAGGGAGGGTTCGCGGGCTGCGCAGACCACCAGCGCGGCGGTGAACTCCTGCACCAGCTGGAGCTGCAGCTCCTCCGGCGGGACGGTGCCCTCGTCGGCCAGCCAGTCCAGCGAGGTGATCTCGACGTTGGCGATCCAGGCCCGGACGGTGCGCCGCAGGTTGGGGCTGGGTTCGCCCAGGGAGAGGTGCGAGAGGATCTGCTCGGCGGCGGCCCGCCGGACCTGGTCGATGACCGCCGTCCCGGCCGGGCTGGAGGTCACCGAGCCGCCGCGCAGCAGGGCGGTGAAGCCCGGCCCGTGGCTCTGCACGAAGTCGAGGTAACGGCCCATCACCCGGTAGAGCCGCTCGGAGAGCGGGCCCTCCCGCGGCTCCTCGAAGCGGCCGGCCAGCTCCTGACCGGCGCGCCGCAGGGACTCCTCGTAGAGCGCCTGCTTGCCGGGGAAGTAGTGGTAGACCAGCGGGCGGGAGGCACCGGCCGCCGCCGCGATGTCGTCGATCGACACGTCCTCCGGCGCGTGCCGGCTGAACAGGTCGAGTGCCACGGCGATCAGCTGCTCCCGGCGCTCGTCCACGCTCAGCCGTCGGCGGGGTGCCCGCCCGTCCCGATCCGCCACCGGCGGCGTACGCGAAACCATGGGCGTCACCCTACTGCCCCGGCGCGTCAGCTCCGATGGGCCAGGTAGCGCCGGTAGGCCTCCAGGCCGTCGGGCACGAACTCCCACTCCGTCAGCCGCTGGGCCAGCTCGGCCTCGGTGAGCCAGCCGTGCCAGTCGATCTCCTCGACCTGCGGCTGCACGGGGCCGTCCCAGCGGGCCTCCCAGACGTCGCACCACCAGGAGAGCCCGGGCTGGGAGAACAGGAACTTGAACAGCGGCCGCGGCTCCACCCCGGAGACGCCGAGCTCCTCCTCGGCCTCCCGGACGGCGGCCTCGGCGTAGCTCTCGCCGGTGCCGACCACGCCGCCGACGAAGGCGTCGTACGTCCCGGGGCCGTAGCCCTTGGTGGCGGCCCGGCGGTGGACGAAGATCCGGTCCTGCGGGTCGCGGACCAGGACGAAGGAGCAGCGGTGGGTCAGGCCCTGCCGGTAGACCTCGGCGCGCGCGGCGGTGCCGATCACCTCGTCGCGCTCGTCGACCACGTCCAGGATCTCGTCCTCGGGGTTCGTCATGGCGCCCACGCTACCCACCTGACGGGGTGTCGGGGGAGAGGGGACGGG
Organism: Kitasatospora albolonga; assembly: GCF_039535905.1. Taxonomy (GTDB): domain Bacteria; phylum Actinomycetota; class Actinomycetes; order Streptomycetales; family Streptomycetaceae; genus Kitasatospora; species Kitasatospora albolonga. The sequence goes on along the minus strand of NZ_BAAAYB010000021.1, from coordinate 25,989 downwards.
AGGCCCCGCACGTCAGCGCACCACCGATGATCGGACTATCGTTCAGGGGCGGACTGTACGGCGGAGCGAAGGCGGCACGTGGTGGTGGAGATCTGGGGCGAGGTGGCCGAGGGCTTCGAACCGGTCCGGGAGGCGTTCGCGCGCAACTTCCGCGAGTACGGCGAGCTCGGCGCGGCCTTCGCGCTCTACCACGACGGCCGCAAGGTCGCGGACCTCTGGGGCGGCGACGCCCGGCCCGAGGTGGGCGGCCGCCCGGCCCCGGCGGTGGCGTGGACGGCGGACACCGCGCAGGTGCTCCGCTCGGTGACCAAGGGCCTGACGGCGGCCGCGGCGCTCCACCTGGTGGGGCAGGGGCGGCTCGACCTGGACGCGCCGGTCTCCTCGTACTGGCCGGAGTTCAAGGCGGCGGGCAAGGACCGGGTGCCGGTCCGCTGGCTGCTCTCGCACCAGACCGGTATCCCCGCACTGGACGTGCCGCTGCGGGTGGAGGACGTGATCGCCTGGGAGCCGGCCGTCGCGGCGGTGGCCGCCCAGGCGCCGTTCTGGGAGCCCGGTCGGGCGCACGGCTACCACCCGTACACCTTCGGCTGGCTGGTCGGCGAGGTGGTCCGGCGGGCCGACGGCCGCTCCGTCGGGCGCTACTTCGCCGAGGAGATCGCCCAGCCGCTCGGCCTGGACCTGTGGATCGGCCTCCCGGCGGGTGCCGCCCCCCGGGTCGGCCGGCTGGTCGACCTGCCCGGCCCGGCCGCGGCGGCCCAGAGCGCCTCGGGCGGGCTGCGGCTGCGGCCGAAGGCCTCCGTGACGGCGGCCTACCAGGACCGCACCTCGCTGACCTCCCGTTCGTTCGCCTCGGTCCGCTCGGCGGTGGACCTGAACGACCCGGCCATCCAGGCCGTCGAGATCCCCGGCGCCGGCGCGATCGGCACCGCCCGCTCGGTGGCCCGGCTGTTCGCGGCGCTGATCGGGGCGGCCGACCGGCACGGCGGCACCCCGGGCGAGCGGCTGCCCGCGCTCTTCGGACCGGAGCTGCTGGGCGAGGCGATGGGGCCCGCGGTCAGCGGCCCGGACAAGGTGCTGATCGTCAACACCACCTTCGGCCACGGCTTCTTCCGGCACGGGCCCAGCTCGCCGATGGCCTCCCCGGCCTCCTTCGGCCACCCGGGCCGCGGCGGCTCCCTCGGCTTCGCCGACCCCGAGCTGGGCATCGGCTTCGCCTACGTCACCAACGGCATGATGCCGGGCGTCACGGGGGACATCCGCTCCCGCACCCTGATCGCCGCCGTCCGTCAGGTCCTGGCGGACCGTCAGCCGGTCTGAGCCGTACGGCCCCGGGTCCCGGCGCTCGCGGCGGTGCTCACGGACCGTCGGGTCCGACCGCCCGTCAGGCCCTGCCGCGCCGCCGCGACAGGTCGACCAGGGCGATCACCAGGGCGGCCCCGACGATCGCGGCCGAGGTGAGGACGCCCGCGCGGAACGCGGCCTGCCACCCGTCGCCGACCCGCGCGAAGAAGACCGAGCTGACGATCGCGATGCCGGCCGCCGAGCTGACGCGCTGTCCGGTCTGGAGCATGCCGCTGGCCGTGCCCGCCTGGGCGACCGGGACGTCCTGGAGGGTGAGCGTGGAGTTGGGGCTGATCACCGCGCCCGAGCCGACGCCCGCCACGAACAGCGGCAGCGCCGTCGCCCAGCCCGCCGCCGGACCGGAGGCCAGCGAGGCCGCCAGCCAGGTGCCGGTGAGGCCGAGCACCACCAGCACCAGACCACCGGTGATCATCCGGCGGCCGAAGCGGTAGACGTTCCGCCCGGCGACCACCGAGCTCGCGGCGGTGCCCACCGCGAACGGCGTGATGGCCAGCCCGGCGGCCAGCGCCGAGTACCCGAGCCCGCTCTGCAGGTAGAGCGTGAAGATGAAGAAGATGCTGGTGAACCCGGCGAAGTAGACCGCCCCGAGCAGCGCGCCCAGCGAGTACGAGCCGAAGCGGAACATCCCGAGGTCCACCAGCGGCGCCCGTCCGCCGCGCGCGTAGCGGTGCTCCCATCCGAGGAAGGCCGCCAGCAGGACCGCGCCCAGTCCGAGCAGCAGCCACTTCGCGGAGCCCTGCCAGCTCCGCTGCTCGATCAGCGGCAGCAGCAGGGCGAACACCGCACCGCCCAGCAGCAGCACGCCCACCGGGTCGAGTCCGGCCCGGGCGCCGCGGGCGCCCTGGGCGGCGCGCTCACCGCGCGGCAGCAGGCGTCGGGCCAGCGGGAAGGCCAGCAGACCGATCGGCAGGTTGACGAAGAAGACCCAGCGCCAGCCGTGCTCGGTGCCCAGGGCCTGGATCAGCAGCCCGCCGAGCACCGGCCCGACGGCGGTGGCGATCCCGATCGTGGAGCCGAGCAGGCCGAAGGCCTTGCCGCGCTCCGCGCCCCGGAAGAGCTGCTGGATCAGGCCGGAGATCTGCGGGGTGAGCAGCCCGGCCGCGACGCCCTGGCCGAGCCGGGCGGCGATCAGCCAGGTCTCGCTGCCGGCCAGGCCGCAGAGCACCGAGGCGGCGGTGAAGAGCGTCAGCCCGGCGAGGAAGAAGGTGCGGCGCCCGTACGCGTCGCCGAGCCGTCCGGCCGGGACGAGGGTGAGGCCGAAGGCCAGCACGTAGCCGGAGAGGACCCAGGACAGGCCCGCCTCCGAGGTGTGCAGCCCACTCTGGATGGAGGGCAGGGCGACGTTGACGATCGACACGTCCAGGAAGGACATGAAGCCGACCAGCAGGCAGACCCAGAGGGCCTTCCACCGCCTCGGGTCGAGACCGTCGGCCGGGTCCGGGGCGGGCCCGGTCCGGACGACGGGGGTGCCGGTGGCGGCCTTGCTGGTCAACGCGGCGTCATCCTTCGGGGCGGATTGGTTCGGTAGGGCAAGTAATAGTTTACGCCCGAAGTCTCCCGGTCCGCCCGGTCGGCCGCCCCGGTCAGGCCTGGCCGGTCTCGAAGCGGCTCACCTTCCCGTCGGTGACGGTGAAGCGCCAGGCCGTCCGCATCGCGCCCCAGGTGTCGTTGCGGTAGTCCGCGACGAGGGCGCGGCCGCCGTCGCTCTCGCTCGCCACGTCGATGTGGCCGTTGGAGGAGAACACCTCCCGCTCGGTCCAGTCGTGGAGGTCGCGCTCGGTGCCGTCGTCGGACATGGTGGCGTCCGGGGTCAGGGCGGCCCGGAAGGCGGCGCGGTCGTTGGCGTTGAGCGCGGTGAGCAGCGCGCGCACGGCGGGGTCGCCGAGCTGGGAGATCGGGACGGACATCAGGGCCTCCGGGGAACGGGGGACGGCGGTCGCGTCCAGCGAACACTCCGGCGGCCCCGGTGCGGGTGACCTTGCGCCGTCCGTGGCGCGCCGCGGCTGACCGCCCGTCAGTGATCGAAAAGAGCTGGGCCGCCGGCCGCCCCGCTGGTTAGCCTTCGCCGCATGAGCTGGCTTCCCGAGGACTTCGTCCACCCGCTGCACGAGCCCCTGATCGAGGGCTTCCACCTGCGTCCGATCAGGGCCACCGACACCGAGATCGACTACCCGGCCGTGATGGGCTCCCGCGAGCGGCTGTTCGAGCTCTTCGGCCCGGCCTGGGGCTGGCCCGCGGCCACCATGACCGAGGAGGCGGACCGGATCGACCTGGCCCGCCACGAGCGCGAGGCCGAGGCCCACCAGTCCTTCAACTACGCGCTGCTGAACGCCGCCGAGACCGAACTGCTCGGCTGCGTCTACATCGACCCGCCGGAGCGCGCCGGCGCGGACGCCGAGGTCTCCTGGTGGGTGGTGGACGCCCGGGTCGGCAGCGAGCTGGAGGCCGCGCTGGACGCCTTCGTGCCGCGGTGGATCGCCGAGCGCTGGCCGTTCGAGCGGCCGCGCCTGATCGGACGGGACCTCAGCTGGGCGGAGTGGATCGCCCTGCCGAAGCCCGAGTAGCCGACGTCCCGGCGCGGGCCCGCCCCTCCCCCCGGAGGGGCGGGCCCGCGCCGTGCTCAGCCGGCGTTCTGCGGCGGCAGCGCGGCCACGACCGGGTGGTCGTAGCCGAGCGGGCCGAGCCGGGTGGCCCCGCCGGGGGTGCCGATCCCGTCGGTGAACTCCACGTTGACCGCGGTGAAGTGCTTCCACTCCTCCGGGGTGTCGTCCTCGTAGAAGATCGCCTCGACCGGGCAGACGGGCTCGCAGGCGCCGCAGTCGGTGCACTCGTCCGTGTTGATGTAGAGCATCCGGTCGCCCTCGTAGATGCAGTCCAGCGGGCATTCGTCGATGCAGGCCCGGTCCTTGACGTCGACACAGGGCAGGGCGATCACATAGGTCATCGGGCGGCCGTCCTCACGGTTGGTTCCAGGTGGGTGTTCTGACGCGCTGTCCGGACGCGGGTCGACCGTATGACCTCAAGTAAACTTGAGCACAAACAGGAGGCCGCCCCGCATGACGCGCCATCAGCCCGGCGAAGCCCGGGCCACCCCCGACGACTGGCTGGCGATCGGCGAGGTCAGCGCCCGCACCGGCGCGGCGGTGTCGGCGCTGCGCTTCTACGAGGAACTGGGCCTGATCGCCTCCGAGCGGGACGGGCGCAACCAGCGCCACTACCCGCGCCACATGCTCCGCCGGATCGCCCTGATCTCGGTGGCGAAGCGGATCGGCATCCCCTTGCAGGACCTCCGGGAGGCCTTCGCCGACGTGCCGCTGGACCGGCCGCCGAGCCACCAGGAGTGGCAGCGCGCCTCGCGCGAGTGGCGGCTCCGGCTGGAGGAGCGCGGCTGACCATCGAGCGGCTGGAGGCCGAGCTCACCGGCTGCATCGGCTGCGGCTGCCTCTCGATGAAGGCCTGCGCGCTGCTGAACCCGGGCGACGAGCTCGGCGAGGACGGCGCCGGCGCCCGTCGGCTCTTCTGACGGACGGTCATCCCGTCCCGCCCGTTCCGCCCTTGCCGTCACCGTGTCGGCCGGGATCCGGGGCGGCGGTGTGCTTGTATCCCTTTTGCGGGGGATTCATCCACCGAAGGGAGCCCTGGATGGGGCCGGCCGAACTGCTAGTCCTGACCTTCCCCCAGGAGACCATCACCGTCGAGGCGGTGAAGGCCCTGGGCCTCCTCCGGGCGGCGGGCGAGATCAGGGTGATCGACACCCTGGTGGTCACCCGTCAGCCCGACGGGGAGGCGACCTACGGGGAGCTCGAGGACTTCGAACACCTCCGGGGCGTGGTCGACCCGGACCGCGAGGAGCTCCAGCTGATCGGGCCCGAGGACGCCCAGGAGGCCGCCGAGCTGCTGGCGCCCGGGACGGTGGCGCTGCTGGTGCTGATCGAGCACGTCTGGGCGGCGGCCGCCGCCGGCGCGCTCCGGGAGCTCGGCGGCCGGATCGCCACCGGCGTCCGCATCCCGCAGGAGAACATCGAACAGGCCGTCCGGGCCGCCGAGGCGCGTCGCGTCGCGGCCGGACAGTAAGAGGAGGAGCCCGTGTTCCGACCCCTGCGTCCGATCCGCCCCGTCCGGGTCGTCCGACCGGTGGGCGCCCCGCTGGTCCGCGGCCTGGTGGTCGGCGGCGCCGCCTACGCCGCCGGCCGCAGCGCGGCCCGCTCGGCCCAGAACGAGCAGGACCAGAACGCCGCCATCGCCGACCTCCAGGCCCAGCAGGCCGCACCCGTGTACCAGGCACCGCCCGCCTACCAGCCGCCCCCGGCCCCCGCCGCGCCCGCCCAGCCGGACGTCGCGACCAAGCTCGCCGACCTCGGGCAGATGGTCCAGCAGGGCCTGCTCACCCCGGAGGAGTTCGCCGCCGCCAAGGCCAAGCTGCTGGCCGGCTGAGCCGGGCCGGCCCTTCGGGCCGCGCACCGAGGGCACGTCCTGCGGCGCGCGGCCCGATCTCCTTCCCCCGTCCCGTCCCGTCCTTCCGCTTCGTGCCCGGCCCTCGTCGTCCCGGCCCTCCCTCCGGGATGATCGGTGGCATGCCGACCCTCGTGCCGCCCACCGTTCCCGCCGGATCGCTCGCCGCCCGTCCGCAGCCCGAACTCGACGGCGGCGACGGCCTGTTCCTCCGGCCCTGGCAGCCCGGCGACGCGCCGGCGGTGCTGACGGCCTACCAGGACCCGGAGATCCAGCGCTGGCACGTGCGCCGGGCCGACTCCCTCGCCGAGGCGGAGGGCTGGATCGCCGACTGGCGCGGCGGCTGGGCGACCGAGACCGAGGCGCACTGGGCGGTGGTCGACGCCGGCGGCGGACTGCTCGGCCGGGCGGCGCTCAAGGGCCTGGCCCTCCCGACGGCACGGCCGAGGTCGCCTACTGGGTCGTCCCGGCGGCCCGGGGCCGGGGCGTCGGCCCGCGCGCGGTGGAGGCGGTGGCCGACTGGGCCTTCGCCACCGCAGGCCTCGCCCGGCTCGAACTCTCCCACGCCGTCGGCAACGCCGCCTCCTGCCGGGTGGGCCGTCAAGACCGGCTTCATCCTGGAGGGCACCCGCCGCAGCGCCTGGCCCCAGGCCGACGGCCGCCACGACGCCCACCTGCACGCGCGCCTGCGCACCGACTGACCTCGCCGCCGGTCCGTCCGTCCGTTCTGCGGCCCGCCTCCCGCCCCGGCGCAACCGGCGGGCCCGAGCGGGCGCGGGCGCCCGAGTGCCACCTGACGGGCCGTCGGGCTCCTACTGCTGCCCGATCATCATCAGCTTCTGCGGGTCCCGCACCGGCTCGAACCCGGCCCGGGCGTAGACCTCGTGGGCGTCCAGGGTGGAGAGCAGCAGGCGCTTCAGCCGGTAGGGCGCGAGCAGCTCCACCACCGACTCCGCGATCCAGGTGCCGAGGCCGCGGCCCCGGGCGGGCCGGTCCACGTAGACGTCGCAGAGCCAGCCGAAGGTCGCGTGGTCCGTCACCACCCGGGCGAAGGCCAGCTGTTCGGCGTGCCCCGGGGTGTAGACGCCGAGCACCACCGAGTTCGCGATGCTCCGGACGACGGTCTCGCGGTCACGCCCCAGGGCCCAGAAGGCGTCCCTGGACAGCCAGTGGTGCACCAGGTCGAGGTCGATCCTGGCGGGGTCGGTGTCGAGGACGAGGCCGTCCTCCCGGGTGAGCTGCACGGTGTCTCCCTCGGACGTTCAGGCGGCCAGGCCGACGAGGACCTCGGCGCGCGGCAGCCCGGCCACCGCCGCACCGGGCAGGATCAGCTTGCCGCGCCGCCGCCCGCTGCCGATCAGCACCTGCGGGAGCGCCACCACCGCCTCGTCCCACCAGCAGCGGCCACTCCGGCGGCAGCCCGACCACGGTGATCCCGCCGTACTCCATCCCGGTCCGGGCCACGGCCTCCTCCATCGGCGCGAACGACGCCTTCCGGGCCCCGAGGTGCTTGCGCACGACCCCGTTCACGTCCAGGCGCCGGTCCGCCCGGACCAGACAGGCCGCGTACGTCACCTCGCCCCCGCGCTTGGCGGCCACCACCACGCAGTTGGCGGAGAGTTCGAGCGGCACCCGGTAGGCCTCGCAGAAGACCGCCGTGTCGGCCTTCTCCGGGTCGGTGTCCACGTACAGCACCGACTCCGCCGCGTCCCACCCCTTCAAGGCCTCCAGCACCGGCGGGGCCAGCCCCTCCCAGGCCTCGGAGGCGGCCAGGACGGTCCCGAAGTCACCGAAGGGTGCGCGCAGTTCGCTCATCCCCCGGACTGTAGCGCAGCCAGTTCCGTCCGCATCCGGCGCCGGACCGAGGCGACGATCGGGGAGTCGGTGAAGGCCTCTGCGACGAGGGCGAGTTGGGAGCTCTCGGTGCGAAGGTCGGGCGCGGTGGCGGGCGGGGTGTGGCCGTCGGTGTCCGGGTACGGGTAGCGCCGCCCGGCGGCCGCCGCCTCGAGTGCCGCCGCCAGCACGGCGGCCTCGACGGTCGCCTCGGTGCGCCGCGGGTCGAGGGCGGCGGCGCGGCAGGCGGCCGAGGCCCAGCCGGGCACCCCGGCGTGCAGGTGCGCGCGGAGCGCCAGCTGCCCGTCGCGGATCTCGATCACCCGTCGGTAGAGGGTGAACTCCGGGTTCCCGGCCGGGCCGCGCAGGCTGCGGGTCGAGGGCGGCTCCAGGGCGATCTCGGGGCGGACGGCGTACAGCGCCGACCAGAGCGGGTCGATCCGGCGGAGCTCGCGCCTGGCCCGCAGCCGGCGCACCCGCGCGGCGATCCGGCCGCCCCAGGCGGTGACCGTCATCCCGCCGATCACCATCACCAGGGTGGCCAGGCCGATGGCGGCCGAGTGCAGGTTGACCCCGCTGGTCTGACGGCCCGTCCGGAACCCCTGGACCAGCGGGAAGAGGCTCATCGCGGACCAGTACAGGCCGCAGGCTCCGGCGACGACGACCAGCCGCAGGCCGGTGCGCAGCAGCCCCGGCCCGAGCCGGCGGGCCGCGCGGTGGACCAGCAGGGTGAACAGCGCGACGCACCAGAGGCTGTGGGCGGTGAAGAGCGCGTTGTAGGCGGTCAGTTCGGCGCGCCCGGCCGCCCCGACGGTGATGTTCCCGGCCACCGGCGTCACCTCGGCGGCCCGGTAGAGGAGGGCGACCGCGGTCATCACCACGACCGAGCACAGGGCCTGACGCCGCATCAGCGGCCGGTCGCGCTCGCCGTCGCGCACCGCGAGGGCCGTCAGCGCCAGGAAGCACTCGGCCGTGAGCTTGAGCTCGGTGCACAGCAGCGGCAGCAGGTAGGCGACCGACGGCTGGGCCGCGATGCCCGGGCTCCGGGAGAACGGCAGCAGGGCCATCGAGAGCCCGAGCGAGGCCGTGAACGCGGCCAGGTAGCGGGCGCCGGGCTGCAGCGGTCCACCGCGCCAGAGCCGGATCCGGTACAGTACCCCGACGATTGCGACCGCCCCGGCCAGCCACTCCACCAGCGAGATCACGGCGCGCCGGCGGGGCGCCGGCCCCGGCCCCGAGGCCAGTCGAAGACGCCGCCGAGCCGGACCGCCTCCTCGCTCTCCTCGCCCGGGCGCGCGGCCCCGGAGCCCATCCTGCCGCGCAGGCCCGCGGCGCGGTGCAGCACCAGTGAGGCGAACAGTTCGGCCTCCTGCTCCTGCGCGCTGTCGTACGCGCTGCGCCCCAGCACCCGGCGGACCAACTCGCCGGACAGGTGCGGCAGCAGGCCGGCCACGCCCGCGCCGCCGGGCCCCTCGGCCGACGACCGCGCGTCCTGGTGGCCGCAGAGCAGGTGCCCGACCTCGTGCAGCACGATGTGCTGCTGGTGCAGCGGGGTGGTGTCGGTCGGGTAGCCGATGTACTCGGCCCGTTCGGTGCTGATCAGCACCCCGCAGGTGCCGGCCGCCCCGGCGGGCAGCGGCAGGAACTCCACCGGCCGCCCCAGGTGCACGGACAACACCTCGCCGAGGGACGGGAGTTCGAACGGATCGGGGAGGGTCAGCGTCGCCGCGAGCTCCCGACAGCGCCGCCAGAGCCTGCGCCGTTCGCGGTCCTCCATGTCGCCCCCACGAGCTGCCCGAACCCGGGGGACGTCGATCCGGCGCGCTCCGCACGCGCGCCCGCCCCCGCGCTCCGGAGAGCGCAGACGCGAGCCTACTCGGCGCCCCGGGCTCGCGCCTCACGTCTGGCGATTGCTTCGATCATGTCAGTGATGGTGCCCAGCCCCTCGGGCGAGAGGGTCACGGCCCGGAGCGCGACCTCCTGCACGCCGGCGTCCCGCAGGGCCCCGAGCAGGGCCAGCTCCTCGGCGATCCGATCGCCCTGCTCGTCCTCGAAGAAGTAGGCCGGCGGCACCTGGAAGTACTGTGCCAGCGCCTCCAGGTGACGCTTCGTCGGATTGTCGCGCCGTCCGGTGCGCAGCTGCCAGAGATAGGTGGCGGAGAAGGTCTCCCCGGTCGCCTCCCGGCAGGCCCGCGCCACCTCCTCGTTGCTGTGCGGCTCGCCGTTCGGCCGCCTGACGGTGCGGAAGAGCTGCTCGATCCGCTCCCCGAGGACACCGGGCCCGTCTGCCGTCACTGTGCGCCTCCCCGTCCGGCCGCTCCGGCCTCCCCCATCGTACCGATGCGTCCCGGCGGGGCCGGAAGGGGCGTGCGAGACTTCCCCGGTGCTGCTGACCTGGATCGCCGAACTGGCCGACGAACCCCTCGCCCTGGAGCCGGCCGACCGGCCGGTGGAGTGGGAGACCAACACCTGGCACCTGAACGCCGAGGTGGAGGACCGCCGCTCCCTCACCGTCGCCGAGGTGGCCGCCGCCTTCGAACGGACCGCCGCCGCCCTCCGGGCCCGGGTCCTCGCCGCCGGGTACACCGGCCCGGCCACCTTCTACGTCTGGCACGACGAGCTCGCCGGACAGCTCCGCTGCTCCACCGGCACGGCCCCCCCGGACGACCTCCCCTTCGGCGGCGCCTACGCCCCCACCACGGACCTCGCCCCCGTCGTCGCCCCCTTCCTGGCCGACTCCAGCCCCGGCGTCATCACCATCACCGAGCCGTCGGAGGACGACGCGGCGGGCCCGGACCCCGAACCGGCCCCGTTCCCCGTCTGGGTCAGAGCCGTCGGAGCCTGACGGATCATCAGAAAGCCGTCTTATGGCGCCCGTTCGCGCCGGAGTGCTCGGATTCTCGCTGGCCTCCCGCCCGGGTCCTCCCTACCGTGGCAGCCATGAACACATCCCGCATCGCCGTCGTCACCGGCGCCAACCAGGGCCTCGGCCGCGCCCTGGTGGAAGGTCTCGCCGCTCGCCTCACCGAGCACGACCTGGTCCTGCTCACCGGCCGCGACCAGGGGCGCGTCACCGAAGCCGCCCGCGAGGTCGCCCTACTCCCTGCCACCCGCGCCCGGGTGGCAGGGAGGGTGCTCGACGTCACCGACTCCGACGCCATCGCCCGTCTCGCCGCAGAGCTGTCGGAGCGTCACGGCGGCGTCGACATCGTCCTCTCCAACGCCGTCGCCCGCCTCCTGCCGGAGGACTCGCAGTCCGAGCGGGCCGACGAGTTCATCGACGTCTCCAACGCCGCCACCCACGCGGTGCTGCGCTCCTTCGGCCCCGCGCTGCGCCCGGGCGGACGGCTGCTCGTGGTGGCCAGCAGCCTGGGCACCCTGGGCCGGCTGGACCCCCGATTGCACCACCTCTTCGACGGCGCGGACCTCGACGGAGTGGAGCGGGCCGTGGAGTCCTGGCGCGCGGCGGTCCACGATGGCACGGCCGCCGAGGCCGGCTGGCCGCGCTGGCTCAACGTGCCCTCCAAGGTGGCCCAGGTGGCCGCCGTCCGCGCGGTCGCGGCCGCCCGCCGGGACAAGGACCTCGCCGCCGGCACCCTGGTCGCCGCTGTCTGCCCCGGCATGGTCGACACCCCGACCTCCCGCCCGTGGTTCACCGACTACAGCCAGGCCCAGACCCCGGCCGAGGCCGCCCGCGCCGTCCTCGACGTGGTCCTCGCCGAGCCCGTCGACCCGTCCCTCCACGGCGAGCTGATCCGCTTCGGAGCCCCGCTCGACTGGCACGGCGGCACCCCGCCGGTCGAACAGGACCTGATCCTCAAGCCCTGAGTGGTGGCGCCCGACTATGCTCTCGCCACGAGTGCGAGTCGGGCGGAGGGGCCATGAGCAGGGTCGTCGTGGTGCACGGGGTGGGGCGTCAACTCGACACCGCCGAGACGCTGTTGGCGGAGCTGGAACCAGCCTTGCGCGGCGGGGTCGGGCTCGCGCTGCGCCGCGATCCCACCCTCGGAGGGCTTGCCGACGGAGACGTGGCCTGCGTCGCGTACGGAGACCTCTACCGGGAGTCCGGCGCGCGCGGAGAGCCGTACTACCGGGCGGAGGACGTCGAGGACGGGTTCGAGGCAGACCTCCTGGAAGCGTGGTGGCGGGAGGCCGCGCGGCTGGATCCGCGTATCCCGGGACCGGACCAGGCCACCGGCGGCCCGGGCGCTCGGGGCGCGGTTGGCCGTCTGGCGTCGCGCCCCCTGACGGTGGACCGGGTCCGCCGGGGCCTGCACGCCCTGACCCGCTCGCGCTTCTTCGGGGCGGTCTCCGAGCGATTGCTGATCTCCGACCTCAAGCAGGTGAGCCGGTACTTCACCGAACCGGGCCTCCGCGCTGCGGCGCGGGCCAGGGTCGAAGAACTGCTCACCCCTGAGACCAGGGTGGTGGTCGGTCATTCGCTGGGCTCGGTGGTGGCCTACGAGGCGCTGTGCGCGGTCGCCCCGGCCCCCGACCGCGGGCCGCTGACCCTGGTCACGCTCGGATCCCCGTTGGGGTTGGCCGGACTGGTCTTCGACCGCCTCCAGCCGGTTCCCGGGGGCTGGCCGACGGCCGTGAAGCGCTGGACCAACCTGGCCGACAGGGGAGACGTGGTGGCCCTGGTGCGGGAGCTGGCTCCCCTGTTCGGGCCGGAGCTCCAGGACCTGACGGTGGACAACGGGTCCGAGATGCACAGCATGCGTGCCTACCTGACGGCTGCGCAGACCGGGACCGCGATTGCCACGGGACTGGCTGTATGACGGTCCTCCCGGGCTCCGACGGTCACAACCGCTTCGTCTTCGTCCTCGGCTCGGGCGTGTATACCGCCGACCCGACTCTGGCCCCCCTACCGGGGGTGTCCGAGGATCTCGGCCGGGTCAAGGCCCTCTTCGGATCGCTCGGGTACGCCGAGATCCTCCCGGACCTGGCCCATGCCCCGGACGCGCAGCAGGTGCGAATCGGCCTCGAGGCTTGGCTCCGGGCGGAGGAGCGCTGTGAGAAGGACGTGCTCGTCGTGTACTACGCGGGCCACGGTCTGCGCGGTTCACGACACCACCGGCTGACCTGTCTGAACAGCCGTCAGGACCTGGTGGCCACCGCGCTCGCCACCCGCGACCTGGCAGAACTGCTGGCGGACACGCGGGTCGGGCACGTCCTGCTGCTGCTCGACACCTGTTTCGCCGAGCTAGGTGCGGCCGAGGCCGCCGTGGTGGCCGGCCAACTGGTGGACGAGCGCCCGCGGGATGCCGACGGCCTTTGGTTGGTGGCTTCCGCCCGCTCCAGGGAACTCGCCTACGACCACGCCTTCGTGACCGCTTTGGAGGTGGCGGTCCGCGAAGCCACCGCTGGGATGCGCCAGCGCTACCTCGACATCGCCACTGTGACCAGCCAGGTGAACGACCACCTCCGAGAGCACGGTTCGGACCAGAGCGCCAGCTACCACGCGGTCTCCGGCCGGGCCGTCCCGCCGTTCCTGCCCAACCCCAGGTACCGCCCCGGTCTGCCCGACGGCGCCATGGACGTCCAGTCCCAGCGGGAGTGGACCGCGCACTTCGAGCCCCGGGGGCGCGGGGTCGAGTACGTCAGTGAACGGGGCGACTGGTTCACCGGCCGACGCCAGGCTTTGGCCTCGCTCGCGGGATGGCTGCGCGATCCCGTCCACGACCGCCGGGCCCGGGTGGTGACTGGCGATCCGGGCTCCGGCAAGTCCGCGGTCCTGGGACGGCTACTGGCCTTGACCCGGCCGGACCACCCCGAAGCCCCCGCACACTTGCTGCCGCCGCCGGATGTGGTGACGGTCTCGGTGCACGCGCACGGCACCACCCTGGAGCAGCTCACGACGCGGCTGGCAGTCGCTTTGGATGTCGAAGCCGACACCCCTGCACAGCTGCTCGCCGGTCTCGCCGCGTACGAGGGCTCGCTCCGGACCGTGCTGATCGATGCCCTGGACGAGGCCGGCACTGGCGTCGAAGGGCGGGAACCACAGCGTATCGCCAGGGAGTTGCTCCGTCCCATGTCGGTGCTGCCCCGGCTGCGCCTGCTGATCGGAAAGTGGGGAAGAAAAAGGCGTCGGTCGGACGACCGATTCCCGACTGTGTGCTGTGGCGTGAGGTGCCTCGACCTAGGGACAAACGGATGGCGTACGAGGCAACCGGACGCGCTGATGACCTCGAGGATATAGGGGTTAATAACGCGCGGACTGCACGCTTCGCCGCGATTGCCGGGTGAGGTCGCGGAGGCCCGGGCGGTCGGCGTTGGCCAAGGCAGTGGTGGCCCTGCGGGCTGGGCGCAGTGCTCCTATAAACCTGTTCGCCAGGATGACCGTCGCGGCGCTGCTGTCACTGGGACTCTGGACCATTGTATCAGTTCCCGGCCGGGGCTTGGGAGGCAGCAGCTTCGGGCCTCGGAGGTGGGACAGGCCTTCGACGCCTAAAACAACATGGCCAAAAAAAAAGTGGCCCCTGTAACGGATAGCGTAGGACGAGGATCGAGTGCGGTATATCAGCTGTGTGCGACCGTTGGCCATACTCGGAAGGGTTCGGTCTTACTTCCGTGTGGGACTCGTTGTGGGGCTCCAACTGGCGCGGCCCTCTCGGGCAGAAATGCACCGACGCTGACGTGAACTGGGCTGTCTGAGGCAGGCGGGTTCGTACGATCGTGGAGGTGCCAGTGGTTCAGGTGAGGGCGCGGTCAGGTGTCCGGCTGTAACCACGAGGCGTTGACCGAGCACTACGCATGGGGGAGGGGGAGTTGCGTCGGCGCGATCGCCAGGCGCAGGGGTAGAGGACGGCAGCGCCGGATGACTCTGCCCTGATCGACTCGGTGGTGGCGGCCATGGCCGAAACCACGTGACCGAATGCCTCGACTGGGGAGGGCGGGGCGGCGCACCCGTATGGTCCGATCGCACCTGGCCGGAATCACGCCGCAGCGTCGGGAGATCTGGGGCGTGTCTCCTCGAAGAACCCATTGGTTCGGATGGTCCACGCCGAGCCCGATCCGCTGGGTGTGCGAGACGATGGAGGTGCGTCGAAAGGCGGCTCAGAACGTGAGCCACGAATCGCACGATGTACTTCGGTAAACCTCGGCCCCCTCTGGATCGGCATCTCTCCCGTCCACGAGCGGGTGAACACGGTCACAAAAGGCTGTGTGGGACGCGGCGCGAGTACGCGGTAGATTGGAGGAGTACCGGGAGTGGCGCTTTGGCGAGGGGAGCGGCTGGTGTTTGGGGAAGCGACCAGAATGGGGCGACCGGTCTCAGACGAAAGGCACTTTTGTACGCGAGGGGAGTTGAGGCTCGTGGTCCGCGATCCACTGCTCGCTGTTGAGTTCAATAGTGTGGGGGGGTCGCCGGCCGTGCTCATCGCTCGAACTGGGAAAAAGCGACCGGTGGAGATCTGGGATCCGGCGGGGCAGGGTCTGGGCCTGGGCGTCTTGGAGGCGGGCATACCAGGACAGTTGACATTCCAATTCAACTCCGTCGAAGTGGAGCGGGGTGATGCCTCACTAGTGACGGGTGCCACGATGGGAATCGGTGGGGCGGTCTGGGACCGAGGTAGAAAAAAGGGATTCGTGTGCGCACCACGGAGCGTTCACACAACTTCTGCCGTGCGGACCGAGACCAGGTCGGCGATTGGCCAGTGATGGATATACGGGGCTCGCATCGTGGCGGCTCTGTACCTGTGTCCCAGGGGGGGTGGGGCGAACACCAGATGCTGATCGTGGGTTGCTCGCGCGACGGCTCTGCCTGTGTGCCGCGACTGGCGTCGCGTCAGCTCCCGGCGAGAGGCTTCCGGGGGCATCCGAGTGCAGGTCCGCCTGCACACGTGGAGCCTGCTCGGGCACGAGAGTTCGAGGAGAACCTTCCGCTTTGGTCGCAAACAGTGCCGTCCGGTTCGGTCGGCGACTCTTGAACGTGGGACACTGGGGTCCTTGGGTGGAGCTTGGCGACTCAGAGGGCTGTGAGAGCGATGGCCGTCGTCGGTCATGACGGTGTCGACCTGATGGCGCTGGGAATTTTCACCGGTGTGGGGCACTCCATTTCCGCGTCCTGACACCGGTAGAGTGGTCTTCTCCTGCCGACCCGTCGCACCGGGATGGAATACCCGCCTCGCCTTTGCGGACTCGACGGTCGCCTGTCATGGTGCTGGGTTCGCGACGGTTCCATGGAGTTGAGGAGAACGGGGCCGTCAGGGCCCGCGGGTCGGTTTGCTGGCCCGTCTCAATGGCCACTAGCGGACTGGGTCGCGTTCTGCATCTGCGATCGTCCTACGGCCGCACGTATGGCCGGTGGCTGCCAGTTCCAGGCAGCGATGTCTCGTCCGCCTGTGGGAGATGGAGGTGACGACCGGAGAGCTTGTAGTACATAGTCACGGAGGACATGCAGCACGGTGATCCGGGCGGCTTGCCTGACACGTGGTTGCTGGACGGCTCCCCTGCCGTGGTGTCGGCGAGTTACGACCACACGCGCTCGTGGTGTGGGACGTTTCGTCTCGGCCGGGAGGCTTCGGTCTTTCTCGAAGGTTCAAACAAAGAAAAAAGAAAAACCCGCCTGGGTGAAGGAGGTTACACGGTCACGACGGTCAGTCGTGAGGCCTGGTTGGCGATTACGGCGAGCGGTTGCGCTGTTCTACAGGAACGCGTTCGTATGTGGAGCCTCGCGGAGCAGGATCGGAGGGCCGGTGCACCGAGGGTAGCTACGGATCGCCGCTGGCCGTCGGCCACATCGGAGCAACCGCCGTGGTTGTGTCACCACACTGCTGCGGAAGGCGTAATGGGCCGTGGGGAAATCGTGGGAATCGCCTGCGGATCGGCGGGAAAACCTTCGAAGTGAGGCGGGCGGTTCGGCGTCGAGACCTTGGCTTGGGCCCACTGACGGGGGCCGGCAAAAAAAAAAAAGACCGGTGGCGGTGTCGCCGACATATCCGGCAGTGGGCGGAGGAGCGAGTTTGGGATCCAATACGGAGATGACCTGGATCGGTGATCTGGAGGGGACAGGTGGTGCCAAGTCGACGCGATGGCATACGGTCGCGGTTGGGCCCGTCCCCGTGGTGGCTGGCCTGTCGCCGGGACTACTCGCCATGGCACTCAGGTGTGGGACCGCGGGATGTCGTTCCGCATCTCGGGAAGCAGTGGTGTCAGCTCGGTAACTGGGTGGAGTGTCCGACTGTGGCGGTGTCTGGCGTCCTTGGACGGCATGCCCGTCGGGCCCTGACGGCCGACCGCTCTGCCGTACATGGTCTGGAATCTGCGGGATGGAGGCACTGTTGTGACATATGCAGCTAGAAAAACTTGGGCCGGCTCTGCCCAGCGCGGTCCCCTCGGGGCGCCCGCGGTGAGCTGTAGTAGTCGGTGCCGGCTACGAGGGTATCGTGACTGAGACATGACGGGAGGCCGTCAGGCCCGGGTGGTCGGAGGTGACCCGGGCCTGACGGGATGTCTCAGGGGCGGTTCCTATAAAGAAGGCCGAGGCGTCTGGGGAGTAGGAGACCAGGATGTTCCTTGGTCTGCTGTACAGTTTCGCTACCCAGGAGCATCTTGTGGGTCGCATAGGGCGGCCGTATTGGCCGGGAGTTCTTGTAGGGGCCGCCGAAGGCCGCGTGGGCCGGGTAGGCGTGGTAGGCAGTTGGATCCAGGACCCCGGCCGGCCTGGATGGCGCGGCCCGGGCCGCGGTAGTGGCGTTGGAGCGTCGCGGGACCAGACGCCGGCGCCGAGGCCGTAGGGGCGGTGTCTTTGGCGAGGGCGATGGGGCCGGGATCGTCGAAGTCGTCGAAGGCGGGGGGGTGACGGCGACGACGGGGGCCGAAGTATCTCCTCCTGGAAGATCCTCACAATCCTGCCGCATGGAGTTGTCCGCCCTCGAAGATCGGCGGGGTGACGTAGTAGCCGCCCGCGCCAGGTCCGCCGTCCAGCTCGGCCCGCTCACCAGCCGGTCAGGGAGCTTGGCGCCCTCGGCCTGGCCCGATCTCCAGTAGGCGAGGATCTTGGTGGCTGTTCGGGCGCTGGCCTGCGCGGCCGATCTGGGCTCGGGTGTCGAGCGGGTTGCCCTGGCGCATGGCGCGGACGGCCGCTCCAGGCCGTCGTCCGAGGAACGGTCGTAGATCGAGGACTGGATCAGGGCCGCTGAGGTGCAGGTGCAGACGCCCGTCGCCTGGTTGAAAAGGGCGAGAGGCGCGAAGGCCGCTCCCAGGGCCTTGTCGTAGAAGGCGCCTGACGGGTCCGCCACGTTCGGGAGAAGAAGAGGTTGGGGCTACTTGCCGCCGGATGCTCCAGGAGACCGGGATGAGGTTCGGTCGCGGGCGTACTGCTGAATCATGGCGGGCCCGGGAGGTCTGCGCCGGTGAAGGAGATCTTGTCGGATCCGCGAGGGAGGGATGCCAGGCGGGGCTTGCCCGCCTCCTCCGCCGAAGCCGGTGACCACGTTGACCACCAGGCCCGGCGTGAGCAGGTCGGCCACCAGCTCCATCAGGCAGCAGGACGGGTAGGTACGGGGGTCGCTCAGCGGTCATTAGAGGACCACCGCGTTGCCCGGCCGGCGAGCCGCCGGTGCGATCTTCCAGATGGCCATGCATGATCGGGAATGTTCGCACACGGGATATCTGGCCGACCACGCCCAGTCGGCTCGTGGAAGTGGTATTGGGGGGGGGGGGGGGGGGGGGGGGGGGGGTGGCAGACGGTGTGTCCTCGTCATCTGGGACGGCCGGCCCTCCTGGGCGCCGGGGGCATTGGGGGTAGGTTCTCCGGCGAAGTGCGCATGGTTTCGCCGGGCGAGCGGCAGGTTCGGCGGCCAGGTCTCGCGGAACGGCTTGGCCGTTCTCGGCCCAGCTCTCCGCGACGGCTGAGGCGTTCGAGTTTGGGGCCTAGATCCGTTCGGGGCACCCGGAGCAGCACCTTGGGCGGCGTCGGCGGGTGAAGTGGGCGCCCCAGGCGGGGGCGGCGGCGTGGGGCGCGTCGAGGGCGGGGGGCCTCGATGTCCTCAGCGGTGGCCGGCCCCGGGGCCACCTCTGGCAGAAGGTCGGCCGGTGCGGGGGTGGGGTTCTTCGAAGTAGCCGCCTGCGCACACCGTGGAGTGAAGGAGCCTGCCGATCCAGTTGCTCGTCAGCGGGGGCGGACTCGACGGATGCTGCCGTGCTGGCCGGTGGGCTGGTAGACAGGTCATGGGGCGGTATCTCCCTCGCTGCTGAGCTGGTGGAGCTGCGGGAGCGACGCACGTACTCGCACCGGTGCAGGGGTCACCGGCCGGACACGCACGTTAGGCGACCATGGCCAGTGCGAGACCTGCTACCCGCGAGGGCTCGGGGCCCGCCATGCGTGCGTCGTGCAGCTCGGAGAGGAGGGAAACGGGGGAGGGGGGCGGTGACGGAGGGTAGCGGTGACGGGGCTGGTGGGACGTCAGCCCGTACGATACTCGACCGGTCCGGAGCTCCCAGGCGGAGATAAGGGCCAAAAGGGCGGTCCATGCGCCGAGTCCGTCGGCGTACGCGGTGCGCGGCATGACGATCGGCTACCGGATCATGCCCAACAGTACGGTAGACTTTTCGGGCAGTTCGTTTCATCACAGCTCGCGCCGCCGACCGTGTCGGCCATCATCTGGGCCTCCGCCATGACCCGGAGGCGGCTTCCTCGGGAGAGCAGCTGGGCGCGCTCGGCGCTGCACGATCATCAGCCAAGGGTTGGCCCGTCGGTGCCCAGGTGCCAACTCCTAGGGCGTAGGGAGCGACATCATTGGTGAGGGAGGGTATGTCGGGCCGCCGTCAGTGGCGGTTGGCGGAGGCACGGGATGGTCAGCACGGGCCTGCGGCACCTTCGAAGCGTGCCCCAGGGCCGCTCGGATCAATGTCGAAGATGGGTCTCCATGCGCGGCGGTGTCGCGAAGGCGACTAGCCGGGCCGACGAGGCATCAGTAGCTTTCCCGGTCGCGAGAAGTGGTCGGCTGGGGCTATTCGCCCGGCCGGCCTCGGCGGGGGGGAGGGGCGAATAGGGACTCCTAACCAGTTGGTACGCGGGCCCTGGCTCTCCAGCGGGGCGACATCCACTCAATGGATGCTGGGGGCGTGGGCGGCCCATTGGTCGGAGAAGTGCTCGTTCGAGGCGGGGGTGCGTGCCGAGCTCGGTCTGGGGCTAGTGCATGAGGGCGGTGAGGAGGGCCGCTCGCAGATCTCGGCGACCCTTCGGGGGGCGTCGTCCCAGCGCGTCGTTCGAACTGGTCTTCAAGAGGAAGTAGAAGCGCCTCAGGTCAGCGGCCCAACCCAGGTCCTCGGCCGAGCTCCTCCGGGTAGGTCAGTCGCCGCCAGTTCCCTGCGGTAACGGAATCCGCCACCTCTCGTAAGCTGCAACTGGGCCGGTGGAGGCGGGGCCATTTCACGGTGGCGTTGCTGCGCAATCGTCGTGTGCCGGGCGGCCTGTGGGCTTGGTGGGGGCTGGCGTCGGTGGGGGAAGGGGAGGCTCAGACTGGGCTGTCGTTCGGACATCGACTCCAGGCGCTCGGTTACTGTAGCGTATTTCTGGCGGCTCTCTTCACGGCTCTGTGTGTGTCAGCCTTGTGGCGCCGTTAGTCGTCTTAATGATCAACGGCGCCCTTTCCGGGCGAAGCATTATCCGATCTGAATCTCAGACGGCAGGGTACCAAAGGGCATTTGCCCTCGTGTCCGGGCCTGAATCCTGAACGTGGGGCCAGGCCTGCGCGAACGCGCGCCACGGGGTGACGGCCACTGGTATTACGCCTCAACCACCAGATCCGAAGGGACGGGTGGCAAGGGCGGAGGTCTGGCAGTGGTCGAGTCACAGGGCGGGCCGATGGACGTTCACTGGCAGCGGCGGTCACGCCTGCCCCGCCTGCACGAGTCGGGAGGGAGGAACTCCACCCGCCGAGCAGGCGTTGGACGCGCCTCTGCGGAGACTGTCGAGGCGGTTGGCACCGAGGATTCGGCGAGCTGCTCGTCTACAGACGCCTCCCCGACCTGGGGGTTCGTCGGCAAGACGGGTCCTGTGATGGATCGCAGACTCCGCCGGCTGGCCAAGCTCCGCAAGACCTGCAGGCACCGTGCTACTCGGCGGCCGGGGTGCGAACGGAGACCAAGGATGCCGAGTTCCACCGTCCTCAAGCACTGCTGCGTGGCCGGTGCTCCGGCGGACTCTCTCGCGATCCGAGCGGTCCGAGTCTTGCGGCGGCTGGTGTACTTTGGTGAGCCATCGTGAGGGCCCGCGATCGGCCTGCTCCCGCCCTCCTGCGCGGTCGAGCCGAATGGAGCCCCCAGGGGTCCGCGAGGGCTCGACTACGTTGGCTGCACCCAGCTGGCTCCGGCTCGCCGCCGCTGGTGATGATGGTGGCGACCGTGCACTGGGCCGACCAGGGGAGTCGCTCACCCTGGCTGGTGCCGTCCTTCGCCGCCCGGGCCACGGTCTGCTGCGCGGTCCCCCTGCTGGTCCTTCCGGCTACCGCAACAGAGTTCGGAGGAGAGCGCGAGCTCCAGCAGCAGATCGAGGTCCAGGCCACCCGCCGGCACGCGCTGCGGGCCCGCTCAACCCGACCTCGGTCGGGCCAGCTGGTCCGGGGCCGAGACTCGGGGCCCGAGACGGGCGAGGACCCTGTTCTGCCACGAGGTCGTGGGCCGTCACCAAGGGGAACCCGTACGATCGTCGCCGTCCTGCTGGCGCGAGGTCCGTGACCAGCAGCTCCGACCCCTTCGATGGAGAAACGTCAAAGCAGACTGGCGGCTACCTGGCCGAGCCGCGGCCAAGGGTTCCATGACGCTCAAAAAAGAAAAAGTACTGGTCTGGATCAAGCTCGGTATAGCAACGTCCTAGGCGGTTCGCCTGGCCTGCGCCCTGGTGCTCGGACACCAGACATCAAGCAGGACCTGTCCGCCACCATCTGCGCGCAGAGCCCGGCCGAGGCCGGGGATCCGTCCGCCAGCTGCGCCGCCAGCACCGTGTGCTGACGCACCAGGCCCCACCGGCCGTCTCGACTGTTCGTCTCACCCGTTGATCGGCACCGCAGGAGGCGTCTATCTACCAGACCTGCCGCCGACATCACCGCGGACCCGGCATGCACGGCAGGTCCGCCACCGCCATCGACACTCCGGCGGCTCGCTTCCTGGACGCCTCCCGCCACCTGCTGGGAGACGACCCACCCCGAGGGCGACGACCGGCAGGTGGCCAAGCGTCTCCGCCAAGGCCCGTCACCGAGTCACTGGCGATCGGTGCGCCCGAGGCCGGCGCTGTGGCGGCTGTGCTCCAGCGCGCGCTGTAACTGAGCCCGGCCGGAGGAGGACGTCCGTGCCGGGGAGGGGGAGTGGTAGCTCTACGAGTCGGGCTGCGCCGCCCTCTCTTTTGGGACGGTACTCCCCTGATCTTAACCTTCCACCAGCGTCCGCCACGTCCCTCTCGCTTAGGCCGCGGCCTCATCGCCGACTGCGTGTCCACAAAAAGAACCGGGGGACCTTCCGGCTCTCCAAGAGTTGCTGGCGCACGCCGGACGGCTGGTCGAGGCCGGCCGAGGTCTGCCGGCCGTAGGGCGGAGGCACACCGCGCCCGGCCCGGGCGGATGCGGCTGGAGGCGCTGCAGCTTCATGTGGGATCGCCTGCAGCGCGACGAGGACGCGGCCTCGCGCGCTCGGCGCCGGTGGCCGAGGCTGGGCCGCACGGTCAGTCGGTCCGCGGCGACTTCCGACCGGGGCCGTCCACGGGACCATGCTGGCCTGGGACCTGACGCTAGGGCGCGGGCGAGGCCCGCGGGCCGCGCGCGGATCGCCTGGTCGGGACCAGGGCGATGGACGGCCACCAGAGCCATTGCCCGAGGGCCTCGGCGGCGCAACCCAACACCTGGGTTTCGAGTTGCCCCGCCATCCTCGGCCTGACCTACACGTACACAATCCGACGACGGGAACTCTCACGCGAACCAGGCGTTGAGGATACTAAGTCACCGTACTGTCAGCGGTCTGTGTCCCGAAACGGGGGGGAGGGGGGGGGGGAGGCAGAGGGGGGTGCCACAACAACACCGGCTAGTGATGTACGCGGTGGCCGCGTGGAGCGGTGGGGTGGCACCGAGGTCGGTTCTCCTACTGGGTCCGGGTGGTGGTAGTGGGGTCCTGTTGCGGCTGGTTTCCGAGCCGCGACTCCTCGCCGAGTGCCTGGAGGGCACATTCCTCCGTCGCGGCCTGCAGCGTCTCACCGGAGGCGGATCGCCCCTAGAGGAACAGGTCGGCCGAACTGTGCCAGTGGTGCAAATGGGACCGGGTGTGGGCGGGTGGGGGCGGTGTGCTGGCGTGACGATCCCTGTAGCGGAAGTTAGGCGCCGCGGCGGTGTTACGGACGAGGCCTGGGAGGCTGGCCCGCAAGTACCGGGAGAAGGGGGGGGGGGGCTTCGCACGAGAAAAGCGGAGGAAAGGACACAGGGGCCGTACCACCGCCACCTGCCATTTTTCTTGTCCCGACGCGTCCGACCCTCTACGGCAAGCTGCTGCTCGCCAGGGGGGTCGACCTGGCCAGCTGGAGTCGCCCAGGTCTTGCCGCACCGTACGGCGAGCAGCTTGACCGCCGGGGCTGTGCACAACAGGGCCGGGAGGTCGTGGTCCCCGTGGACCGGCCACCCCTCGCCAAGGCCATCTTCTCCCCCGAAAGCCCCGACGAGGCGGCGGGAGCTGGGCACGGAAAGGTGCGGTCCCGTCCGGGCGGAGAAGTTCGGCACCGATGCCTCGGCGCGGGGCGCGGGCCCTGCGGATGCAGGCCTCGGTCTGGACAGGCCAGTTCTCGCTCGAGCCGGCTGGAGGAGTCCGTCAACTACTGGAGGGGGGGAGGCTCACGTGTGGGGCGGTGGCGGGCGACGTAGGTCAACTCGCGGCGCCCTGATCCGGGCACCGGGTCGGCTGCAGCGACGCCGCCGCAGAGTACTGGCTACGGTCGAGGGCAATCGAACTTGCCCAGGAACTAGCGGGCGCGGTACGGGCTGGTCCCAGGCCCTGCCGCGAACTCGCCCACGCGGGCCTGCGGCCCAAGCCAGAGCTGTCGTGACGGCCCTCAGGCATAGGACTCCCCCAGCCAGACGAGGTGCGCGAGTTCGTCGGCCGAGGCTCGGCCGGTCCAAAGTAGTACCTCCGGTGGGGACCTCCCGCAATGCGATCGCCGAGCAGGCTCCAAGCGTGGCGCTGGCATGGTCTCACCGCCGCCTGGCGGCCGTCCCACGCGGAAGGATCAGCACCGTCCCCGATGGCCTCGTGCCAATGCCCTGGGGACTGGAGCGCTTGCGCCCCCTAAGGAGTTACGCGGTAGGGCGCCCCGCAGGGCGCGAGGAACTGCGGCGCCGGGGGGGAAAACGCACACCTGCCGGCTGGCTGAGCTGCGGTTTCAGTTGCCGGTGAGGTTGTTCCCGTGCCTCCCGATTCGCGCAGCGTTCCTCGCGCCCCTGGTGTAGACCACGGGGTACGTCCTCGCACCCAAGTTACGGATCCAACAAGTCGCACAGTTCGGCACACGGCGAAGGGGTCGCTGTCCAGTAATGGCCGCCAGAGCGAGGTAAGGGTAAGAAAAGTGGGGTTGAGGGGAGCCGCGCGCCGATTCGACCGCACCGCCGCCGGCGCCGGCAATCGAGCGCTGGACCTGCGCAGGCGGCCCGTCGGGCCAACGGTCCTCTCCCTCGTGGCGACGCTGCACTGCCCCGACCAGCCGCCCGAACCCGCAGCGACGGGGGGCCGGAGCGCCTGCAGTGGCTCCTCTGCGCCTCCGACGATGCTCGAGCCGCCGTGCTCGGCCCGGCGCGCCACTTAACGGGGGTCCGACACTGTCGGCCGGTACTCCCAACCGGATCGCCGACAACCGGATCACCTCGACGGGCGAGGACGCACCCGCTCGCCCCCCGACGCGGGCAACGGCGGGTGAACCCCTGCACGGCGGGGGACGCCCCGAACGGGCTCGCCCACCGCTGCCTCTGGGCAGGCCCCGAAGCGCCGGGCGGCCGGTGAGTCCGTCCGCCTGACGGCTGGCAGGCTGGCACAGGCCGGGACGCGCCGACCGAGGTCTCCGCCGGTGCGCTTGTGACGTCACCGTGGACTACTGCTCTGACCGGCGTTCCGGACCTCACCATCGTCCTACCATCACGCCGTCACCTGACCCGCCGCACGGTGGTCAAATCTCTGACCAACGGCACGCGCTACTTCAACCTCGCGGGGGCGAGGGCTCCGGCGACGTCGCTCGGGCCCACCTGCTTCAACCCTGGAGGGCCGACCACTACACCCCGGTGGACGCGGCGGGCAGATCCCGGCGCGGGCCGCGTTACGAGGCGGTGGCCGGCACGCACCTTGCGACGTTTGCACGCTACGTACCCGCCCGATCGGGAAGGCAGATCGGCGAGGCGGGCGGCTGACGACCACAACTCTGGGTGCCTTGCGCGGCTACGACGGGCGGCACCGCTCCGTCCCGCGGCGGCCGCTCCTGGAGGCCGATCCGATCAGTCGGCCAGGAAAAAGAGGGTGCTCCACCTCTGGAGGGTGCTCACCGCACCGGGCCGGGCATCCATGTCTAGGCACGGCCAACGGCTTCGACGGCGCCGGTCCACCCGTGCCCGAGCGGGGTGCCCTACTGTCCAGCTACTGCGCGTCGTCGCCGAGACCTGCGGCACCTACCCGGACTCGGCCGCACATCCCTCCGTACCAGAGCCACCGTGCTGGCGCGCCGGGCGAGGAGTTCCGCTCGCGTCAGCGGTCTTCCGCCTCGAGCAGCCTCCTGACGGCCGCTCGCCGTAGGACGGGTCACCTCCTCCGGCAGGAGGCGGTGCATCCGATTCGGCCGTATATTGACGGCGGAATGGACGGGCAGCAGGGCGGACGACAGGTCGTCGAGGTGGCACTGATACCGGGCGCTGGCCGCGCCGGCCCGCCGCGCTCTGCTGGCGGAGCTGAACGGGCGGCCGGCGAGCCGCTGGAGGCAACGGCAGCTGGCCTAGGGCGGTCGCCTCCACGCTGACCACAGGCGTCGCGGCGCACCTGAAACCGCCCTGGTGGCGGTGCCGGGCTGGTCCGCCGTGCACACCGACCGGGCGGTCGGCCGGGGCCGCTCCGAAGGCTGCGCTATCAAATAGGCACCGCCGCCGCCGGAGCCGGCGAACAGGCTGGACGCCTGACCGCGAGTTGGGTGGAGCACCTGGCCCGGGGTAGCGAAAAAAAGCCCGCTCATCCCCGTCGCAGGCGGGCCGGGAGTGGGGAGGCCCCGAGCCGCCCCCGGACGCCCCGCTGGCCGACACGGGTGATGGGCGGCCGCCGAGGCGCTGGGGCTTCGAGCCCGAACCTGGAACGACGCACGGGGGGTCCTCCCTGCTCACGGCTGCCCGT